>RXJQ01000040.1 GCA_003963115.1 Burkholderiales bacterium
GTCTTTGGTCGGCCTGTTCTCATCGCGGTATCTCCGTTCCCAAGATACCGCATGGCATTCAAGATTAATGCCAGTTATTTGCAGGACACAACACTAGGTGAGGTGATAGGCTGCCATGCTCGAATGGCGTGTCAGCCAGCGGTAGCTGAGCGTGAAGCCCGGCCAGTTGGTGCTGTTGTGGCCGTTGGCATCGACGTACCAGCTCGTGCAGCCTTGCCAGACCGTGTGGCGCAACCGTTGCTGCACCTGGGCATTGAACAAGGTGTAGCGCGCGGCGTCGACTTCCATCGTCTGGGCTGAGGTCTGGCCCATCATGCGGATGCAGCGCAGCACATGGGCGATCTGGCTTTCCAGCATGTAGACGATGGAGTTGTGCCCCAGGTTGGTGTTGGGGCCATAGAGCATGAAGAAGTTGGGAAAGCCCGGCACTGTCATGCCCAGATAGGCCTGCGCGCCCTGGCGCCAGGTTTCGTTGAGCTCGACGCCCTGGCGGCCGGTGATCTTCATGGGGGCGAGGAACTCGGTGGCAGCAAAGCCTGTGCCGTAGATGATCACGTCCACCGGGTGCTGTTGGCCATCCGTGGTCTCGATGCCTTCGGGCGTCACGCGCTGGATGCCAGTGGTGATCAGCTCGACATTGGGCCGGGCCATGGTGGCCAGGTATTCGCTGGACAGCAGGATGCGCTTGCAGCCGATCTGGTAGCTCGGCGTGAGCAGGGCGCGCAGGCGGGCATCGGGCACCTGCTGGCGCAGCAACCGCTTGAAGGGCCGGCCCGCCGCCACCTTCATCAGGTCCTTGAAGCGGGTGAAGGCCAGGGCCTGGGCTTCGTAGCGTGTGTAGATCCAGGCGCGGTGCAGCTTCCTGGCCAAAGGCACATGCCTGAACAAGGCCTTTTCCCAGGCGGCATAGGGCCGATCGGGGCGGGGCAGGATGTAGGCTGGCGAGCGCTGGAACACCTTGAGCGAACCCACCTTGGGCGCGATGGCCGGCACGAACTGAATGGCCGATGCGCCCGTGCCGACTACGGCCACGCGTCGGCCTTGCAATGAGACATCGTGATCCCACCGGGCGGAATGGAAGGTGCGGCCCTGGAAGCTGTCGATGCCGGGAATGCGCGGATAGGCCGGGCGGCTGAGCTGGCCGGTGGCCGTGATGAGCAACTGGCTGAACAAGGTCTGCCCATCGCGCAAAGTGACCTGCCACAACGCGCGTGGCTCATCGAAGCGTGCCTCGGTTACCTCGGCCCCGAAGCGGATGCGTGCATGCAGCTTGTACTTGTCGGCGCAATGGCGCAGGTACTGGTGGATCTCGTCCTGGCGCGCGAACACGTGTGACCAGTTGGGGTTGGGCTCGAACGAGAACGAGTACAGGTGCGAGGGCACATCGCAGGCCGCACCGGGGTAGCTGTTGTCGCGCCAGACGCCACCGACGTCGTGTGCCTTCTCCAGGATCAGGTAGTCGTAGATGCCGGCGCGTTGCAAAGCAATCGCCATGCCCAGGCCCGCAAAGCCCGTGCCGATGATGATGACGCGCAATGGCGAGGGTGGTGTTGGCGGTGTGCTGCTGCTGTCTGACATGGGACCTTCCTTGAACGCGGCAGATGGTGCCCGGGCTCAGGGTGAATGGGAATGGCGCCAGGGGTCAGCTCCTTTATGATTTGGGCCAAATGAGCAGCAAGGGGATGAGGACAGACCCGCATGAGCTTCTGGGACTTCACACGCGGCGCGGCCAGCGCGAGGCTGTTGGTCGACTTTGGCCTGGAACGGGGCGTGCCTCTGGCGCGGCTGCTGGCCGGCACGCGCTTGTCACAGCCTCAGCTCGATGACCCCGAGGTGCAGATCACGGCCACGCAGGAGCTCAAGCTCATCGGCAACCTGCTCAAGGCCTTGCAGTACGAGCCCGGCGTGGGCCTGGAGGTGGGGCTGCGCTACAGCTTCTCGACTTATGGCATGTGGGGCTTTGGCCTGGTCAGCAGTGCCACTGTGGGCGATGCCCTGGCCTTGGCGCTGCGTTTCATCCCTTTGACTTTTGCGTTTTCGCTGATCTCATGCCAGCAGGACGCGCAGCAGTGTGTGCTGAGCTTTGGCGAGCCCGAGGTCGAGCAGCGGGTGCGGCGCTTTCTCATCGAGCGTGACATGGCGGCGGCCGCGCGCCTCATGCGCGAGACGGTCGGCACAGGCCATGAGCTAAGCCGCTTCACGCTCAGGGAAAGGCAATGGCCCGCTCCCGACATGCTGGCGCGCCTGACGGCAGTCTCGGGCTTGCGTCCGCAGTATGGCGCTGCGGCCAACACCCTGGCGTTCGACAGCCGCCTGCTCGCGCAACGCCTGCCGCAGGCCAACCCGGTGACCGTGGCCATGTGCGAACAGGCGTGCGCGCAGTTGATGGAACGCCGGCGCGCGCGCCTGGGCACGGTCGAGCTGGTGCGCCAGTACCTGGCTGCTGCGCCGCTGGATGCCGCACCTGATCTGGCTCAGGTGGCGCGCATGTTGCACCTGAGCGAGCGCACGCTCAAGCGGCGTCTTCAGGAAGAGCAGACGGGCTTTCGGGAGATGCTGGCGGAGTCGCGCGGGCAAAGAGCGCGCGAGCTGCTGGCCGACGAAAGCCTGAGCCTGACCGACATTGCCGAGCAGATGGGCTTTGGCGATCTCTCGGGCTTCTCGCAGGCCTTCAAGCGCTGGTTCGGCGTGGCGCCCAGCGTGGTGCGGCGTATCCGCCACCCTGATCCCTAATACTTGGGGGCCCGTTTGCTTGTAAGGTCGGCGGCTTGGGCAGACACTGCGGGCACATTCAAGCAGAGGAGTTTTTCATGAACCATGCATTGCGCTGCATCAGTCTGGTCGTCCTTGTGTCCACTGCGGCTTTGCCGGCCATGGCCAGGCACCACGGTCATGGCCATCAAGGTCATCCAACGGGTCAAGCGGGCGGTGGCTCGCACGATGTGGCGGGCCAGTTCGACTACTACGTGATGAGCTTGTCGTGGTCGCCCACCTACTGCCTCACGCACCCTTCGGACACGGCGCAGTGCGGTGGCAAGGGCTTTGGCTTCGTGCTGCATGGCCTGTGGCCACAGTATGCGCGGGGCGGTTACCCGCAGGACTGCGCAACACCAGAGCACCTGACGCCCGAGGCCATCGCCGAGGGGCAGCAGGTCTTTCCCAGCGCCAACCTGATCAGCCATGAATGGGGCAAGCATGGCACCTGCTCGGGCATGAGCGCGCTGGACTACTTCAAGACGGCGGACAAGGCGCATGCCAGTGTGCACGTGCCCGCATCGATGGACGCCCCGACCCACACCCTTCAGATGACGGCCCAGGACATTGCCTCGGCCGTGGTGCAAGCCAACCCTGGCATGCCGGCCACGGCGCTCGCTGTGGTGTGCAGTGGGCCCGAGTTGTCGGAGGTGCGGGTGTGCCTGAGCAAGTCGCTGCAAGCCCAGGCCTGTGGGGCCGGTGTCAAGGGCAATTGCCGCCCGGGGCCGATCCGGGTGCCGGCTGTGCACTGAAGCGGCCGCTCAGGGCGGCACATTGGCCTGAAAGGCGGCCATAGTGCGCCCAGAGCGTGTGAACAGTCATGGCATGTTCTTCTGGGTGTGAATGCCCTGCAAGGGGCGGAATTCGGCCCCGATCAAGCGCCTGAGACTGCGGTCATCGACCGAGGCAGAGCGCACCAGCACCAGGATGCCCTGGTACAGGGTCAGCAGCTGCAGCGCGGTGGTCGGGATGTCGATGCCGGGCGGCAAGTCACCCGCGGCCCTGGCTTCGCTCAAGACGCGTGCGAAGGCCTTGCGCAGGCGCTCCAGCCCCGCTTGCAGATGTGCCCGCCCTGGCGCCTCGTCTCGCACGGCGCCGCCGAACTCGATGGCCGTGTTGGTCAACAGGCAGCCGTGGCGCCCGCCGTCGGGCTCTTTCAGCAACGACAGGAACAGGGCCTGCAGCCCGGGCACACCCTTTCCAGGCGGGAGATGGGTGTCGATGCGGCCCTGCACGACCTTGTCGTTGTAGTGCGCCAGCGCCGCTTCGAACAAGCCGGCCTTGTCGCCAAAGCTGTTGTAGATGCTGCCAGCCTTCAGGCCCGTGCTGTCTTCCAGCTGCTTGATCGACAAGGGACCATAGCCGTGCCGGCGAAAGGCGTGCATGGCGGCGCTCAACACCGCGTCTTCATCGTAGTTCTTGGGGCGGGCCATGGTCGGTCAGCTTCGACAATTCATTTTTGAATTCTCATTCTAGAACAATCAATCAAAAAAGCAATCAAGCCGTGCAGCATGGCTTTGTGTAGATCTGTAAACCTCGCCGATTGACCACTGGCATGTCATGCGTCCGTCACGCGAGGGGCCTACGCTGAGCTGATTCATTCCTGATGTTGCAACGGAGGTCGCTCACCATGGACACCAAAGATCGTCGTCAGTTTCTCCGTCTCTCTGCTGCTTCTGCGGGCGCGGTGGCGGCCAATGTGTTGCCTGCCAGCGTCCAGAAGGCCATGGCCATTCCGGCGCACTGCGAAACCGGCTCGATCCGCGATGTCAAGCACATCGTGATCCTGATGCAGGAGAACCGCTCCTTCGATCACTACTTCGGCACACTCAAGGGTGTGCGCGGCTTTGGCGACCCTCGCCCTGCACTGATGCCCGATGGCAAGCCGGTCTGGTATCAGCCCGATGGCAAGGGCGGTGTGCTGCTGCCCTTCCACCCTGATGCGCCCAATCTGGGCCTGCAGTTCATGGCAGGCACGCCGCACGACTGGGGCAGCTCGCACCAGGCCTGGAACGAGGGCCGCTATAACCAGTGGATCGCGGCCAAGGGCGCCCACAGCATGGCCAGCTTTGCCCGCCAGGACATCCCATATCACTTCGCGCTGGCCGATGCCTTCACGGTGTGCGATGCCTACCACTGCTCGCTCATGGGCCCCACGGACCCCAACCGCTACCACATGTGGACAGGCTGGGTGGGCAACGATGGCCAGGGCGATGGCCCGGTGGTGGACAACGCCGAGGCCGGCTATGGCTGGTCGACCTACCCTGAGCGCCTGGAGAAGGCCGGCATCTCCTGGAAGATCTACCAGGACGTGGGCACGGGCCTGACAGCCGATGGCTACTGGGGCTGGACGGATGACCCCTACATCGGCAACTACGGCGACAACTCGCTGCTGTACTTCAAGCAGTACCAGAACGCTGCGCCCGGCACGCCGCTGTATGAGCGCGCCCGCACCGGTACCAATGTGGCCCAGAACCCCAACCAGAGCTTCTTCGACGTCCTCCAGCAGGACGTGAGCCAGGGCACCTTGCCGCAGATCTCGTGGATCGTCGCGCCGGAAGCTTATTCCGAGCACCCCAACTGGCCGGCCAACTATGGCGCCTGGTACATCTCCAAGGTCCTGGAGATCCTGACGGCCGACGAGAAGCTGTGGAGCCAGACGGCACTGTTCATCACCTACGACGAGAACGACGGCTTCTATGACCACGTGGTGCCGCCTTGCCCACCCACCTCAAGCGCCAATGGCTTGTCCACGGTGGACGTGAGCGGCGAGCTCTTCAAGGGCAGTGCCAAGTACGCGGCCGGCCCCTATGGTCTGGGGCAGCGCGTGCCCATGATTGTGGTGTCGCCATGGTCGCGCGGCGGCTGGGTGTGCTCGCAAGTGTTTGACCACACCTCGCTGATTCGCTTCATCGAGCAGCGCTTCGCCCACGAACACCCGCAACTGATCGAGTCCAACATCACGGCTTGGCGCCGCGCGGTGTGCGGTGACCTGACCTCGGCCTTCAACTTCGCGAACCCCAACGCCAAGCTGCCGCCGCTGCCCACCACCACGGGCTACAAGCCGACCGATGCGCTGCGCCACGACAGCTATCTGCCGGTGCCGCCAGCCCAGCAGGCGCTGCCCAAGCAGGAGGCTGGCCTGCGCTGGTCGCGTGCCCTGCCCTATGCGCTGGACGCGGCTTCACGGGTGGATTCGGCCAAGGCCGTGCGTCGCATCGACTTCAAGAACCAGGGCCAGGCTGGTGCGGTCTTCCAGGTCACTGCGGTTGGCAGCGCCAATGCGCCGCGCACCTACACCGTGGAAGCCGGCAAGCAGCTGCATGACGAGTGGTCGCTGAGCGGCGCCCAGGCCGAGGGCCTCGATCTGATCGTGGCGGGCCCGGGCGGCTTCTATCGCCACTTCAAGGGCAGCGTCGATGGCCTGGATATCGTTTGCGAGCAAAGCAGGGAGGGCGCTTTGCAGGTGAAGCTGCGTAATGGCGGCAAGGTCACCTTGAGCCTGAGTGTGTCGCGCAATGCGTATGCGCCGGGCGGTGCCAGCCATGGCGCACGCAAGGTCAAGCTCAGCCCTGGTGCGGATGCCGAGCTGAACTGGTCGCTCAAGGACAGCCTGGGCTGGTACGACGTGGCCGTCACTGTGGACGGGCAGTCGGGCTTCCTGCATCGCCTGGCTGGTCGCGTGGAAACGGGCCGGCCCAGCGTGAGTGACCCTGCTATCGGCGTCGCCAGCCAGACTGTCTGAATACCCGATGGTGTCTGGGCGGGGCTTGCCCGGAGGTCCGCCCAGTTGACTTTGTCCCCTGATATGCTGAAGGCCGTCAGGGAGATCCAAAATGGACAAGACAAAGTTTGAGCAGATGGTTGCGCGCATCGAGCGCGACAGTGCGGCCTCACCCAGGCTGTATCAATTCAGGGTGGCGATGTTGGCCCTGTTTGGTTTTGGCGTGCTCGCCGTGGTGCTGGGCATGGCCAGCATGGGCATCCTGGTGTTGGCTGGTGCAGCATTGGCATTGGCGCTCACGGGGTTCAAGGCGGCCATCGTGGTTCTGAAACTGGGCAAGCTGCTGCTGGTCCTGGCGTGGCCGCTGTGGGTGCTGATCAAATCGTCGATGTCGGCACTGTTCACCCGCTTGCCAGCGCCCAAGGGGCATGAAATCCTGCGAGCACAGGCCCCGGCCTTGTTTGCCGCGATGGATGAGATGCGCCGGCGCATGAAGGGCCCCCGCTTTCACCACGTGCTGATCACCCACGAAGTCAATGCGGCCGTGATGCAGCGACCGCTCTTCGGGCTGATCGGCTGGCCACGCAACTACCTGATCCTGGGGCTGCCATTGCTGGAGAGCCTGTCACCTGAGGAGGCGCTGGCCGTGGTGGCGCATGAATACGGGCATCTGGCCGGCTCGCACTCGCGTTTTGGTGCCTATGTCTACCGCCTGCGTTCCACCTGGGGCACCATCCAGTCCCTGACCGAACAGTGGCAGGGAGCGGCCAGTCGCCCCCTGCAAAAGCTGGTAGGTTGGTACGCACCGTACTTCAATGCCTATACCTTTGTGCTGGCTCGTGCCAACGAATACCAGGCCGATGCGGCTTCGGCAGAGCTGGTGGGCGCGCAGGTCGCAGCCAGCGCGCTCAAGCGGGTCAATCTGGCCTCGGCCAGCTATGAGCGTTTCATGGGCGCAGTGTTCAAGGGCATTGGCGAGCAGCCTCAACCGCCACGGGATGTGGCGCTGCGTTGGGCCGAGCAGGCCCAAGACGGCGCCGTGGGTGACGCCGATGCGGCGCAGTCGTGGCTGCAGGTGGCGCTGGACAGGCGCACCGACCTGGCCGATACCCATCCTGCCCTGACGCAGCGCCTGCAAGCCCTTGTCTCTGGCGAGCCAGGTTTGACCGAGCTGCCCGAGCCCCTGGGAGGCACCAGCGCCGCGCAGACCTGGCTGGGTGCGGATCTGGCTCGCCTGCGTGACCTCGTCCAGCAGGAGTGGCTCCAGAATGTGGCCAAACCCTGGGAAGAGCGTCACAAGGCGATCGGGGCACAACGCGAGCGGCTGGCCGAGCTGAAGGCCATGTCCAGTCTGAGTGCGGATCAGGAACTGGAGCTGATTCGCTTGCGCATACAGCTTGAGCCCGACATGGCAGAAGACCATCTGGCCCAGCTGCAGGACTTCAACGCGCGCCATGTAGACCATGCATTGGGTTTGTACGTCGAAGCCACCACGCGGTTGGGCAGGGACGACGAGGCCGGCCTGGCCATGCTTGAGCGTGTGATGGCCCTGGACGCGACGGCCGCGAAGCCAGCTTGTGAGGCGGCCTATGCCTTCCTGCAACGCGTCGGTGATGGCCAGCGCGCGCAGACCTACGCCGAGCGCTGGCGTGCGCGTGATGAACTGGAAAGACGCCAGGCGCAGGAGATGTCCCAACTCAGCGTGCACCACCCTGTGGCCAATCCGGCAGCGCTCACGGGAGACCAGCGTCGTGAAGCCGTGCGGATCGTGCGCAAGGTGGGCCAGGGCGTGAAGCGCGCCTACATCGCGCGCCGCGTGATGCCTTCCGCGCCGCCTGAGTCCAGCTATGTGGTGATGCTGGAGCTCACCTGGATGGCGCGCCTGCGCAGACAGCACGCAGCCATCGTGCAGCGCTTTGCCCGTGAGCCTTGGCCCATGCATGTGGTGCTGTGCACCGCGCACAGCACCTATGCGCCGCTCAAGGCCAAGCTCACCGAGCTGCCGGATGCGCGTCTGCTCTGAAGAGCCGAGGCGGCACTATGTCGCGCCGCCCACCGTCCTGGCGTACTGCGACAGGATGCTGCCCAGGTCCTGATCGCTGTGCACGATGCGCGTCAGCAAGGCGCGCCGCTCGATGCCTTCGAGGTGCTCGGCCATCAGCTTGATGGCCTGCTTGGCGTCCTTGCGCGCCAGGGCCTCGATCAGGGCTCGGTGCTCGTTGACGGCGCAGTCCGATGAATGCGGGCGCCCATAGACGGCGAGGATGAGCGAGCAGCGCGTGGCGACCTCGGCCAGGTAGCGCGCCAGCAAAGGGTTGCCGGCCATGTCGGCCAACAGCACGTGGAACTCGCCGGCAAGCCGGATCGACACATTGGCCTGCCCTGCCGAAGCCGCTGCCTGCTCCTCCTTGACGTGGGCATTCAAGGTGGCACGCCAGGCGGGCTGCCAGCGCTCGCACACCAGCCGCACCACTTCGGCCTCCAGGCAGCGGCGCACCTCGAACACGGCCCGCGCCTCTTCCAGGCTGGGCTGGGCCACGGTGGCCGTGCGCTTGTTGCCCATCTCGATCAGGCCTTCGGAGGCCAGCCTTGCCAGGGCGGCGCGCACCAGGGTGCGGCTGATCTGGAACTGCTCGGCCAGCGGGTCTTCCGGCAATTTGGTGCCGGGCGTGAGGGCTTGTTCGATGATGGCCTGGCGCAGGGCCAGGTAGGCCACATCGGCCTTCTGAGACAAACGCATGCGTGACAACAGCCGTGGCGGGAAGGGTGGGAACGAGCGGGAGCAGCGACGAAGCATTGTGCCCGCAAAAACCGGCGAGGCCCGGTTTGCACCGAAAGAGTGAATACACGCAGGCACAGCAATTGCATGCAAACACCAAAAATCACGTATACATGATTTGATCATATTGGATACGTGATGCCGTGTGTCTTGTCCCTCTCGTTTTGCAGGAGCCCCTCATGAAACGTCGTCAATGGCTGAAAGCCGCCGCCCTGGGTACAGCCGCCCCTTTCGGGACCGCTTTGAGCACCGCGTTGGTGCCCCGATCTGCACAGGCCGCCGCGCCCTTGAAGATCGGCTTCGTCTACTCGGGGCCCGTCTCCGGTGTGGGCTGGACCTACCAGCATGACCTGGGCAGAAAGCTGGTCGAGAAAACCTATGGTGCCAAGGTGCAGACTGTCTTTGTGGAGAACGTGCCCGAGTCCACCGATGCCGAGCGTGTGATCCGCCAGCTCGTGGCCGACGGCTGCAAGATGATCTTCACGACCTCGTTTGGCTTCATGGAACCCACGCTCAAGGTCGCGCGCGACAACCCCGATGTCATCTTCGAGCACGCCACCGGCTACAAGATGGCCAAGAACGTGGGCATCTACCAGACGCGCTTTTACGAAGGTGCCTTCCTGTGCGGCATGCTGGCCGGGCGCATGAGCAAGAGCAACAAGCTGGGCTTCGTGGCGTCCTTCCCCATTCCCGAGGTGCTGCGCAACATCAATGCCTTCACGCATGGTGCGCGCAGCGTCAACCCCCAGATCGCGACCAAGGTGGTCTGGATCAACAGCTGGTATGACCCGGCTCGCGAGCGCGATGCGGCCTTGGCCTTGACGGGACAGCAATGCGATGTGCTCTACCAGAACACCGATTCGCCGGCCATCGTGCAACTGGCGCAGAGCAAGGGCCTGTATGCCTTCGGCCAGGACTCCGACATGAGCAGCTACGGCCCAAAGGCGCAACTCACCGCCAACACCGTGAACTGGGGCGTGTACTACGTCCACAAAGTGGGCCAGGCCCTGGCCGGGCAATGGAAGGCCGAGGACACCAAGTGGGGCATGAAGGAGGGCATGATCGAGTTGCCGCCTCTCAATGCGGCCGTGCCGGCCGATGCGGCCAAGCAGTACAACGAGCGCAAGGCCGAGATCCTGGCGGGGCGCTTCTTCCCGTTCGCGGGCCCCGTCAAAGACCAGGCTGGTGCGATCAAGGTGCCCGCCGGGCAGAACATCAGCGACGGCGAGCTGTGGTCCATGAAGTGGTACATCGAAGGCGTGGACGGCAAGCTGCCGACATGATATGAGCGATGTAAGCATGAAGCCCGTGCAGGACATCGATTTCGGTGCCTTGACGGCCTACCAACGCTACAAGCTAATGGCCAGTCTCATCGTGCCGCGCCCCATTGCCTGGGTGACCACGGTCAATCCGCAGGGCGTGGTCAACGCGGCGCCGTTTTCGATGTTCAACATGGTGGGCGAAGACCCGCCGTTGGTGATGATCAGTGTCAACCACCACAACGGGCAAGGCCGCCTCAAGGACACGGCAGCCAACATCCTGGCCAATGGGCAGTTCGTGGTGCACATGCCCGACGAAGGCCTGGCCGAGGCCATGCATGCTTGTGCCGTGGAGAGCCCGGAAGGCGTCAGCGAACTCGACCTGCTGGGGCTCCAGACGCTGCCTTCGCATACGGTGCTGCCGCCTTGCATCGATGGTGCGCCGGTGGCCTTCGAATGCGTCTTGCATGAGCACCTTCACAACGAAAGCCGGCATGTGTTCTTCGGGCGCGTGCAGTGGCTGAGGGTGCGTCAGGGGCTGGTCGACACGCAGACCTGGCGGGTGCGCCTGCAGGATTACTTCCCCGTGGCGCGGTTTGGCGCCAGTTTCTACGTGCGCACGCGCGACCGCTTCGCCATGGACGAGCCGGGCAGCGACACGCCGCGCAGCACGACCATCGACGAGATCTGACCATGAGCGAACAACACGAAGCACCTTATATGCGGGCGGCCATCGAGGCATCGCGCCAGGCCCTGGCCGCGGGCGACATGCCCTTTGGCGCCAGCCTGGTGAAGGACGGCCAGCTCCTGTGGGTGGCGCTCAACAAGCAGCGCACCGGTGCCGACTGCACGGCCCACGCCGAGCTGGTGCTGGTGCGCGAAGCCCGCCAAGCCTTGGGTGAGCACAGCACGGTGGGCGCCACGGTGTATGCCAGCGGCGAGCCCTGTGCCATGTGCGCGGGGGCGATGTTCTGGGCGGGCATCAGCCGGGTGGTCTATGCGGCCACCACGCCAGACATCGGCGCCGCGCTGGGCGGGCCTTCCTTGCCCATGCGCTGTGCCGACGCGCTGGCGGGCTGCAGCCCGGCCATGGCGGTGGAAGGGCCTTTCATGCGAGACGAGGCGGTGGCCGTGCTGGCGCAGTTTGGCTGATGTGCGGCCGGGACGGCTTTTGAAAGACAATGAGACACCCTGATTCACCAACCTGGATCACATGAAGCTCATCCTTTCGCACCTGCTGCGCCCCGCCTGCCTGACACTGGCCCTGCTGGCGGGCGCCTCCATGCTGCAAGCCGCATTGGCGGACACCACCTTGTCGGGCTCGGTCTCCGACAGCATCAGTACTGCCGTGGGCAGCGCGTCCGACTCGCTCAAGGCCATCAGCCACAGCTCCACCGATGACCACAAGGTCGCCGAGGGCGATTACAAGGTCATGCAGGTGGCGGCGGTGGCCGATCGCCCCGGCATGACCCAGCTCACGCTCAAGCCCGTGGGCCATGAAGGCGATGCGGCGGCCGGCTTCACCCTGACGCTGCCGCAAAAGACGGTGGACACCCACCAGATCAGTCGGGGCGGTGTGGTCAATGTCGGGCGGCGGCCTTATGGCTGGGCCTTTGCCAAGGCCGATGAGCACCAGACCTTCTTCCTGGTGATGGCCGACGACTGGTACCGAGAGTTACCCACCCGACCCGTGACGCTTTGACCAGACGGGCCTGGCGCGTGCGCTGGCACACCGCGCTGCTGGCGGTGGCGTGGTGCGCAACCGCCAGCGCGCAGGCCGAAGGCTTCAACTTCTGCGACCGGCAGGCCCAGATCACCGCGGCGCAGCAGGACAAGCTGTTCCGCTTCGCCGGCATCATCAAGGCGGAGCTGATGCGTGTCGACAGCGCGGCGGCCTTGATCGCCCGCTCCGGCCTGAACCTGCAACGCTTTGGCATCCGCTACTCGCATGCCGGCGTGGCCCTGCGCGACAGCGACAACGGCCCCTGGTCGGTTCGCCAGCTCTACTACGCCTGCGACGAACGCAAGCCGCGCATCTACGATCAAGGCATCTCGGGCTTTTTGCTGGGCACGGACAACCCGTCGCTGGGCTATGTCTCGGTGGTGCTCCTGCCGCGCGAGCAAGCCGATGTGCTGGCACGCGCCGCGCTGGACAAGCGCCAGGCCTTGCAGGTGCTCAGCGCGCGTTACAGCGCCAACGCCTATGCCTTCAGCGAGCGCTACCAGAACTGCAATCAGTGGCTGGCGGAGCTATTGGCCCAGGCCTGGGGGCGGCTGGACCTTCAGGATGGCCTGGCGCACGATGCGCGCGGCAACGCCCTGAGCTGGCTGAGCGAGCAAGGTTACGAGCCCAGCGTGATCGATGTGGGCTCGCGCTGGTTGATGTGGGCCGGCCTGTTCATCCCCTTCGTGCACAACGACGACCATCCGCCATCAGACCTGGCGCAGCGCCGCTACCGGATCAGCATGCCCGCATCCATCGAGGCCTTCGTGCACCGCACTGTGCCGCAGGCCGCGCGCCTGGCCTTCTGCCATACCGAGGACCAGGTCGTTGTCCATCACGGCTGGGATGAGCCGGCCGATGGCTGTGTGCCGCAGCTGGGGGACACCGTGATCCGTCTGGACTAGGGGCTCCCGCAGCTTCCCGCACAAAGATTTATTTGGTATAAATCGTTTATACGATTTACGAGGTGAACCCCTATGTCGACAAGCGAAGTCAAGAAGCCCGTTGCCAAGAAAATCGCGGTCAAGAAAGCGGCCGCTCAAAAAGTAGCCGCCAAGAAAGTGGCAGCCAAGAAGGCACCAGCCAAAAAGGCCGTGGCCGTGAAGGCTGCGTCTGCTTCTGCACCCAAGGCGGCCAAGCCAGCCAAGGTCGAGAAGACCAAGATCAAGCTGGTGCGCGACAGCTTCACCATGCCCGCCGAGGACTGGGTCCTGATCGCCCAGCTCAAGGAGCGCGCCCTGGGTTTTCAGCACCCGGCAAAGAAGAGCGAGCTATTGCGGGCAGGTCTGCAGACGCTGGCGAGTTTGTCTCTAGCTGAGCTGCAAGCACGCCTGACCCAGCTCCAGCCGCTCAAGCCAGGTCGGCCGAAAAGTGACAAGGGCGACAAGAGCGACAAGGGCGATAAAGCCGACAAGAAGTAAGGCCAGCCCAGGGCTTCAGCGGTCTTCGCTGTTGTCCTGTTCTTCGAGCCTCATCAGCGTCTGCTCAAGCGGCTGAAGCTGCACCAAGGCGTCGTCCACGTGCAGCTGTGTGAACATGGCCTTGGCCCGGTCTACGTGGGTGCGGGCGCAGGGCGGGTCACCACCGAACAGGCAGGCAAAGGCGATGAACATGTGGCCGTCGGCCACATACTCGGGTACCGGTGCTTCGGCCACCAGCGATTCGCCGGCACGCCTGAGCGCGGCCATGTCGCGCGTGCGCATGGCGATCAGCGCCTGGATGCGCGCCGCCACGGTCCTGCTGAAGGGGTGCTTCTGTGTGCGCGCCAGCAGCTCGCAGCGCAAGGCGATCTGGGCGGCGGTGGGCATGTCGTCCTGCTCATAGATCAGGGACACGGCCTGCTGGACGCGTTCGTTGTCGCACAGGTCCACGCCGGCGGCGAAGGCCTGTACATGCTGGGCGGCCGTGGGCATGCTGTCGTTCGACCTGGTGGCCGTGGCCAGGGCGGCCTGGGTGCAAGCCAGCGACAACAAGGCCAGGACCAGGATGCGGTTCAAGCAGTTGGGCAGGGCGAGCGACATAAGGCCTCCATCAGGTGTGACCACGTGGGTGAGGTAGCATCGCCAGCGACATGACGACGCCTGCCATCAACTTAGCGAAGGCAGGGCTGTCCCGCTCGCTCGATAAGCTGGTTTCGCCGGCGCCATCTTCAAAGGCATCTTCCATGTCCACGCCATTTCGTGATCTTTCGCAGCTCGCGCAGGCCCTGCAGCGCTTTGCCGATGAGCGTCACTGGGGGCCCTTCCATTCGCCCAAGAACCTGGCCTCGGCTTTGGTGGTGGAGGCGGGTGAACTGCTGGAGCACTTCCAGTGGCTGACCGAGGAGCAAAGCCGCCAGCTCGACGCCGAGCAGCGCCAGGCCGTGGCCTACGAAATGGCCGACGTGCTGCTCTACCTGGTGCAGATGTCGTCGGCACTGGGCGTGGACCTGATGGCCACCGCCCAGGAAAAGATGCTCATCAATGCGCGCAAATACCCACCGGCTGACACCAGCGTTGGCTGAGGTGTTCAGCGACGCACGAACTGGCAGGCCTTGGTGTCCGGGTTGCACACGCGGACCATGCCGGTCTGCACGTGTTTGGCCACCAGGCCTTGCGCGATCATGAAGCCGATGATGGCGGCTATGGACAGACCGATACGCATGCTGCTCTCCTGTCACGCCCCGACAGGACGTGCTCGACAAGTCACAGGCTAGTGCGCGTAGCGTGGCGTCACCACCGGGTTGGTCCCGGTCTGGCTTCCAAACGGACGCCGGATCAACCCTAGGTTGCCCCATGTTCTCCACCACGTGAAACCCCTTTTCTCATGGGCGCATCTCGGCCAGCCAGGCAGCGATGCCGGCCTGCGCCACCTGGGCGTCTTCCGGGGCCTTGACGCCGCTGACGCCAACCGCCCCCAGACACTGTCCGTTGACCACGATGGGCACCCCGCCTTCGAGCATGCCTTCCAGCCCCGGAGCGGACAGGAAGGCATCGCGCCCGCCATTGATCATTTCTTCCACCAGGCGGGTCTCGCGCTTCATCATCACGGCGGTATGGGCCTTGGCCGGCGCGATCCGGCTGGAGGCCAGATTGGCGCCGTCCAGGCGCGCAAAGGCCAGCAGGTGCCCGCCGTCATCGCACACGGCGATGGACACCGGCCAAGTCTGCTTCAAGGCTTCGAGCTTGGCGGCTTGCAGGATGGCCATGGCGTCGTCATGAGCCAGAACGGGTTTGCTGTGCATGGGGCCTCCTGGGTTGCAAGGCGCGGTGCGCCGAACTGGTGCCTGTGTCGCTGTGTCGTGCCACACGCAAGGATCAGGCCGAAGTTCTCGCACAATCTGGGCAGTCCCACCAAAGCCCCATCATGAAGAAGAACCGCCCTGCCGTCAGCAAAGCCAAGGAACTGCCCCGCGAAGAGGCCCTGCAGCTGGTGTCGCTCTTCAATGCAGGCCGCCATGCCGAGGTCGAGCTGCGTGCTCGCCTGCTGGTGGACCTGTACCCGACCGCCCCCTTCGCCTGGAAGATCCTGGGCACCGTGCTGCTGGCGCAAGGCAAGGACGGCCTGCAAGCCCTGCAAAAGACGGTGGCGCTGATGCCCGGCGACGCAGAAGGCCACACCAACCTGGGCAATATGTACCGCGCCTTGGGGCGACTCGAAGAGGCCGTGGCCAGTCACCAGATGGCGATCAGGCTCAAGCCCGACCATGTGCTGGCGCATTACAACCTGGGCATCGTGCTCAAGGACTTGGGGCGCGCGACCGAGGCCACGGCCAGCAACCGCAAGGCCATCGCCCTCAAGCCGGATTTCGCCGAGGCTCACTACAACCTGGGCATGGCCCTGGCCGACCTGGGGCAGCTCGAAGAGGCCGTGGCCAGCTATCGGCAGGCCTTGAAGCTGCAACCCCGGCTCCTGGGCGCGCATTGCAATCTGGGCATCGCCTTGAAAGACCTGGGCCGCTATGACGAGGCCGTGGTGAGCTTCGAGCGGATGATCGAACTCAAGCCCGACGATCCCGCAGGCCACAACAACCTGGGCAACCTGCTCAAGGACCTGGGCCGGCTCGACGAGACCGTGGCGCATTGCCGCGAGGCGCTCAGGCTCAAGCCCGACTACCACGAGGCGGCCAGCAACCTGCTGTTCGCACTGAACTACGTGGCCGGCCAGCAGCCCCAGGCCCTGCTTGACGAGGCCAAGGCCTATGGCGAGCGCGTGGCCAGTCGCGCGCAGCCTTTCAGGGCGTGGCCCAATACGCCTGATGCCCTGCACCCCCTGCGCATCGGCCTGGTCTCGGGGGACCTGAATCAGCACCCGGTGGGCTTCTTCATCGAAGGCGTTCTCAAGGCCCTGTCGAGCCAGGCCAAGGGGCGTTTGAGCCTGCACGCCTATGCGACGCAGTCGCGCCGCGACGCGTTGAGCGATCGCATCCAGGCCTGTTGCGACACCTGGTGCGCCGCCGCCGGCTTGGGCGACCAGGCGCTGGCCGAGCGCATCCGCGCCGACGGCATCGACATCCTGGTCGATCTCTCGGGCCACACGGCTTACAACCGCCTGCCGATGTTCGCGCTCAAACCCGCGCCTGTGCAGGCCACCTGGCTGGGCTACTTCGCAACCACGGGCGTGGCCGCCATCGACTACCTCATCGCCGACCCCTGGACGGTCCCCGAGGCCCACGAGGCCCACTTTACCGAGCGCATCTGGCGTCTGCCCGACACACGCATGTGCTTCACACCGCCTGATGTGAATGTGCCCGTGTCGGGCTTGCCGGGCCTGCAACAAGGCCATGTCACCTTTGGCTGCTTCAACAACATCACCAAACTCAACGACGAGGTGGTGGCGCTATGGGCCCGCGTGCTGATCGCCGTACCAGGCAGCCGGCTCATGCTCAAGGCCAAGCAGCTGGGAGAGGCTTCGGTGAAGGCCAAGCTGCTGTCGCGTTTCGACACCGAGGGCATCGAGGCGGGCAGGATCACGCTCGAAGGGCGCTCGCCCCGTGCGGACTACCTGGCTGCCTACGGACAGGTGGACATCGGCCTGGACCCTTTCCCTTTCACTGGTGGCACCACCAGCGCCGAAAGCCTGTGGATGGGTGTGCCTGTGCTGACGCTGGATGGCGACCGCCTGGTGGCACGGCAAGGCGTGGGCCTGATGATGAACGCCGGTCTGCCCGACTGGGTCGCCGGCGATGCCGATGACTACGTGGCCAGGGCCGTGCGCCTGTCTGCCGACCTGCCTGCGCTGGCGGCCCTGCGCGCGGGCTTGCGTCAGCAGGTGCAGGCTTCACCGGTGTTCGATGGCGAGCGCTTCGCGCGGCACCTGGAGGCGGCTTTCAGAGGCATGTGGACGCGTTGGTGCGAGCAGCAAGGCCAGCCTGCATCCCACTGAAGCCCTGTCAATACAGTCAAAAGGACCTTTGCAAATGCGCATGCGTCGTCACCTTCTTTCCCTGCTGCTACCCATGGTGTCTGCAGCCAGCCTGCTCACGGCTTGCGGCACGCCCGTGGTCAACCCGGTCACTGGCGAGACCGAGTACTCGGCCATGGACGAATCGGCCGAGATCGACACCGGCCGCAAGCAGCACGAGCAGGTGATCAAGGAGTACGGGGTCTACAACAACCCCAAGGTGCAGGCCTATGTCAACGAGGTGGGGCAAAAGCTCGCGTCGCAATCGCACCGCCCCAACCTGACCTGGACCTTCACCGTGCTCGACAGCACCGAGATCAATGCCTTCGCCCTGCCCGGTGGCTATGTCTACATCACGCGCGGCATCATGGCCTACCTGGACAGCGAGGCCGAGCTGGCCGGCGTGCTCGGTCACGAGATCGGCCACGTGTGCGCCCGCCATGGCGCGCAGCGCGCCACGCGGCAGCAAACGGCCGGCCTGGGCGTGCTGGCCGCCACGGTGTTGGGCGCGGTGCTGGAGGCGCATGGCGTGAGCCGCGCCACCGACATGGCCAGCCAGGTGTCGCAGTCGGCCGCCGCGGGCTACATCGCGTCCTACAGCCGCGAGCAGGAGTCACAGGCCGATGGCCTGGGTGCCGAGTACCTGGCGCGCAACCACTACAACCCACAGAACATGGTGAACGTGATCAAGGTGCTCAAGAACCAGGAGCGCTTTGCGGCAGACCAGGCCAAGGCCGAAGGCAAGCCCGCACCGTCCGGCCCCAACTGGCTGGCCTCGCACCCCAGCAATGACAAGCGCCTGGCCGACATCACCGACATCGCCGCGACCTACTCGGGCCAGTATGGCGATGACCAGCGCCCGCGCTACCTGCAAACCGTGGATGGCATGAGCTTCGGTGAGAGCCGCGAGCAAGGCCTCACGCGAGGCCAGGGCTTCTACCATGAGGGCCTGGGAATCGCCCTGACGGCGCCCGCAGGCTGGCGCATCCAGAACACCGCCGAGGCCATCACCCTGGTCAATGGTGCAGGTGACGCGGGCTTGATCGTGCGCCTGGTGCCTGAGCAGGCTGGCGACACACCCGAGGACGTGATCCGCAATGTGCTCAAGCCCAGCGACGGGCGCTATGAGCAACGCAGCCTCAATGGCTTGGGGGCCACGCACTTTGTCGGCGTGGTGAGCAACAGCCAGGGGCAGAACAAGAACGTGATCGTGACGGTGGCCAAGGGGCCGGGCAAGCACCTCTACCTGATGCAGTACGCCGCCAAGGATGCGGCGGCCCTGCAGCGCAACGAAGCGCTCATGCGCGAGGCCGAGTCTTCATTCAGGGCCATGACGGCGGCTGACCGCGCGGCCGCCAAGCCCTGGGTCATCCACACCGTGAGCTACCCGCGTGGTGGCTTTGCCGAGATGGCCCGCAGCACGGCCTTGCTGGACAACAAGGAGACCCGGCTCAAGCTGCTCAACGGCGCTTATGGCGATGGGCCCCAGCCCAAGCCGGGGCAACTGGTCAAGACGGTGCAGTGACCGAGCAAGGACGATCACGCCATGACCATGGAACGCACTGCATCACCGTCACCCAACCGCTTTGCCCGCCTGCTGTCACGCCTGGCCGGTTGGCCCGAAGGCCTGCGCCTGCGCTTGGTCGCCCTCGGCTTTGGCCTGTACACACCCTACTTCCGCACCAACCGCTGCCGCATCCTGGCGCTCGGCCCCAACAAGGTGACCGTGGGCATCGCGCTCAAGCGCCGTGTGCGCAACCACGTGGGCGGCATCCATGCCGTGGCGGCCACCCTGGCGGCCGAGTACGCCAGCGGGCTGCTGGTGGGCCAGCATGTGCCCGACAGTGCCATCGTCGTGGTCAAGACCATCCATGTGGAGCTGCGCAAGCCAAACCGTGGCGCCATCCAGGCCACGGCCACGCTCACGCCCGAAGAGGCGCGTGCCATCTGCACCGAGCCCAAGGGCAGCCTGAAGGTGCCCATCACCATCGACGATGCCCAGGGCCAGACGCCCATCACCGGCTACATGGAGATGGCCTGGTTGCCCAAGAAGCGACCTCAGTGAGGCTGCTGGTAGAGCTGGATGATGGACGAGAAGTCCAGCTTGCCCTGGCCCTGCTGGCTCCACATCTGGTAGAGCTGCTGCGCCACGGCACCGAGCATCAGCGGCTGGTGAGCACCCTTGGCCGCATCGATGGCCAGGCCCAGGTCCTTGAGCATGAGGTCGACGCCGAAGCCGCCCGTGTAGCCGCGTGAGGCCGGGGCCGTCTCGATGATGCCGGGATAGGGGTTGTAGGTGTCGGCGCTCCAGCATCGGCCCGAGGACGTGTTGATGATGCCGGCCAGCACCTTGGGGTCTATGCCCAATGAGGCGCCCAGGCTCATGGCTTCGGAGACACCGATCATCGAGATGGCCAGCAGCAGGTTGTTGCAGATCTTGGCAACCTGACCTGTGCCCGTGCCGCCGCAGTGCACGATGTTCTGGCCCATGGCCTGCAAGACCGGCTGTGCCTGTTTGAACAGCGCCTCATCCGCACCGACCATGAAGGTGAGCGTGCCAGCCGCTGCGCCGCCCGTGCCGCCTGAAACGGGCGCATCGGCAAAGGGGTTGCCATGCGCCGCGGCCTTCTCGGCCAGGCGGCGCGCGGAGGCCGGGTCAATGGTGCTGCTGTCGACGATGGGCACGCCTTTGGGGACACCGTTGAGCACGCCTTGCAGGCCGGTGAGCACCGCTTCCACATGGGCGGCGGCCGGCAGCATGGTCACCACGAACTCGGCTTCGCGGGCGGCCTCGGCGGGCGAGCCGGCTGCGCGGGCGCCGGCTTCCACCAGGGCGCTGACGGCTTGCGGGTTGAGATCGAACACGGTCACGGCATGGCCGGCCTTGATCAGGTTGCGGGCCATGGGCGCGCCCATATTGCCCAGTCCGATGAAAGTGATCCGCATGTGCAAGCCTCCTTTCAGCGCAGGCTGATGGTGGTGTTCACGCCCGTGCTGACGCTGCTGTCGTCGAACCAGCGGGCCGTCACGGTCTTGGTCTGGGTGTAGAACTGCACGACCTGCTTGCCATAGGGGCCCAGATCGCCCAGCTTGGAGCCACGCGAGCCCGTGAAGCTGAAGAAGGGCACGGGCACGGGAATGGGCACATTGATGCCGACCTGGCCCACGTCGATCTCGCTTTGGAACTTGCGCGCCGCCGCCCCGCTTTGCGTGAACAGGCCCACGCCATTGCCAAAGGGGTTGGCGTTGACCAGGGCGATGGCGTCATCCAGCGTGTCCACGTTCAGGGTGACCAGCACGGGCCCGAAGATCTCCTGCGTGTAGACCTGCATGTGCGTCTTCACGCCGCCGATCACGGTGGGGCCGACGAAGTTGCCGCGCTCATAACCAGGCACGACCACGCCTCGCCCATCGAGCAGCAGATCGGCGCCTTCCTCGGCGCCATGGGCGATCAGGCTTTCGATGCGGGCCTTGGCGCGCTGCGAGATCACCGGGCCCACATCGGTGCCGGGCTGCACGCCGGCATTGACCTTGAGCAGCTTGGCACGCGAGACGACATCGGGCAGCCAGTCCTTGGCCGCGCCCACGAACACGGCCACCGAGGTGGCCATGCAGCGCTGCCCTGCCGCCCCGAAGGCCGCGCCCACCAGCGCGTTGAGCGACTGCTCCTTGTTGGCGTCCGGCAGGATGACAGCGTGGTTCTTGGCGCCCATCATCGACTGCACGCGTTTGCCATGGCGGCTGGCCAGCTCGTAGACATGCGTGCCCACCTTGGTGGAACCCACGAAGGACACCGCCACGATCGAAGGATGCGTGCACAGCGCATCCACCACGTCCTTGCCGCCATGCACGACGTTGAGCACGCCCGGTGGCACACCGGCCTGCACGGCCAGCGCCACCAGCTCCATGGTCGACATCGGATCCTGCTCGGAGGGCTTGAGCACGAAGGTGTTGCCGCACACGATGGCCATGGGGAACATCCACAGCGGGATCATGGCGGGGAAGTTGAAGGGCGTGATGCCCGCGCACACGCCGATGGGCTGGCGCAGCGTGTAGGTGTCCACGCCACCGGCCACGTTCTCGGCGAATTCGCCCAGTTGCAGCGTGCCCACCGAGCAGGCGTGCTCCACCACCTCCAGGCCGCGGATGATGTCGCCCTCGGCGTCGGCCAGGGTCTTGCCCTGCTCATGCGTGAGCACCGCGGCGATGCGCGGCAGGTGCTCGCGGATCAGGGCCTGAAAGCGCAGCATGATGCGCATGCGCGCGGCGATCGGTGTGGTCTTCCAGGTCTTGAAGGCCGCTTGCGCGGCGGCCACGGCGGCGTCAACCTCGGCCGGGGTGCTGCAGGGCACGCGTGCCAGCACCTCCTGCGTGGCGGGGTTGATGACCAGGCTGTACTCGCTGGCCAGTGAATCGATGAACTCGCCGTTGATCAGCAGGCGCACGGTGGGGGTGCCGTGGGTTGTGTCGTAAAGGCCCGGTGTGGTGCTCATGGTGTCTTCCTCGGTATGTTTCGCGATGTGGCTGGGGCACTTCATAGGTGGCGCGCGATCACGATCTTCTGGATCTCGCTGGTGCCTTCGTAGATCTGGGTGATGCGGGCGTCGCGGTAGTGGCGGGCCACGGGGTAGTCCTCCAGGAAGCCATAGCCACCATGGATCTGAACGGCCTTGGAGCAGACCCACTCGGCCGTCTCGGATGCAAACAGCTTGGCCTGCGAGGCCTCGGAGATGCAAGGCACGCCTGCCGTGCGCAAACGTGCCGCGTGGTGCACGAGCAGGCGCGCGGCGTTCAAGCGCGTGTGCATGTCGGCCAGCATGTGCGCAATCGCCTGGTGCTGCTCGATGGGCTTGCCGAACTGCACGCGCTCGGCCGCATAAGCCTTGGCGGCTTCCAGTGCGGCACGGGCAATGCCCACGGCCTGCGCGGCGATGCCGATGCGCCCGCCCTCCAGGTTGGACAGCGCGATCTTCAGGCCCTCGCCGCGCTGGCCCAGCATGCTGGCGGCCGGCACGCGGCAGTTGTCCAGGGTGATGGCGCAGGTGTCCGAGGCGCGGATGCCCATCTTGTTCTCTTTGCGCGCCACCGTGAAACCCGGTGTGCCCGTGTCCACGATGAAGGCAGACAGGCCCTTCTTGCCCAGCTCCGGGTCGGTTACCGCGAACACGATGGCCATGCCGGCGCGCTCGCCATTGGTGGTGAACTGCTTGGCACCACTCAGCACCCAGTTGGCATTGGGCCCTTCGCCATCGAGCACGGCGCGGGTCTTCAGGGCGTCGGCTTCAGAGCCGGCTTGCGGTTCGGTCAGGCAGAAGGCGCCGATGACCTCACCGGTGGCCAGCCTGGGCAGCCATTGCGCCTGCTGCGCGGGCGTGCCGAACTTGAGGATGGGCACGCAGCCCACCGAGTTGTGCACGCTCATCAAGGTGGCGCAGGACGCGCAGCCCGCGGCCACTTCTTCCAGCGCCAGAGCGTAGCTCAGGTCATCGGTGCGCGTGCCGCCCAGCTCAGGTGGCACCAGCATGCCCAAGAGGCCCAGCTCGCCCATCTGCCGCACCACGGTGTCGGGAAGACGGCCGTCCTGGTCCCATTGCGCAGCATGCGGGGCGAGTTGACCCTGTGCGAAGGTGCGGGCCGCGTCGCGCACCAGGCGTTGGTCTTCGCTCAGCAGGGTGTCAAGGTTGCTCATGTCCATTCACCGTGACTCACTTGGCCGCCATGCGGATGCTGCCGTCCAGGCGGATCACCTCGCCATTGAGGTATTCGTTGTCGACCATGCTGCGCACCATGGCGGCGTACTCGGCCGGTCGGCCCAGGCGCGAAGGGTGCGGTACCGATTTGCCCAGCGAGTCCTGCACCTCTTGCGGCAGCCCCAGCAGCATGGGCGTCTCGAAGATGCCGGGGGCGATGGTCAACACGCGGATGCGCTCTCGGGCCAGGTCGCGGGCGGCAGGCAGGGTCATGGCCACCACACCACCCTTGGAGGCGGCATAGCCCACCTGGCCGATCTGCCCGTCAAAAGCCGCCACCGAGGCTGTGTTGATGATCACGCCCTGCGAAGCGGTTGGGTCTGTGCTGGCACCAGGGGCGCCCGAGCCCACCATGGCCGGCACGGCCAGTCGCATCATGTTGAAGGTGCCGATCAGGTTGACGGCGATGGTGCGGGTGAAGGAGTCCAGACGGTGGGGGCCGTTCTTGCCA
This sequence comes from Burkholderiales bacterium, assembly GCA_003963115.1. GTDB lineage: Bacteria > Pseudomonadota > Gammaproteobacteria > Burkholderiales > Burkholderiaceae_C > Aquabacterium. The sequence continues at coordinate 23,823 of RXJQ01000040.1, forward strand.
AAGATCTTCTCGGCCGGACCGATGCCGGCGGCGTTGACCAGCACGTCCAGGCGGCCGAAGCGGTCCAGTGCGCTCTGCACGGCGGCCTGACCGCTGTCTTCTTCGGTCACATTGGTCTTGACGTAGACCAGCTTGTCGGATGGTGCGAAGGTGCCTTCCCGGGGTTCGGCCAGGTCGGCAATGACCACACGGGCGCCGGCCTCCAGGGCCATGCGGGCGGTGGCGGCACCCAGGCCCGAGGCCCCGCCGGTGATCAGGAAGACGCTGTCGGAAACTTGCATGGTGTGATGGCGTGCACGCGGGTTTGGTTTATGGTTGCAGGCTGGGAACGCCAGGGCGGGCCCCGTCCACATCCTAGGCAGAGCTTGCGCGGTTTTCGATGTCCAAATCCGTCAATATCGTTGCGCGATCCGGCCAGTCAAAACCGTCGTCGCAATCAAAACCGTTAAAACAGTCAAAGGGGCCATCCCGCAACCATGAAATCCGAGCGCGGTACCATCTCGATTCACTTCGTGCAGGAGGCCTTGCGCTGCGTGGCGGCGCGTGGTTTGTCCGTCGAGGGTTTTTTGCAACGCGCCGGCATCCCGCCTGCCTTCATCCACGAGCCGCTGGCCCGCGTGTCGCCCGCGCAGTTCGGTGCGCTGTGGCGCGACATCGCCCGCGCACTGGACGACGAGTTCTTTGGCCTGGACAGCCACCCCGCGCGGCGCGGCACCTATGTGCTGATGTGCCACAGCGTGCTGGCCTGCGACAACCTGCACCACGCCTTGCGCCGCATCCTCCAGTTCATGCGCCTCGTGCTCGACGACATGCATGGCACGTTGGAGATCCGGGGTGAGCAGGCCGTGTTGCGGCTGCACGACCGCGCCGCACCGCAGCGACTGTTCGCTTACGCCACCTTCCTGATCATGGTCTACGGCCTGACCTGCTGGTTGACGGGGCGGCGCCTGCACCTGATCGAAGGCGCTTTCCGCTGCCCGGAGCCGGATGCCTCGCCCGAGTACCGCGTGCTGTTCTGCCAGTCTCTGCGCTTCGATGCCGAACAGACCTGGCTGAGTTTTCCCGCCGCCGACCTCCAACTGCCCCTCATCCAGAACACCGGCACCTTGAAGACTTTTTTCAGGGACGTGCCGGCCAACTTCCTGGTCAAGTACCGCAACCCCAAGAGCCTGGCGGCCCGCATCCGCCGCCGCCTGCGCGAACAGCCGCCCCAGGATTGGCCCGATTTCGACCAGCTGTGCGGCGAGTTGCATTTCACCGAGGCCACTCTGCGCCGGCGCCTGAAAGACGAGGGTCACAGCTACCAGACGCTCAAGGATGACCTTCGTCGCGACATGGCCATCACCCTCTTGCAAGACAGCAGGCGCAGTATCCAGGACATCGCCGCCGACTTGGGTTTTGCCGAGCCCGCCGCGATGTACCGTGCCTTCAAAAAATGGACGGGGGCCAAGCCCTCGGACTACCGCCCACGCGCCTGAAGCCGTCCCGTCCTGTCAACAGGGCGTCATGCAGCCGTGTTGCGATCGGCGTTGCGATCTAGGCCGGTACGGATTCTGCTGTACCGCAATTCAACCATTCACTCGGGAGCTCGCCATGCTGGTGGACACAGACGCCAAGGTTGTCTCGCTCAAGCGGTACAAGGTGCTCAAGGGCCAGAGCTCGGTATCGGGCCTGTCGTCCGGCGCCTTCATGACGGTGCAGTTGCACCTGGCCCATTCGTCGAGCTTTGTTGGTGCGGGCGTGATTGCTGGCGGGCCATTCCGGTGCGCGGAGTCTTTCAGGGCCGCGTCCGCCCTGGCCGAGGACGCCTACGTGCAGAACGCGCTGTACATCTGCATGAACCCGCTGATCCCGCAGACCGGGCCCGATGCCCGTCATCTGGCCAAGGTGGCCAAGGCCTGCGCCGAAGCCGGTGAGATCGACCCGGTCCAGCACCTCAAGGACCAGCGCATCTACATCTTCACCGGCAAGACCGACGAGGTCGTCTACTCCGACGTGGTCAAGCGCACCAAGCAGTTCTACCAGGCGCTCGACGTGCCTTTGAGCAACATCAGGTACCACGATCACGTCGAGGCGGGCCACTCCATCATCACGGACAACCCCGAAGACTCGCCCCTGCCCACCAACCAGCCGCCCTACATCAACAACGGCGGCTTCATGCAGTCGCATGACATCCTCGATCACATCTACGAAGGCTTGAAGCCAGCATCGGACAAGCTCAGTGGCCGCCTGATCCGCTTCGACCAGACACCCTTCTTCGATGGCGACAAGCGCGCCAGCATGAGCAGCTTCGGCTACGCCTACATCCCTGCGGCGGTGGAGGCCGGTGCCCCGGCCCGTGTGCACATTGCGCTGCATGGCTGCAAGCAGGGCTACAACTACGTCAACTATGTGAACGGCCGGCCCGATACGCAGAACTCGGTGCCCTATGGCAACCGCTACTTCACCACCACCGGCTACAACCACAAGGCCGACAGCAACAACATCATCGTGCTGTACCCGCAGGCCCAGGGCACCGACGATGGCGAGACCCAGAACCCCGATGGCTGCTGGGACTGGTGGGGTTACACCAGTGCCAATCCCAACCAGCCGGACTACTATTCCAAACAGGCCATCCAGATCCGGGCCATCCACGGCATGCTCAGCGCGCTGGGCGGCTGACAACCATTGAACACCTCAAGTTGAAAGAAGAGGGCTTCATGTCAAACGAGCCGACACCCGTGTGGTCCGCACCCTTGCTGCGGGCCCAGAAGATGCAGATGCTGGCCGGCCAGCTGGTGGGCACCTCGCTGCGCAACGAAGTGGGCACGGCCACCTTGCTGCCCATGAGCCTGGATGCTTCACTGTGGCAGGAGCTGCTAGACATCCAGCACGCCATCCTAGAGCGCGTGGCCCAGCAGCAGCAAAACTGGTGGGACGGGTGCAAGGACGTGTACGCCGAGTACAACCAGCTCAAGATGGCCAACACGCTCTCCAAGTTCGTGGAGCAGGAGTACAACGTGGTGGCACAGTTCAATGCCCTGGTGGCCAACCAGGCTGCCAGCTGGGCGGGGCTCATGGAGAACATCCACGTCGATTACGCCTACTGGCTGACGCAAAAGCATGCGCAGGTGGCAAATGGGGCTGGCGGTGGTCACGGTGCGGCGCAGGCCACGCTGACCTTGCCGGCCCTGCCGGATGCCGCAAGCGCGACCACCTCCCAGGTCGTCACCAAGGCCAAGGCCAGCGCCAAAGCCGCCAAAAAAGTCACCGCGTGAGCGGGATACCCTGATCCGCTTGCCGAGCAGAGCGGCAGGCCTTGGGCGTATGCTCGGTGCATGAGCATGCCCTCTCATGACCAGCAGCAGCCCCTTGCCCAGCCTTGTGCCAGCCCCTGCGTGCGGCTGTGCACCCTCAACGAGGCCGATGTCTGCGTAGGCTGTGGCCGCACCCTGGCCGACATCACAGGCTGGACGAAGATGTCCGAGGCTGACAAGGCGGCTTGTGTGGCACGCGGCAGGGCGAGCTTGCAGCAGATGGGTCGACCGCTGCCGCCTTATCCACCGGCATCGGCACCGACATCGGCACCGGTCCTGCCCCGTCGCCGCTAGCGGCCCTCAGCGGCTGCTAGCGCGCGGCGCCGGCACTCACAAGCTCATCGCGGCGGCGTAGCCCGTCATCTCCAGATAGCCGGTGCCGACGATGCGGCCTTGCGCATCCAGCAGGTCGCTCAAGCCTTCCCAGTAGATGCCGCCGGTGCTGCGCCGGCTGTCGATCTCCTGTTTGTCCATGCGGGCGCGCACCTCGTAGCGCTCGCCCGCGATCTCCAGTTGCCACTGCACCGGGTAGCGGGCCGCGCTGGCCGGGCTGGTCCAGAGGCGGCCGGGGGTGAAGCGCACCTCGTCTGGGCGCAGCGCGCGGCTGGGCTGACCGGGGCGACGCAGGCTCCCGCCGCGCCAGTGGCTGCTGCCATCGCGACGGCGCAGGCTGAATGCCATCAAGGCCGAGCCATCACGCAGGTTCATGCCGATCCAGTCCCAGCCCACGGCATTCCGGTCGAGCATGGCTTCGCTCCATTCGTGGTCCAGCCAGGCCTGGCCCTGAACCGCCAGGGTCTGCTGTCGGTACTTCAGTTGCCCCTGGACGGCCAGTTGCGGTTGCGAGTAGTAGTGGCTGGCGTTGAGCGGCTGGGGGCCCTTCTGAGAAAAGCCAGCCTGGCCTTGCAGCAACAGGGCTTGGGTTTGCGTCAGGCGCAGATCGAGCGCGTAGTGACGCGCGGCCACATGGCTGGTGTAGTGGCTGGCGTTTACAGGGCCTTGGCGCTGCAAGGTCCAGTCACGCAGGGTCAGCCCTGTGTCGCCTTCCGTGGCCTGGGCGAGTCCGAAGCCCACGCGGGCGATGCGTTGGTCATGCAGCATCTCGCCTCGACCGATGTCGCTGAGCGCCGTGTGCGCGAACACCAGTTGCTTGGCGGCAAAGCGGCTGTGACTGTGCTCGGCGTCGTCCACCCGCGAGCGAAAAAAGGTGATCTGGAAACCAAACGGCGTGGGCGTGGACGGCGACGCCGCTTGCAAGGAGCCGGTGATGTACCACCACTCAGTGCGAAAGGCCGGATGGGCGCCGAAGTCGTGCGGAAAGCGCAGCACGTCGCTGGCGCGGATGAGAGGGTGGGGTGATTGCGCGAGGGTGCTGGCAGGCCCTGTCAGGGCGGCCGGCAAGAGGCGCAGCCATTGACGACGGTTCATGATGGGCTTCACCAGTCTTCCTTGACGGCCATGACCGCATCCCGGCTTGCGGCGGCACGACCGGCTATCAGCGCCGTGACGGTGGCGGCCATGACCACGCTGGTGCACAGCGCGGCCAGCCGGGCCCAGGGCAGCAGCATGTCCATCGTCCAATGAAAGCTCTGCGGGTTGACCACATGGACCAGCACCAGGCTGACCACGATGCCCAGCCCCAGCCCCATCAGCGCGCCCACGCTGCCCAAGGCGGCGCCTTCCCCCGCGACGATGGCCAGGATCTGCCGGCGGGTGAAGCCCAGGTGGCCGAGCAAGCCAAACTCCTTGCGCCTGGCCAGCACCTGCGCCGAAAAGCTGGCCGCCGTGCCGAACAGCCCGATGCCGATGGCCACGGCCTGCAGCCAGTAGGTCACGGCGAAGCTGCGATCGAAGATGCGCAAGGTGGTCTGGCGTATCTCGCGTGGCTCGGCGAACGCGATCAGATCGCCGCTGAGGCCATGTGCCGTCGCCCGCTGCCGAATGGCCTGCTGGACATCGGGCGTGCGCGCTTGAGGTGTCAGCCACATGGCCAGTTCGTTGACGTCCGTGTCGCCGCTGAGGCGCTGGTAGTCGGTGGCGTCCATCACGATGGCGCCTTGCTGGCGTGCGTAGTCGCGCCAGACGCCGCGCACATAGGCCTGCACGGGCGCTTGTCCGGTGCGCAGGGGCAAGGCCACGATGCTGCCTGGTCTGGCCTCGTACAGATCGACCATGGCTTCGCTCACGAACACATTGACCAGGTCGGGCCGCTCGGGGGCCAGTTCGCCGACCAGGGGCAGGGCGCGGCCCGGTACCAGCGCGGCTCCGCCTTGACGAAGCGGCCGCGCGATCAGCGCCACGGCTGCTTGGTCCGGCCGAAGGCTCAGGCGGCTGACACGGACGCCCACCGCCCGCTGCACGCCGGGGACACGGGTGAGGTCGGCCAGCAGGGCGGGGCTCAGGCTGGGCCCGCCATCGTCCAGCCCGCTGCCATCGCCCTGGCCACCGCTGCGCACGGTGCGCGCATACAGGTCGGCGGGCAGCACCACATCGAGCCAGCGGGTGACCGAGCCCCGAAAGCTCGCCACCATCACGGTCAAGGCCACTGACAGGCTCAGGCTGGCCACCACGCCGGCCATCAGCACCGTGGCGGTGTGACGCATGCGCCGCGCACGCTCCAGCGCCAGCATCATCGGCGCGCTCATGCGCAGCAGGCGCCTGGGCCACAGGCGCAGCACGATGCCCACGGCCGCAGGCACACACCCGATGCCGCCCAACAACAGGCACGCCACGGACAGGTAAGCCCACAGCGGCATCCCCGCCAGGGCTGGCAGGCGAGCCAGACCGGCTCCCAGAAGCAGCAAGGCCGGGCCATGCCACCAGCCTCGTGAGCCCTGCAGCGTGACCTCGCCCAGGCCTTTGAGCGCCTGCGCGGGGGCCAGGCCTTGCGCCCTGCGTGCCGGCAGCAGGCCGCCACCGACAGCGGCCAGCGTGCCCAGCGCACCGTAAGCCAGGGCGGCCCACAGCGACCATTGCAGATGCGGCGTGATGCCGGGGAAGTAGCCGCCACCGAGGTCGCCCGCCAGCAGGCGCAGCGCGGTGCTGGCCAGCAGCGTGCCCAGAGCGACACCCAGCAGCGAGCCCAGTATCCCGATGAAAACCGACTCCCACAGCACCAGCTGCAAGCGTTCCCTCGCGCTCAAGCCCAACACGCCCAGCAAGGCGAACTGCTGCTGGCGTTTGCTCACCGACAAGGACAGGATGGAGAACACGAGAAACGCGCCCGTGAACAAGGCCACCAGGGCCAGCACCGTCATGTTCACGCGATAGGCCCGGGACACATTGGAGACACGCTGCGTGGCGTCCTCGCCCGCGTCGCTCAGCACGCCTGCCGGCAGCTGCAAGGCCGTGATCACCTCACGCACCTGGGCACCCTCCACCAGCTTCACGTCCAGCCGCGTGATCTGGCCCGGGGTACCCAAGGCGTCCTGCACCCCGGCGATGTCCATCACACCCAGGGCCTCGCCACCTGCCATCACCGTACCCACCACGCGCAGCTTCAAGCGCCTGAGCCCGGCCTGCACTTGAATCACGTCGCCAGGCTTGGCATGCAGCAGACGCCGGGCCGTGGCATTGAGCGAGATGGTGTCAGGCGCGAAGAGCGTGAGCCGATCCTGCTGAGCCTGTGTGGCGTCCAGTTGCGGCAGCAAAGTGGGCGTGAGCGCGGCGGCGACCAGGGGGTCCAGGCCGATGATGTGAAGGGCTTGCGGCTTGTCCTGGTTCCCATCGCCAGCTTGCCAGGCCTGCGTGTGCACATCGATGATGGGACTGGTCACCGCCACCTGCGGGTGCGCCGCGACCTGGGCATACAAGGCCTCGTCCAGCCCACCGTGCGCGGCGCGCAGACTCAAGTCGGCCTGCCCATTGACGGACCGCACGGCGGCACTGAACTCACTGAGCGCCGACTCGTTGATCAGGTGCACCGAAAAGGCCAGCGCCACACCCAGCAGCACGGCCAGCACCGCGGCGGCGTGGCGCAGGCCATGGTGGCGCAGCTCCTGCCAGGAGAAGCTGCGCAGCAAAGGCCAGACGGGGGAGGGGTTCCGCATGCCCCAAGCATATCGGTTGCTTGGCGCAGGCCCTGGCTGTCAGCCAAGCACACCTCAGGCATGCGCATGTTGGTCTTCGCGTCTGGCTTGGGTCCCGCCTTGCGATGCGGGCGCGGCCTGCTGCGTCAGCATGCTGTCCTGCTCGTCCTGATAACCCGAGCGCAACTCGCGCGTCAACACAGCCTGGTCCAGCTCACCCTCCCACTTGGACACCACCACCGTGGCCACCGCATTGCCGATGAAGTTGGTCAGGGCGCGGGCTTCCGACATGAAGCGGTCCACGCCCAGGATCAGCGCCAGCCCGGCCACGGGCACATCGGGCACCACGGCCAAGGTGGCGGCAAGGGTGATGAAGCCTGCACCCGTCACACCCGAAGCGCCCTTGGACGTCAGCATGGCCACGCCCAGAATGCTCAGTTGCTGCGTGAGCGTGAGGTCGATGTTGAGGGCCTGCGCCACGAACAAGGCCGCCATCGTCAGGTAGATGTTGGTGCCATCCAGGTTGAAGGAATAGCCTGCTGGCACGACCAGACCCACCACGGACTTGGGGCAGCCCAGGCGTTCGAGCTTGGCCATCAGCGGCACCAAGGCCGACTCCGATGAAGACGTGCCCAGCACCGTCAGCAGCTCCTCCTTGATGTAGGCGATGAAGCGCAGGATGTTGAAGCCCGTGACGGCCGCGATGGTGCCCAGCACCACCAGCACGAACAGACCGCAAGTCAGGTAGAAGCTGCCCATCAGCGCGGCCAGCGGCTTGAGCGCGGCCCAGCCGTACTTGCCCAGCGTGAAGGCCATGGCGCCGCCTGCGCCGAGAGGGGCCAGCTTCATGATCGCGCTCATCATCGAGAAGAAGATGTGCGAGCATTCCTCGATGAAGCTGTGCACGGCCTTGCCGCGCTGACCCATGTGCTGCATGGCATAGCCGAACAGCAGGGCCAGCAACAGCACTTGCAGCAAATCGCCCGAACCCGTGAAGGCATCGGTGAAGGTCTTGGGGATGATGTGCAGGAGGAAGTCCACCGTGCTTTGCTCGCCCGCCTTCTTGGCATAGGTTGCCACGGCATTGGCATCCAGCGCATGCACATCGGCATTGAAGCCGTGGCCTGGCTTGAGCACATTGACCACCACCAGGCCAATGGCCAGGGCGATCGTGGACACGACCTCGAAGTAGACGATGGCCTTGACGCCCACGCGCCCGACCTTCTTCATGTCGCCGCCATTGAGGATCCCCAGCACCACCGTGCAGAAAATGATGGGGCTGATCAGCATCTTGACCAGCGCGATGAAACCGTCGCCCAGGGGTTTGAGCTGCACGCCCAGTTTGGGATCGACGATGCCCAGACAACCACCGGCCACGATGGCCAGCACGACCCAGAAATACAAGTGTGAGGTGAGGCGTTTCATGATCGCGGCTCCAGTCAACTGCAAGGGCCACGCAGCGCGGCCATCATGGAGTGCAAGCGTAGCCAATCGAAGCCCGCCTGAACATGTGGCATTCCACATTCGTGCATCGCCTTGCTCACGCGGCGCGGTTATGCTGCCCGTCTTGGCGGCGCTCGCCACTGGAGACACAGCATGTTCAAAGGCATCCTCATTGAGAAAGACGAGCAGGGCTATCGCGCTGCACTCCAAGACATCGACGACACGGCCCTGCCCGAAGGCAATGTGACCGTGCGGGTGTCGCACTCCACGCTCAACTACAAGGACGGCCTGGCCATCACGGGCCAATCTCCCGTGGTGCGGAAATTCCCCATGGTGCCGGGCATCGATCTGGCAGGCACGGTCGAGAGCAGCACCCATCCTGACTACAAGCCGGGCGACGCGGTCGTGCTCAATGGTTGGGGCGTGGGCGAAACCCATTGGGGTGGCCTGGCGCAAAAGGCCCGCCTCAACGGTGATTGGCTGGTGCCCCTGCCCGCAGCCTTCACGCCTGCCCAGGCCATGGCCATCGGCACGGCCGGCTACACGGCCATGCTGTGCGTGATGGCGCTGCAAGACCATGGCGTTACGCCGGACAAGGGCGAGGTGCTGGTGACCGGGGCCGCAGGTGGCGTGGGCAGCGTGGCCGTCGCGATCCTGGCCAAGCTGGGTTACCAGGTGGCCGCCGTCACAGGCCGCCCGCTGGAGGCCGATTACCTCAAGACCCTGGGCGCGAGCACGGTGCTGGATCGCGCTGAGTTCACGGCACCGGGCAAGCCCCTGGCCAAGGAGCGCTGGGCTGGCGCCGTGGACACGGTGGGCAGCCAGACCCTGGCCAATGTCTGCGCACAGATCAAGTACCGTGGCACGGTGGCTGCCTGTGGTCTCGCAGGCGGCATGGACTTCCCGTCCACGGTCGCGCCCTTCATCCTGCGCGGCGTGACCCTGGCCGGTGTGGACAGCGTCATGTGCCCGCGCGCCATCCGCCTGAAAGCCTGGCAGCGCCTGGCCACCGATCTGGACGTGGGCAAGCTGGCGCTGATCACCCAGGAAGTGGCGCTCAGCGACGCCATCCCGTTGGCGCGCAAGCTGCTCGAAGGCCAGGTGCGTGGGCGCGTGGTGGTCAAGGTCGATGCCTGAGCGGGCCTGGCCTGTGCTGGGCCTTCGGTAGCAATCGAGACACTTGGTAACGCCCCATTCATGGCCCACTCAGCAGGTTGGCATGAATACAAGGGGAGCGTGACGTGAAGTATCTGGATGCGACGACACCAAGCAGGACGGCATGCCTCCTGCTGGCGACGGTACTCAGTGCCTGTGGCGGCGGCGGTGGCGGGAACCCGCCTGCTGATACACCTGCTGCGGCCGACCCCAGTGCAACTGGGGGCCAGACAGCGGCCATGCCTGCACCGCTGAAGGACGGCCGACAAGAGGCATCGACCTGCGGCACCGCCTCATCGGCTTCAGGTGTGTTCTATGCCGATTTGCGCGGCGCAGCATTGGGCGTGGGCGCGGCCCTCAACGGCGCGCAGCCTTTCCTGGCCGACAACGCCTGGAACCAGGACATCAGCGCTTGCCCGGCAGACCCGGCCTCCGATCAGCTCATCGCCAAGATCGGCCTGAACACCAGCCTGCACCCTGACTTTGGTGCGGGCCTCTACAACGGCGCGCCCATCGGCTTTCCTTATGTGGTGGTGTCTGGCACACAGCCCAAGGTGAGCATCGCGTTCACGGCCTATGGCGACGAGAGCGACCCTGGTCCCTACCCTGTGCCTGTCAACGCGCCGATTGAAGGTGGCTCATCCAGCAGTGGCGACCGCCATGTGATCGTGCTCGACCGTGACAACCAGCGCATGTATGAGCTGGGCGGCGCCTATCCGCAAAGCAATGGCAGTTGGAACGCCGCAGCAGGCGCCATCTTCCATGCCGACAGCAACAGCGTGCGCCCCACGGCCCAGCCCGGCTGGACCAGCACCGACGCCGCAGGCCTGCCCATCTTCCCCGGCCTGGCGCGTTACGAAGAAGCCGCCAAGGGCCCAGGCGGTATCCGCCACGCCCTGCGCTTCACCGTGGCCTCGACCCGTGCAGCCTACGTGCCACCAGCCTCGCACTGGGCGCCCGCCAGCCCATCGGCCTTCTCGGCCCCCATGGGCATGCGCGTGCGCCTGAAAGCCAGCTATATGATCCCCGCTTCATTCAGCAACGAGACCAAAGCCTTGCTGACCGCGATGAAGACCTATGGCCTGATCGTGGCCGACAACGGCTCAAACTGGTACATCAGCGGCGCCCCGGACGACCGCTGGAACAACGCCAAGCTGGTGTCCGAGCTGGCGCAGGTCAAGGGCAGCAACTTCGAGGTCGTGCGCATGGATGGCCTGGTGGTCGGGCCTTGATCGCGCGCGGGTCGCCACCGACGCGCGTGCCCGACCACCAGCCACCTCCCTTGACTCCCTTGATGCCCTTGGCACTCACACCTTGGCCCTGCTGCCCTCGGCCAGCTCCTGCGCCTTGAGCGAACTCATCAGGCTCAGCAAGGTGGAAAAGGCGTTGCTGTCCTGCCCACCGCCAGAACCTCCCAACTGGATCTGCGGCACCAGCGGCACCTTGGCGGCCTCGAAGGCCTCGGCCAGGCGCAGCATCACCGTCTGCATCAGCTGCTTGTCCGAGCCCTCGCCTTCCAGCGCCTCTGACTTGGCCTTGATGGCAGCGGCCTCAGCCTCACCCACGGCCTTGATGGCCGAGGCGCGGCCCGAGCCTTCCATCTCCTGGCGGAACTTCTCGGCCTGGGCCAGCGCTTCGATCTCCTGGCGGCGCTTCTCGGCGGCCTTCACCAGGGCCGCGCCATGGTTCTCCTTGATCGAGATGTCCACCAGCGATGCCGTCAGCTCGCTTTGCTTTTCGGCACGGCGCTCAGCTTCGTTCAGCTCACGCTGCTTGTCGGCCGCGATCTGCTTTTGCGCATAGGTCTCGACCTGTTCGCGCGCGATCTGGCGGTCACGCAGCTGCGACATGATGTTCTCGATCTTGGTGTCGCCGTTCTGCGGCTTGGGCGTGCCGATCAGCACCTCCTGGAATTCCAGCGAATAGGCCAGGAAGCGCTCGCGCATGTCCACCGAGGCATTGGCCTGCAGCTCGCTGCGTGACTGGATCAGCTCGATGAAGGTCCGCGTCTGCGACACATTCTTGAAGTAGCTTGACACCATCGGGTCCAGCGTCTGTTCGACCAGCTGCTTCACATTGCCAAAGCGCTGTACCACCATTGGCGCCTTGCGGTAGTCGATGTGCACCACCACGCTCAAAGGCAGTTGCGGCTCGAAGGCGTCCTTGGTGATCAAGGTGATCTCGCGCAGGTTGCCGTCGAAGCTGGAGCCGCTCTCGCCCGACTGCCACATCAGCACGAAGTTGGTCGTGGGCACCAGCTCGATCTTGCCGGCGTAGGTGTTGAAGGCGTACTTGCCGGGCATCAGCGCATCGCGCCACACGCCGCGGCAGCCGGTCTCCACCAGCTCGCCATGGCTGTACTCGGCGCCCGAGGTGTCGGTGCCCTTGCGGCCCGTGTAGGACACCACCACGCCCACGAAGCCCACGGGGATCACCGTCTTCTTGATGAACTCGACCGTGGCGAACAGCCGGTTGATGTAGTAGGTGCCTTCGACCAGCACGCGCTCCTGCCGGCCACGCTTGCCGCCCGAGGCCAGGAACAGCTCTGGCTCCTGGAAGGAGTTGTGCTTGTCGCCCACATCGGGCGCAAGCAGCTCGTCCTTGGGCAAGGCCGGGCCGTCCATCACGGTGACCACGGCCAGCTGATCGGACTCATGCTGCCCCTGGATCTCCTTGATCACCACGGGGCTGAAGGCGTTGCGCTCATCGAGCAGGTCGCGCATCTTCTCGTAATAGGCCGCCTCCATCGCATTGAGCGCCATGGCATAGGTGGCCTCCTGCGTCATCACCACGAACAGGGCCGGGTTGATGATGTGCGTGCCTTCGCGCAGCACCTTGCGCTGAGGCCCTTTTTGGCCACCGCCTTGCAGGAAGCCGCGCACATCCAGGAAGTTGCTGACGCGTGCGTTGTCGGCCAGGGTCTGGCCAGCGGGCAGGTCCACGCCGTCACGCGCGAACACATAGCCCAGCTTGCCCTGCGTCACCGAGACCATCTGGTGCATGTGCACCTTGTATTGAAACGGCGGAAAGAAGTGGAAGCCGCCGCGCAGCAGTTCGGGCTGAAAGCCCGCTTCGCCATGAAGGGCCAGCAGGCCCGATTGCACCGAGCCCTTGGGGCTCCACAGCTTTTCGACGACACCGACACGGTCGTTGGGGATGTAGCGCACCATGCCCGAGACAAAGGCGAACAAGGTCACCAGGCCGAGTACGGCCAGCAGGATCACGATATAGAACAAGGGGCCTTGGCCCAGTACTTCAGAGAGCATGAGAGTCCTTCCTTTCCTTGCGGATTGATATGCCTTGGGGTGTTGTGGCGGGCACGGGCGAACCCGAGCCCGATGAGCACAACCGATGCTGCTCACCAAGGCTTTATGAGAAACACAAAGGGACAACAAGGCGCACATGCGCCAAAAGCCATCAGGGTCGCCGCAGCCGATGCGCACCGCGGCCCGTGCCGTGCTGGCGTTCGGGTGTATGGAGACCGGAGACGGGAAACAGCCAGATCGAGCGCGCTGCGATGGGGCTCATGGGCTGGGGCGGTGAACAGGTGTCAGCCGCGAGAGAAGTGTGGTTCAACAAGGGATGTTGAGGATGCGGGCACGGTGGCTCGACATGAAGAATGCTGCGCCGCAGCAAGCCGAAAAGCAAGTACCGACCATATCCATGCCAGGGTTATGGCTTTGTTATGCTTTTTAATGTAAGCCACAGCCAATGCACGCAAGCCGCCCACATCCCCCACATCCCCCACATCCCATATGGACACCGCCTCCCAACTCCAGGCCATGGGCCTGACCCTGCCCACCCCCGCCTACTTCGCGGGCATGATCCTCTTCAGCATCCTGGGCATGGTGGCTTATGTGGCGGGCAAGCGCCGCCAAAAGTCCACCACCAAGTGGCTGGGTGTGGCGCTGATGTTCTATTCCTATGTGGCCAGCGTGACCTGGGTGCTCTACCTGGTCGGCATCGCCTTGTGCGCGGCGGTGGTCTGGGACTGGCAGCGCGAAGCTTGATCAGGCCACCTTGCGCGACCCCTTCGAAGCCGACGCCTCGGGCGCCTGGGCTGATGACGAGTAGACCAGCTTCAAATGCGGCTGGCGGCGGCGTCCCCAGATCGTGCCGGGCACCAGCAGCACCGCACCCAGCACCATCAGCGCCCCATGGATGACATGGCCACCCGCGAGACCCAGCACACCGCCCAAAGCGGCCAGCACACAGCACATGGTGGTCAGTTGGCGAAGGCGTGTTCTGACGGAGGTCTTGCGGGACTGCAAAGCGGGCATCGCATCTCCTTGGCGGGGGCGTGGACCGTGACGAGTGGGTGAGTCTGCAGACAGGTTTCTAAGGCCTGCTCTCAAGGTGCGCAAGAGCGAGGATTCCCTGGTTGAAGGGGCACGGAGGTGGTCGTGACCGCGCCGTGAATGTGCTCGCTGACGCCCAATGATCTGCCCGGCTTTGGCTCTTTCGGACAAGTGTGGCGCGGATTGAAAAAAACGGCAAAAACGAGAGAAATTTCAATGACACAAGGCGCCACTTCAGGTTTGATAGCGCCTGCCGAAACACAGACCAACAAGACCAAAGCATTGCAACAGGCGTCGACTTTCGCGAGCAGGCTTCGACGCCACGATCACCACGTATAGAGGTAGCCGTGACCGTTTCCGACGTGACGCCGCAGCAGGTGTCAGATGCTCGCCAAGGCCCGCGAGTCAATGTTTCCTGGGCTGCCAGGGTGGTGGTGGGGCCGCAGTCCTACCTGGAGGCCCGTGTCATCAATGTCTCGGCCGACGGTCTGGCGCTGGTCTGCGAGCACGCCTTCCAGAGTGGCGCGGTGCTCCAGGTGCTGATTGCCTTACCCGACTTCCAGGACCACAGCAAATACCAATACCCCACCGTTCAGCTCAAGGCGGTCTTCCATGTGGTCAAGGGCGCGAAGTTCCGCATCGGTACCCGCTTCGTTCACATGGACGCGGCCACGCGCGCCATGATCGACGCCTGGGTGCGGGGCGGCTGATCCACCCCGCTGCATTCACATCCGGCTGGCGTGGAACTCCGCTTCCTTTTCCAGCATGTCGGTCATGACCGAGATGGCCTGTGTACGGCGCACGTCCAGTGCATGGCTCAGGTTCTCGGGGTCGCCGCGCTCGCGGTGCACCTGCTGCTGGCGGCTGAGCACGCGCAGTTGCGGGTGCAGTATCTCCAGCGCATGCAGCTCGGCCAGCGCATGCAGATGGCGGCCGATGAAGTGCAGCACCTCTTCGCGTGAATCCTCGTTCAGCACGGCCAGGGGGGGCGAAATCGTGGCGTCGGGCAGACCGCGCGGGTTGCTCAGCGCCAGCTGTGGCGGCTGCTCCGCGCACAGTACCGAGCGCATCAGCTTGGGCGCGGCGTGCGGGTCGTTGACGAAGGACTCGACCTTGCCCTCCTGTCCACGTGCCACCAGGCCGCGGATGCGCGCCTCCTGCAGGCCCAGGCGTGGGCCTCCGCCGTTGTTGGTCATCTCGATGCAGCGCTGCCCGCTGGCTGAACGCGTGAAGCGGTCGGCATCGAACACCACCTTGGGCAATTCCTTCAAGGGGGCGGCCATCAAGTCGGCGAGGTTGATCCACAGCAGGCGGCGCGGCTGGCTGTAGAGCGCATCCACGCCGAAGGGGCGGTCCGGGTTGCCCCAGAAGGCGGCGCCGTCCAGTGTCAGCACATCGCCCACGCGGGAGAGAAACTGTTTGCCCGTCAGGGCTTCGGCCTGCTGGTACATCGCGGTGGCGATGCCCCGGCGCTGGTGCTCGAAGGCCACTTGCGCGTCCTGGTCGACCAGATAGGCGCCCATGGACTGGAAGGTGAGCTCGCCCACCGGCTCGGCCTGCGGGTTGGAGCCCATGTAGGCCAGGATGCGATCGGGCTCGTCGGCCGCCAGGGCCGCCTGGTACTTGAAGAGGTAGCCCAGCTCCTGCGCCTTGGTCGAGGGCAGCACCTCGGCCACGATGTTGAGCACCTCGGTTTCGCCGCAGTACACGGCCGCCTTGAGCTTGACGGGGAAGCTGGCGCCCACGCGGCTGGGGTTGCCCAGGTGGTAGCGGTGATGGCTGACCGGGAGCTTGAAGTCGCAAGCGCCGTAAGGGAGCTTCTGCCCCAGCTCCAAAGTCCGATTCAGGTAGACATCCATGCACACTCCAGCGTGATTGCGTCTTGCTCGCTCTCGTATTGTCAGCGTGCGCCACGACGGTAAAAACCCGGATCAACGCCGACTATTGGGGCGAAATGCCGACAGATGCAAAAAAAGCGGGGTCCCGAAGGACCCCGACAAAGCACTCGGTACAGCAGTGCTGCTAGGAGGAGACAAGCAATGAAAACACTCGAGAAAAACCGGGGGGCGGCACTTCAGTGCATCTGGATGGCACCGGCAGCCTTGCCCTTGCCGGCACGGGCGGGCGGGTTGCACAGGCCGCAGACGAAGTGACGCGAGATTTCGTGGGGGTGGCTGACGAAGTGGCCGCCGCACTTGGAGCACTTGGTCATGGTCAGCATGCCGTTGTCGATGAACTTGACCAGGCGCCAGGCGCGGGTCACGGACAGCAGGGGCTCCAGGCCTTGGGACTGGGTCTGCTCCAGGTAGAGCTGGTAGGCCTTGATCACGATGTCGATTTCATCGATTTCGGCGGCCTTGTTCAGGTACTCGTGGATGTTCAGGAACAGGGAGGCGTGGATATTGGGCTGCCAGGTCATGAACCAGTCGGTCGAGAAGGGCAGCTGACCCTTGGACGGCGACTTGCCGGAGACTTCCTTGTACAGGCGCAGCAGGCGTTCGTAGGACATGTCGGTTTCCGACTCCAGTACCTGCAGGCGGGCACCCAGGTTGATCAGGGTGACGGCGCGGTCGATTTGCTTGGCTTCGGTCAACAGGCTCTTGGTACGCATGGTGCTTTCTCCGGGATGTGTGGGAATCGAATCGGTCTGTGAATCAGGGGGCGGGTATCAGGCGGCTTCCTGGTGCTTGCCGGCGGCCAGGATGGCAGCGTGCAGGCGGGAGGTGCCGTCGCTGCCGGCGCCCTTGCCGTGGTTGGTCAGCAGGGACCAGACCATGTCGTCGTCGACACGCATGCGGCACACCAGGGTGTTGCTCGATGCGACCTTCAGGACCTGGGCGGGGGTCAGCGAAGCCAGGCGCTCGGCGGCGGCTTCGGACAGGCCCAGGCGGAACAGCGCCTGCTCACGGTCGTTGCGGATCAGGGTCTGAGCCAGCATCAGGTAGGACAGGTTGGTTTCGCGGATTTCCATCAGGATCTGGTCGGCGTTCATGGCTGTGTTCCTTTGTTTGACTCGTTGCGCTTTCGCGTTGTCGATGGCCTCATTGTGCAAACGGATGCCAAATTCCTTGATAGGTGCACGGCTGTAAGACGCGTCGGCCGCCGGCTACACGTCTTGTAGGAATTCATCTGACAAAACGTCGGAACTGAGCAGGCAAGACAGTTCAGACAAATGCTTTGTAAACAGCCTGTAATTGCGGGCAAGCCGTCAACTATTCACTGGGCGACGCCAGGGAAGCGCCCTAATCTGGGTGCTCGTTCATGCAGCGCCCTGCGGGGCGGAGAAGGACCGAAGATGAAGTTCAGTCGCACGGTGTTGTCAGGCGTGGCCTTGCTGGCCATGGCGGTGTCCCATGTGTCGGCGCTGGCCGCCAGCGAGCCCTCCAGCCTGGATGCACAGGGGCTGGAGATCAAGACCGTGCTCAAGCTGGACGCGCGCAGCCTGATGGCCATGCATGCCGGCCAGAAAGTGCGCATCGATTTCCCGGTGATCGGCCGCAAGACCGTGGTCTTCGAGGCCACCACCAAGGGCCTGGACGGTGCGAGCTACTGGCACGGTAGCCTGGATGGCAGCCCGAGGGACCGCGTCTACCTCAAGCAGCAGAAGGATGGTTTCACAGGCGCCGTGCGTTTGGGTGGGCGCCTCTTGCCTTTCAAGCAGCAAGCCAATGGCACGCTGGCCTCCGCGCAGGACACGGGCCCCATCAGCGGCCAGGCCTACACCCTGGGCGCCCAGGCTGACAAAGGCATCCATGAGCTGAACGGCAACAACCTGGCGGGCCTGGCCCAGGCCGAGGAGGGCGCCGAGATCGCGCTGCCCTTGCCCAACGGCCAGACCGAGGTGGCCATCGTGACCCACCGTGAGCTGGACCAGGATGGCTTCGTGCAGATTCAGGGTATCAGCCGCATGGACGGGAGCGGCTCGCCGACCGTGATCACCGTGGGCACGGATGCCGTCTTCGGCACGGTCCTGAGCAATGGCAACGAGTACCAGATCATCACCAAGCAGGGCAAAACGCAGTTGGTGGACCCCAGTGCCGCAGGCTGGAGCCGCCTGCGTGGGCCGGATCAGGCCGATGCGTCCGGCGGCCCACAGGGCAGTGCCGAATCCTTGACGGCTGCGGGCCTGACCAAGCTGGTGGCTGCGGCCACGCCCACCGTGCCCGTGCCCCTGACCGCCGGCAAGATCGACACCACCATCACCCTGTTCATGACCTACAGCAACACCTACGTGACGCTGTGGGGCACGGAGGCCGTGGCGCGTACGCGCCTGTCCAACCTCGTGCAGGTGGCCAACTCGGCCTACTCGAACAGCGGCACGGGCATCGCCTTCAAGATCGTGGGCTGGGCCAAGGTCGCCCAGGCCGATACGACGCCCCAGGTCGCACTGCCCGCTATCAAGGCTGACAGCGGCGCCTTCAAGGGCGTGGCGGCGCTCAAGAGGGCGGCGGGTGGCGCCATCACCGTGTTCTTTGCGCCCTTCAACGCGGCCACCAGCACCACCTCTACTTGCGGGCTGGCCTATGTGACCGGCGGCGGCGCGGGCGGCATGAGCCTGTTCAACGCGCAGGCGGCCGGCTCGGTGTTCGCCTCGCTCAACGACGGTCAGTACAACGGCTACTACTGCGAGGTGCTGAGCCTGGCGCACGAGCTGGGCCACAACCTGGGCAACGCGCATGACAAGGCCAACTCGTCCTTCCCGGGCGTGTTCAGCTACAGCTACGGCAAGGGCACCAGCGGCCAGTTCGGCACGATCATGTCCTACATCTCGCCGCGCGTGGCGCTGTTCTCCTCGCCGCAGCTGAGCTGTACGGCCAGCAAGCAGGCTTGCGGCAGTGACACCGAAAACGTCGTGGCGACCATGCTGCAGACCAAGGCCACCGTGGCGGCGCTGGGCAACAGCGGCAAGGCGTCGGCGTCGACCGACGGCTCGACCGTCGTGGCCGGCTGGCTGCTCAACGCCAATGGCACGCCCTTCACCATAGCGGCCACCGTGAAGGCCTCGGACGCCAGCGTCAGCTGCGCGGCGGGCTCCACCGGCCTGTACGTCTGCACGGTGCCCAACACCGTCGGTTTGGTCTCCCTGACCGTGACCGCCACGGGCAAGGTGGCGGCGCCCTCGGTGGGCTCCTTCACCGTTGACCGCCTGTCCAACCAGCCGGTCTATGGCACCCGTTTCTATCTGAGCGATGCGCCCAAGACCAGTGGCTCGGCCGCCAGCACGATCAAAAAGTAAGCGCTCGCTCTCCTTTCATCCCGCCAGGTTGGGTGATCTGGCGGGATTTTCTTTTTTCTGGGCGTTTGCAAGCCGCCGCCCGGCGCCCGGTCTGATCCATCGGCTCCGCGCTGCTCTTAACGCTTCCAAGCTGGTCGACCTTCGCGGCGTTTTTCTCCAAGCGGCCCTCCGGCACCTTCTCTCCTTCTGCGGCTGCGCCATTCCTTCCCTAAAATGCGCCGACCTTTTTGCCGCACAGCCATGATTCAGCCCGGTGGTCTCCATCCCAGCAGCTCTCGCTTGCTGCTTGATTCGTTTCGCGCAGCCGAGGCGAAGGCTCAATCGCATGAGGGCCCGGTCCCCAACGCCTGCCCACCCATTCCGCCGATTCCCTTTGCTCACCTTGGGCCAACCACCTTGTACGTGGGCCCTGGCGCGCTCATGTACAGCAAGGTGGTGACCTCTACCCTTTCGGCGTTCGCCTGAACCTGCACCGGCGTTCCATTTCAAGCTGTGACACGCTCATTAATAGTCATAGACAATTGATCATATTTGATCAATCAATTCGCTTTATGGAAAGAGCTGGCCTAAGATCCGGTCCGTTGTGTTTCAACTCAACCTACAAAGGAACAAGCCATGTCTCTGATCAATACCCAGGTTCAACCCTTCAAGACCCAAGCTTTCGTCAACCGTGGCGGCAAGGGTGAGTTCATTGAAGTGAGCGACCAGTCTCTCAAGGGCAAGTGGTCCGTCCTGATCTTCATGCCCGCCGCTTTCACCTTCAACTGCCCCACCGAAATCGAAGACGCGGCCAACAGCTACGCCGAATTCCAGAAGGCTGGCGCCGAGGTCTACATCGTCACCACCGACACCCACTTCTCGCACAAGGTGTGGCACGAAACCTCCCCCGCCGTGGGCAAGGCCAAGTTCCCCCTGGTTGGCGACCCCACCCACGCCCTGACCAATGCCTTCGGTGTGCACATCCCCGAAGAAGGCCTGGCGCTGCGTGGCACCTTCGTCATCAACCCTGACCTGGTGATCAAGACCGCCGAGATCCACTCCAACGAGATCGCCCGCGACGTGTCGGAAACCCTGCGCAAGCTCAAGGCTGCCCAGTTCACGGCCGCTCACCCCAACCAGGTCTGCCCGGCCAAGTGGAAGGAAGGCGCTGAGGCCCTGACCCCCTCGCTGGATCTGGTCGGCAAGATCTGAAGCCTGACCTCACTGCATCGTTGAACATGTTTTTCCCGCGGGCTCACAAAGCCCGCCGGGTGGACCCTGGCCGCCTGCGCCCACATTGAGCAGGAGGCCAGTTCTCAAAGTCGCTTGGTGCCATGTGCACTGCTTAGAACACGAAAGGACACACCATGCTGGACGACAACCTCAAGGCCCAACTGGGCGCTTACCTGGAACGCGTGCAACAGCCTTTCGAGATCACGGCCTCGCTGAACGACTCTGAGAGCGCTCGGGACACGCTGTCCCTGCTGCAGACCATTGCCGGCCTGCGCAGCGACAAGATCACCCTCAAGACCGATGGCCAGGATGCGCGCAAGCCTTCCTTCGACCTCAAACGCGTCGGCAGCAACACCAGCCTGCGCTTTGCCGGTTTGCCCCTTGGCCACGAATTCACCTCGCTCGTGCTGGCCCTGCTGTGGACTGGCGGCCATCCGCCCAAGGTCGAGCCCGAAGTGATCGAGCAGATCCAGGCACTGGACGGCGACTTCAACTTCGAGGTCTACATGTCCCTGACCTGCCACAACTGCCCGGACGTGGTGCAGGCCCTGTCGCTGATGGCCATCCTCAACCCCAAGATCAAGACCACGGTGATCGAGGGCGGCACCTTCCAGGAAGAGGTCACCCAGCGCGAGGTGATGGCCGTGCCCATGGTCTTCCTCAACAGGCAGGAGTTCGCCTCGGGCCGCATGACGGTCGATGAGATCGTGGCCAAGCTGGACACCGGCTCTGCTGCACGTGAGGCCGTCAAGCTCAGTGCCAAGGACCCTTACGAGGTGCTGATCGTCGGTGGTGGCCCTGCCGGCGCGGCCGCGGCCGTGTATGCCGCGCGCAAGGGCATCCGCACCGGCATCGCGGCCGAGCGCCTGGGTGGCCAGGTCAACGACACGATGAGCATCGAGAACTATGTGTCGGTGCTGGTCACCGATGGGCCGAAGTTCGCTGCGGCGCTCGAAGCGCATGCACGTGAATACGACGTGGACATCATGAACATGCAGCGTGCCGACAAGATCATCCCGGCCGAGCAGCCAGGCGGCCTGATCAGCGTGCAGATGGCCAATGGTGCCGTGCTCAAGAGCCGGACCGTGATCCTGTCGACCGGCGCGCGCTGGCGCAACGTCAATGTGCCGGGCGAGCAGGAGTACAAGAACAAGGGCGTGGCCTATTGCCCGCACTGCGATGGCCCGCTGTATAAGGGCAAGCGCGTGGCGGTGATCGGCGGCGGCAACTCGGGTGTCGAGGCGGCCATCGACCTGGCGGGCATCGTGTCGCACGTCACGCTGGTGGAGTTCGCCGATCAGCTCAAGGCCGACGCCGTGCTGGTCAGCAAGCTCAAGAGCCTGCCCAATGTCGAGATCCACGTGAACGCGCAGACCACCGAGATCACCGGCGCCGAAGGCAAGGTCAATGGCCTGAGCTACAAGGACCGGGCTACGGGTGAAAGCCACCACGTGCCGCTGGAAGGCGTGTTCGTGCAGATCGGCCTGGTGCCCAACACCGAATGGCTCAAGGGCACGGTGGAGCTGTCGCGCTTCGGCGAGATCATCGTCGATGCCAAGGGCGCGACCAATGTGCCGGGCGTCTACGCCGCTGGCGACTGTACGACCGTGCCGTTCAAGCAGATCGTGATTGCCGCCGGCGAAGGGGCCAAGGCCGCGCTGAGCGCCTTTGATCACCTGATCAGGACGCCAGTCCCGGCATGAGGTGCACCGGCAGGAGCAGGGTCACACGCGTGCCCTGCCCTTGCTGGCTGTGGATGTCGAGGTCGCCGTTGAGCTTTTGCGCGCGTTGACGCAGGTGGCGCAGGCCACGGCCTGGGGCGATGGTGTCGATGTCGAAGCCTTTGCCGTCATCCTCGATGTGCACGCAGACCTGATCGGGCAAGCCTGGTTTTTGCAGCAGCAAGGTCTCGATGCGCACGCGGCTGGCCTCGGCATGCTTGAGGATGTTGGTGAGCGTTTCCTGCACGATGCGCAGCACCTGCAAGGCATGTGAAGGATCGAGCCAAGGCAGGGCCGGCAGGTCGCGCACGGCCCAGTCCACCTTCAGTCCGGCATGCTCCAGGCGCCGGCCCAGGCGATAGCGCATGGTGGCCAGCAGGGTCACCAGATCCTGGCCGACAGGCTCGAGCGAGTCGATGACCAGGCGCAGATCGTCCACGCATTCGCGCAGCATGATGGCGATGTCTTCGGTCTGCATGCGGCCTTGTTCCACCAGCACCAGAGAGGACATGAGGGCCGCGCCCAGGCCATCGTGCATGTCACGCATCAGGCGTTGGCGCTCCAGCAGCAGGGCTTGTTCGCGTTCGATCGACAACAGGCGGGAGTGCTGCTCGCGCAACTCCAGCTCGCGCAAGCCCAAGCGTTCGGCCAGCGAGTTGCTGAGCTGCTCCGTTTGCTGGATGGCGGCCACGTAGCGGCGCTGCACTGCGTACAGGAAGCTGGCGAACATCAGCAGCGTGCCATAGGGCAGCAGGTAGATGCTCTCGGGCGTGATCAGCTGGGCCAGCAGGGCCACGTCGTGCATGCCGGCGGCCATGGTCAGCACCAGGCTAAGGCTGATCACGCGCAGTTCAGGCAAGCCATGCGGCCGCCATGCCTGCCGCGCAATGGCCAGCGTGACACCGGCGGCCACCAGCGAGTTGAGGAGCTGGTAAAGCACCCCGATGTCGTCCACCAGTGGCCAGAAGGGCAAGGCAAGCATCGTCATGCCCAGCACATACCAGGGCAAGGCCTGCTCCAGCCAGCGCAGGCGGCGTGAAAGATCGATGCGCAGCACGAACAGGTAGATCAACCACATGACCCAGCTGATGGACATGTTGACGATGCGGGCGTACCAGTCGGCGAAGAGGGCGTCGTCGGGGCGGTGCAGCACGTACTGGAGGTTGCACACGCCCCAGGCCAGGCTGGCCAAGGCCAGCAGCAGGTGGATGCGCTCCATAGGGCGCGCCAGCCAGAACACGACGAAGAAGCTGCCCATCAGCAGCAGGACGACGGTGCTGGCCTGGGGCATGGTGATCTGCAAGAGCTGGCGCAGGGCCAGTGCGGGGGCGATGCCCGAGGTCGGCCCCACCACGATGGGTGTCATGGAGGCACCGTACCAGGCGCGCTGGATCACCCCGACACGGATGTCCAGCGGCTGACCGGTGGCGATGAGTGAGGGGTCGAGCCGCACGGCCAGTGGCCTGTTCCAGGTCATGCGCCAGTCGTCCAGGTTGTTGGCCACCTGGCGGCCATTGATCACCACCTGCCAGGCTGCGCCCATCACGCGGGGCACGTAGATCTGCAAGGTCTCACCCCGAGGCAGGTTCAGCGGCGGTGTGTAGTGCACACGGAACCAGGCCTGAAACAAGGCGGGCTCCAGTTCGTGGCGCGCGTGGGCGTCGGGGCGCACGTGTTCGGGCAGTTGCACCGTTTGCCAGCAGGCCTCGGCGGGTGTTTGGGTGCTGGCGAACACCTCGCTGAAGCCCGCGCGGCTGTAGCGCCATTCATGCGTGTGCTGCAGGCAGAACTGCGCAGCCTCGAAGCGTTCCGGGGGCGGGCCGGGCGGCACCGGCACCAGGGTGACATACAGCAGGCCGGCCAGCAAAGCGGCAGCCAAGCATGCCAGGACACGGTACAGGCGCTTGTTCATGCGAGCGCAGTCTAGGCAGCTGTGCGCGCGTGGCTACCCCAATGCCTGGGGTACTCCCTAATACTAGGGGATCCGCACCGCCCGGGTCATGGCCGGGGTGTCAGTACGAAGCCCTTGTAGGCGTGGGCGCCGTTGACCATCCAGCCGGTGATCTGACCTTGATCGTTGATGGCACGGGCCTGAACGAGCTGAAAGCCCGCTGGTGCCTGGGCCATGGCGTTGAGGTCCAGGCGGACTCCATTGGTCCACACCACGGCGCGGCAGCCATGGATGTCCTGGTCGGTGCGGCAATGGCTGCCCACCACCTGGCCGGCGGCATTCACGCCGTGAGCCAGGCTGCTGAAGCCCGGGTCAGTGGGCAGGCCTTGTGCACGGCCCTGGAACCAGACGAAGGCGCGATTGCCCTGCCGGCTGGCGGGGGCCCAGTAGAAGCCGGCCACATGGCCAGCTGAGCTGACGGCTTCCGCATGGATGTCGTTGTCGCTCCCATCGACCGTGCGCAAGACGGTGGTGGGCCCGCCCAGTGTCCAGATGAGCGCTGCGGTGGGGCTGCCTTTGTCGAACAGCCCGTCGCCCGCCGCCATGGTGGCGCTGATCACCTTGGCCTTGACAGACGAAGCACCCATGGCCGGCAAGGTGGTGACCAGGCCATCACGCAGGAGGAAGGCGAACTCGGTGCCGTTGCCCTGGTCCGCCCTGCCCAGAATCCAGCCCTGGTCATTGATGCCCACTGCACTGCCGGCACCGTGAGCAGGCAGCGATTGCAGGAAGGGGCTGAGGTCCATCGGCGGGCCACCGACCTGCGGCCACACCACAGGGTGCGCTTCGACACCGGTACGGCCTTTGGGGACGTAGCTGCGGCCGACCGCACGCCCTTGCGCATTCACGGCCAGGGCCTCGCAGGGCTTGTCGCCATTGACAGTGTCGGCGGTGCTCTGGTCCAGGCAAGCCAGTGGCGCGGCCTGCATCGCGCGGGTGCTGCTGGTGCCGCTGGTGGGCTGCTGCCACCACACCGATCGAAGCTGTTGCACCTGGAGCCCATCGAGCAGGCAGTTGACCCATCGGCTCAGGGGGCAGCCTTGCTGGACATAGGTCTCGCCCAGTACCAGCCCTGAGGCACTGATGACCATGCCATAGCTGCTGCGGCCAGGCAGGACAGGGTCGAGTGCATCGAGGCGGTAGCCCGATGCATGGGCTGATGGCGCCAAGAGGGCTGATAGCGCTGACAGGAAGAGCGCGCCTCTGCCCAGCCGCGTGGCCAACCGTGTTGTCTTACGCCTCATGCTTGCCTCCTCTTCTTATGAGCATCACATTACGCGCAGCGGGGCCGCGATGACAGCCCGCAATCGTAAAGGGGTGCTAAGACCGCAACAGACGGTATGAAGCGTTCAGGGAGATGGAAGGCGGCCCACGCTGAAGCGCATCCGATAGTCACCAGGGGATACCCCAAGCGCCAGGCGGAAGGCACGACGCAGGTTGTATTCACTGCCCAGGCCGGTCTGCTGCACCACGCGCTTGATGGGGGCCTTGCCGTCTTCCAGCAGCCAGCAGGCGCGCTCGATGCGCAAGCGGTTGAGCAGTTTGGAAGGGCTGAGCCCGGTTTGCGCCATCAGCTGTCTGTGCAGGGTGCGCTCGGAGACGGCCATGGCCCGCGCCATGTCGGCCACGCTGATGGCCTGCTTCAAGCGAGGCCTCAGCCATTGCATGAGCTGGCTGCTCAGGCCCTGTTCGTCGGGGTCATCGGGGATTTGGGCGAGCAGCTCGGCACTGAACTGGCGCTGGCCACCCGCGCGGCGAAACGGGATGACCAGCCGCTTGGCCACGCGCAGCGACAAGGCGCGGTCATGGTCGGCTTCGACCAGGGCCAGGCTCATGTCCATGCCGGCTGTGACACCAGCCGAAGTGTGGAACAGGCCATCGCGCACATGGATGGCGTCGTCCATCAGGTTCACTTGCGGGAACAACCGGCGGAACAAGGGCGCATCCTGCCAATGCGTGACGGCACGGCGCTGTTGCAGCAAGCCGGCCTGGGCCAGCACGAAGGCGCCCGTGCAGACCGAGCCGCAGCGGGCCACCTGGGCCGATGCGGCTTGAAGCCAGCGCATCAGCTTGGCATCGCGCATGGCGCCCTCTGTGCCATCCCCGCCCACCACGATCAGCGTAGCGCCTTGGAGGCTGGACGGGCGCGGCAATGAGGCCGTCTGCACCATCAACCCGCAGGAGGAGGCCAGCATGCCGCCGCTGGACGACACCGTGCGCAGGCGATAGCGCGGGCCTAGCGAGAGTTTGGCGGCTTCCTGGTCGGCCATGGCGAAGACCTGCATGGGGCCAGCCAGATCCAGCAGCAGGAAGCCGGGAAAGACGACCATCACGACGGCATGGTGAGTGCGGGATGTGGAAGACATGACCATGGATGAACGAGGTAAAGACATCGACGATTGGGGATGGCAGATTTTCACCATGAATTGGCAGACATGCCAAACCGGTTTTTCGCACAATGCAGCTTCATCAAACAGGAGAACTCGACATGAGCCCAGTGACGAACCCAGTTGAGACAAGCCCCGAGATCCACATCGGCCTGCTGCTGTTTCCGCAATTGACCGTGCTGGACCTGATCGGGCCCTACGAAGTCCTGAGTCGTTTGCCGAATGCCAAGTTGGACCTGATCTGGCACAACCTGGAGCCTGTGCGCACCGAGCACGGCCTGAGCCTGACACCAACGGCCACCTGCGACCAGATCACCGCACTGGATGTGCTGTGCGTGCCCGGCGGCTTTGGCGTGACGCCCTTGCTCAACCACGCGCCCACCATCGAGTTCATCCGCCGCGTGGGGCAGTCAGCGCGGTATGTGACCTCGGTGTGCACCGGCGCCTTGCTGCTTGGCGCGGCGGGCCTGCTGCATGGCCGGCGTGCGGCCACGCACTGGGCTTCGATGGACATGCTCGCCTCCTTCGGCGCCATCCCGACAGACGAGCGCTTCGTGCACGACGGCCCCGTGATCACCGGTGGTGGCGTGACCGCCGGCATCGACTTCGCGCTCTACCTGGCGGCGCAGCTGTATGGGCGTGAACTGGCCGAGTTGATCCAGCTGGCCATCGAGTACAACCCGGCGCCACCGTTCGATGCCGGGCATCCGTCACGGGCGCCATCGGTTTGCCTGAAAACGGCCAGGGAACGGGTGGCGCAGGCACAGGCCAAGCGGCGTGTGGAGGTGCAGAAAGCGGCCGGCAAACTGGTCGCGTCGACCCAGGCTTGAACGAACGTTTGAATGCTCCGGTGAGCAGGGGTATGAGCCAGGCTTGTCAGCGCGAACAGACACTCAAGCGTTCACATCTACAGGGTGAATGTGAAAGCTGACGTAACCAGCTGCGTTTATCCCGTAACCGATCGTGAACTGGCGCACGGTCTCGCCTTTGTTCTGAGGTTCAAGGCGCGACCGAGCCATCAAGCTGTCGGGGCGATGGCCGATGACGAAAAAGCCATTGCATTCAACGGAGAGTCTGACCATGGGTCACAAAACCACTGCCCAAGCCCTGCGCGACCAGCTGATGGCACCCCGTGCCATCGAACGCGTTCATGCCATGCATGCTCTGGAACTGGAGTTGGAGGAAGCACGCTCCAACCCGGTGGCCGACGAGCTGGAGGCTTTCACCGCACGTGGCATTCCCTACTATGCCCCTGAAGACCCCGACTACCGCGAGTGGGTGTCCAAGGCCGTGCGTTACTGGGAACAGCTGCATGAAGAGTCTCACAGCCCCGTGCCCCGCATGACTGCTGCCAAAGTGCGCGGCAGCCGCAACAAACACAACGCCTGAGCCTGTCAGGGCCCATGCCCTGGCCTATGATCACCCCGCGCACCGATGTTGCGGGTGCGGGGTGAGCTTGAATGACATGGTCTGATCGCATCCGCGTGCTGGAACGCGGTTGGCTCTCGTCCAACAACATCGTGTTCCTGGACGAGGACGGTGGTGTATCCGTGGTGGACACGGGTTATGTCACCCATCTGGACGAGACCATCCGCCTGATCGACCAGGCACGCGAAGGCCGCCCTTTGCGGCGCATCGTCAACACCCACATCCACTCCGACCACGCCGGTGGCAATGCCGGTTTGAAGGCCTTGCATGGCTGCGAGGTGTGGATCCCGCCTGGTGAAAGCGAGCTGGTGGACCTGTGGGATGAAGACCGGCTGAGTTACCGGCGTACCAGCCAGCTGTGCCCGCGCTTCAGCTACGACAAGCTCATCCACCCCGATGATGTCTTGCGCCTGGGCGGTGAAGACTGGCGTGTGCTGCCTGCCGCCGGTCATGACCATGCCATGGTCATGCTGTGGTGCGAGCGGCTGGGCACCCTGCTGTCGGCCGATGCGCTGTGGCAAAAGGGCTTTGGGGTGATCTTCCCGGAGCTAGCTGGCATGCCGGGTTTCGCGCAGCAAAAAGCCACGCTGGACCTGATCGGGCAACTGCAGCCCAGGCGGGTGATCCCCGGGCATGGCGCGCCCTTCACCGATGTGGCGGCGGCCTTGCAAGCCGCGCACTCCCGCATCGACTGGTTGATGGAAGAGCCGCGCCGCAACTCCGACAACGCCTTGAAGGTGCTGATGGCTTTCAAGTTGCTCGAAGCACGCCGCTTGACGCTGGCCGATTTGACGGCCATGGTGCGCACCAGCATCGAAGGCAATGCAGCCATGCAGGTGTACTACCCGCATGACCCTGAAGCGATGGCGGCCTTCATGGCCGAGCAGCTGGTGAAGGCGGGTGCCGCCACGCGCGAAGGTGATGCGGTGGTGGCGGTGGCCTGAGCGGCCTGGCCGCACTGACTCGTCAATCCTGGCTGACCTGAAAGACACGGGACGTGCCGCTGAAAGGCGTGATCGTGCCGGCCAGCGACTTGGCGTCACCATGGTGGACGATGCGGTAGCTGCCAGGCGGCGTGTCCGTGGGGATGGCCCAGCTGATCTCAGCCGCAGACTCTGCGCCGAAGGTGCGCACCCAGTGGTAGCGCGTGGCCCAGTCGCCATCGTCGGCGACCATGCGCCATTGCCCGTCGACGAGCCTCTGCACTTCAAGGAAGGTGCCGTTGCGGTGCAGCTCGTTCTTGGGGTGGCCGCTCTGGAAGCGCACCTGCACGGTGTCGCCTCGCTTGTAGTGGCTGGCTGCGTCTTGCAGCACCTGGCCGAACTGCTTGCCCAACGCAGGCAGGTCCATCAGCACACCGGGCTGGAAGTTCAGCTGGTGCGCGCTGAGATCGCGGGGGTGCAAGGCGCTGATGTCGACGCCGGGCTGGCCACTGGCCATGTCATGCGCGAGCCTGTCCAGCTCCTGCTGGTAGGCCGGCAGCGTGTAAGGCCCGAACAGCGTGCTGCCGCCTTCGTAGTCCTGGGCGCTGTATTCCTCGGGCGTGGTGATGTACTCGGTGTAGGCATTGCTGTAACCCACCACCAGCACCTGCTTGATGTCCACGCCCAGCGTGTGGGCCAGCGTGCGCCGGATGCGCCAGCCCGACATGATGGTGGGCTCGCCCGGCAGCGTGGCCAGGTAGAGCTGGCCGATGCGCAGCACCTGCAGGGGCAGGACTTCGGGCGCCCATGGATAGGGCTTCATCTCGCCGACGGGGATGACCACCTCCTTGACGCCATGGCATTGCCGCAGCGTTTCGGACGGCCAGAACAACAGGCCGCCCACGGCTTTGAGGAAGGGGTTGGACTGACCTTCTTTGGCGATGCCGGGGCCGGGGCCATCTTCTTCGCTGCCGGCGGCGAAGGTGCTGCCCAGGGCGGCCGGGCAGGTGTGGTGCAGCTGGCCATCGGGGGTGTAGGCCCCCGAGACCTGCACCTGGCTCATGTCGACGTAGCGCATGCGGTGGTCCACGGGGCCTTGCAAGGACTGTTTGGATTGGTTGGAGAGCGCCATGGCCTTGTCTGCCTGGCGCAGGCCGATCAGGCGCGTGTTCTCGAACTCGTCCTCGGTGGGGCCGCTGCCGGGCTTGAGGTTCAGGTTGGGGCTCATGTCCCCTGGATTGGTCTGCGCGAAGGCTGCCACGAAGGGGGTCTTGTCACGCAGGTAGCGCACGCCGGCTTCGTCATGCTCCCAATGGTAGGCCGCATAGCCCTTGTTGTCCCCACTGATGAGCGTGTTGCGGTTGGTCATGCTCGTGCCATGTGTGGGGAACAGGCTGAGCGCGCCAATGGGCCGGCCGTTCTGACGGAAGGTCAGCACGCTCATCAGCGGGTCGATCTCTTGCGGGAAGGCCGCGCGATCCGCAGCGGGGTTGAGGCGAAAGGCCGTGGCCGAGCGGTTGCGGCTGGCATTGGTGAGTTTACCCTGGTTGAGCAGGATGTCGCCAGGGGCCTTGCGCTGATGGGCCCGAACAATGGCTTCGACGATGCCATCGACGATGGCCTGGAAGGTCTTGGGCTGGAAGCCCAGGATGGTGATGTTGTAGAGCGCGTAGTGCGAGTAGCCGCCGGGCCCTGCGTGCGTGTGCGTGGCGCTGATCAGCACATTGCGCTCGTCGTACAGTTGGCCGTGCGGCGTGACGTAGAGCTTGGCCAGGCGTTGAAGCACGGCCTGGTGGATGGCCTGCGTGACCAGGCCCGTGTCGGTGATGACGATGACCACCGACTGGTGCGTGGTGGCGTCTTCCACGATGAAGGCCCGCGCACGCAGGCGCTGGTGGATACCGGCTGTCTTTTGGCCCAGCACGGCGTAGCCCATCATGCCGACCTCGGCGGCTTCGCCGGTGATGTCGCTCATGCCCACGCCGACAAGGTAGGGTTGTGAGGGCTGAGAGGGTTGGGGAAGGGCCTGCGCGCACAGCAGCAGGCCGCACAAGGCGGCCATGCACCATCGAAGAAGGCCTCGCAAGGCACGCATGGCGATCAGTTTCAGAAGCGTTTGGCGATGCTGGCCATCAGTGCGGGCTTGTCGATGCGCTTGAGCGCGTCCATGGCCGTGTTGGGCGTGTTGGCGTAGTAGCTGTTGCGCATGCTGCCGCCCACGATATCGGCTTCGAAGTCCAGGCCCCAGCGGGTGTGGATCACACCGAGCTTGTAGTCCAGGGTGTTGAGGAAGGAGAAGTTGCGCACGGCGGTGTAGCCCACATGCGTGAGCAGCCTGGTGTTGCCATTGAGCGGGATTTTGGCCTCGACTTGCAGCAGCTGCGAACCCCGGCTGTTGCGGTAGCCACGGTCATAGCAGCTGCTGGCCTCGCCGAAAGTCAGGTCGCCTTGAATCTGCGCGATCTGGGCGGCGGTGCCACACACCACGGAGGTGTTGTTGCCGCGGAAGTCCTTGCTCAGTACCAGCATGTAGCGGGCTTCCATGATGCCGTAGCCGAATTCGAGGAGGCCGAAGGTGGTGTCGAAGTTGGTCTTGATCACTTCGGCCGGGCCGCCCATGGCGTAGACCAGTTCGTTGTCGTGCAGTTCCACGGATGCGCCGGGGAATATCTCCTGCGCGGCGCCCACGCCGAAGTGCCAGCCCTCGGGCTTGCCCCAGCGGTAACCCAGGGCGCCGACGGCCGTGGTCTTGTTGCCATCGGGGAAGCTCTCTTTGGCCACGGTGCCCAGTTGCAGGTAGCCGAGGAAGCCCGATTCATGCGCCGCGGTGACGGTGAACTCCGCGCCGGGGCGGCGGTAGGTGTCGGACAGGCCGTTGGTGCGGCGGTCGGTCGACACCTTGGCCTCCATGTCGAGCGAGTAGGACTGGATCTCGGGCTCGCCCGGCTCGGCCGCATGGCTGGACGCGGATGCCGCCAACATGGCAGCCATCAGCACGGTAGACGAAGACAAGATGGCGGACAGGAACTTCATGGTTGGACTCCAGACAAGAGCTTGGCGTGATGACGGCGTGGTGTGTTCAGTGGATGGTGCTCAGCGGACGGCACTCAGCGGGGTTTGCAGCCGGCGGGCAGCGTGGCCACGCGGCTCATCTCTTCGGTCTCGCCCAGGATCTCGGTGCCGATATAGGCCCGCAACGAGAGGGTGTCCTTGTTGACGCGCACCGTGGCCTTGTAGTTTTTCTTGGTGCGAGGGTCGTGCACCCAGCCGTCGCGCCAGGCCTCGTCCTCGTACTTCTTGAGCTTGGCGATCATCAGGCCGCAGGTGTCCAGCGGCGTGCCCGCATCCTTGTCCCATACGATGGTGGCGCACAGGGCGCTGGCCATGTCGGCACAGTCCGTGAATTCGATCACGGCGCCCTTGTCGGCGCTCAGCCACAGGCCTTTGGCATCGTTGGGGCCATTTGTGGTCTGGGCTGTGGTCTGGGCCGCATGGACCCATGCGGATGTCAGCATGAAAGACAGGGCCGTGCACAGGCCGACGAAGGGCAGGCGCTTCATCATCTTCAGATCTCCAAAAGGGCTTCAAGCCTGGGCCGGGAACACGGGCCACATCGTGGTGACGCGACCGTTCTCGTAAACGGCGATATCACCGAACTGCTGCAAGACGGCCTCGCTTTGCGTGGGCCTGAGGAACACGAAATCGTCGGGTTGCAGGGCCTGCTTGCCCGAACCCAGCAGGATCTGCTGGTTGGATGAAGGGCCGATCAGGCCGCTGGGGCTAAGGCCCGCAGGCGCGAACGGCTTGGCCATCCAGTGGCCGCCATAGATGAAGACCGAATGACGCTGGTTCGCGTCCCACCACGCGGCGGCGGTGCCAAGTTCTTCCACGCCATCGGGGGCGACGAAGCGGCCGCTCTTGATGACGGGCGTGGCGATGAAGGCCGCGGACACGAAGTCGCTCAGCAAGGGGGAGTCGAAGTCGGATGGCTTGACCATGGCCGAGCCCACGGCCACCTCATTGGCCGCGCCAGTGCCGTCGTGCAGCCTGAAGCTGGGCGAGCCTGCGGTGTTGAGGGTGAGTGCCTGCCGATCTTGCTTGAGCGGGCTGGCCTGCATGAAGTCGGCAAAGCGCTGGTAGACCTGCTTGGCATGGGCACGCGAGCGCTCACGCAGGCCGCCGACCTCGGGGATCTTCTCGGTGTGGGCCTCGTAACCCATCAGGCCGGACCATCGCAGCAAGGGCTCTTCCTGGATGAGCTGCACCATGGTCTTGAGCACGTCCAGATCAGGCACGCCGCCTCGGTGCAGGCCCACGTCGATCTCGATGTTCACGCGCATGGGCCGGCGCTGGGCGCGGGCCAACTCGCGGTATTGCTGCACGCGCTGCGGCGTGTCCACCAGCCATTGCAGCTGCTGACTGGCGTCGAAGCCGGACGTGGGGGGCTGGGCGTAAAAGCGTGCAACTGCGGCCACGGGCAAGGGCTTGCCCAGCAGGATCTGGCTTTGCGGGCGCTGCTGCGTCAGCAGTTGCAGGTAGGGCAGGTTGAAGACCATCTGCCGGTTGGTGCCAGTGGCCTGCGCGATTTCATCAAGCAGCGACAGGCTGGGCAGGGATTTGTTGACCAGCCGCAGGTGCAGCTTGCCTTGCCCGTTCCCCTGTACATGGGCTTTCACCTTCTGCGCATTGGCATGCAGCCGTTCACGGTCGATGACCAAGGTGGGTGTGCCAATCCCGGCGGTCTTCAAGGCCTGGTTGAGTTGCGCGAAGTAAGGCTCGTAAGGTGCGCCCTGATCGCTTGGGCGCAGCGCCACGGTGCCGGTCACAGCCGCGATGCCAGTGGCGCCGAGGAAGCCGCGTCTGCTGATGAAGCTCATGGTGGCATGCTCCGATCAGGTCTTGACGAAGAGCTTGCGCAGGTGCGCATTGAGCATGCGGCCTTGCGGGTCGAACTGTTTGCGCACGGCCTGGAAGTCGTGCCAGCGCGGGTACATGGCTGAGAGCTCCGCCCAGCCCATCTCATGAAGCTTGCCCCAGTGCGGACGGCCTTGATGGGCGCGGTAGATGGGAGCGCAATCTTTGACCAGGTAGTCCCAGGGTTCGTCGGCCGAGGCGTGCACGGCGATCGAGCAGCTGTCGCGGCCATGGAAGGGGCTCAGCCAGGCATCGTCTGCCCGGATGAAGCGGAACTCGATGGGGAAGAAAGCCTCGTTGTGACGTTCGATGGCGGCGATGATCTGGCGCAGGCAGGGGATGCCCTGTTCGCGTGGCACATGCCATTCGGATTCGTTGAACTTCATCGGCCGCACCGACGAGAGCAGCCTGAACGCGCGGTGGCGGGCCTCGTCCGTCATGTTCGGGTCGATGAACTTCTGGGCCGCCCACTGGCGCAGCTTGGGGAAGTGGCCCAGCCAGTCGCGCAGTGTGCGCAGGTCGGCCATCACGGCATCGTCACTGGGCTTGGGCAGCATCAGGTCACTGCCGGTGTAGATGTCATGCGAGATGGCCGCGCCATACCCGGTGAAGGGCAGGTAGTACATCTCGAAGTTGCGGTGCTGCTGGGCCAGTTGCGGTGCTTGCTGCAGCAGGTCTTCAATCGGGCGCAGCCAGACCTTGCGATGCAGGTTGTAGGCCGGCAGCACGCGCATGGTGACCTGCGAGAGGATGCCGAAGCTGCCCAGCGAGACACGGGCTGCGGCCAGCATGTCGCGGTCCTTGTCCTCATGCAGCTCGACGACCTTGCCGCCCGGCGTGACGATGCGCAGCCCCACCACATCGGCATGCAGCGCAGGCAGCGTGATGCCGGTGCCGTGCGTGCCGGTGGAGATGGCGCCGGCAATGGTCTGCACGTCCACATCGGGCAGGTTGCGCAGGGCCAGGCCTTGCGCATCGAGCGCGCGCGACAGCATGCCCAGGCGCGTGCCGGCATGCATGGTGGCCGTCATGGCCTGCCGGTCCACCGAGATGAGGCCGGAGAGGCGGTCCAGCGAGACGATGCTGCCGCTGGTGGGCACCAGCGCCGTGAAGGAGTGGCCCGAACCGAAGGCGCGGATCTCGCCTTGGGCCGATGCCATCAGCGCTTGCAGCTCGGCCTCGTTGGCTGGCGTGGGCAAGGCGGCCGGCTGGGCCTGCTGCACGCCTGACCAGTTGTGCCATTGCAGGCCACTTGCAGTGGGTTTGGCGCTGCTTGGCGTGCTTTGCGCCAAGGCCGGGTCGGCCAGGCCCGCCGCGGCAAACAGGCTGCCCAGGGTGGCGGCCGCACCCGTGGCCATGAACTGGCGGCGCGGCAGGATGGTGTCGAAGTCGGGTTGGCTGTTCATCGGTTTGTCTGGCTCATGAAGGCGATCAGGCCGCGCAGGTCGTCGTCGGTGCAGTCGCTGCACAGGCCTTTGGCGGGCATGCCCTTGAAGCCCTCGCGGGCATGCTGGAGCAGCACATCGGCGCCTTGGGCCAGGCGCGGCTTCCAGGCGGGCTCAAAGCCGGTCAAGGGGGCCGCGCTGCGCACGCCATGGCAGCTCAGGCAGGCGCGTTCGTACTTGGCGGCCAGTTGGGCATCGGCTGGGCGCAGGGTGTCGGCGCGGGCCACGTCCTGGTCGCTGGGCGTCGGGGGCGGCCCGTCATGGCAGGCTGCCAGCAGGAGCACGGGCAGCCAGCTCATCGAGATCAGCGCGTGTTTGATCGGCGTCATGAAAAAAGAAACGTCGCGTTAAAAAAATACAGTGTTATCAGAATATGCTCTGGCCGATCAGAGAGTTATCCAGACAAACCCTGTCCACTTGAGCACGTAAAACGCGAGCTAATACAGGGGTCGAGACCTGACGAGGAGAGCCGGTTCGTGGCCACCACTACCGCCAAAGAGACACGCAAACTGCGCGAAGCCGAACAACGCCGCAAGGCCATCATCAAGATCGTGCGCAAGCTGATCAAGAAGGGTGGGCTGGAGGATGTGTCCCTGCGCAAAGTGGCCGAGCTGGCCGGCTACTCCACCACCGTTGTCTACTCGCTCTTCGAAGACAAGGCCACGCTGATCACGCAAGCCATGGACGAAGACCTGCTGGAGCTCACCCGGGTGATGAGCGCTGCGGTTGCCGGGCACAAGCATCCGCTGGACCGCATCAGGGGCATGGCGCAGGCCTATGTCCAGTTCGGCATCGCCCACCCGGCCGAATACGCTTTCGTGTTCATGCAGCCGCGCCCGCATGCACCCAATGAGTCGGCGCGCGTGCAGCACGGCGACCCGACCGAGGACCCTTACGCCTTTGGGCGCAGCCTGTGGGCCGATGCCGCCCAGGCCGGGCTGGTCAGCACCCAGGATGTCGATATCGACCTGATGACCCAGATCTTCTGGGAGGGTATCCATGGCCTCACCGCTCGCCACCTGGTGATGGGGCCTGACGACGTGTGGTTTCCTACGGTGCCCGAGGGCCGCCATGTCGAGCTGATGATCGAGGTGCTGCTGACCGGCATCCAGCAGCAATTCAAGCCACGCTGAACCGCACGCCCTCCGATCACACCCCCTGATGGGTGAGCAGGCGTCAAGCCTGTCGTGTTCGGGCCTACGGCCGCGTATTCCCTGTTGAGCGCCACGTTTTCGTTGCCGCCACACCAACAGGAGTATCGCCATGCCCACCTCGTACACCATGCAAGCGCTGCAGTTCGGCAGCAACACCCTCAGGGTCCCCGGCCACGAAGTCGACATCATTGCCGAGAACCAGCCCGCCCCCATTCAGCTCAAGCTCGCCGACCCCGGCAGTGGCGTATGGGACCTCGTCTTCAGTTACGAGGCCGGTGGCTTCTACCTGGCCAACGCGACCGTGCCCGGCATCGACAAGGCCACGATCCAGTCCTGGTACAGCAAAGAAGGCGTCCCGGGGACCGGCCCTCACGTGCTGAGTTTCGTGCCCTTCCTGGTCGACACGGACGGCCCCGACACCGGCTTCGCCCAGGCCACCCACTTCGTGGACTTCTCGCAGCCCACACCCAATGACAGCTGGATCAACACCGACACCATCGCCACCGCCAATGTGGTGGGCACCGTGCACCAGGAGCTGCCCGAGTACGCCAAACTGAGCTTTGCCACGCACGCGACCAACCAGTCCATCATCATCACGACGACCAGCACCCACGCAGTGTTCGACAAGATCTTCGTGTATGCGGGCGGCGCGAGCCCCGTGGGTGCCAGCCTCACCGTGCCGAAGGGGCAGACAGCCCTGGCCCTGGCCATCTACAAGAAGCAGACCACGACCTCCAGCAAGGAGATCGGCACCATCCAGTTCCCCAAGATCCCGAAGTCGGAATGGCCGCAGTTGGTGGCCCAGGTCGTCAACGAGGTGGTGCTCAACCAGCACGGCGAGCTCTACGAATACCTCAACTCGCGTCAGCTGGCCGGTCTGGATGCCGCCACCCGCAAGAGTGCCGTGGCCGCCATCACGACGCACATCGAGCAGCTCAACAAGGTCAAGGCCACGATCGCCGGGCTGAGCTGATGCGTCAATGAAACGTCACTGAACGGCGGCCTGAGCGCTGCGAAGCTCCCTACAATGCCACTGCGCCATCCGGTGCGGTGGCTTGTTGTCGTGGTGGAGTCGTTTCATGGGCAAGATCGGAGAAGTCACGTTGCTGCTGGTGGCGGCCCAGGAAGGGCAGGCCGATGCGCTCAACCGCCTGTTCGACCTGCTCTACCCGGAGCTGCGCCGCATCGCCTCGGCCCGCATGCGCAAGACCGACGAGCGCGTGATGCTCGACACCACCTCGCTGGTGCACGAGTGCTATTTGCGTCTGCTCAAGCTTGAAGAGCTTTCGCTCAACGACCGCAGCCACTTCCTGTCGTATGCCGCCAAGGTGATGCGCTCGGTGGTCGTGGACCTCGCACGCGAGCAGCAGGCCCAGCGGCGCGGTGGCGACATGGCCTTTGTCACGCTGGACACGGCGGTGGCCAGCGGCCTGCCCAATGGCGAAGACGAGATCCTGCACATCCATGAAGCGCTGGAAGCCCTGGGCGCCATCGAACCGCGCCTGGTCAAGGTCGTGGAGATGCGCTACTTCATCGGCCTGGACAACACCGAGATCGCGCAGGCCCTGGACGTGAGCA
The DNA here is from genome assembly GCA_003963115.1 of Burkholderiales bacterium. GTDB lineage: Bacteria > Pseudomonadota > Gammaproteobacteria > Burkholderiales > Burkholderiaceae_C > Aquabacterium. The sequence goes on from RXJQ01000040.1 coordinate 61,992, forward strand.
CCCGCACCGTCGAGCGGGACTGGGAACGCGCGCGCAGCTTTCTGTTCTCCGCGCTCAAGGCCTGATCGGGCTGCGTCGTCACCCATGACAAGGCCCGCGCCATGAAGATCCCCATGGCCCTGTGGCCTCGCCTGATGCCTTTGCTGGATCAGGCGCTTGACCAGCCAGCGGACCAGCGCGAGGCCTGGCTGCGGCAGCAGGCGCTGGATGAGGAGACGGCCCAAGCCTTGCGCCAACTGCTGGCCGAGCGAGATGAGCTCGAAGATGGCAGCTTCATGGCCGCCCTGCCTCCTCTGTCTCATCCGGATGCGATGGCGTCTGAATCGTCTGCTGCCTCATCGCCATCGGCAGGTACCGCAACAGGCGGGGGCAGCCAGTCTGGCCTGTTCGCAGGCGACATGCTCGGCCCCTATCGCCTGATCAAGCCGCTCGGCCAAGGTGGCATGAGCGTGGTCTGGCTGGCCGAGCGCGATGACGGCCAGATCCGTCGCCAGGTGGCCTTGAAGATGCCCCACGCCGGCCCAGGCCAGGCCCTGCTGGCCGAGCGCATGCGCCGCGAGCGCGACATCCTCGCCAGCCTGGAGCACCGCCACATCGCCCGCCTCTATGACGTGGGCACCGGCCCACAAGGCCTGCCTTTCATGGTGCTGGAGTACGTGGAAGGCCTGCCCCTGCCCACCTATTGCGACGAACACAAGCTGGGCATCCACGAACGCCTGCAACTGTTCCTGCAGGTGCTCAGCGCCGTGCAGTACGCCCACACCAAGCTCGTGCTGCACCGGGATCTCAAGCCCAGCAACATCCTGGTCAATGAGCAAGGCGAGGTCAAGCTGCTGGATTTTGGCATCGCCAAACTGATCAAGGGGAGCGAAACCGGTGCGGCCCCATCGACCGAGCTGACCCAGCACAGCGGCCACGTGCTCACGCCCGACTATGCGGCCCCAGAGCAGATCGCGGGCCAGCCCCTGACCACGGCCAGCGATGTGTATGCGCTCGGTGTGATCCTGTTCGAGCTGCTCACCGGCCAGCGTCCTTACCGCCTGCCGCGCGGCACACGCGGTGCGCTCGAGGAAGCCATCCTCGCGACGGACCCGCGCCGGCCCAGCCAGGTCTGGCAGGACGCTGATGTGCAGACCCACCACATGAGCGCAGCCACCATCACCGACCTGGCCGAACACTACAAGACCAGCCCGCGCCGACTGAGCCAGTTGCTCAAGGGCGACCTGGACGTGATCGTGGCCACGGCCTTGCAAAAGCAGGCCGCGCGCCGCTATGCGACCGCCGAAGCCTTCGCACAGGACATCCAGCACCACCTGGCCAAGGAGCCCATCGCGGCCCAGCCCGACAGCCGCTGGTACCGCACACGCAAGTATGTGCAGCGCCATGCCTGGGCCTTGAGCGCGGTCGGCGCGGTGGTGGTGGCGCTCAGCGTGGGCCTGGGCGTGGCCTTGTGGCAGGCCCAGCAGGCGAGGCAGGAGGCGGCCAAGGCCAACGCCATCAAGGACTTCCTTGTGGGCCTGTTCGAGAACGGCGATGTGGAGCAGCCCGATGCGCTGCGCAAGCGCCAGCAGACGGTGGAGCAGTTGCTGGTCAACAGCGCCCATGCGCTGGGCACGCAACTCAAGGACCAGCCGCAGGTGCGGGTGGAACTGCAAGGCGTGGTGGGCGGCCTGCTGCACAACCTGGCCATCACCGACGAGGCGATCAAGCTGCGCAAGCAAAGGGTGGCGCAGCTGGAGGCGATAGGGGCGCCGGTGGCGGAGCGGGCACAGGCGCTGCGGGATTTGGCCGATAGCCTCGATGCACGAGGAGATACGGTAGGGGCGCGTAAAAATTTGGAGAAAGGACTTGAGCAGTGTCATCAAACAAACATGCAACCTGCCGCAGTCTGCTGGGGCCTGCAAGTGGCGAGAGGGCAGATGTATGTGCTGGCCAGAGAGGTCGATCACGCACAGCAATTGATTGAGCCTGCAGTGAATGCGCTGAGATTGGAGAAGCCGCACAGTTCACAGATGGCCGATGCGTTGGTTGCGATGGGGGATGTGTTGAGTCAACGCAATGATGTTGAGCATTCGTTTGCACTCTATGAAGAAGCAATGGCTATCCGGGAAAAACTTTGGGGTGCCACGTCGGTCCGGCTGGCAAGAGAGCGATATGCACTAGGGATGAGTTTGTGGCAGGTTTTGCGTCTTGCTCAGGCTGATAAGGAGTTGAATAGCGCATGGAAGGTCATGTCCGCAGCCATCGGGGAAGACCACGTTAGTGCCGCGCTCATTGAATTGCAGCTGGGGCGTTTGCGAGTGTTTGTCCGCTCTCCTTCTGAAGGTCGACCATTGATCGAGCACGCGAGTTCGGTGATCCTCGCCTCAGCTGGCACGGCGGATCCCCGGTGGGTATTTGATGCTTACTTTGTCCGGGGCACCGAGGCACTGCTGGATGGGCGAATTGGAGATGCCGGTGTATGGCTGGAGAGGGCCGAGGCGATGAGGTCGAAGCTGGGTGAGAGTCTGGCGGACGATGGTGGCGTTGATTTGATCTTTGCTTGGTATCTGGATGACGCCGGGCATCATGAACAGGCCAGAAAGCAGCTACACGAAGTGCGCGCGCGCTTGCTACCAAGGTTCGGTGAAGACCATCCCTATATTCAACGAATAGACGATACGATCCTTTCCAGCTATCTGATCGAAGGGCAACCAAATCAAGCCATCAATTTGCTTCGACAACGTGGTATCCATTCAATTGGTGAAGGTGGGGGGGACGTGGCAACATACATCGCATTGGGTCGATATCAAGAAGCAGCTAAAGCCATTGAACCCCAATGGCGTTCCGTACTGCAGAAGGCGCGCAATGAACAATACCTGTTGGCGATATATCAAACGTATGATCAGATGGGGCGGATACAGTTGGGCCTGCACGATTGCAAGACTGCTAGGCAGTACTTCGGCACGGCTATCCGGCTCTTGCAACATGGCTATGCCTACAACCCATATTTGGCAATGACTCGTGCCCGTTACGGGCAGAGCCTTATATGCACGGGCGATGCTCAAGGCGCTGCAATTCAATTGGATATGGCGGACAGAGCTTTTCGCATGCAGCCCGCTCTTTCAGAGCACTTCAAGCGTCCTTTATACGAATTGCGACGGCAGTTGTATCCGCAGTGATCTCAAGTTAGGGGGAGGATGCAGTGTTGCCTTGTCGGTCTAAATAAACCTAGTACATTTTGGCGTCATTAATTTTCAGTTGGAGCAGACATGAAGCCTTCTTACGCACTTTCAACTTTTTTCCTTGGTTCGCTGATGTCCTTGGCGGTGATTGCAGCAGAAACGGCGGATGGCACAGGAGTGACACGGGCGTCGGAAGTGGCCAAGAGCGTTAGCGCACAAGGCGCCAAGGTGGCAACGCCAGGTAAGCTGGCAACCCAAGGTGGAACGGTGATGGGTAAGTCAGGGGACAATCAATATCCCTCTGGTGCCCCTGTGGTACCTCCCAAGCCTAAGAAGGAGGGTATGGTTGCGATCGACGCAAAGGGCGTCAACACATCTGGTGTGAAACCAGGGGTCGTTGTAAAGGGCGGGGCCGCTACTACCGGTGTGACGGTTGGAGTCAATGGGGACAATCAATATCCTTCTGGTGCTCCTGTGGTTCCCCCCAAGCCTAAGAAGGATGGCCCCGAGGCCGCCGCAGCTGCCGCAGCCGCTCAAAAAGCCGCTACCAAAGCAGCCCCCTGATCAGCCAGCAAATAAAACCTAAGCCGCCTCAGGGCGGCTTTTTTTCAAGAGCACAGCTCATCGGGTCCCTTCGCCTCATCAGCCAGACAAGCCCTGAACCAGCCTGCCGAAACTGCCCGTAGCCAAGGCCACAGGCACTCCCATCTGCACCTGCACAATCGCACCATCCACGGCCAAGGCAATGGCCCAGGCTTTGGCCTTGCGTTGTCTTGATGCAGGCAACAACCCGGCCACCACCCGCGCCATCTCCTCCTTGTGCTGCCTGGCGACGTCCCTGACCTGAGGCAACTCCTCCCCCAACTCCCCCACCACATTGATGAAGGCACAGCCTCGAAAGCGTGGGTCCTGGAACCACTCGGCCAGGGCCGGCTTAAGTGCTGCTACCGTGCTGCCGTGTCGCTGCAGGGCATCCTGGAACCAGCTCATCCACAGCGCATGTCGGTGTTCCAGGTAAGCGAGGATCAGCTCGTGCTTGCTCGGAAAGTGCCGATAGAACGTCACCTTGGTGACGCCAGCCTCGGCGATCACGCGGTCGATGCCCGTGGCGCGCACACCATGTTGATAGAACAGATCGTGCGCGGTCAGCAGGATGCGGTCGCGTGCTGTGGAAGGTGAGGTCATGCGCGCATTGTAGACAGGTCTGTCTACTTCGGGTAGATTGCGCATGTAGACAAGTCTGTCTACATTCACCACCATTGACATTGAGAGACGCCCCATGGACACCCGCCCGCCTTTGCCGCCCTTCACACTCGAATCCGCCACCCAGAAAGTCCGTCTCGCCGAAGACGCCTGGAACAGCCGTGACCCCGGTCGCGTTGCGCTGGTCTACACGGAAGACACACGCTGGCGCAACCGCGCCGAGTTCCCCGTCGGGCGCGAGCAGGTGCGCGCATTTCTGCAACGCAAATGGGCGCGCGAGCTGGACTACCGCCTCATCAAGGAGCTGTGGGCACACGATGGCCCTCGCATCGCCGTGCGCTTTGCCTACGAGTGGCACGACGACTCGGGCCAGTGGTTCCGCAGCTATGGGAACGAGAACTGGCAGTTCAACGAGCAGGGGCTGATGGTGTGGCGTTACGCCAGCATCAACGATCTGCCGATCAGGGATGCTGACCGGCGCTTTTTGTGGCCGCTGGGGCGCCGTCCGGACGATCACCCAGGCTTGAGTGAATTGGGCATGTGAGTCGGCGCTACAAGATGATGCAGCAGGCCGGCTTGTTGGCGTTTGCGTTGGTTGCGTGTACCGCAGCGCGCGGTGCGTTCTCGCGATCGTGTCCGATCAGGGTGAAGCCGCCGTGGTCAGGATAGACGCCAGCCTGCCTGTTGGTGACAGAGATGGCCGATGAGCGGCCGAACGCACCAGACCCGCCCGGCAATGCGCTGGGAACGCCTGCACTGAAGTGACCATTTTGAAAGCACATGGCTGCGGCCGTTTGATGGTCTACGGCTGCTGCGACCTGGCATTGTTGCTGAATCCATGCCTGCAATGCGGCTTCGTCGCGCCCAAAGGTCTGAACTTCGAGGGCGTTCATCGCCTCTGCCACGACCAGGATGACCTGCGTAGGCTGCAAGCGTGCGGCCCAGGCGTTCATGTCGGCCAGGACATCGGCCTTGCCCAGGCTGGAGGCAGGGTAGTGATAGGCGCCAGCGGCATTGGTGTTTTGATTCCAGCCCGCGATCAGGGAGCAGCTGAACAGCGTGGACGTGCAGACGGACACGTCGCCATCCACCACGATGCCCTGACCCATCTCAATGAAAAACAAGGCCATGAGAACCTCCTGATTTTTGCTCGTCGGCGCTGGTGCGGGCCAACGTAGTGGCCGATTGTGGTGGTTCGGGCCGACAAGTCCATCCCTAGTCCCACACGGCCCTAATGTCCAAGGATGTAAAGCCTTGGTAAAGACACCGCCTGCGCCCTAGCTCTAGGGATGGCAACGCCCCACCCCTGGTGCTCCACTGCGGATTCCGCAGGCCGCCCTTGGCAAGCTGTAGCGGCCCGCCAGACCACTTCCAGCAGGAGGGTCCGATGAGCAAGTCATCGTCTTCATCCATGTCCCCGTACATCGCCATGTGTGGCATCTTCAGTGAGCGTGTGGACTTTCAGGGCAAATCACCGGTCGCCTCGCCGCCCGGCTCGCCTTTCGACAGCACCAAGCTGGTCAATTGCGTGAAGCAGAACACGGCTTTTCTGCCGATGGACTACCGAACGGCCTACGCCGAGCCTTTGGCCGCGGCGCTGCCCACGCTGTGCTCGCAGTTGCGAACCGAGTTCGATCAACAGGTTGGCCAGGGTGCCCCCGAAAAACAGGTGCTGGGCGAGATCACCTCGATGGTCGACACGCTCGTGGGTGCCGTGCGCGATTGGGGCAGCCCCGAGTACACCCAGCCACTGCGGCGTTTCGAGGCCGTGGTCTCCAACCTCTACCGCTCTTTCCTGAGCGACGAGCAGCGCAGCAAGATTCAGCTGCCGCTCAAGGAGGTCATCCCGCCGTTGGCGACCTTTGCTGCGACGGCAGACGACGGCCCTTTTACGCAGCCAGCGGATTCCGTGCTTTCGTTGATCAATGTGCCCATCGGCGTGGTCAGCCTGCCCGGCAGCTACCGTGATCACCCTTTGCTGTGGCCGGCCTTGGCACACGAGACCGGTGGGCACGACGTGGTGCATGCCGACCCGGGGTTGGAGGCCGAACTGGCCCGTGGCGCCCGAAATCTCAAGGGGTTGCCCAAAGGGGTGGGTGCACTGTGGAGTTTCTGGATGGACGAGACCGTGGCCGATGTTTACGGCCTGCTCAACGTGGGCCCTTCCTTTGCGGTGAGTCTGGGCGCTTTCTTCTCGGCCCTGGAGCATTCGTTCAACAGCAAGCAGCCACTGGGCATGGTGAGCAATGTGCTACCCGTGCAGAACAACAGCCTGGCCGACCCGCACCCGGTCGATCTGCTGCGCCTGTATGTGGCACAAGGCGTGGTGTCCAAGCTCACGGGTTTGTCGACCTCGCGCATCAACGCGTGGCAGTCGATGATCAATGACATTGCGCACGATGCCGCCGGTGGCAAGACCACGATCGACGTCATGGACGTGCAGACACGTTCGGTGGTGCAGCAACTGCCTTTGTCGATGATGGCGAATGCCGCACAGCAAGTGGGTGCCTACATCGCGACGGCGCGCCTGCATGCGCTGGGTGGCCACAGCATCCAGGAGATCGAGACCTGGGACGACGAAGACGAAGACGCGTCCAATGCCATCACCACGGCCTTGGCTCAGCAGCAGCCCATCGTGGGCCTGGGTGATGACGCGCAACTGCTGGCGGGTGCCACGATGGCGTTCTACAAGCAGCCCTCGTCATACGATGCGGTCACGTCCGCGCTCAACGATGCGCTGGACGACAGCTTCGCCCGTGACCCGATCTTCGGTGCACCTGCGCCGCACTTCATGCTGCCTTCGCGGCGCAGGACGCGGGCCACGGGGCGCAGTTACCACGTCACCATGCGGTCACTGGCTGCTTTGGGTCTGCAGGAGTAGGCCCGACGCTCCGAGTTCACGCACTCACGGGTGCGTGAACACCGCCAGTGCCTCGGTCAGTCGGTCGACCTGCTGTGCCTGGCCGACCAGTTTGTGCGTGTCCCCCCGCGTTTCAGTGCTTTTGCATGATGAACACCTTGTGCGTGATGATGTCGTTCGTGCTGGGTCGGGTGTTGGTCTGTGGGTCGAGGTACACGCGTCCGGTGATGTCGAGCGCCTGGCCGAAGGGGATGGTGTAGGGTTGGTCTGCGGTGGCCACTTCGGGGATGGTCACGCACAAGGGGTCATTGCCGCAGTCGTAGCTCAGCGTGAAGGCGTAGAGCTGCGAGTAGGTGGCGTAGCGCGGGTCGCTGGGGTCGGTGATGCCGGCGGCCTTCAAGCCGGTACCTGCGAGCCAGGTGTCGCTCACGCCCTTGACCCCCATGTTGTTGGCATGGGCCACGATGGCATGGCTGAGGTAGGTGGCCTTGCCCTGGCTGACATGGTTGACGCCGACGATGAGGATGCGGTCCTGCTTGGATGTGGGCGTGAGGCCTTGAACATCACCCGAGTAGATGGCATCGGGGTTGTCGCCGTTGCAGGGCAGTGCATGTGTGACGCAGACGTAGTTCTGGGTCTGCATCTGCGGTGCAGGCGATCGGGTGATGTCGTAGCTGGCCTTGAACTGGGCCTTGAGCTGCTCGATCAACGCGTCCCGGGCATCGGCCAGAGTAGTGCTTTCAGCGGGTTGGGAGCCGGGTACACGGCTCACGGGTGTGGGCAGGTTCTGGGCGGCGCGTGTGGCTTGCAGCGGCGTGAGTGACAGCACGCGCAAGGGTGCCCGGCTGATGTAGTCCTTCATCTGCCATGTGTACTGGGGGTAGGCCATGCGCAGCAGGATCGAGTAAGTATCGCTGGTCGGGGCTTGCCCCATGTGCAAGGGCACAGCGTTGATGGGCATGGCCATCAGGTTGATGGCCGAAGACGGAAAGCCCAGGCCGATCAGCTGTGCCTTGACATCCTTGGCGGTCTGCTGGTCGGCGGTCATCACCGAGACGGACAGTTGCGAGAAGGCGTTGGACCCGGCGGTGCTGCTGCCTGTGGTGCCCATGTCTCTGAGGTTGGCCGTGTCACCGAGGCTTTCGAACACGGGCACGAAGCCCGGTGTGGCCGCGCTGCCGGTCACGGCACTGGGGTAGTAGCGCGTGATGATGTAGGGCGTCAGGCCGAAGTAGCGCATGGTGGGTGGTGTCTCCATGATCACCACCAGTGCGTCCAGGGCTTTCATCTTGGTTGAAGACGAATGCGCGTTGGCCGCGCTGGCACCGAAGTCCGGCGAGCTATAGGGGCTGTCAGGGTTGGTGCCGAAGCAGTTGGTGGAGCTTGCATCGCAGCTCAGGAACTGCCATGGCGAGGCGGTGACGCCATAGGCTCGCGAGATACCGGCCGTGAAAGAGCTGGTCAGCTTGTCCAGATCGGAGGCTTGCCAGCCGGCATGGGCTGAACAGCTGATGCAGGCCGACATCAAGGCGCCCATCAAGGTGGGCAGGTGAGTGGTCCGTGGGGTGCTCATGGCTTATCCTTTGTGGATGAGTGACAGGGGTCGCAAGCACTGTGAAGCCCGCGCATCGAGGCAGGTGTCAACAAGCCGGTTGCATTCATGACAGACGATGACAAGGCAGTGGGCTTGACATGGTTCGTCACTCCCTAACTTGAACCACGCTTGGGGCTGTTCAGCCTTGCCGGCAGTTCGTAGCATGCGCATGCTGTTGGCGCACATGATCGCCATGTGCCGCTTTCAAGTGAACATCACAAAGGCAGGTGGCATATGCATGCAAAGATCGGGCGCTGGTGCGCAGGGCTGCTGTTGAGCCTCTTGAGTTGGTCGCTGACATGGCCGGTATGGGCCGGCAGCACCCAGTCCTTCACCTTCCATGCCCAGGGTTATGCGGGTTCGCGTGACCGGCAGTACAAGGTCTATGTGCCCAGTGGCCTGAGTACGCCGGCGCCCATGGTCATGGCCCTGCACGGCTGTGAGCAGACCAACGACGATGTCTTGCAGGACTGGGGCCTGAAAGCCGCGGCGGACCGCTTTGGCTTCATCCTGGTCGCCCCCTTCATCACCAGCTACGACGGCTTGCGCAACAAGAACTGCTGGGGCTTCTGGCTGGATCAGCATCGTCATCAAGGCGCCGGTGAACCGGAAGACCTGCACCAGATCGCGCTCGAAGTGGAAGCCCATTTCAGCGTGGACCCCAATCGGCGCTATGTCACGGGTTTGTCGTCGGGCGCCGGGATGACGGTGGTGGTGGCCACGACCCACAACGAGTACTGGTCAGCGGCCGCCAGTGCATCCGGGCTGCCCTATGGTGAGGATGCGGCCTCGGTGTCGCTCTCGGGTTGCCCTGGGTCCGCCACCTTCCATGCGGTCAGTCAGGTCGTCAGCGACATGCGCCACGAGCTCAACGACAGCTATGCCATCCCGATGATGGTCTTGCAGAACAACAAGGACTGCACGGTGGTGCAGCCGGCAGGGCGCAATATCCGTGATGCGCACTTGAAGGTCTTTGGTGATGCGGCCCACAACACGCCATCGACCGCGCAGGCCGCACAGACCGCTTGCACGCCCGCGTTCGGCGAGGACGATGGGTGCCAGCATCTGACCTACACCACGGACGGCCAAAGCGGCAGCCGCTCCGTGGTGGAGACGGTGTTCTACGATGGCCCGATCAACACGCCCAATCCCGATGACACCGACCACGGGCATTACTGGATCGGTGGAGCCAGTGGCCAAGACGGCAAATGGGCCATCCAGCGCGGCCCGAGCTACCCGGACATCATCTGGGACTTCTTCTCGCGTCATCCCCGTGTGGTCGCCGTGGCGGGCCCCAGGATCACCTTGCGGGGCGACAACCCCATGCAAGTCAAGCTCGGGCAGTCGTTCACCGACCCCGGCGCCACCGCCACCGATGCCCAAGGTGCAAGCCTGCCCGTGCAGGCCAACTGTTCGAGTGTCAACACCAGCCAGGCGGGCCAGTACAGCTGCACCTACCAGGCGACCGACAGTGCGGGCCACACGGCCACCACTTCGCGAGGCGTCGTGGTGGCCGCAGCGACCAGTTGCCAGAAAACCACCAGCTCGCCTGCCGCGCATGTCAGTGCCAAGCGGGCCACGACGGGGGGCTGGTTCGGCCTGCGCGCCTTGTCTACGGGCGACGCACAGGACATCGGCTTTGCATGGAGCTTCTGGTCCAGCGTGACCTTGTACGAAGGCGAGCCGGGGCGCTGGTATCTCAACAAACCCGCAGCCTGCGGTACCTGAACGTTCATGCGCGTTTGATTGGATGGGCTCACGTGCCGTGGCTTCGCTGTTGACAGCGCACACCTGGACACGCGCGGGACACGCGCCGTGTCCACAATGGCGTCCATGCCCTACACCCTTCGCCACACCATTGACACGAGCCGCACTGCTGAACTGGTCTCACGCGCCCTGGCGCACGTAGACGCCCATCTCGATGAGGTGCTGGACGCCGACACCCTGGCTGATCGGGCCGCCATGTCTCGCCACCATTTCCACCGCATGTTCAAGGCCCAGGTGGGCTGCAGCGTGGCCAGCTATGTGACCTGGCGGCGCCTGCAACGTGCCTGTGCCCTGTTGATCAGCGGACACGAACCGGTACTGGAAGTGGCGCTGGCCGTGGGCTATGAATCAGCGCAAGCCCTGGCCAAGGCCATGCGCCGCGAGCTGGACACCACACCCACGGCCGTGCGCCGAGGTGACATCGCCCCATGGAAGAGCCTGCTGATTCCCGAGCGCCTGCCTTTTCCCGCCACCCTCCAAGCCCACCTCGACAACGCGGAGCCCCACACCATGCACGTCACCCGATTCGCCCAGCTGCCCGATGGCATCGTGGCCCTGACCGCCACGGCGCGCGGCATGATCGACAACAACATGAGCCGCGCGGCGCAGGCTGCGTTCGGCGAGCTGGCCGCGACCCTTGCGCCCTCAGGTCAGATCCAGCAGGTCCGCAGCTTCATGTGCATCGTGCCCGACGACGCTCACGGGCCTGATGACCCGCATTGCCGTTTCGTGGCCGGTATGGTCTTCGGTTATGACATGGCCAAGGACCAGGGCGAGAGCCATCAGCCCGATGTGGTCTTGAGCGGCACGCTGGCCTGGCAGACCTTGCACGCTGGCCGCTATGCCGTGTTCACGCACATCGGCCCCTACACGAATCTGCACAAGACCTGGCGGTCCATCTATGTGGACTGGCTGCCCTCATCAGGCGAGCAACTGCGCGATGTACCGCCAATGGAGCTGTGCATCAACAACCCGCAGACCACCCCACCCGAGGCCTTGCACACCGAGATATGGATCCCGCTTCAGGGGTGATTCAGGGCTGATCATGCGAGCGCAAAGGCAGACAGGCCGGTGCCCAGCGGCCTTGCTGCACGCGCAGGCGCACCAGCCTTTGCGCACCGGCGTGCTCGGCGATGGCCGGGCTGTCCATGTCGACCTGGGCCAGGCAGGCCAGCCACAGCACATCGCCTTGTTCGAAGTCCATGAACAGCAGGCCCACACGCGGGTTCTGCAGGATGTTGCCCAGCGTGTTGAACATGAAGTTGCCCGTGTAGTCAGGCAGGGTCAGCGCCAGGCCGCCATCCTCGGCGACACGGGTGTGCACGAAGCCGGGCTCGCCACCTCGGTGCGACACGTCCACGCCGCTGGCAGGCGTCGGCAAGCTCTCACGGCTTGCATCGGCCGAAGCGCTGGCGATGAACAAGGTGTCCGAGCGTGTGATCAAGGCCATGGCTTCGGGGCTGGCCGCAGGGCCCAGCACCTGCACCGAACTGGCAGGCTTGGCTGCGTCGTTCACCTCACGTACTTCATGCGTGATGAGCCGCGGTTGGATGTACTTGGGGCAGTTGCCGAAACTCTGCCGCACCTCGACATCGAAGCGCTTTCCACCATCGGCAGGCATGCGCAGCAAACCGTTCATGCGGTTGCGCCGGCGCGTGTGCGGCTGGATGCCCAGCAGGCCGATGGGGCTGCCATGGCGCCATCCGCCTTGCTGTTGATCACCAAATGGGTCACCAAGTGGGTCGCCAGGCAACACCTCGGGATGCGCCCGCAGCACCGTGGCCTCGGGGGATTGCATGAACCCGGGTTCGCCCGTCCACACCGTGGCCCAGGGTTGCAAGGTGTCATCCAGTCCGCCAACGAGCACGAAGGGCAACTGCGCAAAGAAGTCGCGGTGCTGGTCGGGCATGAAGGCGCGGATCATGGCCTGCCCGCGCGGCAGGATCTGCTCGGCCACGCCGGTCAGCGCGTGCATGCGGCGTTCGCCCGCGTGGAAGGGCATGTGGGCAGTGGGGGTGGACATGACCTGACCTCATCAGGTCTGGTTGGCTGAGGGCAAGGGCGAGGCCGGCATCGGCACGAAGCCCGTGAGGCCTTCCACATCGCGCAGCCAGCGTGTCACATGGGGGTGCTCGTCCAGGTTGATGCCGCCTTCGGGCGCATGGGCGGTGTACGAATACAGCGCCACGTCGGCGATGGTCGGGTGCTCGGTGGAGGCCAGCCAGCGCTGGGTGCCCAGGCGCTGGGCCATGGCCGACAGCAAGCCAGCAGCCAGCGCATAGGCGCGCTGCTCCAGAGGGCGCTTGAACAGGTGTGCCGCACGGGCATGGGCTGCGCCGAAGGCCAGGGGGCCGGCGGCGGCGCTCAGCCAGACCTGCACCTGCGCTTCAGTCAGTGCGCCGCGTGGCAACCATTGAGCGGCATCGTCATAGCGGCGTGCCAGGTAGACCAGGATGGCGTTGCTGTCGGCCAGGGTCACGTCACCATCCTGGATCACGGGCACCTGGCCAAACGGGTTCATGTGCAGGAAGGCCGCGCTCTTTTGCTCGCCCTCGCGCAGGTTGACCGGGATGGCTTCATACGGCAGATCCAGCAGCGACAGCATGAGGCGCACGCGGTGGGCGTGGCCGGACAGGGCAAAGTCATACAGCTTGATGGGGGGCAGCGACATGGCGGGCTTCCTCGTGTTGGGCAGTGAGCGACGCAGTGAACGAAACAGGCATGCGTGCCACTGTATTGCGACCAACCCGGGATGGGAATCCTCATCACATGCAATGAATTGTTGCGACTCATGAAATAATGAGCCATGGACCAGCTCGATTCGATGCGCATCTTCGTGGCCGTGGCCGACAGCCAGGGCTTCGCGGCGGCTGCGCGGCAATTGCGTCTGTCGGCGCCCATGGTGACCCGGGCCGTGGCCGCGCTGGAAAAGCGCATCGGTGCCACCTTGCTGCATCGGAGCACCCGAGTAGTGAGGCTGACCGAGGTGGGCGAGCGCTATCTGGCCGATTGCAAGCGGATCCTGGCCGAGCTGGCCGAAGCCGATGCCCAGGCGGGTGGTGCCCACGTGGTGCCGCAAGGCCATCTGGTGGTGACCGCGCCGGTGTTGTTTGGCCGCATGCATCTGGCGCCCGTGCTGCTGGATTTTCTGCGAGAGCATCCGCAGGTCACGGCCAACGCGCTTTTGCTGGACCGCGTGGTGAACCTGCTGGACGAAGGCGTGGACGTGGCCCTGCGTATCGCGCACCTGCCCGACTCGTCCTTGACGGCCGTGCGTGTAGGCCAGATGCGCCGCGTGATCGTGGCCTCGCCCGACTACCTGCGCGAGCACGGCGAACCCCGGCAGCCTGCCGACCTGGCCCGGCACAGTGCCGTGGGCGTGTCCTTTGGCGGTGGCCTGGCCTCGCCCTGGATGCTGGCGGCCGAACCCGGCCAGAGCGGCAAGCTGGTCCAAGGTCCGCAGCCGCACATGCAGTTGACGCTCAATGGCGGTGAGGTCGGTATCATGGCGGCGCGCGCCGGCCATGGCCTGGCGCGGGCTTTGTCCTACCAGGTGGCCGACGATGTGGCTGCGGGCCGCTTGAAGATCGTGCTGGCTGACCACGAGCCGCCCGTGATCCCGGTCTACCTGGTGCATGCGGCTGGCCGCCGGGCGGCGGCCAAGGTCCGTGCCTTTGTGGATTTCGCGGTGGCGCGCTTGCGGGCCGACCCGGCTGTTTCGGGTTTGTCCCGCCCATCACCTGCGGGGCCGGCAAACTAACTTCACATGCAGGGCCTGTGGGCTCGCCCACAATCAGCACATCGCCCGTTCCTTGTACGGGCGGTTCACATGATGAAACTGGGATTGATGGTGCACCACATTCGTCTTACGGCCATGGCGGTCAGCTTGATACTGGCGCAGGTCCTGCCGATGGGGAAGGCTTGGGCGCAGCCGGGCACGCCCTCGTTGGTCCGAACCGGCGAGCCGCTCAAGGCGCGCAACACGGTGATACCCAACTGGCAGAGTGATCGCATCCTGATCAAGTACAAGCAGGCCGATCCCAAGGGCACACCGGATTCGACGCAATCGGATCGTGCGCGTGTGGTGGGCAATCGTCACGGCGTCCAGCTCAAGCATGTGCGCCGCATGAGCGTGGGCACGGACGTGTGGCACCTGACCCGCCGTTTGCCGATGGACCAGTTGCGCGTGATGGCCAGAGAGTTGCAAGACGGCGATGCCAGCGTCGAGTACGCGGAACCTGATCGCCTGCTGTTCTCGATGATGACGCCATCGGACTCGTTCTACGGCAGTCAGTGGGACCTGTTCGAGGCCGCAGCGGGTATCAATGCGCCAGCTGCGTGGGACAAGGCCACGGGCGCGGGCATCGTGGTGGGTGTGGTGGACACGGGCTTCAGGCCACATGCGGATCTCGCGGCCAACCTGCTGTCGGGCTACGACTTCATCTCGGATACCAAGATCTCCAACGATGGCGATGCCCGGGATGCCGATGCCAGCGACCCGGGCGACTGGACCACGGCGGGTTTTTGCTCGACTGATTCCAGTGCGACCAACAGCTCCTGGCATGGCACCCATGTGGCCGGCACCATTGCTGCGGTGACCAACAATGGCATGGGTGTGGCCGGCATTGCCTTTGGCGCCAAGATCCTGCCGGTGCGTGCGATGGGGCGTTGCGGCGGCTACATGTCGGATGTGGCCGATGGCATGGTGTGGGCCGCCGGCGGCAGCATCAGCAACGTGCCTCTCAACATGACGCCAGCTCGTGTGGTCAACCTCTCACTCGGCGCCAGCGGTGCCTGTGACATGACGATGCAGGCCGCTGTCAACGCGGCGCGGGCCAAGGGCGCCGTGGTGGTGGCCGCAGCGGGAAACAGCAGCAGCGATGCCGGGCAATTCGAGCCGGCCAGTTGCGCAGGCGTGGTCGCGGTGGCGGCGGTCAACCGCCAGGGCGGTCGCGCCTCGTATTCGAACTATGGCTCGGTGGTGAGTCTGGCCGCACCGGGGGGCGATGGTGCTGATGGCATCTGGTCGACCATCGACTCGGGGCAGACCTCGCCGGTGTCCGACAGCTATGGTCTCTACATCGGCACGTCCATGGCCACACCGCATGTGAGTGCGGTGGCCGCCTTGATGCTGTCGGTGAACCCCTCGCTCACGCCAGACGACATCCAGTACCGCCTGCGTGCCAGTGCCCGGCCGTTCCCGGCGAACTGCGTGCAGTGCGGGGCGGGCATCGTGGATGCCAATGCGGCCGTGGACGCGGCGCAGTTGGCCTCTTCTTTCCCGACCACGCAGGTCGAGATCGAGCCCAACAACACCTTGTACACGCCCCAGGCCATCGCGGGCATGCCCGTGGCGGTCAATGCCACCATCTCATCGATCAGCGATGCCGATTACTACAAGGTGCTGTTGCCGGGTGGCAAGACCTTGACGGCCTCACTGCTGCCCAATGCCAGGTCGAACTACGACCTGTATATCTACCGCAGCGATGGCAGCCTGTGGACATCCAGCACGGCGGGGCGTGGACAGGCCGACGTGGCCTCGGTCACCAATACCGCACGGGGTAGCACGACGGTCTACATCCGTGTGGCCTATGTCAGCGGCCTGACCGGCAGTTCGGGCAGCTACATCCTCTACGTCGAAGACTGACGTCGCTTGGCGCCGGGCTTGACCTGGGCCCCTCGTACCTCGAAGCGCACGGCCTCCATCACCTTGTTGCCGGCATCCACCAGCTCCAGCAAATGATGGCCTGGCCACATGGCCCATTGTGTGTTGATGGCCGGCCCCAGGCGCTTGCCATCGAGCCGCCACGACCAGCGCGGCGACACGCCCGACACCACCTTGAACGACAACTTCTGGGCCTGCAGGGGGATGTCGGGGTCGAGGGCCACGATGGTGCGGTCGCTGGGCGCATGGATGAGGGTGTTGGCTTGGCCCATGGCGCTGGCGAGCCTGATCTCGGCCTGTTCGGTGCCGGCCATGAACCATTCCATGCGCGGTGGCTCCAGCTGGCCGTCGAAACGAATCGCCTGCTGGACCAGGCCGCTTGGCGCATCGGGCGGCTGGGCGGCGCGCTGGTCTGGATGGCGCTGGTGCAACGCGTCCATCACCGCGCGCCAGACGGGGGCGGCACCTGTGGTACCCGAGACATCCCACATCGGGTCGCCATGGGCGTTGCCCACCCACACCCCCACGGTGTAGCGCCGCGAAAAGCCGATGCACCAGTTGTCGCGCATGTCCTTGCTGGTGCCCGTCTTAACGGCGGCCCAGTAGCGTGCGGCCAGGGCGTTGTCCAGCCCGAAGGTGGGGACGCGGGCCTCACGATGGGCCAGTACATCGGCCACGATGAAGGCCGCAGCCGGGTTCATGATCGGGCTGGCTTCAGAGGTCGATGTGGCTTGGGCGCGCCATGGCGAGAAGCGGCCGCCATTGGCCAGGGCGCGGTAGGCATTGGTCAACGAGGCCAGGGTGACTTCGGCGGAGCCCAGGGCCAGGCTGTAGCCGTAGTAGTCGCCGTTGTGATCAAGCGGCAAGCCCAGCGCCGAGAGCCTTTGTGCGAAACGCTCCGGCGTCACCATGAGCAGGGTGCGCACGGCCGGCACGTTCAAGGACGAGCCCAATGCCGTGCGTAGGGACACGCGGCCTTTGAAGTCGTGGTCGTAGTTCTGCGGGATGTAGAGGCCGCCGCTGGTGGTCAGCCCCAAGGGCGAGTCATCCAGGATGGATGCGGCCGTCAGCCAGCGTTGTTCGATGGCGATCTCGTAGAGAAAGGGCTTGAGCGTGGAGCCGGCCTGGCGCCGTGCGGTCACGCCATCCACGTCGCCTGCCTGGGACAGCCCGCCGCTGGACCCCACCCAGGCCAGCACCTCGCCGCTGGCGTTGTCGATGGCGATCACGGCGCCGTCTTCCACATGCCGCTCGCGCAACTCGGTCAGGCGCTGGCGCAGGGTGTCGCGGGCAAAACGCTGCAAGCCGGCGTCCAGTGTGGTCGTGATGCGGGCGGGGCGCGGGGCCTGCCTGGGCAAGGCGGCCAGCAGGCGTCTGCCGAGGTGGGGGGCGAGCTGGGCATCGGCATCCAGTCGCTCCTGTCGCTTGCTGGCCAGGACCTGGCTTGTGTAGGTCGACAGGACCTTGCAGTCTGGCTGGAGGCCTTGTTCCTTCAGCACGCTACAAGCCCGCTCGGCCACACGCGGAGCCGGGGCGTTGGGCGCGCGGATCAAGGCCGCGGCGATGGCGGCCTCTTCGGCATCCAGGCCGCTGGGGTATTTGTGAAAGAGCCTGGCCGACAAGGCAGAGATGCCCACCAGCTCGCCCCGAAAGCCGACCAGGTTGAGGTAGGCCTCCAGGATCTGGTCCTTGCGCCACTGGCGTTCCAGCCGCCAGGCGGTGGAGGCCTGGCCGATCTTGGCCACGAAAGAGCGGCTCTGCTGGCCGCCCCTGGGCATGGCCAGATCCTGATCAAGCAGGCCTGCCAGCTGCATGGTGACCGTGGAGGCACCGCGTGTGCGCTGGTTCCACAGATTGCCCCAGGCGGCAGAGCCCACGGCCTGCCAGTCCACGCCGCTGTGTTCGTAGAAGCGCTTGTCTTCAGACAGCAGCAAGGCCGTGCGCAGCGCCGGTGAGATCTGCGGCAGCGCCGTCCAGTCGCCACGCAAGGCCGCCTGGTCGGTGCGGATGGCTTGCAGGGGCTGGCCGTGGCGGTCCAGCAAAAGCGTGTCTGATGAGCGGTAGTCTGCCTTGACCTGCTCGAAGCTGGGCAGAGCCCGGGCCTGCTGGGCGTGCAGCAAGGCCCATGCGCAGGCCAGACCCACGATGGCGCGGGCCATCGTGCGGTTTGGGCTGGGCATGGTCGTCATGGTGCTTGAGCGCTGTTGTGTCGCTGTTGTGCTGCTGTGGCGCGTCAGGGCTGGACCACCATGGCCGCATTGGGTGACTCGCCGAACATCTCGGGCGCGTACATCGCTTCCATGCGGGTTTGCGGCAGGCCGAAGGTGCCGGGGTTGTTCAGGCGCACGGTGTACTCCACGCTGAAGTGCCCCTTGGGCAGGTAGCGGTAGTAGGCGCGGTAGGCCTCGAAGCTGCGCTCCTTGTAGGCCAGCCAGCCGCGTTCATCCTCGTTCTCCGTGTTGGTGTCGATCTGGCTGTCGCGGCCCAGACCACTGCCCAGGATGGTGGCACCGCCCGGCACCGGGTCATTGAGCACGACCCAGGTGGCATCGGCTTGCACGTCGATGTCCAGGTGCACGCGCAGCACATCGCCTCGGCTGAAGACGCCCTTGGTCTTTTGCTCGACGGCGGTGATGGTCTTGTTGATGCGGTAGCCCGAACTGAATGGGGTGACCACAGGCACGGCCGCCTTGCTGGTGAAAGTTACCCAGGGTTTGCCGGTGCCTTCGTGCGTGACCTTGACGGTGGTGGCCGCCTTGCTGCCCCCCACGGCAAAGCCCTGTGGCCAGCCCAGGGCAAGCGTGCCGCCCGCGCCTTGCTTGGCCCAGTCCAGCGTCTGGGCGTTGCCGCCAGGGTCGAAACCCACGCGCGAGCTGCCGCTCACCGGGTCCTTCTCGAAGCGCTTGGAGAAGGCCTCGATGGCCACGCTGCCCCATGTATTGGCCACGGTGGTGGACCAGTGCCCGAACTGGTGGCGCTGCAAGGTGCCGGTCACCAGGCGCGGCATGTCGTCTTTCCACGCAGGTTTGTCCAGCACACCCAGGATCATGCGCACGCTGTTGACGTCGCCATTGGCCATCAGCCACCACCAGCTGTCATCGCGCTCGGTGGAGAAGCCCAGGCGCGTGCCCTGCACATTGAGGCGCGCACGCAGGATCTGATCGGCTTCGGTGATGCGCTTGTCGCGGTCAGGGATGTCCTTGACACGGTCGAGCACCATCAGCCAGTCGATCACGGCGCCGGTGGGCCATTGATTGGGCAGGATCTGGATCGAGCCCAGCATGCGCGCCTGCACGCGGCCCGTGCGGCTCAAGGCTTCCAGTGCAGCGAGCTTGCGCACATCGAGGTCGCCGTTCTTGAGGAAGGCGGGCGTCCAGAAATCACGCTTGATGCGGCTTTCAACGAAGGCGATCAGGCCGCGCTCCATCTTGTCGCGCGTATCGGGCGGGATGTGGAAGTCATAACCCAGCTTGCTGGCCTCGTCGCTGATGGACAGCAGGTAGGCCGTGAGCGAGTCGCTTCCCGTGTTGTGCCAGCCGACCGCAGGTGGGAAGTAGTTGGCCAGGCCGTCTTCGTCCAGATACAGGGGAATCTGGCTGGCGATGCTTTGCCAGTAGCCGGTGTCGCGCAGGCCAATGGCGATCGAGGTCTTCTGCTCCAGGCAGCTCCAGCTGTAGTGCTCGAAGAACTCGCGCACACCCGGCATGCCATCGGCGAGTTTGGGCTTGAAGGCCACTTCGATGCCGCCGCGCAGTGCGCCCTTGCCATCGGGCAGGGCTTTTTGAGGCGGGGCGATGGGGATGCCGATGGGCTTGTCCAGCTGCATCAGCGTGGCCTGCTGCACCGTGACAGGCACGGCCTCGGCCACCTTCTGTGTGAACTTCATGCGGTCTTGCGTGGTGCTGTTGCCGCCCGTGCTGGCTGCCTGTACCTGCCATTCCACCTGCTTGATGTTGAAGGGTACAGTCACGTCCCAACTGGCGTCGGCGGCGGCATTGGCGTCGAGGTGGATGCGCTGTTCAGGCAAGGCGCTGCCCGCCTGGGCTGTGAGCACCACGTCCATGGGCTTGGCCGTGGTATTGCGCAGCGTGAACATGGCGCGGTAGATGTCGCCTTCGCGCACCAGGGGCGGCACGCCCGAGAGGATCTGCAGATCCTGCGTGGCGCGGATGCGGGCCTGGCCCGTACCGAACAGGGCGACGTTGCTGCCCTTGACCGCATCGGCCACGACCACGAGGCGGAAGCTCGTGAGCGAATCATTGAGCGGCACCTTCACGACCGACTCACCTTTGGCGTCCAGCACGACGCGTGGGTTCCACAGCAGCAGGGTGTCGAACAGCTCGCGGGTGGGGAAGTCGCCACCACCGCCACCGGCCGGTGCGGCCTTCTTGCCGTAGTGCCGTTTGCCGATGATCTGCATCTGCGCGGTCGCGGTCTCGATGCCATAGCCGCGCTGCTGGATCATGGCCTTGAGCAGGTTCCAGCTTTCATTGGGTTGCAGCTCCAGCAGAGCCTCGTCCACGGCGGCCAGCGTGACCTCGGTGCCCGCGGGGGCCGGTGAGCCATCGGGCAGGCTGACCCTGATGCGCACCTGGCTGGTGGCTCGGATCGGGTAGCTGCTCTGGTCGGGCTGTACGTCCACCTTCAGGGTGTGCGGGCCCATGCCCACTTCGATCTCGGCGATGCCGTACTTGAAGGCGGGCTTGGACAGGTCCACCATAGCGGTGGGTTCCTGGTACTGCTGGCCTTCATCGCGGTAGGCGTGCCACCATTCGCTGGGTGTGCGCCAACCCCAGGTGAAAAAGGAGTACCACGGTACTTCGCGGATGCGGCCGCGCACGGCCAGCACCGACACATACACATTCGGCGCCCACTCGGCCTTGATGGGAACCTCGATGGTCGGGTCCTGGCCATCGAGCTGGACCGTGAAGGTGTCGATGATGCCGTTGCGCTCGATGGCCACCAAGGCCGTGGCGTGTCGGAAGGGGCTGCGCACCTGGAACTTGGCGACCTGTCCGGCTTCGTAGTTGCGGCGCTCGGGGATCACGTCCATGCGGTCCTGGTTGTCGCCGCCGAACCAGACCTCGCCTTGGCGCGTGACCCACACCGAAGCCGCCGAGCGGGCCAGGTGGCCACCGCTGTCCTTGGCTTGGGCGATCAGTTCGATCTCGCCAGGCTGGCTCATCTCCGCTTCGCACAGCACCAGGCCGCGTGCGTCGCTGGTGCCATTGCAGACCTCGCCGAGGTCTTCGTCGGCGTTCTGGTTGTCATAGGCGTAGAAGCCGCCCACCAGGCGCTTGCGTGTCGAGCTGGTGTGGTGGGCCACGGCGCGCAGCGCGACCCTGATGCCGGCCTGAGGCTGGCCGTTGGTGTCCAGGGCCATCACCTGCGTGGCCACCTTCTGCCTGACCGATACCCACGAGTCCGTGCGCACACCCAGCACGATGCCTGAGGGCCACACGGGCAAGGTCTGGCTCAGGGTCTGCACCTCGCCATTGGGGTCGGCATAGGTGGCCTGCACCAGCAGTTGGCGCGGTGTGCTGACCTCGGGCAGCTTGCTCAAGGTGACGTTGCCGGCGCCCTTGCCATCCAGGGTCGCGGCCAACTTGTCGGCCACGAGCTTGGCGCGGTCGTTGCGTGCGTGGGTGAAGACCTGATCGTCGTCTTCGTCCACATACTCTTCAGAGAAGAAGCCACGCGCATTGGGGTCGCGGGGCTCACGCGGAGGCTGGAAGTTGAAGCCAGGGAAGCGCTGGGTGCGCAAGGCGCTGGCGATGTCGGCGTCGCCCAGTTGCGCCGACACCCGCACCGGCAGGCCTGCCGCACCGCCGCCGTTGCCATAGTTGATCTGCAGGCCGATGGGCACATCCTTGGGTTGGATCAGCGCGCCCTTGGGCCCGATGATGCGACCGGTCATCACCGGCAGACGGAACTCCTCGACACGGAAGCTGCCGGTGGGCACGTAGCCGCGATGTCCGTGAGGCCAGCGCAAGGAGACGTCGTAGACGCCGAGCTTGGCGTCTTCGGGGATCTGGAACGTGGTGTCGGCATGGCGGTGCTCGCGCCAGCTCAAGGGAAACTTGAACTCCTGGCCGCTGCCTTGGTGCACGATGCGGACCTCGTCGGGCAGTTCATCGTCACGCAGCAGGCGCAGGCCGGTGAGCAGCTCGGCGCGGGCGTGATGCTGCATCGACACCGTCTGGCCGGCGCGCAGCAGGGTACGGTCGAACACCGTGTGGAAGCGCTGGGGCTCGGGGTTGTAGCGGCCTGCGCTGTTGATGTGAAAGCGCCAGGACTCGATGCCCTCGTTCCAACTGGACCACACGAAGGCCATGTCGGCGCGGCCCTTCTCGTCGGTCTTGCGGGCGCTGATGAAATAGCCTTCCTCACGCCCGGACTGGTCGGCCGAACAGTAGCTCCAGCTCAGCGAGGGCAGGGCCTCGTCCACCTTGGCGAAACCGTGCTGGTCGGTGCGGCCTTTCCAGACCGATTGGCCGCGGCAGTCCGAGATCTGGATCACGGCGTTGGGCACGGGCCTGGCCTTGTCCAGCGTGGTCACCCACACGCCCGAGTTGATGGCACCCCATTTGAAATGCACGCCCAGGTTGGTGACCAGCACGCTGGTGCGCACATACATGGGCGCGTCGCGGTCCAGCAGCGCCTGGCCCAGCTTGGGCGACTCGATCTCGACCACATGGAAGCCCGGCTGCGGCATGGGGATGCCGATGACCTCGAAGGGATGCGGATCGGTCTTGGCCTGACTGGGCAGGCTCATGCGCTGGGCAGCCTTCTCGCGGTTGAGCAGGCTGACGGTGCGGGTCTGAACCAGGTTGGCGGCATCGGGGTTGTAGCCCGGCTGATTGTCGACGTCATCGGCCTCGTCTTCCCCATAGCGCTTGACGGGGCGCTTGGGCTTGGCCTTGGTGTGGACGGGCGGCAGCTTGACGTGCAGCTCGCTTTCCACCTCGTCACGACGCAGGCGGCTCTCGTCATAGCGTTTGACCTTGGCCAGCCAGTCGATGATGGCCGCATCGTCCGAGAGCTTGAGGTCGCGCACCGCGCTCTTGCCGGTGGGCGTGGGTGCGTCAGGCTGCAAGCCTTTGACGGCCAGGTCGCCTTCAACATGGCGCACCGTCACGGGCAAGGTGGGCTCGGCATTGAGTTCCAGGATGCCGAAGGTGGCGCGCGGGAACTTGGCCAGTGGCGGTGCCTCGGCGGTGCGTGTCTTGATCGGGAAGGCGCTGGCGTTGCCCAAGGGGCGGCCCGAGTCATCTTTCAGGTCGGCGGGGATCTCGATGCTGACGGCCGAGCTGTCAGGGAAGGTCGGTGCGAATTCCACGGCGCTCACTGCGCTCTCGGACGGGTCGATCTTGACCTCGCCCCGGTTGCGCGTGAAAAAGTAGAACCATTTGCGGATGCCACTGGCTTCCACGCTCACCAGACGCTCCTGGGTTTCGCCACGGTCTTGTTCGACCAGGGGCTTGTGCTCGCCATCGGCGGCCTTGAGCACGATGCGCTCGGCCAGCTTGCGCGGCACGGGCGAAGAGAACTCGATGCGCATGGGCCGGATGGGCAGGCAATCCGAGCGGGCATTGACGCGTTCGCAGGTGAAGCTGGCCGTGAAGGGCGGCCGCACCTTGTATTCGAGTTCGCGGTCGGCCGAGTTGGGTACGCCCGAAGGTGTGGTGATGCCGCGCGCCCACACCAGGCTCACGCGTGCATCGGGGGGCAGCGGGCGGGCGCAGCGCACGGCCACCACGCGCTCCTGCTGTGCGACCAGGCCCACGGCCTTGAGGATGTCGGTGCGGACCTGGCCGCCCACCACGGCCACAGGCAGGCGCTCGGAGACCCCGCTGACCTCGCAGTAGGCGTGCTTTTCGATGCTGGCCTGTGTGGCCACGCCATTGAGCAGCAGCGCGAAGACCTGTTCTTCCTCGATCTTGCTGTAGTCGCCAGGGGAAGGATAGGCCCTCACGACCGAGGGGCCACCGGTGCTGAAGGCAAAGCGTGTGTCGCCGGTGAGGGCCTCGCCGCTCAGGGCCTTGACGCCCGGGCTCAGCGCCAGGCCGCAGCGTGTGCCGGCGGGCAGGTCTTGCGTGAAGTCGTAGACCCAGGTCTTGTCGTCCACCCAGCGACCGGTGCCGGTGATGGGCTTGTCGTTCTGGCAGGACACATTGAAGGGCGAAGGCAGGCGCGGGTCGCCGAACTTCACCATCGAGTCCGAAAACGTCACACGGGCCTGCCGGACCTTGGCCACCTCGCCTTGGGGCGACATCGTCTGCACGGTCACGGCCAGGGCGTGGGTGATCACGGCGGCGCAGGCCAGGGCCAGGCCGGATTGAAGGTATGCCTGAATCTTGCGTGATGAGCCCATGGCCCGCTCCCCTTTGTCGTTGGTCGGACCTTGGTGCCGACAATCGGGGAACTATAAGGGTGCGCAGGGGGGCTTCGGGCGGCCGGCATCACCCTCTTGAGAAGGAGGGCCGAGAAGGTGCGGTCGTCGTTATCAGGTGGTATCGGTCGAGTATCAGCGGTGGCCGTGGGCGCGCGCGTTTTGCTCTGCAGCGGCCTGACGGCGGCGCTCGCGACGTTGCGCCCACTCGTCCCGCAGGCTGGAGCCGGTGTCGACCTCGACCTGTGCCGTGCGATGGCGATATCGCCACAGCGCCGTCAAGCCACCTGCGGTGAACAGGAGCAGGGCGCTGAGCAGGCTGGGCACGCTGAAGCCAAAGGCAGGCACCAGGGCGGCGCCCGTCGCGATATAGAGCGCGGGCAGCTTGCTGTAAATCGACTCAGGAATCCACATCTTCAAACTGGCTACAACAACACCATGCCGACATGGTGGCAAAGCAAGAGACATTTGGGGCGCAGCGGCCCCCCCGCAAGCCGAGGGGTTGGCGGCGCAAAACTGGATGTTGCGTGAACTATTGCCGCCGGCACAGGGCCTGGTGCTCCAGGGTCAGGCGAATGGCTCCGTGGGTCACCCCTTCCTTCAGGGGCACCAAAGCGGACAGCCCATCAGGGGCGTTACCGTGCTGGCTGCACAGGCCAACACCGCAAGACAACGCTGAAGGGATCGCTCGTGAACACCAACCGCCGCACCGTCGTGACATGGGGGATGCTTAACCTGGCCCTGTTGGGCAGCGGCTGCTCGACCACGCCCAAGCTCATCCACCAGCGCTACACCGAGAAGGTGTCGACCGTGATGATCACGCAGGACCGCAAGCAGTTCGTGGTGCTGGGCGAGCATCACCACTATATCTTCACCGCGCCGCCCGGCCTGGTGGCCTTGCTGGGTTCGCCCTTGCAGGCCAAGGCCGGTGCGCAGTTCAGCCCCTTCGAAGTTTCGCTCGATGGCGGCACGAGCGGCCGCTATCACCTGAGCTTGCCGGCATCCTTGTCGGACGAGGAAGCCGAGCAGGCCAAGGCCATGGGATTCGAGCATAAGGCCGATGGCAGCTGGCAGCTCGATGGCGAGCTGACCGGCAAGCGCTACATCCAGAACTACACGCTGCGCACGGGCCGCATCCACGCCAATCTGTCGCACACCTATGAGGTGAGCGTGGAGGCCGAGGAGACCCCGGGGGAGCAAGCCGCGCAGAAGCTGGCCTCGCCCATCGCCCAGACGGCCGATGGCATGCTGATGGTGTACTTCGCCGTGCTGGTGCCCATCCTGATTCCGCTGATTTTTTTGACGCGGGAGAAGCATCAGGACGTGAAGGCCGTGAGCCCCGCTTCGGCGGCGTCCCAGCCCTGATCGACTTGACTGCCTGACTGTTCTGCGCTGAATCAGATGCGGGGCGGTGGATCTTGTGCAACCATGCGCCATGGGCCTGAACCAGCAAGATCTGCAACGCATCACCGACACCACCATCGCGCACTACGAAGCGAGTGCGGCGCAGTTCTGGTTGGGCACGCGCGACCACGATGTCAGCCAGAACATGGCTGCCCTGCTGGGCCACATCGAGGGTGAGGCGCCTTACGAGATCCTCGACTTCGGCTGTGGGCCCGGACGCGATCTCAAGGCTTTCACCGACATGGGCCACCGCGCCACAGGTCTGGAAGGCACGCCCAGTTTCGCGGCCATGGCCCGCACCCACAGTGGTTGCGAGGTGCTGGTGCAAAGCTTTCTGGCGCTGGACTTGCCTGTTGCCCGCTTTGATGGCGTGTTCGCCAATGCCGCGCTCTTCCATGTGCCGACACAGGAGCTGCCACGCGTGTTGCGCGAGCTGTGGACCACGCTCAAGCCTGGCGGCGTGCTGTTCAGCTCCAACCCGCGTGGCCAGGACGAAGAAGGTTGGCATGCAGGCCGCTACGGCGCCTTCCACAGCTGGCCGGCTTGGCGCCGCTACCTGCTGGAAGCAGGCTTTACCGAGCTGGAGCACTACTACCGGCCCGATGGCCTGCCGCGCGAGCAGCAGCCCTGGCTGGCCAGCGTGTGGCGCAAGCCGCGCACCTGAACCAGACTGGGCCCATCGATGTCCATCGAACTGGTCCAGGCTTTGCAAAGGCAGTTGCACGCGCAACTGATTGAAACCCACATCTCCTGGGTATTGCTCGATGGCACCCATGCCTGGAAGATCAAGAAGCCGGTCACGCTGTCGTTTCTGGACTTTTCCAGCCTGACCACGCGCCACCGGCTTTGCCATGAGGAGCTGGCGCTCAACCGCAGGCTGGCGCCTTCGCTCTACCTGGATGTCTCGCCCATCAGTGGCACGGCCGAAGCGCCTGAACTGGGCGGCACGGGCGAGCCCATCGAGTACGCCTTGCGCATGAAGCAGTTCGATGCGGGGGCATTGTTCAGCGAACGCCTGGCCCATGGCCAGCTGATGCCCGATCATCTGGTGCAGCTGGCCGAGAAGCTGGCCGCCTTCCATGCGCAGGCGCCTCAGGCAGGCCAAGCCGATGACTGGGGATCGCCTGCCCGCATCACGCGCCCAGTCGAGACGCTGATGCAGGGCTTGCAAGCCCACGGCTGTGAAGCGGCCTGCGCAGCCTTGCAGCCTTGGTTGCAACAGCAAGCCCAGGTTCTGCATGCCATCTGGCTTCAGCGCCGCCAGGATGGCTGGGTGATCGAAGGCCATGGCGACCTGCACCTGGCCAATGCCGTGTTGCTGCCCGAAGGCGCCACGGCCTTTGACTGCATCGAGTTCGACCCGGCCTTGCGCTGGGTCGATGGCCTCAGCGACATCGCCTTCATGGCGATGGACCTGATGGCCCATGGCCACGATGACCTGGCCTGGTGCTTCCTCAATGCCTACCTGGATGTGAGGGGCGACCATGCCGGCCTGCCCGTGCTGCGCTACTACCTGGTCTACCGTGCCCTGGTGCGGGCGCTGGTGGCCCGCCTGCGGGCAGACCAGGGCGGCGCGGACCGCAGGCCCGACTACCTCGCGCTGGCGCTGCGCCTGAGCGCACCCGCGCCCGCGAGGCTGCTCATCACGCATGGCGTGTCGGGTTCAGGCAAGACCCATGTATCGCGCCTGCTGGCGCGCGAGGCGGGGGCGGTGCACCTGCGCGCCGACGTCATCCGCAAACGCCTGTTCGGCCTGAGCCCGACGGTGGTGTCGCATGAGGTGGTGCCGGGCGGCATTTACACCGCCGAAGCCAACGCGGCCACGTATGCACGCTTGCTGGATTTGAGCAGATTGACCTTGCAGTGGGGCTGGCCGGTCATCGTGGATGCGACCTTTCTGGACGCGGCCGATCGCCACCGCTTTGCCGAGCTGGCCCACTGTTTGAGCGTGCCCTTCACCATCCTGCACTGTCAGGCGCCAGGCGCGGTGCTGAGGGCCCGCATTGCGCAGCGCCAGGCGCGAGGCGGCGATGCCTCTGAAGCCACCCAAGAGGTGCTGAGCGCCCAGCAGGTGCGCGCACAGCCCCTGAGCAGCCAGGAGTTGCCCCATACGCTGACGCTTGACGCGAGCAGGCCTTGGCCCGCTGGCGAGCTGGCCGCACAATGGCGTGCCATGGCCGGCTGACATGCCAGTCCAGGATTTCAGGAAGGCGGGGATGCGATGCGCTTCGATGTGTGCAACGGCGATGCTGATGGTTTGTGTGCCACGGTGCAATGGCACTGGCACGAGCCCGCTGTGCCTGCGCAACTGATCACCGGCCTCAAGCGCGAGATCGCGCTGCTGGAGCGCGTGCAGGCTCAGGCGGGTGACGAGGTCAACGTCTTCGACCTGTCGATGCAGCGCAACCAGCCTGCCCTCCAGCGTTTGCTGGACACCGGCGTGATGGTGCGCTATGTGGACCACCATGAGACGGGCGATATCCCCAGGCACCCGCTGCTGCAAGCCCATATCGACCTGGACAGCGCGGTGTGCACCAGCCTGCTGGTCGACCGTCTGGTCGACGGTGCATCGCGGCCCTGGGCCCTGGTCGGTGCTTATGGTGACAACCTTACCACCGTGGCAGACGAGCTGGCACAGCGCAGTGGCTTGGGCGAGCGCGAATGCACGGCCTTGCGGCGCCTGGGCGAAGGCATCAACTACAACGCCTATGGCGAGACCCTGGCCGATGTGCACATGGCGCCTGAGCGGCTCTTTGGCCTGCTGGTGCGTTTTCGCAGCCCGCTGGACCTCGTGAGGCAAGACCCCATCGCCGACGAGCTGGACGCCTTGCGGCGCGACGACCTGCGCCAGGCCCGCGCCCTCAAGCCTGCATGGGAAGGTGCGCAGGGCCGGGTGCTGTGCCTGCCCGATGAGGCCTGGGCGAGGCGTGTGGTGGGCGTGCTGGCCAACGAGCTGGCGCATGAGGCACCGGCGCAAGCTCATGCCGTGTTGTGTCTTCAGGCGCAGGGGTGGCATGTCGTGAGCGTGCGGGCACCCCTGG
The DNA here is from genome assembly GCA_003963115.1 of Burkholderiales bacterium. GTDB lineage: Bacteria > Pseudomonadota > Gammaproteobacteria > Burkholderiales > Burkholderiaceae_C > Aquabacterium. The sequence continues at coordinate 91,082 of RXJQ01000040.1, forward strand.
CAAGGCCTTGCGGCGCCGCGACCTTGTGTCAGGCTTTCGGCGGCAATGGGCGGGCCCGCGCGGCCGGCATCGATACCTTGGCGGCTGAAGACCTGCCACGCTTCATCGATGCCTTTGCCCACATGAGCTGGGGTGCTTGAGCGCGCCTTTTGTGCTGGGTCAAATTTGGCCAGCCAGGGCTTCAGTAAGGTGAATGGGCCGTCTCTTGAGACACCACCGGTCCACGCACCATGAACCTCCATCCCGCCGCACTCGATCGCATCGAAACCGTTCGCCGTATCGCCCGGGAGGTTGCGGGGCCGGCCGCCGATGTCGTGGACCGACAGGGGCGTTTCCCCCGCGAGGTCATCAACGCGCTCAAGGCCGAGCGCCTGCTGTCGGCCTATGTGCCGCAAAGCCTGGGCGGCCACGGCGCGGGCATGGTCGAGCTGGGTCTGATGTGCGAGGCGCTGGGGCAACGCTGCGCGTCGGCGGCCATGGTGTTCGCCATGCACCAGGTGCAGGTTGGGTGCCTGGTTCGCCACGGGCACACGCCCTATTTTCAGGACTACCTCAACGACCTGGTGCGGCAGCAGCGCCTGATTGCCTCGGTGACGTCTGAAGCGGGCGTGGGCGGTTCGGTGCGCACCAGCATCTGCAACATCGCGCAGCAAGGCGAGCAGTGCAGCGTGCGCAAGGAGGGCACGGTCGTGTCTTATGGCGAAGATGCCGATGACCTGCTGATGACCGTGCGCCGCAGCGAAGCCTCGGCGGCCAGCGACCAGGCCCTGGTGCTGGTCACCAAGCGGCAATGCGAGATGCAGCAGATCAGCAGCTGGGACGCGATGGGCATGCGGGGCACCTGCAGCCCGGGCTATGTGATCAGCGCGCAGTTCAACGCCGGGCAGATCGTGCCCGACCCCTTTGCCGACATCAATGCCCACACCATGGTGCCCTGGGCGCACATCCTGTGGGCCTCGGCCTGGCTGGGGATCGCAACCGATGCCGTGGCGCGCGCGCGGGCCTTCGTGCGTGACACCGCCAAGCGCATGGGCGGCGGCACACCACCTACCGTATCGCGCTTGAGTGAAGTGGCCGCTCGCCTGCAACTGATGCGGGCCCAGGTGCGTGAACGCGCGCAGTACTACGCCACCTTGATGCACCAGCCCGATGGTGGCCGCGACACCTTGTCGTCGGTGGGTTTTGCGGTGGAGCTCAACCACCTCAAGCTCAATGCCTCGGAGTTGGTGGCCGAGATCTGCACCAAGGCCCTGCGCATCACCGGCACGACCGGCTACCGCAATGATTCGCCCTACAGCGTGGCCCGTCATCTGCGCGACGCCCACTCCGCGGCCTTGATGATCGGCAACGAGCGCATCCATGCCGCCAACGGCGCCTTGCACCTGGTCTACAAGGACGACGTGCTGTGAGGTTCCCGAGATTCCTCGCGCAGATCCCTCGCATGGGGGGAGTCCAGTCAGATCATGTCGGCCCCGCTGCGTCGACCGCGTATTCCCCATCAAGGCCTTTGTTGTCAGGCCTGCAAGGAGTACATGATGTTGTGGGTGCCTGGTGTCCCCTGGGGTTTCGTGGTGTTCAGCCTGGTCGTGCTGCTGATCAGCCATTTTCGCTGGCCTCACCTTTGAGGCGTGTCCCAAGCCACCTGAATTCGGGTCCAATACGGGCATGGAACAAAGCGAGCTCATCGACAAGCGCCTCACCGACCTCGAAGTCAAGTCGGGCTTCACGGAAGACCTGCTGGACCACCTCAACCAGCTCGTGGCCCGGCAACAGCAGCAGATCGATCTGCTGATCAACGAGGTCATCCAGCTGCGCCAGCAGGTGAACGACGCTGGCGGCGGCACCTTCCGCAGCCTGCACGACGAGATCCCGCCTCACTACTGAGTGAGGACTACTGAGTGGTTTTGGCGCCGCGCGCCTCCCGGTCGGCGGGCCGAATGGCCACCCAATGCGCGATGCGCTCGGCCAGCAGTGAGGGCAGCAAGGGTTTGGTCAGGTGGTCGTTCATGCCGGCGGCCAGGCATTCCTGGCGGTCTTCCTCGAAGGCATTGGCTGTCATGGCCAGGATGGGCACATTGGCATAGCCCGGCAGCTTGCGGATGAGCTGGGTGGCCTCCAGGCCGTCCATCAAGGGCATCTGGATGTCCATGAGGATGAGGTCGTACCGATGGCGGCTGGCCTTGAGCACCGCCTCCTCGCCATTGAGGGCCACGTCGAATTCGAGGCCCGAACCCGCCATGCCCTCGATGGTGACCAGGCGGTTGATGGCGTTGTCCTCGGCCAGCAGCACGCGCATGCCCCGCAGTTGCTCGGATGCCAGCCGGGGGTGCTGCGGGCTGGGGGCCGTGGGCGGGTTGGCCAGACGTGCAACCGGCACGAGCGGCAGTTCCACCCAGAAGGTGCTGCCCTGCCCGGGCTGGCTGCGCACACCGACACGTCCGCCCATCAACTCGGTCAGGCGCTTGCTGATGGTCAGGCCCAGGCCGGTGCCGCCGTAGCGCCGCGTCAAGGAGCGGTCGACCTGCTCGAAGGCTTGGAACAGCTTGTCCAGCTTATCGGAAGCGATGCCGATCCCCGTGTCCTCGATGGAAAGGCGCAGCCAAATCGGCGCATCGGCCGCTGGGGCCTTGCGAACCAGATCGGCGGGCGGGGCGATCTGCTTGGCCGACAGCAGCACCCGCCCCTGCTCGGTGAACTTCACGGCGTTGCTGGCGAAGTTCAGCAGCACCTGTTGCAGGCGCATGTCGTCACCATGTAGGTACTTGGGCAGGGTCGGGTCTATGTCCTGCACCAGCTCCACCCGGGCCCGGCCGGCGCGGTCGCGCACGAGATCGAACACATGGCCAATGACCTCGCGCAGCTCGAAGTCCCGCTCGTCCAGGCTCAGTCGGCCGGCTTCGATCTTGGAGATGTCCAAGATGTCGTTGATGACTTGCAGGAGATGGGCGGATGCCGCATCGGCCTGATCGAGGCGTTGCAGCAGGTGTGCGTCATTCAGGTCGCGCCGCAGTAGGGCCAGCAGGCCAATGATGGCGTTCATCGGCGTACGGATTTCGTGGCTCATGTTGGCCAGGAAGGTGCTTTTGGCCTGGTTGGCCAGGACCGCCTCATTGCGTACCTGTTCGAGTTCGCTAGTGCGCTGGCTGACCAGGTGCTCCAGATCCTGGCGGTGGCGTTCCCGTTCGCGCTGGGCTTGCAGCCGCTCGCTGATGTCCAGCAGGGAACTGATGACCAGTTGAACCTGACCTTCCACGCGGTAGGAGGCCACGGCCACGGTCATGTCGATGATCTGGCCGCTCTTGCACAGAACCCGCTGGTCCATCTGGTAGTGGTCGATCTCACCAGCCAGCAGGCGCTGGTAGTTGGCCAGCACGGCGGGCAGGTCGTCGGGATGGATGAGCTGCTCCCAGCTCAGATGCTGCAGCTCGTCTTGCGAATAGCCCAGCATCTCGCAGTAGCGGCGGTTGCACTTGATCCACTGCTTGTCTGGCGCGGTGATGTTGATGCCGAAATGACCCAGGTCAAATTGCGAGCGAAACAGGAACTCGCTCTTCTTGAGCTCGGCCAGGGCATGGTCCCGGCTGATGCGGGCCTTGATGGCGCTCAGGCCATAGCCCAGGGTGCCCACCAGCTTCATCAGGAGATCGACTTCGTCCTTCTGGAAGGCATCGGGTTCGGGGGTATAAAGAGACAGCACCCCGACCAGGCCTTCGTCGAACTTGAATGGCAGCCCCACGGAAGACTGGAAGCCCAGGCATGAAGCCGCGTCGCGCCATGGGGCCATGCCCGGGTTGCTCAGGAAGTTCTGGTTGCACACGGGCGCCATGGTGCGCACGGCCATGCCGCAGGGGCCATGCCCGCGCTCGTCATCGGCCCAGGAGAAAGTGGCATTCGCCAGGTACTCGTCAGCGGGGCCGGCCCAGGCCACGGGGCGAACGGGCTGGCCATGACTGTGCTCGGCCACGCCGACCCAGGCCATGCGGTAGCCGGCTTCGACCACGGCCAGCTCGCACACCCGCTTGAGCAGGGCCTGCGTGTCTTCGGCCTGAATGAGCATGCTGGCACATTCGCCCAGCAGGCGCGAGGCCCGGTTGATCTTGCGCAATTCCAGTTGGGCCTGGCGCAAGGCCGTGATGTCGCGCGCCACACCGGCCACGGCGTAGATCAGGCCGCGCGCGTCGAACAAGGGCGTCTTGACCGATTGCACCAGCACCTGGTGGCCATCGCTGGCGTAGGTGATCAGCGATTCGGAGCTGTAGGAGCGGCCTGTCGCCATGGCGGCCTTGTCGCTTTCGCGGAAGGCGGCGGCCTGTTCGGCCGAGATGAAATCAACATCCCGTTTGCCGACGATGTCGGCTTCCTTGGCACCGAAGAAGCGCTCGAACTCGGGGTTGCAGGCCAGGTAGACACCTTCGATGTCCTTGACCCAGACCAGGTCGGGCATGGCCGTCATCAGCGCAGTGAGGTCGACGCGTTCGTGCTGCCATTCGCTCATGGAATCGGCCCAGGTGCTGTGGATCGGCGGATCTCTCCTCGACAACCGCATACGGCCTCCCTCGCTGACGTGGCATGGCGTCGATGCAAGGCGGGCTGCATACCTACAATGGTATGCCAGGATGAGGGCAAGGGACGCCAAATCGTTTGCCCGGCAAGCAATATGCAACAGCCTTTGCGCATGATCAAGATGCCAGCGATAAATCGAACTGAAATTCGCTGCCTTTCCCGGGTTCGCTGAGCGCGCTGGCTGAAAGAGCCGCTGTCGGCTCAGGGCTCGGTGGACAAAAAGGCCGAAAGGGCGGACTGCCTGCGTGCGGCCACGGCCGTCACGAACTGATCGAATGCGGTGCGCAGGGCGTTGTAGCGCGCCGGCGCTTGCTCCAGCTGCCCCAGGGCCAGGCAGGTGGCTTCCAGCGTGGAGAGCTGGTCTGCGCGGCGGGCCTTGCGGATCGCGTAGCGGCTGGGCGACTCGGGGTCGATGGCCAGCCGAGGCAGCGTCTGCAAGATGGGGTTGAGGTGCAGCATCTTGAGGCTCTTGCGCCAGGTGCCATCGAGCACCACCAACAAGGTGGGGCTGGCCGACCCAGGGGCGGGCACGGTCGTGGGCGCAGGCATCTGCGCGCTGGCCGGGTAGAGCAGCACCGCCTGCCGCGTGATGTGAGCCGGTGCCAACAGCGCTTGCAAAGCCTTGGCATCGAAGGTCTCGCCGACGAGCGTGCGACAGTGCCGTAGGCTCATATGCAGCAGCCGCGCGCTGCCCTTGGCCTGTTTGACTTCCTGCGGATGCTGGAGAATCAGCACCGGGGTCTCATTGTCCGTTGGGCTGACCCAAGAACACAGGCAGGCAGGCAAGGGCCTTTCACAATGTGGACAGCATGGGCGCCTGGCCGCGTTCATGCCTGGATGGCCGTCACGATGGCGCGCAGCAACTGCCAGGTCCGGGCCACAGAGGCCACCTCCACCTGCTCACCCGGTGCATGGGCACCGCGGATGGTGGGGCCGAAAGACACGATGTCCATGCCCGGGTACTTGGCCGCGATGATGCCGCACTCCAGTCCGGCATGGATGACCTGCACATGGGATGCGGCCTGGAACTCGCGCTGGTAGATGCGCTGGCACAGTGCCAGCAAAGGCGAGTCGGGATTGGGTGTCCAGCCCGGATAGGCGCCCGATGCTTCAGCCCGCGTGCCCGACAGCGCCCACAGGCTGATGATCTCGTCGGCAAGCGCCTGGCTGCCGCTGTCGCGCAACGAGCGCACCATGAAGTTGGCATGGCCGCCCGTAGGCGAGATGTCCACCATGCCCAGGTTGTTGGAGGTTTCGACCACGCCGGGTAGGCGCTGGCTCATGCGCTTGACGCCATGCGGCGCGGCATGCAGGCTGCCCAGCCAGATGTCCTGCTCGGTGGCGCTCAGCACCTGCTGGGCCTGAGCGGGTTCAGCGCGCAGCACGATGTGGGGCTCGACGCCTTCAAGCTCTTGCAGGAACAAGGCTTCCCAGGACATCAGCACCTGGGCCAGATCGGCCGCCAGGGCCATGGGCAGAGCCACCGTCGCCCAGGCTTCGCGGGGCAGGGCATTGCGGGCCGTGCCGCCTTGCAGCGACACCAGGCGAACTTCGCCCAATGTCTCCAGCCCTTGCAGCACGCGCACCAGCAGCTTGATCGCATTGCCGCGCTCTTCATGGATGTTGACGCCCGAGTGCCCGCCGCGCAGGCCGGTGAGGCTGATGCGCCAGGCTGCACAACCGGTTGGAATCGGCTCGGCCCGCCCGGGGCGGTCCACATTCACGTCCATGCCGCCGGCGCAACCCAGGTAGAACTCGCCCCACTCCTCGGTGTCCAGGTTCAGCATCAAGCGGCCTTGCAGCAGGTCGGCGTGCAGGCCCTGGGCGCCGCCCATGCCGGCTTCCTCATCCACGGTGAACAGGGCTTCGATGGGGCCATGCGGCAGTTGCTGGTCTTCGAGCAGCGCCAGGGTCATGGTCACGCCCATGCCGTTGTCCGAACCCAGCGTGGTGCCTTCGGCCATGACCCAGCCGTCCTTGAACACCGGCACGATGGGATCGCGTGTGAAGTCGTGTGTCGAGTCGGCGTTCTTCTGGCAGACCATGTCCAGATGGCCTTGCAGCACCAGGCCAGGCACACCCTCGCGCCCTGGTGTGGCCGCCTTGCGGACGAGGAGGTTGCCGGCCTCGTCAACCAGTGTGAACAGGCCGCGCTGCTCGGCCCATTGGCGAAGATGGTCGCGCAAGGCCGCTTCCTGCTTGGAGGGGCGCGGGATGCGGCACAGCGTGGCGAAATGGGTCCACACGGCCGTGGGTTCGAGCTGGCTGAGGTCGGCGTTCGTCATGATCGACATCATGTCATGGGCCCTGCCTGCGGCGCACAATAGCAGCCCATGATGCGCCCCATGACCCGCCCCGCCCCTGAACTGCTCCTGCCCGCCGGCTCGCTCGACAAGATGCGGGCGGCCTATGACTTCGGCGCCGATGCCGTCTATGCCGGCCAGCCGCGCTACTCCCTGCGTGCCCGCAACAACGAGTTCAGGTTGGAGCAGCTCCAGCAAGGCCTCGGCGAGGCCAGGGCACGCGGCAAGAAGTTCTATGTCACCAGCAACCTCATTGCGCACAACGACAAGGTGCGCACCTACCTGCGCGACATCGAACCCGTGATCGCCATGAAGCCCGATGGCCTGATCATGGCCGACCCCGGGCTGATCATGATGGTGCGAGAGAAGTGGCCAGAGGTGCCCATCCACCTGTCCGTGCAGGCCAACACCACCAACCACGCCACCGTGAAGTTCTGGGAGAAGGTGGGCGTGCAGCGCATCATCCTGTCGCGCGAGCTGAGCCTCGATGAGATCGAGCAGATCCGTCAGGCCTGCCCCGACATGGAACTGGAGGTCTTCGTGCACGGCGCCTTGTGCATCGCCTATTCGGGCCGCTGCCTGCTGTCGGGGTACTTCAACCGGCGCGACCCCAATCAAGGCACGTGCACCAATGCCTGTCGCTGGGAGTACAAGACCCATGGTGCTTCCGAACTGTCCGACACGGGCGAGGCCATCCCCATCAAGCTGGAGGGCGACTTCCACTTTCAGCAAGAGCAGGAAGCAGCCGACAAGGCCTTCTCGGCCTGTGGCGATGGAAAGCGGCATCCGCTGGCCGATCAGGTCTATCTGCTGGAGCAGTCTGACCGGCCTGGCGAGCTCATGCCCATCATGGAAGACGAGCACGGCACCTACATCATGAATTCCAAGGACCTGCGTGCCGTGGAGCATGTGGCCCGCCTGGCTGAGATCGGTGTGGACTCGCTCAAGGTGGAGGGCCGCACCAAGTCGCTGTACTACGTGGCGCGCGTGGCCCAGGTCTACCGCCAGGCCATTGATGACGCAGTGGCCGGCCAGCCCTTCAACCCGGACCTGCTGGCACAGCTCGAAGGCATGGCCAACCGGGGCTACACCGGCGGCTTCCTGCAACGGCGCCCCGCGCAGGATTACCAGAACTACCTCGATGGCAGCTCGCAGTTCCACCGCAGCCAGTTCGTGGCCGAGGTGCGCGGCATCGAAGGCGGCTGGGCCGAGGTCGAGGTCAAGAACCGCTTTGCCGTGGGCGACACCATCGAGGTCGTCCACCCGGGCGGCAACCAGATCGTCAAGCTCGAAGCCATGCGCAATATGGACGGCGAGGCCATCGACGTGGCGCCGGGCAGCCCATGGCATGTGCGCATTCCTTTGAGTGAGCAATACCGGGGCGCCCTGATTGCCCGCATGCTGACGACGACAGCTTGATCCCCCTAAGCTGAAGGGGCGGCATCGGCCGGAAACACGCGGGCAGCGCCTACACTGCGGCGCAGCTTGAACCTCTCCTGGAATGGCTCGCCCATGAACCGTGCCCGCTCTGTGAACGTGGCGATGACGGTGGCTTGGGCTCTGGTTGTACCGTGTGCCTCGATGGCCGCAGATGCACCCGCCCCTGCCGACGACAGCCCTCCTCACGCCGAAACCGCCACTGGCCTGTCCAGTGACCGCCTGCCTGCCGTCCACATCACCGGCACCTCGCTGCGCCGGCTCGATGCGGAAACCGCCCTGCCCGTGACGGTGCTGCGCCGCGCCGACATCGAACGGTCTGGCGTGCGCACCACGACCGAGCTGCTGCAGCAGCTGCCGGTGATGCAGGGCATGGTGCCCACCACGGCCGTGGTGGGCACCGATTCGCGCGGCTATGCCAGCCTGTCGATCCACAACCTGGGCGATGTCTACACCCTGGTGCTGCTCAACGGCCAGCGCGTGGCGCCCTTTGGCGGGCAGCTCAGCAACGGGGGCCTGTCGGGCGTGGACGTCAACACCATCCCGCTGGCGATGGTCGACCGCATCGAGGTGCTCAGCGACGGCGCATCTGCCTTGTATGGCGCCGATGCACTGGGTGGTGTGGCCAACATCATCACGCGGCGCGATGGCGAGGCCAATGAGGCCACGGTGGGCGTGAGCTGGCCGCGAGGCGGCGCGCATGAAGGGCGCCTCAGTGCCTTCAAGAGTGTGGGCAGCGTGGACGAGACCGGGCAGAACCTCAGCTTAGGTGTGTCGGCCATGCACCGCTCGGCCTTGCGGGCAATGGAGCGGGACTACGCGCGTGATGCCATCAAGGACTTCACGTACCAGGGGCAGCGGTATCGGTTTGCGGATGTGCAGGACACGGCAGCGCCGGGCACCATCTATGACCGCAACTTCTTTGGCAACCCTGTCTTGGCGTTGTCGGGGCTGTGCCCATCGGGCACGTATCGCTACGAATACCCGGATTCGCCTGGCTTTCCCTTTTGTTCGTACAACTACGCGGCCGACCTGGACCTGATTCCCGAGCAGACCCAGCACAGTCTGATGACCAGCTACACGCGCCAATGGGCACCCGATAGCAAGCTGGCGCTGGACCTGCTGCTGTCGCGCAGCGTGGTGACTTCGCATCTGGCGCCCGCGGCCACGGGGCTGTTCCTGTCGCCATCGGTCTACCCTCAGCTCAGCAGCCTGAACCTGGCCGACAATCCCACCTACATGAACTACCGCTTCGTGGACCTGGGCCGTCGAGGGTTTGATGACACGTCCGATCTGGCCCATCTGGCGGCCAGGCTCGATGGACGCTGGGATTTCTGGCGCTGGTCGACGGGCATGAGCTACTCCGTCAGCCACACACGCAGCGACATCGACCACGCCTTGAACAACACGGTCGCCCAGCGCCTGGTGGACGACGGCTTGCTCAACCCTGTGGTCGCGCCAGGCAACCAGACGGCCTCGCAACTGGCGGCCCAGCAGGCGGCCAGCTACAGCGGCAAGTGGCTCAGTGGCCGCTCCACGCTGGCCGAACTGCAATGGCAGGCCTCGCGCGAGTTGGCGCCGTTGGCGGGCGGGCCTGTCAAGTGGTCCGTGGGTGCCAATGTGCGCCGCGAGCGGCTCACCTTCGATCCCAGCCTGTTTGCACAAGGCCTGCTGTCCGACCCTGCTGTGGGTACCTTGGCAGGCAGCTTCGATGCAGCCAACCTGCGCATCGGTGACGCGGTACCCATGCAGCCCTCATCGGCATCCCGTTATGTCTGGGGCGCGTTCAGCGAATGGCTGGCCCCTTTGACACCGACGCTGGAATGGGGTGCAGCCGTGCGCACCGATCACGACGAACTTGTTGGGCAGGCCTGGACCGGCAAGACCACCGCGCGCTGGCGGCCCTCGCCCAGCCTGTTGTGGCGTGCCTCGCTGGGCACGGGCTTTCGGGAGCCCACGCTCAACCAATTGCGCTCACCAGGGCGCTCAGATGGCGTCACCGGCCAACAGCATGACTGCACCGCCGATCTGCAGGCACTGGCCACCTCACTGGGGGTCACGCCCTGCACGGCGGCCTCGACCTATCCCATCGTCGCAGGCGGTAACAGTGACCTGAAGCCGGAAACCTCCGTGCAGGCCAATCTGGGTTTTCGCCTCTCGCCCAGTGCGGGCTATTTGCTGGGCGCCGACCTGTGGGCCGTGCAGATCCACGATCGCATCGCGGCGGTGGATGAGGCCGTGGCGTTCGAGAGCCCGCTGGCCGTGCCCCGTGCGAGCTGGACCACGGTGGACACCGGTAGCGGCCCACAACTGGCCTTGCAAGGTCGCCCGACCAACCTCGGCACCCTGATGTCGAGTGGATTGGACCTGCTGGCCGGCGCCAAACACAGCACGGCCCTGGGCGTGATCGACAGCCAGTTGCGCGCCACCGTCATGCTGCGCGAAGACAGCCAGCTCTACGCGGGCGGCCCCTGGTTCAGCGCGATCGACGATGGCCGCTACGGCACGGCCACCCTGAAATGGCGGGCCAGCTGGCGCACCAGCCTCATCAGCGCGGGCTGGACGCACAGCCTGACCGCGCGCTACCAGTCAGGCTACGACGATGCCCCGATCACGGTGTACGCGCTTGACGCCAACGGCCAGCCGGCCTCAGCTGCACAGCAGATCCGCATGCAGTCGCCCGACCAGGTGCTGTGGGACTGGCAGACAAGCTGGCAAGTCAATGGCGTGCTGCAGCTCACGGTGGGCGTGAACAACCTCTTCGACACCAAGCCACCCTTGTCGCTCAACGAGGTGGGCACCTACAAAGGCCAGATGCTGGGCTACGACGAACGCTACTTCGACCCACGCGGCCGCACGCTGACGCTGGAAGCGCGCCTGACGTTTTGATGCAGCGGTTGCCTCAGGCCACGAAGCGCCACACCGTGACGAAATGGCTCGCCGTGCCACCGAGCACGAAGAGGTGCCAGATGCCGTGGGCGTGGCGCAAGCGCGTGTCCAGCGCGTAAAACACGATGCCCACCGTGTACAGCAGCCCGCCGGCCAGCAGCCACATCCAACCCTGGTTGTGCAGCCTGTCCATCAAGGGAGAGGCCGCCGCGATGCCGCACCAGCCCATCAGCACATACAGCGGCACGGAGGGCACGGTTTCGCGCCCCCACCACAGCTCCTTGCCGATGCCGACCAGGGCCAGCGTCCACTCCATCGCAAAGATGGCCCAGCCCAGCCGGCCTTGCAGGGTCACCAGCGTGAAGGGCGTGTAGGTACCGGCGATCAGCAGGTAGATGGCGCAATGATCGACCTTGGCCCACCACGCCTTGCTGGCGCCGCGCAGGCTGTGATAGAGCGAGGAGGCCGCATACAGCAGGATCATGCTCAGCCCGAAGACGCTGAAGCTGATGATCTTGCGTGCGTCGCCGCCATGAATGGCCTGGGCCACCAGCACGGCCGAACCCGCGATGGCCAGTGCCAGCCCCAAGAGGTGCGTGACGCTGTTCAATCTTTCGCCGTGGTACATGCAAAACCCGCCTGATGTGTCTGAGTCTGATCGTGTGCCTGGCCGCCATGCTGATTGCCTTGCAATACAGCATGATGACGGTCCTTGGTGGCCGGCTTCCTGCGCCAGATCATGATGAGGACGATGCCGCGCGCCGCGCCAGATAGGCCTTCACCCTGCTCGCAAAGCTGGTGACATCAATCGGCTTGGCGATGTAGCCGTCGCAGCCCGCTTCCAGCATGCGAGCCTCATCGCCCTTCATGGCGTAAGCCGTCAAGGCCACCACGGGCGTGGCGCGGGTGCGCGGGTCGGCCTTGATCTGGCGCGTGAGTGTCAGGCCATCGATGTCGGGCAGCTGGATGTCCATCAGGATCAAATCGGGCGCCACCTCGGCGATGGCTCGCAAGGCCGCGTCGGCATTCGATGCGGCGCTCACATCGATGTCGGCGGCCTGAAGCAGAAAGCTCACCAGCTCCAGGTTCATGAGGTTGTCGTCCACGATCAGGACGCGTGGCGGGCTCATGAGCGGCTCCTGGCTGCCCTGGTCTGGCGAAGCGGCCGCCATCGGCGCAGGTCGTTGAGCACGGCTTCCAGCGTGCCGCCGCCTTTGCTCAAGATGGCGTGGGCCGAGCGGCTCAGCAAGGCGTACTCTTCGTCGGTCAAGAGCATGCTGGTCCAGATGAACACGGGCAGGTTGCGCCAGCGCGGCATGCGGCGCAGGGCGTCCAGCACGGCAAAGCCGTCGAAGCCCGGCATCATCAGGTCGAGGATGAGGGCATCGGGCGAGTGCGCATCCAGCTCCTGCAAAGCCTGGCGGCCATCTTGTATGCAGCTTGCATTCAGACCGATGGTCTTGAGCGTGACATGCATGAGGTCGAGCGCGATCGGGTCGTCGTCGACTACCATCACGCGCGAGCCTCGCTCGCTGTTCAGGCCGATCTGGTTCAGCGCCATCCTGATCTGGCTGGCCTCGATCGGTTTGAACAGCACATCGGTGATCTGGAAGCCCACCACGCCCCGCGGCTCGGCAGGCATGGTCACGGCCACAACGGGCGAGTCGCTGCTCGGGCTTTGGTGCCGTATGTGGCTCAGCACATCCAGCCCTGTGCGATCCGACAGTCTCAGGGCGAGGGTGATGGCGTCGTAGTGCATGTTCCGTGCGCAGGCGACAGCCTGCTCGCCGGTGGCGGCGGTGTCCACCAGGAAGCCGGCATCGCGCAAGGTGTCATGGATGAGGGCCTGCTCCTGCCCCTGGTCGTGGATGACCAGCACGCGGTGCGAATCGTCCTGCTCGGTCGGGCTCAGCGGTGTGCGAGGCAGCACCAGGTGAAAGACGCTGCCTTGTCCCAGCTGGCTGCGCACACCCACCGTGCCGCCCTGCGCGGTCACCAGCCGCCGCGTCAAGGCCAGCCCCAGGCCGGTGCCCTGGTGCTTCTTGGTGTAGACGTTGTCGAGCTGCTGGAACTCGATGAAGAGTTTGTGCAGCTTTTCGGCCGCGATGCCCACGCCGGTGTCGGCCACCTCGATGCGCACGTGGTGCGGCCCCTCGGGCATGGCGCTGACCGTCACAAGCCCACCGCTAGGCGTGAACTTGATGGCGTTGGAGAGGTAGTTGTAGAGCACTTGCTTGAGCCGTGCCGGGTCCAGTTCAAGCTGGATCACCTCGGGGTCGATCTCGGTGCGCAGGCTCACGCCCTGCCGGTTGGCCGATGCGCCGAGGATGTCGGTTACCTCCGTGACCAGGGTGGGCAGGTGCACCGGCTCTGGGTAGAAATCGACCTTGCCCGCTTCGACCTTGGAGAGGTCCAGCACGTCGTTGATCAGCTGCAGCAGGTGGCGGCCGCTCGTGCCGATGTGGCCCAGGAACTCGCGGTACTTGGGGGACTCGGCCGGCACAGCCCCGCTGTGCAGCAAGTCGGCAAAACCGATGATGGCATTGAGCGGCGTGCGCAGCTCGTGCGACATGTTGGCGAGGAACTCGCTCTTGAGGCGGTTGGCCTCCTGGATCTGGCGGTTCTCGGCCTCCAGCTGCTCGCCCTTGAGACGCAATGCTTCGGCCTGCCGCCGCTCAGTGATGTCCCGCGCGATCTTCGAGGCCCCGATGACATTGCCCTGCGCATCGCGAATAGGCGAGATGGTCACCGACACCTCGACCAGGCTGCCGTCCTTGCGTCGCCGCACCGTGTCGAATGGCGGGATGTGCTGCCCCATCGCGATCCGGAAGATGATGCGCATCTCCTCGTGCGCGCGCTCCGGCGGCAAGAGCATCTGGATGGACTTGCCAATCGCCTCTTGAGCCGTGTAGCCGAAGATGGTTTCGGCGCCCTTGTTCCAGCTCGTGATGCGGCCATCCAGTGTCTTGCCCACGATCGCGTCATGCGACGACTCGACGATGGAAGCCAGCCGGCTGCTGTCGGCCTGCACTTCATACAGCCGCGTCATGTCCCTGAACACGATGGCCAGGCCACGTTCGCGGCCATCGGGCAAGTAGGTCAGCGAGGCCTGGCATTCCAGCGGCGTCCTGTGACCCTGGCGCGAGACCACGTTCAAATGATGCACCCGCTCAAGCGTGCCGCCCTGCTCGATCATCATGTCGACCGGGTTGCGCTTCCTGTAGTCTGCCGGCCGGTCGGCCACATTGAACACCTCCCAGTAGGGTTGGCCCATGGCCTCGGATTGCGACCAGCCCGTGACCTCTTCGGCCAGCCTGCTCATGCGTGCAATGCGGCCCTCTCGGTCGGTGGCGAGAAAGCCCGCGCCGATGCTGGAGAGAGTGATGACCAGGGCCTCCTGCATGTCGGCCAGGTCGGCTTCGGCTTCACGTCGGTGCGCGACCTCGGCCTCCAGCGAGGCGATCACGGACTTGAGTTTGCTCACAGATGGAATGGCCAGGGCTTTGGGGAGCAGGGGCCACAACAAGATGGCCGTGCCCACCGAGATGAAGGCCGTGATCGCCTTGACCAGGGCCTGCAGGCTGTAGTCGGGCTGCCAGATGGTCCAGACGTCCAGCACGTGGGTGAGCCCACAGGCGAAGATGAAGGCGCAAAACAACATCAGGACCCGGTCGAGCCCAGGCTCGCGGCGCTGCGTCATGAAACGCCAGATGGCCAGCGGGATCGAGAAATAGGCCAGGGCGATCAGGGTGTCGGCAGACACCATGCTCCACAGCAGGCCAGGCTGCCAGGTGAAGCAGTAGCCATGGGGCAGGTAGCCATGGCGTCCCAGCAGAGACACGATTTCATCCACGTGCGGTCCTTCCCTTTTATGGACTCATGGCAGTCATCTTGATGGCATTCGGTGGGAACACGAAGCAGAGACATTTGTCTTGACAGGGTTGCCGCTTTCGCTGTCCGAAATTGCCGTTTGGCGGACGCAGGCGACCGCTTGTCCAAGGGGCTTCTCAAGTGTGAAGGATTTGCTTACACGAAGTAACCGGGCGCCTTAATCTGTGCACGCACAGTTGGCAAACCCGCTGAAAGGCGGGGACGCAAAGCCTCCGGTCTTCCTGCATGGACGCATGCAAAAGATAGCGGGGTTGCCCCCGTGGAATGGGCCCGTTCCACGAGAAGCACGTCCCACCGGTTTGACGCTTGCAAATCTGTTCTCAACCTGTTGATGAATGAAGGATGCAAGATGAAAGCCCAAGCTCTGATCTTCTCGATGATGCTGGCCTCGCCCCTCGTGGCGCCCTCTTTCGCCGCCACCCTGGGCGGCATCACGGAACCGCCCAAGACCGAGCCACCCAGGACCACGGTCACCACACCCAAGCCCACCACCGTGGCGCCGCTGCCCACCGGGCCCCAGGTGACGGGCCTGTTTCGCATCGTCAAGCCTGACGGCAACACGGTGATCCAGCAAGCGCCCATCGGCACAGGCAGCAGCGTGATCAATGTGATCAACGTGGCCACGACCGATGCCTTCCTGACGAGCAACGGCAAGTGCGCCTTCAACGTCAAGTACGACGAGGTCTCGGGCGTGGCGGCCACAGGCACGACCAACCGCCTGTTCAGCAACGACACGCTGATCGCGCAAAACATCAAGATCGACCTGAGCGCCAATGTGCTCAAGACGATCTGGACCCAGCCCTACCTGGTGCCGGGCCAGAACAACGTCAAGATCGTGGTGAACGCGGATTCGGCCACACCCAGCGTGGGCTGGGTGCGTGTCAATGTGAGCGGGACTTGCGGTGCGCCGACGACCACCACCACACCTCCGACCACCACGCCTCCCAAGACCGAACCTCCCAAGACTGAACCGCCGAGAACCGAACCGCCCAAGACCGAACCCCCCAGGACGACCCCGCCCGTGACCCCGCCGGCACCCGTTGTGCCCAAGTTCACACCGGGCTCTGCCGAGTGGAACAACCTGTTCAGCGCCTTCGGCTACAGCAACTACGGTGTGACCCAGCTCAAGGGCAAGAACTTCGCGCGCTACAGCGAGCTGGTCAAGCTCAATGCCGACATCACCACGGTGATCAATGCCAAGGTGGTGGACCAGCCGACCTACAACGCGCTGATGTCACGCTGGAACAGCTTCGTGATGGACCCGGCCTTCCAGGCCGCGATGAAGGCGATCACGCCTTCGACTGACAAGAAGTAAGACCGCTTCGCGCCAAGCCTGGGGCCCATGCCACTGCCCATGTGCGCCATGTGCCTCATGTGCCCCAGGTTGCCGCGACACCGCTTTCCCTCACCGCTCATCGCTTCAGATCGACCCTGCGGAGCCTGCCCATGCCGACCTTCTCACGCAGCCGACTGGCCCGGCTGGTCTCCACAAGCCTCGTGTTGATCGGCACCTCGGCGCAAGCCGCCGCACCGACCCCTGATCTGAACCAGCTCTTGCAGCCCATGCCCTTGAGCACGCCCGCGAGCCCCACTCCGGCGCCGCATGCCCTGAGCAATGACAGCCTGGGTGCCTACAGCTCGCCCGGTGCGCAGGCCCTCGGCGCCACGCCGCAAGGCACGCTGGTCAAGGCCTATGCCGTCAACCACATGCGGGCCAGCGAGCTGCTGGCCTTGCTGTCCGACCCGGCCATGCCCTTGCTACCGCGTGATCAGGCTGCCGTGGTGGTCGAGCCACGCAGCAACCTGCTGCTGGTGCGGGCCTCGCAGATCGAGCACCAGTTGATCGAGAACCTGATCAAGCGCGTGGACGTGCCTTCCAAGCAAGTGCTGGTCGAAGTCAAGATCGTCAGCGCCGATGAATATTTCGGCAAAAGCCTGGGTGCGCGATTTGGCGTCACGAGCTCGCACCTGCTCAACGGTGCCTCGCCCAGGCAGTCCGGCGTGCAGGTCGGTGGCTCGGTGGGCGACCTCAACCAGGTCGTGTCCACGGGCACCTCCGGCTTTCCCAATGCCGTTTCGTTGCCTGCAAGCAACTCTTTGACCCAGGCCGCTGTCAGCAGTCTGGCGCTGGGCTTCTACAAGCTGCCGGCCGGCATCAACATCGGTCTGGAGATCTCGGCACTTGAAGAAGCCGGCCACACCAAGATCCTCTCCAGCCCCAAACTGGTGCTCAGCAACCAGCGCCCCGGCCTCATTTCATCGGGCCAGCGCATCCCCTACTCGCGACCCTCCATCGTGCAGGGCGTGAACACCACCGAGTTCGTGGATGTGAAGGTCTCTGTCTCGGTGACAGCCCTTGTGGCGCCTGACGGCAGCATCTCCATGGACCTCACCTTGACCGACGACAGCGTAGGCTCGACCTCAACGGTCGGCCCCACCATCAACACCAACCAGGCCACCTCCAACGTGACCTTGCAGAGCGGGGAAACCCTGTTGCTGGGCGGCTTCCAGAGCAGCAGCCAGGTCGAAGAGAAGAACCAGACACCGGTACTCGGCGACCTGCCGGTCGTGGGCAACCTGTTCAAGAACCGCAGTCAGAACACGGTCAAGCGTGAATTGCTCTTCATCATCACACCCACGATCATTGAGACAGAACGCTTCGCAAGCCCCATCTCTACTGCACAATAGCTTGCCCGACGATTGCGGGTGCAACTCGAACACCGACTTATGAACAAGACCGATCTGATCCAGCACCTGGCTGACAAGCACACCCTGACCAAGGCAGAAGCCGGCCGTATCCTTGACACCCTGCTCGACGTGGTTGTGGCCAGCGTCAAGAAGGGCGATGCCGTGGTGATCCCCGGCTTCGGTTCTTTCAAGCAACACGCTCGCGCTGCCCGCAACGGCGTGAACCCCAGCACCGGCGCCAAGATCAAGATTGCCGCTGCCAAGCTGCCCAAGTTCACCCCTGGCGCCACCTTCAAGGCTGCCGTGGACCCCAAGAACGCCGCCAAGAAGGCCGCTGCCAAGCCCGCAGCCAAGAAGCCAGCCGCCAAGAAGGCCGCTGCCAAGAAGAAGTAATCCACTTCATGGCGCTCGATCGGGCAGAGGCTCAGGCATCGCCCGATCAGGGTAGCGCTCCCCCACCCAGTCCGGGTGCTTCCACAGGATGCGCAGGTCCTTGTGGTGCCACAGGTCGCGCCACATCGAGACACATTCCCCGAACACCAGATGCAAGGGGTTGAGTGAGCGCGGCTGGCGCATCGTGACGCCATAGCGGATCTTGCCCGCATCGCGCTCGGCCACGAAGCTGCCGAACAAGCGGTCCCAGATGATCAGGGTGCCGCCGAAGTTCGTGTCGATCTGCCTCGGGTTGCGGCCATGGTGTACGCGATGGTGTGAAGGCGTGTTGAACACGAACTCGAACCAGGCCGGCATGCGCCGTACCACCTCGGTGTGGATGAAGAACTGGTAGAAGAGGTTGATCTCCAGCGAGAGCACGGCGGCGTTCTTGTCAAAGCCGAGCAGGGCCATGGGCACGACGCCCAGCAGGATGAGGCCGCTGAGATCGAACATGGGCGTCTGGCGCAGGGCGGTCGACAGGTTGTAGCGCTGCGAGCTGTGGTGCACGGCGTGGGCCGTCCAGCCGTAGCGCACGCGGTGCATGAAGCGGTGCGTCCAGTAGAAGACGAAGTCCGTGAGGACGAACAGCAGCACGAAGCCCATCCAGCCCGATGGCGCCTGCCATTGCAGGCCGCGTGCCTGGACCCAGTCATAGACCCGCGTGACGATCAGCGCGATGAACACCCCGTCCACCGACTTGTACATCAGGCCCGTGCCGATGTTGGCCAGGGTCTCGCGGGTGTCGTAGGCATCGGCACGCTGATGCCGCGCAAGGTGGCGGCGTTCCAGCAGGATCAGCGCGACGAAGACGGAGCCCGCCAGCATCAGGAATAGCAGGGCATGCAGGATGTCGTTCACGAAAACGCTCCAGGGTTCGAGGATCAATGCCCTGCACTCTAGAAAAGGCTGCTTTGATAGCATCGACAATGCATGTCATGTTTTTAACCATCCATGACACCCCGCATGACCCCCTGCTGAACCCATGAATGCCCTGATCCGCGTCACTGGTGCCTGGACCCGTGTGCTGACGGACTGGCTCGACCGCATGCGCCTGCAAGCCCCGCAGTTGCGCGCGGCCGTGTCTGCCTATGCGCTTGACGACGTCGTGCCCTTGACCGACTGGGCCGCGCTGCTGCATGAGGCCGTCGCGCTCAAACCCGGTCTGCCGGCCCCGGGCCTGGATATCGGCGCGGCCGTGGCGCCGCACCATGTGGGCGTGCTGGGCTACCTGGTGATGGCCAGCGACAACCTCGGGCAGGCGCTGGCCGCCTACCAGCGCTACGAGCGCCTGTTCTATGGCGCCGATCTGGCCGAGTTGAAGGTCACCCCCTCGCAGGTGGAGATCAGCTGGGCACCCGGTGGCGGCAGCGCGCTGACCGACGAGGTGGCCATTGCCGCGCTGGTGTCCTTCATGCGCAAGCAGGTCAGCGACCCGCCCAACCCGGCGCGTGTGGACTTCGTGCACGCGGCCACGAAGGCGCACAAGGCCGTGTTCGAACGCTTCTTCGGGTGCCCGGTGCGCTTTGGGCGGGCGCGCACGGCAGTGGCCATCCCGATGGACTTTCTCGCCATTCCCATGCCCAGACGCGAGCCCGCCTTGCACGCGCTGCTGGACAAGCAGGCCCAGGCCCTGCTCGATGCCTTGCCCGAGCCCAATGCCTTCGACAAGGCCGTGCAGCAGCTGCTGGTGCGCCTGCTGCCCGAAGGCGAGGTCAATGTGGACAAGGTGGCGGCGGCATTGCACCAGTCCACGCGCACCCTGCAGCGCCGCCTGGCCGACAGCGGCATGACCTGGCAGCAACTGCTGGACCGCACCAGGGAACAGTTGGCGAAGCAGTACCTGCGCGATGCCGCCTTGTCGCTGGCCGAGATCGCCCTGCTGCTGGGCTACAGCGAGCAAAGCGCCTTCACGCGCTCCTTCAAGCGCTGGACCGGGGAGACACCTTTGTCCTTCCGGACACAATCTGTTCATCATTGAAGGCTAAGACGAGGCGACAATGGGAGGTTGCGTTTTCTTTCCTGAGATCCATGTCCTCGAACAACCCGGCGCCCGCAGAGCAAGCCGCTGACTCCTCATCCACGCCTGAAGCCGTCACCCCCGTGGCCGGCCCGCCTGCCGCGCAGGTGCCGTCGGCCGACAAGTCAGTGGAAACGTCAGCTCAGTCGCCTGCCGCCACGGCCGCCCGCCTGGCCGAGCTGTTTCCTGCCCTGTTTAAGGGGCAGCCCAAGCCCTTGAAGCTGCGCATCCAGGTGGACATCCAGGAGCGTGCACCCGGCGAGTTCAGCAAGCAGACGCTGTCGGCTTTCTTTCGCCGCTACACCGGGGCCACGTCCTACCTGATCGCCGTCTCCAAGGGCACACAGCGCTTCGACCTGGATGGCCAGCCCGCGGGCGAGCTGACCGAGGAGCACCGCAAGGTCGCGTCCGACGAACTGACGCGCCGCCGTGCCAACGCCAATGCCAAGCGCGAGCAGGAGCAGACCGAGCGCCGCCAGCGCGCCTCGCTGCTGCGCGATTTCGAGATCACCAAGCTGACCACGGCCAATTTCTGTGCGCTCAAGGGCATCGCGCCCGAGTCGCTCGACGGGCTGCTGGCCCAGGCCCGCGCCGAGGCCCTGGAAGATGCGCAGCGGCCGCGACATCCGGAGCAGCGCCATGGGCGCGGTGGCGAACGTGGCCCGCGTCGCGATGGGCAACAAGGTCCAAGTGGCGGCCGCGAAGGGGAGCAGCCCCGTCATGGGCGCCGCGCCGATGGCCATCCACAGCAAGCACGACGCGGGCCGCAGCGTCCAGAAGGGCCTGGCGAAAGCCGCCGCGACAGTCCGCGCGAAAGCGCGGGCCGTCCCCCACGTCGTCCTTGATTGACAGGCCAGCGCCATGGCACTGACGGTCGAGTCGTACCTGTGGGAGCACTGGCGCTTCAATTCCGAGCAGCGCCTGAAGGCCTTCAACTTCTTCGTGGCCTTCGCCATCTTCGTGGATGGCATGGCTTTCACGGCGCTGGACAAGCACGCCCACCCCTTGATCCTGCTGTTCATGGGAGGTCTGGCCAGCTTGCTGGCCTGTGTGTTTGCGATCGCCGACTGGCGTAGCCGCCATCTCTTGCGTTTGAGCAAGCGTGGCCTCAAGACTTTCGAGCAGAACCTGCCGCCCGATTGCCGGCCGCTCATGCTCGACGAAATCAGCCGGCACAGCTGGGTGCGCTTCACCGTGGCCTTCAACATGCTGTTCGCCTTGCAATGCCTGTTTGGCATGCTGGTGACGGGCTTTGGCATCTACCTGGCCTGGCGCGGCGTGCTGAACTGGTGAGGTGATTTGTTCCGTGTCTTCGTCTTCTCCTGAATCGGCCCCATCTGTGGCCCGCTTCATCGAGCGTGTCGCGCAGAGCCTGAGCGAAGGCCGCTGCGAGCGCCTGATGCTCACCAACTACCACGGTGAGGAGGCCTGCCTGCAAAAGGTGCTGGGCCGCCCCATCGTGTTGCGCGAGCAGCCTTGCCTGAGCCTGGTGTGGCGCTACGACACGCGCGACGTCACCCAGAACCTGCCGCACGAAGAGGCCCTCGCGGCCCTGTCCAGCCGGCTGGGGATGGAAGGCTTTCGCAACGCGCATCTCTACACGCCCACCGAAGAGTTGCAACTGGCCTTCAGCAAGAAGGGAAAGGCCAGCCTGCGTGTGGGCAAGATCGCCAATGGCGCCATTGGTGCGGATGTGAACGCGTCAGACGAGGCGGCATCCCAGGCTGACAGCGCAGCTTCCAGCGCGCACAACCGCGACAAGCACCGCTTTCTGGAACTCTCGCGCCCCTTCCTGCGCGAGCTGGGCGTGGCCGATGCGCAAGGCTATCTGATCCCGGCCATGTCGCGCAAGTGGAAGCAGATCAACAAGTTCGTCGAGGTTTTCTCGCATGCCTTGCAGCGCTCGCCGCTGGCCGAGCAACAGCAGATCCATGTGGTGGACTTCGGCTCGGGCAAAGGCTATCTGACCTTCGCCATCCACGACTGGCTGCGCCACACCCTGGGCCGTGATGCCCGCGTGACGGGTGTCGAGCTGCGTGACGATCTGGTCAAGCTGTGCCAGCGGGTGATCGGCAAGCTCCAGCTCGAAGGCATGGACTACGAGCAAGGCGATGTGCGGCACTACCACCCGGCCGCGCTGAACGTGATGATCGCCCTGCATGCGTGCGACGTGGCCACCGACTACGCCATCCACCTGGGCATCCGCGCTGGCGCCGAGATCATCATGTGCTCGCCCTGCTGCCACAAGCAGATCCGCCCGCAGCTGCTGAGCCCGCACCCCTTGAGGCCGATCCTGCAGCACGGCATCCACCTGGGCCAGGAAGCAGAGATGCTGACCGATGGCCTGCGTGCCCTCTTGCTCGACGCTGCGGGCTACGAAACCCAGGTCTTCGAGTTCATCTCGCTGGAGCACACCAACAAAAACAAGATGATCCTGGCGGTCAAGCGGGCCAAGCCCAAGTCCCCCGATGAGGTCATCAACCAGATCAAGGACATCAAGGCTTTCTACGGCATCCACGAGCACTGTCTGGAAGGCCTGCTCAAGGCCGATGGGTTGTTGCCGGCCTGAGTCCTTGTTGCGCCGATGTTGTGGTGTCGATCAAGTCGGCAAGCCCTGCATGCAGACCTGCCACAGCTTCTGGGGATAGCCGGGCATGCCATCGGCGGTGAACACGCGCTGACCGATGCGCAGGCCCAACTGGCGATAGCTTTCCCACTGGGCCTCGTCGAAGAACTGGTCCATTGTCGTCTCTTGCGGGAAGCTGTCGTGCGTGTCGTGGTACTGCTCGATGTCCACGCTGACGTGCGCCAGCAAGCTCGGCTTGATGAGGATGATGCGGGCGAACAGCTCATCGGGCTGCACGCCACGGTCCACGCTGCGATCCGTGCCGACCACATCGAGCATGACGGCACAGCGGCCGTTGCGATCGGGCAGCGTGCCGTCCGCGCGGCGCTTGAAGTCCTCGGGGCGCGCAAAGACCTGCTTGAGCAGGGCAGCGTCATGGGCATGCGGGTGCGTGCGGATCTCCAGGCCATGGTCGATGCGCACCAGCCGTGTCAGGTTGGCCAGGTCTTCGAATTGGTAGTCGGGGTCGCAGCCGCAGTCGCACACCACGATCAGGCGCACCTGGCGGGGGCGGTCTGTGCGCAGCAGTTCGTACACCGCCGTGTTCTCGAAGTGGCCGCCGTCCGACAGGTATTGGTAGGGCTTGTGTGGTCCATAGAAGCGGCCTGTGAATTCATCGAACAGGTAGGCCTGCGTCATGAAGCTGCGGCGCCAGAAACCATCCTGGGTCGCCGAGACGGTCGAGGGGCTCTTCCACCAGCGGCCCAGTCGCATATTCGCAAAACCCATGGCCAGCGAGGTGCCCAGATTGGTGTCGCGGCCCAGGCCCGTTGAAAAAGCCGCGCCCGACACACCCAGCCATTCGCCAAAGGACAACTCGTAGGATAGCTCGGACTCTTCGCCGTCCTTGCCCAGTGCGTAGGCCTGCTGATCGAGGTAGACCCCGCCTGGCGCGATCACCATGGGCTTGCCCTTGCGATCGCGCTGTACCAGCTGTTCGCCCGGGCTCACGCTCTGGTTGACGCAGACGTTCACGTAGTGGATGGGGGCCAAGGGGTTGCGATGGACCTCGGTGTTGCTCAGGCTGTCGCCCTGTATCGGTTCGGCCACATCGCGTGCTTCATGGCCGGCATCGGGCGAAAAGCGCGCATGGTTGGTCGCACCCAGATAGGCCCGCGCGATGCGCGAGCTGTAGAGGCCTTGCAGGGTCGAGAGGTTGAGAAAGCCTGGAAAGCGCCCCACCACCAGTGCCATCAAGATGAACAGAAAGCCGGCGCCTGAGGCGTAGATCAGGGCCCGCTGTGACAGGCCCTTGTCCCACAGCACATTGAGATCGGCTTGGCCATGTGGCCAGACGGCCTTGAGCAGCGCGACTTCAAGCAAGACGCTCAGACCCAGCCACAACAACACGCCGGCCGCACCGGTCAACAAGGGCAAGGGCAGCTTCTTGAGCGCGCCTTCCTTCTTCTCGTTGCCCAACTGTTGAACGGCCAGTTGCAGCAACCACACGAGCCCGGCCAGCAGGGCCGAGGCCAGGGCCGCGTGCTTGTATGACAGCCACAGCCAGGCCGTCTGAGCCAGGGTCTCGACCGTGGCCAGCACAGCCAGGGCCAGCGTGATGGACAGCGCGTTGCGCAGCCAGCGGGTCAGCATCACGCGCTGCAAGGTGATCGAGCCTTGCGGCGATGCGCGCGTGCGCCAGGTGGCCAGCATGTACCAGGGCAGGGACAGCCAGGTGACCAGGCTCATGCCACCCACCACGACCGCCAGCTCCGGTCGTTCGCCCATGTGAACGATCACCATGGCCAAGCCACCCAGCACTGTCGCGAGCACCAGCCCCAGCAAGGAGGCCCAGCTCCAGTATTGAGGTGGCTCGGCCAGGTGATCGTGCAGGCTGTGGCTGCCGAACTGGCCGCGGTTGCTCATGCGGTTGAGCTGGTGCACGATCCGCTGAACGCCACGTCGCCCCGGTGTAGGGTGGGAGAACCAGAAGGCGATGCCTTGTGGCACGGCGGCCAGCAGCATCACCAGGCCACACAGGAGCCAGCTGGGGCTCCACCAGATCAGCGTGTCGCTGCCCTGCACCTGGTTGAGCAACTGAACTTCCAGGTCGTTGTAGTGCAGGCAGACGGTCGCGAGCAACCAGCGCACGAACTGCAGCGAGGCCAGCAGCACCAGCAGGGCCGACGCCACCACGTATTGCGTGGCCAGCCAGTTGCGCACGGCGATGGTGAGGCCATAGAGCAGGTCGCCCGTTCCACCAGGGGCCATGTAGCGGCCGTTGTCGCGCAACCAGGCCAGGGCCGTGCGGCCGGGGTGCTTGGGGTCGTAGTTGCTCTCGCGGTGGATGCGGCCGGGCGGCTCTTCCTGCAAGGCCTCGTAGGCGCGCTTGGTGGTTTCCAGCGCGGTTTCATACTGCTTGCCCGAGAGCCGGCCACGCACGAACAGGCTGCTGAAAAAGCCGCCGATGTAGCCGCCACCGCTGACGGTGCTGAGGTAATCGAACTGGCCCAGAAGAGGCCAGCGTGGGTGATCGGGCACGGGCGGGGCCGGGTTCTCGGTCTTGGCCAGGGCCTGCAGCACACCCAGGCAGAAGGTGGCGCTGCGGATGCCGCCGCCTGATAGCGCCAGGGCCCACTGGGCATGGTCACCGGCGGGCTGTTCCGATGCCGGGCGTGCAATGCCCAGTGCCGCGCGTCGGGCGCGTGCCCGGCTGACTTCGTCATCCGCACTGGGTGCCTGGGGTTCATGGGGACTGCTCATGTGGCGCCCCCTGGCTTCAGCTCAGCAGGTTGAAGTGGGCGTCGTAGGTGATGAACTCGCCATGCGCCACAGGGGTCAGGTGCAGCGCCGTGGTGCCAGCCTGAGGGTGTTGCAAGGCGTAGATGCCTTCCTGCAAAGGGCGCCCTCGTGGTCCTTCGAACGACACGGTGAACTGCGCTTGCCCGGACAGCGGCGCATGGTGCGCACCGGTGTTGACGGCGCTCAGCGTCAACTCAATCGGGCGACCCAGCCTGGTCTGGCAGGCAAACACCTGGCCCTGCAAGGCCTCCCAGTGCGCTTGCGCTGATGCGGCTTGGGCAGGACGAGGGCCCATGCCCAAGGGGGCGCTGATGGCGGTGTTGGTGAGCACGAGGCCGCCGCTGTGGACGAGGAAGTCACGCTTGTTCATATCGCTGCTCCAAGGCAACAGTAGGGAGTCTGGTCATGGCCTGGTAAAGACCTGATGTGGCCGTGAGCTCGAAGCCAAGCCGGGCATACCAGTGCCGGATGGGGTTGTCGGCCAGCACATGCAGGTGCAGAGGGCGACCGCTCTGGTCGGCCAGTCGCATCAGCGTGTGCAGCAGGGCGCGGGCGCCACCTTGCCCTTGATGCTCGGGCAGCAAGGTGATGTCGATGATGCGCACGCCTGCTGTGTCTTCATGCAGCCACAGGCGGCCCACGGCCGTCTTGTGGTGACGGACGACCCATTCGATGGCGTCAGGGTAGTGCTGCGCAACCGACTGACGCTGTGCCTGCATCTGCATGCCGATGAAGAGATCACGCAACTGAACATCTGGCGGCAGCAGGCTCAGCTCGATGCGCTTGGTGCTGGCAAAGACGTCGTGCAGCAGGGCCTGGTCGTCTTGACCTGCGCGCAGGCACTGCCAGGGAGCTGGCAAGGCGCGCGGCAGCAGGGTCAGAAGACTAGGT
This sequence comes from Burkholderiales bacterium, assembly GCA_003963115.1. Taxonomy (GTDB): domain Bacteria; phylum Pseudomonadota; class Gammaproteobacteria; order Burkholderiales; family Burkholderiaceae_C; genus Aquabacterium. Next base: position 117,564 of record RXJQ01000040.1, read on the forward strand.
GCTGGCGTCATCATCACGAACGGGGCGGGAAGATGCCCTGCAGGGCAATGATGAAGGTCAGCGACAGCACCGGTGGCAGGTTGTTGTGCGGCCAGCCTGCGCCGTTGGCCTGCATGGCCGATGCGGCCATCGCCGCGGGCTTGCCTGCGCTGTGATACAGGGCGCTGTTGTCGCCGCTGTGAGCCCATGTGGATGTGGGTGTGGGCTGTTTGCTGTCTGGCGAGGCGGCGCTCTGGACGGCATGGCTGTGTGCCGGCATCTCGGCCGATGTCAGCGTGTGATTGGGCTCACCCCCTACTTCGCCGAGACTGCGTGGCGTAAGGCCGGGGCCATTGCCTGCGCCCAATGGCATCCTGGCTTGCAGATTGGGCAAGGCAAAGTTGCTGCGGCCATCGCCACCATAGGTGGTACCCAGGATTGAGAACAGGGCCGTGTTTTGCGAGATAGGCAGCAACTGGCCATTGCACAAGGCCCAGCCGGTGGGGGCGAAGTTGCCAGCAAACAGCCGGATCTCGCCAACGAAGGGATCGCTCATCGGGTGTCCTTTCAGGCCTGTGAGGGGAAGATGCCGAACAAGGCGATGATGAAGCTCAAGCCCAGGAAGGGCGCCATGTTGTTGTGCGGCTGGCTGCCTCCGGTGTTCGTCAGGGCCTGAGGTGCCAGTGCACCGCCCCCGGGTGTGCTGCCATAAAAATTGGTCGTGGCTGCCGTACCCGTGAGGCTGCCGGTCACACCACTGGCCGAACTGGCCGCCGTGGTGGTGGCATTGAGCACGTGATTGTGGCTGGGCAGTTGCGAAGGTGTCAGCGTCACCTGTTCGCTGCCGGCCAACTCCCCGATCACATGCGGGCTCAGGCCGGGGCCCTGCCCTTGATGTACCGGCACGCGCCCGCGCAAGTCAGGCAGTGCGAACGTGCTCTGGCCATCGCCGCCATAGATCGTGCCAATCAGGTTGAACAGGGCTTCGTTTTGCGAGATGGGCAGGACGCTGCCATCGCAAAATGCCCAGCCGACAGGTGCGAAGTTGCCGGCAAACAGGCGGATCTCGCCGATATAGGGTTCTGCCATGAGGACTCCTGGCTCAGTTGCGCGAAGGGAAGATGCCTTGCAGGGCGATGATGAAATTGAGCGTCAGGTAAGGCTGCATATTGTTGTGAGGCTGGCTGCCGCCTGTCGGTGCAATGGCCTGCGGGCTCATGGCTTGAAGGGGTGATCCGCCGGGGGCGTAGATGTCCTTGCCACCACGGCCTTTGGCCGCAGGCAGGCTACCGACGGGTGAGCTGGTGTTGGCCACATCGGCACTGCCTTGCAGGCCATGTGAGTGCGCGGGGATTTCATTGACCGTCAGCGTGTGGTTTTCTTCGCCCGTGCGGATGCCCAGCGGCAGCGTGTTGTCGACATGGACCGGGCTGCGTCCGCGCAGATCGGGCAGGGCGAACGTGACGCGGCCATCGCCACCGTAAGTTGTGCCCAGGATCGAGAACAGGGCCTGGTTTTGGTTGATGGGCAGCAACTGTCCGTTGCACAAGGCCCAGCCCTTGGGGGCAAAGGCGAAGCTGGTGGTGCGGATTTCGCCCAGGTAAGGGGTGCTCATGGCGATGTCTCCAGATCAAGCGCGACGCAGCTGACGCGACATGCCCATCGCCACCAGGCCGATGATGGCCAGCGCTGCCGTGGCAGGCTCGGGCACGGGCGCCGTCTGCAGGTCGATGCGGAAGGTGGCGAAGTTGTTGGATTCACCCTGGCCGCGGTCGGCGAAGTGGATCTGGTCGAGCGCCAGCACCACGCTGTGCGGCGAGCTCAGTTGGATCCCATTGCCGGCCGTGAAGGCCGCCAGGTTGGAGATTCCCACGAAGCTGCCGGCACCGAAGTTGTCGGTGGCGGTAAAGGTCAAACCGGTGATGGTCGAGCCGGCTACGGTCAGGTCGTCGAACACATAGCGCGCATGCTGGCCACCGGCGCCCAGATAGCCTGTGGTGCCGTCGCTGGAGCCTTCGGCCACCTTGACCAGCAGGCTCGTGCCACTGAGTGTGATCGACTCCAGAGACAGCATGTAGCCGCCGATGTCGGTGCCATCGCCAGGCGCGATGGAGCCGGCAGGCCCGATGCTCTGCACTAAATCGATGGGACCGCTGTTGAGCGTGGCACCACCGTCCGAAGTGGCGCCGCCAGGGGCGATGAGGGAAACGGTGACCGGTCCGCTGAAGGACGCGGCCTGGGCCCAGCCCAGGCTGCTCAGTGTCAGCAGCAAGGCCAGACGACGCACACGACGAAACAAAGGCATGTGGCCTCCTTGGTTGAAATTCGTGGACAGCAACCATTCATCTGGCCACAGCTGGGCAAGGCCAGCCATCCCTAACTTCCAAGCTGCGTCGCACCGATGCCGCATGTTTGCGCCGAGGGCGCAGGACGTGACTTTGTTCCACTGCGAGTCGCGCCTGGTAATGCGATCATTCGGGCGGGCGCTCACCGGCCAGGAACGCGTGTGGTGCCCCCAGCAGAACACCTCGCCTTCGCACCCGCTTCCATGAGCGCAGTCCATCCCATGAGCGTCACGCACCGAGCCGTCCCCGAGGAATTCAGGGGCGTGTGGGTGCGCACCCTGCTGCAAACCGATGCCGACGCCGATGCCCCGCCCCCGGCCGACGACAACTCCTGGGTGCGCTGGATGCAGACCAGTTCCTGGCATGCCGACCTGCGCGTGCCCGACCTGGCCTTGCGCGCGCGCGCGGCACGGCCTCTCGGTGAGATGGACGCGGCCCAGCTGGCCGCGCTGGCAGGGCAGCAAGGCTTTGCCGGCATCACCCAGTTCGAGAGCCTGCCCGAAGGTCAGATCTGCACCTGGTTGCGGCGCACCGATTACCAGCCGCCGGGCCTGCAGCCCGACTCGGGTTGGATGATGTTCGATCAGCCCGATCGGCTCATCGAGATCGGCGTGCACGAGAGCTACCACGAGGTCTGGGAGCGCCTGCCCGATTCGGTCGGGCGCTTCGTGGTGCTGGCAGGGCTGTCGCAAGACCGGTGCGACACCGGGGCGCGCATCCTGCTGGCCGGCCGCTACATGATGCAGGTGCGGCCCCGTGCGCAACGCTGGCCGCGCGGCATGACGCCGGGCTACACGCTCTCGGATGTCTTGATGCACAGCCCGGCGCAGGCCGTGGACTGGCTCGATTGCGAGGTGTCCTTCGGCCATGTCGACGACGGGCAGTGGTTCATTGAACGCTCGACGCTGCCTGAGCGCGAGGGCCAGGTCTGGCCATGGTCGGTCCACAAGCTGGATGACACCATGGCCTTGGTGAACCAGTCTGGGCAATCATGCGCATGGCAGATCCTGGAGTGGACCTGCGAAGCCGATCAGTTGCCTGCTTGACGGCCTGCTTGAAACCGAAGAGCGACGGGCGCCCAGGGCACGCCATTGCGCGATACTCGGCGCCATGCCCACCCTGCGTCCCCTCGTCGTCCCACAGCCGTCAGTCCCTGATTCGATTCCCGCGGCGGGTGCCAAGCCTGCAGGCAACGGCCGCGTGGCCGATCCACAGAAGTTCCGTGTCGAGGTCGCGCCCAGCCGCATCGATGGGCAAGGTGCCTTCGCCGCCGAGCCCATCCCTGCACGCCGAAAGATCGGCGAGATCCGTGGCGAGTTCATCGACATGGCCACGGCCCGCGCCCGCGCCCGCGAGGCCGAGCAAAGCACGGGCCGCATCTTCATGGTCGCCATCTCGGACAAGCGGGCGGTCGATGCCACGCACTCCAGCGACCCGCTGCGTTTTGCCAACCACGCCTGCGAGCCCAATATGGTGCTCAAGGTGCAGCAAGGGCGCGTGGCGTTCTATGCCTTGCGCGACATCGAGGCCGGCGAGGAGCTGACAGCCCGTTATGGCGAAACCCATCATGCGGGCCGCCTGCAATGCCGTTGCGGTTCGCCGCGCTGCGTCGGCCGGTTGTAAAGGCAATGCTGAATAAGTCCTCGCTTTCAGCACCGGGCGGTGTAAACCCGAGCTTGTCGTGCCTGGTTCCCCCTTGTTCTCGCGGGGTGACGGACGAAAACGCGCAGCCTGAACGGCTCCGTCGGCGCAAACCCACCTTGATGCGATTAACGTTGTCCGATACTGTGGGTGCATACATCTAACCACCGCCATGGACGCGACAAGCAGCAGGGAACCCGGCGATCTCCAGTCGCAACTGTGGGTGGAGCGCATTCACATGTTGTGCGTGCACGTCCCGACCGTCATGGTCATGGCCGTGGGCTTTGCCATGGCGCTGGGCTGGCTACTGCATCATGCGGTCGACCCTGGCAAGGTGTGGCTGTGGTTCGGCCTGCGCTCGCTGGTGGTGTTGCCGCGCTTTCTGCATGCCCGGCGCTACATGCGTGCGAAGGACCCCGCCAACAAGGCCTGGTACTGGAGTTTCCTGGCGCTGGTAGTGGTTGACGGCGGGCTGTGGGGCGCCGCATGGTGGTGGCTGGTGCCGGTGGACCGCCTGGACCTTACCGCCATCACCTTGACGGCCATCCTGGGCGTGGCGGCGCTGTCGGCCTTCATCCTGCACGCCGATCTGCGCGCCACCGCCTGCCACATCCTGGCGATGTTGATGCCCTGCGCCGTCTACAGCCTCACGCGGCTCGATGCCTACGGCGTGTTCGGTGCGATCAGCCTGACCGCCTTCACAGGCCTGCTGCTGATGGAGTCGCACCGCGCCTATGCACGCCTGATCGAGTTGCTGACCCTGCGCTTCGAGCACGAACGCGCCTTGCACGATCGCGAACAGGCGCTGGCGCTGGCGCAGCATCACAGCGAGGCCAAGAGCCGCTTCCTGGCCTCGATGAGCCACGAGATGCGCACCCCGCTGCATGGCATCCTGGGCCTGAGCCGTCTGTTGCGTGACGACGAGCTGCGGCCCGTGGCCTTGCGCCGCCTGGATCTGCTGGAGCGCTCCGGCGAGCACCTGCTCACCGTGATCAACGATGTGCTGGATGTCTCCAAGATCGAGGCAGGGCATGTGCACATCGAGCACCGGAGCTTCGATCTGGGCCAGCTGATCGACGACGTCGCGGCGGTCTCCACCGTGACTGCCAACCGCAAGGGGCTGCAACTGTGGCTGCGCTCTGAGCTGCCGCCCCATCACGCCGTGGTGGGGGACGCGGTGCGCCTGCGCCAGGTGCTGCACAACCTGCTGGGCAACGCCATCAAGTTCACCGAGCGAGGCAGCGTCGCCTTGACCGTGCGCCGCTTGCAGGACGATCAGACCGTGTCCTTCGTGGTGCAGGACACCGGTATCGGCATACCTGAATCAGAGCAACAGCACATCTTCGATGCCTTCCACCAGGTTGACGACGGCCTGAGCCGGCGCCATGGCGGGACGGGGCTGGGCCTGACCATTTCGCGGCAACTGTGCCTGGCCATGGGCGGCGATCTGTGCTGTGTCAGCCAGCGCCAAGTGGGCTCGACCTTCGAGTGTCTGCTGCCTTTGCCGGCCGGCATGGCGCATGCCGAGCCCACGCAGCCCACGCGGCCCACGCAGGTGACATACGAGCCGGGTCAGGGCCACGTGCTGCTGGTGGAAGACAACGCGATCAACGCCATGGTGGCCGAAGCGGCGCTGCGCCAGATCGGCGTGACCGCTGTCCAGATCGTCGGCGATGGCAGCAAGGCGCTGGACTGGCTGGCTCGGCATCAGACCGATCTGATCCTGATGGACTGCCAACTGCCCGTGATGGATGGCTTCGAGGCGGCGCGTCGCATCCGAGAGCAGGAGAGCCAGCTGGGCAGGCCGCCGGTGCCCATCGTGGCGCTGACAGCCAATGTGTTCCCCACCGAGCGCCAGCGCTGCATCGATGCCGGCATGAGCGATTACCTGGGCAAGCCCTTCAGGCGTGAGGAGCTGCAAGCCATGCTGGCACGTCACATGGCGGCCAGACCGGACCAACGGGGCTTGGTATCGGCCTCGTTGGCGGCCTGAGCCGATCGGGTCAGCTCAATGGCGTCGAGCGCGCCGTGTGCTCAACACGATGCCGACCAGGCCCAGGCCCATGAATGCATACGTGGAGGGCTCCGGCAGGCTGCTGACATACCAGGGCGGTGGTGCGCCAAGATCAAGCGGGCTTTTGACCAAAGCCGATAAGGTACCGTAGTCCGTGACGCCAGCCAGTGCCGCCCTACCCAATGCCAGCAATCCCAGTGATTGCTTGAACGCGTTGAAGCCTTGGGTGGTGATGGCCAGGTTGGTCAGCGTCAGATTGGAAGCGCTGAGCGATGTGGAGCCACCGATACCGCTGAAAGTCCAAAGCGCCAGGTGGCTGATCGTACCTACGCCATTGGTGCCGATGATGGTGGCGTAGACCGTCTTGGTGCTCAGGTCTGCATCCAGGTCGGTCACGGTGAGCGATCCACCACTGGAGACTGCAGTGCGTTGGGGCACCGTCAGTGTCAGGCCACCTGTGGTGCCAAAGCGCAGCAATTGGTTCGTGCTGTTGTCCCAGGTCAGGCTGTTGATGGGCGCGGCAGACAGCATGTTGCTGTAATTCCCGTCCTGATCCTTGGTGACATAGGGGGCGTACGCCCATCCATATGGCGCGACGGTGGGGGTATAGATGCTCAGGGTGTCCAGCACGTCCTGGCTGAACGTCAAGGTGGCCGCACCTTGCAGGCCCAGGTCATAGGGTTGGGATGTGACCACGGCCGCCTGAGACACGGCGGTGAAGGCCATCAGCGTGCTGGCGGCCAAATGCCTAACGTTCCACTTCATGGTGCAATCCTCTCTGATGTCGTGTTGTCGATACGGCTGTGGCCCACTGCTGGGGGGCCGCGCTGACCTGCATTATCCAGATTGTTGTTTCAGGTTGGGGCACCCTAAACAGGTGGTGTGCCGGTGATTTGTGGCCTTCGCAAAAAACAATGCGCGCCGGCGGTGAACCAGGCGCGCATTTGAGGCGGGTGCCTTGAGACTGGCGGACCATGCAGATCCGCCAGGTGATGATCAGGCTGCGCGGCGGCGCTTGGCCAGGGCGACACTCACCAGACCCAGGCCCATCAGGCCATAGGTCGAGGGCTCAGGAACGGCCGTGGCCACGATGGTCGAGCTGATGGTGCCGTAGTCCGAAATGCCTTGCATGGCCGACTTGCCCAGGCTCAGCAGGCCCAGTGCCTGCGAGAACTTGGTGAAGCCGTCAGTAGTCAGGGTCAGCCCACCGATGGTGTTGTTGTAGGTGCCAGGGCCCGCGATGGTGGTGCCGCCGGTGATGGTGGCGAAGTTCCACAGTGCGAAGTTGGTGAGCGTGCCCACCCCATTGCCGCCGATGATGGTGGCATAGATGGTCTTGGCGCTCAGGTCGGCGCTCAGGTCGGTCACGGTCAGCGAACCACCGCTGGAGACGCTCTTGACCACGGGCGCGGTCAGGCTCATGCCGCCGGTGGTGGCCACCTTGAGCACTTGCAGGGTGCTGTCGTCGAAGGTGATGGCTGTGCCAGGGGCGGCGGCGCTGGCGCCGGTGTAGAAGCCATCAGTGTCCTTGGTGATGACCGAGGTGGCGGCGCCGTAGTTGGCCAGTGCGATTTTGCCGGTGTCCAGCGCGCCAAGCAGGTCGGCGCTGAAGCTCAGCGTGGCCGAGCCGGTGGCGGTCAGGCCGTTCCAGCTGCCGCCCACGTTGATGGTGACCGGTGTGGCGTGGGCCATGCCTGCTGCAACGAACATGCTGGCTGCGGCGATTTGTTTGAACGACAGTTTCATATGGCTTCCTCTTGCTCTTCCAAATGGGTTGATGCGCGCTGTCGGTGTGACTGAAAAAGGGGCGTCACGCTAGGGTGCGACCTCTTTTGTGAAGCGCGGTCCGGTCAGATTAGCAATGGCGGAGCTTGGCCTTATCAGGGATGACGCGGACTCCCAGGCAAATACGGGGTTCTTTTGGTGACGTTGACGTGACTTGTTACGCATATTGGCCTCTGATTTCGCGATTTGCACCCTAATGTGCGTTTCGGCCCCTTGTGCATTTCGGTTGTCTATGAACAGCGGCAACAAAAAAGCCTCCCGAAGGAGGCTTCCTGGAAGGGCATCGAAACCGATCAGCCCAGCGCAGTCAGTTCGGCATTGACCTTTTGCAGGATGTCTTCGGTGATCAGGCCGCCGGAGAACTTGGCGACCATCGACAGGGCAAAGCCCTTGCCCATGCCGATTTGCGGATGGGTGGAAATGCCAGGCATGTGCTTTTCCAGGATGGCCTTGGTGGTTTCGTTGTCCAGCAGGTCGCCGAGTTTGGATTCGATCGAGAAGCTCATGGATGTCTCTCTATGGTGATGGGTTTACAGATAAACGCACCCCGCACGTCTACAGGCGACCTGCCCTGGGCGCGGTCTCAAGCATAACCCGCTTCAAACGACTGTTCATCTGAGGCTGCGGGATTTTCCTGTCCCTGGAACACGTGTGTGGCAGCGCGCATGCCGTGGCTGACGCTTGCGTTAACACAAATCCCGTGCGATTGCGTCGCTGGACACGGCCAATTTTTATGCTAACGCCACTCACTTATCCCCAAAAAAGGGCGAACGAGGCAGGGGGCTGTCCGCGATGACGGAGGATGCCCCGCAAAGCAAGGATATGTGTTGCAAGTGTCTGATTCATATGCATTTTTTGCCGCTGCGCCCACATGGTGCAATTGAGTGGAAACCCCCACATGGGCCCAAAGACTGTGAGGCGCATTCGGTTTGCCCACAAAGTTATCCACAGTTTTGCGAACAAGCATTCAAACACAGTAAATCAAAGAGTTAGCGCGAATGCCTGAGGCCTGACTTTGATTGTTTTTCACAAGTTGGCATGGAGCGAGTGCGTTTCCTTGAGTGTCTGGCGTACTTGGACAAAAGCCATGGAAAAATCACGCGCAGCCGGGATGACAAAGCGTGAACAATGTCACAACTTCTGACGAAGCATGTAAGGGATTGAGCAACTGGGGAATACCCTTATATTTGCCCGTCGATACCACAGTTATCCCCATTTCCCAAGTCCCATGCGCACTTAGATGGGGCAAGTGATGCATACCGGTAATAAGGGAGTCATTGAAGGCTAAGTTATTGATTTATATAGGATGACGGTCAGTGCCTCATCTTGAGGCAATCTGATCCAAACGACCGTCTGACAAGCATTTAGCGCGCGTTTACAAAGCTTTCCCACAAAGTTATCCACAGGCCCCGTGGATAAGGGGAGGTCTTCGGTAAATCAAAGACTTGCAATTCCCTGTTCATACTCTTGTCAGAATTTAAGAGACAAAGACCCATGCCCGCTTCCTCTTCCCTGCCATGCCGCGTCGGTGTCGTGGTCGAGGCGCCTCAACACAGCGGGCTGCTGGGGGCGCTGGACTACCTCAGCGCGATGCCTTTGCCGCCTGGCACCCTGGTCAGGGTGCCGCTGGGCCGCCGGGTGGTCTCCGGCATCGTCTGGCGAGGTGATGGTGGCGTGTCGGCTGCGGGCGAAGCCGTGGCCGAGCAAGATCTCAAGGCCGTCATCGAGGTACTGGAGGGTTTGCCGCCTTTGCCGGACGCCTGGCGTCAGCTGACACAGTTTGCGAGTGCTTACTATCAACGTAGCATCGGCGAAATGGCGCTGATGGTACTGCCGCCCGAATTGCGTCAGCTCGATGCCATCCAGTGGGGACGCCGTTTGAAGCGCTTGAACAAGGGGCTGGAGAAGGCGTCGGGGCCTGCTGAGGCTGCGTCCGCAACTTTCGCAACTGAGAGTGAGAGGGGGGATCGGGCGCTGCCGGTTCTGACCCAGCAGCAGGCGGCCGCCCTGGACCAACTGGCTCAACCGCAGGACAAGCCTTTCCTGCTTTGGGGCAGCACCGGCAGTGGCAAGACCGAGGTCTATTTGCGGCAGGCGCGGCGCGCCCTGGACGAGGGCCGCCAGGTGCTGATGATGGTGCCCGAGATCAACCTGACGCCGCAACTGGAGGCTCGTGTGGCCGAGCGCTTTGCCGGGCGCACCATCGTGTCGCTGCACAGTGGCTTGACACCGGCGCAACGTTTGCGCAACTGGTTGATGGCGCACTATGGGCATGCCGATCTGATCCTGGGGACGCGGTTGTCGGTGTTCACGCCCTTGCCCCGCCTGGGCCTGATCGTGGTCGACGAGGAGCACGACCCCAGCTACAAGCAGCAGGACGGTGCGCGCTACTCGGCCCGTGATCTGGCCGTTTACCGCGCCCGGCTGGAAAAGGTGCCCGTGATCCTGGGTTCGGCCACGCCCAGCCTGGAGAGCTGGTACAACGCCCTGCCGGAGGCCGAAGGCGGCGCCGGCCGCTATGTGCGCCTGGCCATGCCGGCCCGTGTGGGCGATGGCGACATGCCACGTGTGCAGGTGCTGGACCTGTCGCGCACGCCCAAGTCACCGCGCGGCGAGGCCCCACCGCCTTTGGCGCGGGAGCTGCTGGACGCGATCGCGCAGCGCATCGAGCAGGGGGAACAAAGCCTGGTGCTGCTCAACCGGCGTGGCTATGCGCCGGTTCTGCATTGCAGCGATTGTGGCTGGAAAAGCGGCTGCCCGCATTGCAGCGCCTGGCGTGTCTTCCACAAGGTGGACCGCACCTTGCGCTGCCACCACTGCGGCTTCACCGAGCGGGTGCCGCGCGCCTGCCCCGACTGCGGCAACACCGACATCCAGCCCGTGGGCCGGGGCACCGAGCGCCTGGAAGAGCAGCTTGCGGAGGTTCTGCCGCAAGCCCGCCTGGGCCGCATCGATGCCGATGTGACCCGCCACAAGGGCGCGCTGGAGGAACGCCTGGCCGATGTGCATGCCGGCGAGGTAGATGTGCTGGTGGGCACGCAGATGGTGGCCAAGGGGCACGACTTCCGGCGCATCACCCTGGTGGCGGCGGTGAACCCCGATGCGGCCTTGTTCGCCAGCGACTTCCGCGCCGCCGAGCGCCAGTTCGCGCTCCTGCTGCAAGCTGCGGGGCGGGCAGGCCGTGATGCCGATGTGGCCGGGCACAGCGAGATGTGGGTGCAGACCTGGCACCCCATGCACCCGCTCTACCAGGCCTTGCGCCGTTACGACTACGCCGACTTTGCCGCGCAGCAGTTGAAGGAGCGCGAGATGGCCGGCCTGCCGCCTTACGCGAGCCTGGCCATGTTGCGTGCCGAAGGCAAGACCCAGCAGGCGGCGCAGGACTTCCTCAGCCTGGCCGTGGCTGGCGTACAAGACCTGGCCGGCGAGCTCGGCGGCATCACCTTGTACCCGCCCGTGCCGACGCCGGTGCAGCGCGTGGCCAACGTCGAGCGGGCGCAGCTGATGATCGAGTCGCCTTCACGGCCTGCCTTGCAGCGCTTCCTGGGCCAATGCCAGCAGGTCTGGCTGGACCTGGCACAAAAAAACCGCCGCAGCGGTTTGATCCGCTGGGCGGTGGATGTGGATCCGCTGTCGATCTGAGTCGACGCTTGGATGGGCGTTAGCCGAGCATGGCTTCCAGACCCTCGGCCAGCTCGCTCATGGGCGGCATGTCCTTGAGCAGCAGGTCGGGCGAGATGCCCAGCTTCTTGCAGACGTCGGCCGGCACGGTGCCGGCCAGCTCTTGCGGGCTCAGCTGGTTGTGCTCGGCGCGGGCACGCCAGACGGCCAGGTGGAGCACGCCGGCCGCGGGATCGAAGTTGCCGACCAGGGGCTCGGGGAACTTGCTGATGGCATCGCCGAAGGTGAGGGGGAAGCGCCATTGACGCGCCAGCTCTGCACCGACATTGGCGAAGCTGTAGCCAAACGAAGAGATCTCCATGTCGATGCGGCGGGGGTCCATGGGCGAGGCCAGCTTGTCCAGGTGCAGCATCTGGTCGGGCATGCCGGCGTGCATCACCAGCTGGCCGATGCCGTGCATCAGGCCCACGGTGAAAGCCTGGTCGCTGTTGACCGAGACCTTCTTGGCCAGCCAGCCGGCCACCGCAGCGGTGTGCAGGCTGTAGCGCCAGAACTGCGAGAGGTCCAGCCCGGGCATGGACTTGTAGCCGCCGGTCAGGCCGGAGCTGATCACCAGGGTGCGCACGGTCACGAAGCCCAGCATGGACAGGGCGTCGTTGACGGTGCCCACGCTGCGTGAGACATGGTAGTAGGCGGAGTTGGCCAGGCGCAGCAGGCGCGCGGACAGGACCGGGTCGGCGGCCAGCTTCTTGGCGATCTCGTCGATCGACACGTCGTCGCTGTTGAAGCTGTCGATCAGCTCATGGACGATCTTGGGTACGGCCGGCAGGGCCTGGGGTTGTTTGAATAGCGCTTCGAGCTGCATAGACCAGCCTCCATCTCGATTGAAACCGGAACGTTCTGCGCCACATTCACCGTGAGGTCGTCGCGGGTCTGTGGCAGATTGTCATTCATCGGCCTTTTAAGGTACGACTTGAGCTTCGCCGATCGAGACATTTTTCGAGCGACGGAAATAAAGCACGGCTTGCCCTCAGTTGTGTGTTTCAAGAAAGTGGTTTTGGTGTGAAGGATGTCACGATGCGGTGTTCACCATTCAAAAAGGCCCTGCTGATGTCGGGCTTGATGCTGGGCCTGCCCATGGCCTGGGCGGCCGATCACGGCTTGCCACAGCGCAACCTGCTCATCGAGTGGCGCATGAGCGGGCAAGGCCAGAGCCAGATGCGCAACCAGGGTGTGCGCACCGGCCAGATCATCGTGGACAGCCGTGGTGGCGTGATCGGGCGCACCAGCATCGGCACGGAAACCGTGCAGACCGAGAGCCAGACCGACACCGTGCAGCAGGTGCAGGTGCTCAATGGCGGTCGGGCGCATCTTTATGTGGGCCGCAGCCAGCCCTATACCGTGTGGCAGTGGGCCTGGACGGGGCAGGCCAGCGGCAGCGGGACTTTGGGGGCGATCGGGGCACAGACAGGTGGCGCTGGGGGCAGCAGCGCCTCGGCCAACAGCTACCCAGGCAGTGTGGTGCCCCAGACCGTGTGGATCGACATCGGGCAAGGTCTGAGCGTGCGGCCGCGCTGGGCGGGTGGGCCATCCGTGATCGTGGAGCTAGAGGCCCAAGCCCGTCAGCCTGCGCAACTGGGTGGCGTCTACACAGGTCAGATCGAGCCCGACGGGCAGACGCGCCACATCGAGGTGGGCTCGACCTTGTCGGTGCCCATGGGCCAGTGGGCGGTGGTGGCACGCAGCGGCGGCCAGGTGCGCAAGCAGCAATCGGGTAGTCTCTCGACCCGTGACCTGGATGACAACCAGTCGGAGCAACTGGAGATCCGCATCAGCGTACCGTGAACGACACCGACATCAGCCGCAGACAAAGGACGATGACCTTGGAACAAGACAACAACCCCCATGCCGCACGTTTTTCGAGGCTGACCAAGCTGCTGCTGGACAACGTCAAGCGTGCGGGCTTCACGCCCATTCACCAGCTGCCGGTGGCGCAGGCGCGCGTGGCCTACATGGCGGGCGTGGGGGCATCGGAATTGCCGCATGTGCCGCTGGTGCGCGTCGAGAACTTCCACATCCCAGGCCCGGCCGGCGCCGTGCGTGCCCGCTTGTGGGCCGACAGCCATGACCCCGAACAACCGGTGTTGCTCTACCTGCACGGCGGCGGTTTCGTGATCGGCAGCATCGAGACCTGTGAGTCCATGTGCCGCCAGTTGGCCAAGCAAAGCGGTGTGGCCGTGGTGGCCATCGACTATCGCCTGGCGCCCGAGCACAAATACCCCGCCGGCCTGGAAGACTGCTGGGCCGCGTTCCAGTGGCTGGTCGAGCATGGTCACAGCAAGGGCCTGGATGGCGGGCGCATCGCCGTGGGCGGTGACAGCGCGGGCGGCACCTTGTCAGCCAGCGTGGCGCTGATGGCGCGCGATGCAGGCGTCCCACTGGCCTTGCAGGCGCTCGTCTACCCGTCTGTGCAGACGCGTCTGACCACCGAGTCGTTCAAGGCCTACTCGCGTGACACGCTCCTGAGTGCCGAGCTGATGGCCTGGTTCGATCAACAGACCATCGGGCCGGCGCTGAAGGAGGCCTGGCACCGCGAGCCCTTGTATGCACCGGATCACCGTGGCGTGGCGCCGGCCTGGATCGGCCTGGCCGAGTGCGATGCGCTGGCCGATGACGGCCACCTGTATGCCGCCAAGTTGCGCGAGGCGGGCGTCAACGTGGCGCTGCGCGAATGGCCGGGCGTCATCCACGACTTCATCAACATGGGCCGCTTTCTGCCTGAGGCGCTGCAACTGCAAAGCGAGATGGCGGCGGTGGTCAGGCAGGCCCTGCGCGATTGAGCCGGTACGATCCTTGCTGCTTGCCTGGCTCCTATGGATGGACAACATGGAGCTGAGCATGAACCGTGAAGACGTGACCGACCTGATCGTGCAGGCCAAGGTCAAGAAGGGCCTGAAGTGGGCCGACGTGGCCACAAAGGTGGGCCTGAGCAAGGAGTGGGTGACGGCGGCCTGCCTGGGCCAGATGACGCTGACGGCCGAGCAGGCGGCCATCATCGGCGACGCTTTCGATCTGCCCGATGAGGCCAGGCTGTGGCTGCAGGAGGTGCCCTACAAGGGCTCGCTGCCCACCTCGGTGCCGACCGACCCGCTGATCTACCGCTTCCACGAACTGGTCAGCGTCTATGGCACGACCTTCAAGGCCTTGATCCACGAAGAGTTCGGCGACGGCATCATGAGTGCCATCGACTTCAAGATGGACTTGCAGCGCGAGCCCGATCCCAAGGGGGACCGGGTCAGCATCACGATGTCAGGCAAGTTCCTGCCCTACAAGACTTACTGATCTTGATTCGTGTAACGGTAGGGGGTGAGTGTCTGTCAGATCGGGTCAGTGGCGGGTTCGGGGGCAGGCTTGGGGGTCTCGGCCCAGCGTTCCTTGATCTCCAGGATGCGGGGCAGCACACTCATGAACAGCTCGACCAGCTTGGGGTCGAAGTGCTTGCCCGCGTCCTTGTGCAGGACGTCGAGCGCGGCCTCCACCGTCCAGGCCTTCTTGTAGGGGCGCTCGGTGGTGAGGGCATCGAACACATCGGCCACGGTCACGATGCGCGCCTCGATGGGGATGCCCTCCGCCTTGAGGCCAGCGGGGTAGCCCGAGCCATCCCACTTCTCGTGATGGCACATGGCGATCTGGCGGGCCATCTTCAGCAGCGAGGAGCTGTGCTCGCCGATGATCTCCGCGCCGATCACCGGGTGGCGCTTCATCACCACCCATTCCTCGGGCGTGAGCGGGCCGGGCTTGAGCAGGATCTGGTCGGGGATGCCGATCTTGCCGATGTCGTGCATGGGCGCGGCCGTGAGCAGCTCCTCGGCCGAGGCGGCACTCCAGCCTGCGGCCAGCGCCAGCGTCTTGGAGTAGTGGCTCATGCGGATCACGTGCAGGCCGGTCTCGTTGTCCTTGTACTCGGCGGCCAGGCCCAGGCGTTGGATGATCTGCAGGCGGCTTTCGCGCAACTCGTCGATGCGCACCAGCGAGAGGTGGTTGCGCACGCGGGCCTTGACGATGGCCGGGCTCACCGGCTTGGCGATGTAGTCCACGGCGCCCACCTCGAAACCTCGTGCTTCATCGTCGACGTCGGTGAGTGCCGTCACGAAGATCACGGGGATGTGGCTGGTGGTTGGGTTCTGCTTGAGTGCCTTGCAGGTGTCGTGGCCCGTCATGCCCGGCATCATCACGTCCATCAGGATGAGCTGGGGTTGCTCGTTGTTGGCCAGCTCGATGGCCTTGTGGCCGTCTCGCGCGAAAAACAGGCGGTAATCACCCTGCAGGATTTCGCGCAGCACCTGCAGATTGGTTGGCTCGTCGTCCACGATCAAAACGGCTGGGCGGGCTTCGAGGTCAGAGTGGGGCATGAGGGGTCTCCAGGTGCAACAGGCTGTCCTTGATGCGCGCCAGGATCTCGGTTGCGGCATCGAAATCGAAGACATCCACGGCGTCCACGAGGGCGCTCAGTTCACTGGCTTCGATGTGGGGAAGGCATGCTTGGCGGACATTCTCCAGCAGGGCATCCAGCCGTTCGCCGCGACGGAAAGCGGCTTTGAGTTGGTCGAGCTGGCGGTACAGCGTGGGCAGGTCCATGGTGGTGGTCGGCGCAGCGACAGGCTCATCCTGCCAGTGGGTGCCGTGTGACCATCTATCGATTTCCCTGATCGTCGTCTCCAGCGCGGCCAGCAGGGCCTGCCAGGGTGCCGAAAGATCCGCTGGATCGGCTTGATCGGCATGACGTACAAGCACCTCCAGGTGCTGCTCGACGTGGCTGAGGCCCAGCTTGGCTGCCACGTCCCCGAGTTGGAGAGCTTGTGCCCTGAGTTCCTCGTTTGTCGGCACGGCTCGAGATGGCAGGCTGGACAGCCAATGCGCTTGTTCGCGGGCCATGCTTTGCAGGGCATGCCAATAAGATGGCCAGGTCTGCCACTGCACCAGGCCCCGCTGCACGTCCACGATGCTGTTGTCCAGCTGGACGTCCGACCGGATGTCTGCCAAGACGGATGCGCTGCCTGATGGTGGTTGTTGCATGCGTCCTGTTGTGCGCCATCGCTCGGCCAGTTGTGCGCGTCCTGTCAGGCGCCACATCTCGGTGAGCAACTCGTCCATGTCGATGGGTTTGGTGATAAAGCCGTCCATGCCAGCGTCGACGGTGGCCTGGCGGTCCTGTCGAAGCGTGCTGGTTGACAGTGCGAGCACGGGCACACGACGCAGTCGGCGTTCATCCTCTCGCAGACGCAGTGCCCGACAAGCACTCAGACCATCCATCACCGGCATCTGTACGTCCATCAAGATGATGTCGAAGGGTGCCGTGGCTGCCTCGATCTGGGCCAGCGCCTGCTCGCCGTTGCTTGCCGTGGCGATGGTGTGGCCTTGTCTGCTCAGCATGAGCTTGAGCAGGGCAAGGTTCTGCTCGACATCGTCTACGACCAGTACCCGCATGGGTGCCAGGCGAATCTGGCGGCGCCGTTCTTGGGCGGGTGTTGCGTCGCTGGTGTCGCTCCGGTACAGCGGAATGAGCACATGGAAGGCACTGCCTTGTGCCGGTACGCTGTTTGCCCAGATGCGGCCTCCCATCAACTCGGTCAGTTGCTTGCTGATCGTGGTGCCCAGGCCGGTGCCGCCAAAGCGCCGGCTCATGGAAGTATCTGCCTGTGTGAAGGCATCGAAGATGTGATCCAGACGATCGGGCGCGATGCCGATGCCCGTGTCCTGCACCGTGAAGTGCACGCCTTCGGACTCGCGCTGCACGGACAGCGTCACACCGCCCACCTCGGTGAATTTGATGGCATTGCCAATCAGTTTGATCAGAACCTGACGCAGGCGGTGCGGATCACCTTTCACGATGTCGCTCACGCTGTCGTCGATCTCGCAGTGCAGGACCAGTTGCTTGCGGTAGGCGTGGATGGATTGTTCGGCACAGATCTGTCGCAGGAGTTCAGGCAAGGAAAAATCGATGCATTCCAGGTCCATGGCGCCGTCTTCCAGCTTGGACGTGTCCAGTACATCGTTGAGCAGCTGCAAGAGCTTGCGGGCCGATTTGTGGACCGTCTCCAGCCGTCTGCGTTGCTCGGGGCGTGGCTCGCTGGAAAGCAGCACATCCGTGAAGCCGATGATGGCGTTCATGGGGGTCCGTATCTCGTGGCCCATATTGGCCAGGAAGGTGCTGCGCGCCGCCGACGCTGCCTCGGCCCTTTCTTTGGCCTGCAGCAAGTCTTCTTCCATTTGGCGGCGCTCGGTGATGTCCAGCAGCACGCCATCGATCCAGTCGGACTGGCCGCTGCCGCCGCGTACCACCGTGCCATTGCCCCACATCCAGTGCATGCGGCCATCACGGTGACGCAGCTGGAACTCCAGCACGAAATGGCCATCCTTGGTAAACGAGTCCCGGATGATGGCGACCATGCGGTTGACATCTGCCTTGGGGATCAGGTCCGAGAAGCGCACGCTGGCCAGAGGGCCTAGAAAGTCGCCCGCCGGAAAGCCTGTGAGCTGCTCCACGGCCTCACTGATGAAAACCATGGGCCAGCCTTGTTCAATGCGACAGCGGTAAGAAATGCCCGGGATGTTGGCGATGAGTGTGCGAAATTGCGCTTCGCTGTCTTGCAATTTGCGAGCCATGCGCACCCGCTCCGTGATGTCGGAGATGAAGGCCGCACAGAGCTGCTCTCCGGCAATGGGCATGCGCGCGATGACCAGGCGGATGGAGATGGCGTGGCCATCGTGGTGCCAGCCATCGGTGTCGCGCTCCAGTCCTTCATAGCTGAGTGCTTCCTGCAGGTATCCGGCAAAGTTCTGTTGTGCGCGCTCGCGCAAGGTGGGGGGCATGAGCATGACCACGCTTTGCCCAATGACCTCTTGCGACGACCAGCCATAGATGCGCTGCGCCCCGGGATTGAAATCCTCAATGATGCCCCTGTGGTCGAACACGATGATGCCGTCCAGGGCGGAGTTGGATATCGCGTTCAGGCGGGCACTCTTTCTTTCCAGTTGCTCGATCAGTTGGCGGTATCTTGATAGGCCCGTCGCGCCCACGACGAGCACGGTTGACGCGACGGAAACCAAGGTGATGGACAAGGCAATGGCACTTGGATCCTGCGCATTGAGCACACCTGGGATCGAGGGCTTGCCGATGAAGCGGGCTGCTGCCATGCCGGTGAAGTGCATGCCGGCGATGGCCAGTCCCATCACGCTGCCACTGATGATGGAGTGCACCAGGTTGGGCCACTTGGCCAGGACCGAGCTTTTCAGACCAAAGCGTACCCACAGCGCCAGGATGGCCAGGCCAATGGCGACGACGATGGACAGTGCGAAAGTCAGCGGGTCATAGCGCAGGGCCGCAGGCATCTCCATGGCGGCCATGCCCACATAGTGCATGGCACCGATGCCGACCCCGACCAGCGTGCCACCCAGCCCCAGTTCCCGGCGCGACACCTGGGCGCGGCTCAAGAGCTCGAGCGCCACCCAGGACGCCGCGATGCTGGGCAGGATGGACAGCAGCGTGATCTGCGGGTTGTAGTGAACCGTCGTGCACAGCTGAAAGGACAGCATGCCGACGAAGTGCATGGCCCACACGCCACCGCCCAGGGCCATCGCGCCGGCGAGCAGCGTCAGGTAGCGCATGCTGCGGGTGGGCATGTGGCCGGCCTGGTAAGCCGCCTGCATGCCCATGGTGGACGAGAACACCGCCACGCCCACGGCCAGTGCAACCAGCCAGGGGTCGTAGCTGCCGTAAAGCAGCATGCCTGGATCGACGTGCCAGGCAAAGAACTGGGAAAGCACGGGCATGAGGTGTCCTGCTCACAGAATTGGACACCTCACTTTGTCTCATTTCCTGCGAGGCCGATTGGGTCAAGAACTCGTCGTTCCATCCTCAAATCGTTCAATTTGTCCTATTTGGCAATATTTATGGCTGGGCACTGCGCGGCCACAGCACCCACAGTGCCAGTTGTTGCTTGGTGCGGCCGGCCTGGGCCAGGGCCTCGTCGCCCCAGCCCCAGAAGAAATCGGCGCGCACAGCGCCCGTGATGGCGCCGCCGGTGTCCTGGGCCATCACCAGGCGCTGCATGGGCTGGCTGGGCGGCGGCATGGCAGCCCAGGCTTGCGGCAAGGTGGTGTCCAGCCACACGGGGGTGCCCAGCGGGATGCTGTCGCGGTCCACGGCCACAGAGCGGCCCGGGGTCAGCGGCACGCCCTGCGCGCCCAGCGGGCCTGTCTGCGGGTCGGCCAGCGGGTCTTCCTTGAAGAACACCACGCGGGGGTTGGCTCGCATCATCTCGGGGATGCGGGCGGGGTTCTGCGTGGCCCAGTTGCGGATGGCCTGCCACGAGGCCTGTTCGATCGTGAAGGCGCCCTGGTCCACCAGCCAGCGCGCCACCGATTGATAGGGCTGGTCGTTGTGGCCGGCAAAGGCCAGGCGCACCACGCGGGGCTGGCCTTGCGCGTCGGGCTCGTCGAGGATGCGCACGCGGCCGGAACCCTGCACCTGGATCAGCAGCACGTCCAGCGGGTCGGCCAGGTAGACCAGCTCACGGCCGGCGACGGCGGCCTTGCCATCGGGCGAGGTCTCCAGTTCGCTGCGGCTGAAATAAGGCTTGCGCTGGCCCAGATCGGCCGGGGCCTTGTGCAGGGGATATTGAAAGCGCGCATCGGGCTGGCGTCGGGCTTCCAGCAGGGGCTCGAAGTAACCCGTCATCAAGCCAGTGTTGCTGCCGTCCAGCGTGGTCACGCGCCAGGGCTGCAACTGGCTTTGCACCCATTGGCGCACGAAGCCGTCGTCCACTTCCTGGCCCCAGTTGGCGCCCAGCTTCTTGACGTCGGCGCACACGGCAGTCCAGCCCGACACGGGTTTGATGCAACTCTTCCACAAGGCCGGCCACCATTCGCTGACGCGGTCATCGCCCCAGCCGGGCAGCTCGCTCCATTGCGCGGGCATCCAGTGGGCCTTGGGGCGCAGCAGGCCGCCCGTGCCGTCGGGCTGGGGCAGGATGCTGCCGGGTGCGGGCGGGTGTGCGGCGCTGACGATGGGGGCGCCACTGCCTTGCGTGTGGACCCAGGGCAGCATGCCGCAGCCACTGAGGCTGCCTACAATCAAGCCGGTGATCAGGAGGCGGGTCGGGCCTGTCAAACTAGGAAACGGACAAAAACTCATGTGGCTGATTGTGCTGGAAGCGGTGGGCGCCTTGGCCGTCCTGGTGTTTGCCTTTTGGTGGACGATGTTTTCCGGGCGCCGCGGTGGAGAGCTGCCGACGGCGGATCAGGAGGGCGACCGTGGTGGCAGCAAGAAGCTCAAGGGATGAAGGCGCACACGCCGCCAGATGGCCGCGCGCAAACGGGCGCGGTCTTTCACGCGCACATTGCGTGAGCGCAGCGCCACCCGCAGGGCCAGCCCGAAGCTCACGCCCACGTTGAGCAGGCCCGTCACAGGCAGGGCGGCGGCGCACCACCAGAATGCCGGCTCACGCAGGGTGTCGGGCCCCAGGGAGCCCAGCGCCGCCATCAACTGGCCGGTGGACAAGGTCACGTGGCGCACATCCAATGGCAGCGCCATGAAGCCCGCAAACACCGGCACCACGCCCAGCAGCATCCCCAGCGACACATTCGCCGCCAGGCCCGATATATTGGCGCGCCACCAGGCGGACCAGCGCGCGGCGCGTTCCACCCCCAGCCAGGCGCGGATGTAGGGGTTCCAGCGCAGAGCGCTGTCGAGCTTGTGCAGCACGAACCAGTTCTCGACCCAGCCGGCGATCAGGCTGGAGATGAACAGCAGGACACCCGTGAACGCCGCGTACCAGACAGTGGGCCCCAGCAGGGTCAAGGTCTCCAGCACATGGTGGGCCGAGTGCGTGCCGATCAGGGGCTTGCCCAGTGCCAGCCAGGCCAGGCCCTGGGCCAGCAGCACCAGCGGTGCCACCACCAGCAGGTTGCCGATGATGCCCGCCATCTGTGAGCGAAACAGGTGGGCTACTTCGTCGACGAAGGACTCGATGGCCGCATCGTCACGCGTGTTGGCCAGCTTGGCGGCCATGGCCGGTGCCGTCATCGCGGGCTGCTTGGTGGCCACCGTGAAGTGCAGCCACTGCACGATCACGAAGCTCACCGCGTAGTTCAAGCCTGCGCCCATGCCGGCCCAGAAGGGCGACAGGCCGATGGACAGCACCACGAACTTCATGAAGGTGGTGCCCGCCAGCACGGCACCGCCGCCACCGGCGCGCTTGAGCATGTCGACGTACTCGGCCTTGCTGCGGGTGATGTAGTGCTCGCCGGTCTCGGCACTGCGTTCGGCCACCTTGCGTGCCAGTTGCGCATAGTGCTGCGTGAACAGGGCGCGCACGCTGCGGCGACGCTGGCCTGTCTGGACGAGATCGACGAGCAAAGCCCTCATAACCGATACAGGCTGATCGGACATGACCACGTCCAGCAACTGTGTGATGCGGTCGCAGCGGTCGCACAACTGGTCGATCTGGAAAACGAGGTCCACCGAGATGCCCTGCACCTCCAGATGCCCATGCAGGCCGCGAGCGGCTTCGGCGCAGTGGTCCAGCAGCACACGCAGGTAGTGGGCCTCGTGCAGCATGGCCGAGGGCCAGGGCGCGCCAGGTTCGCCATCACGGGCGTGCGCCAGGGCCAGTTCATGCAGGCGTTCGATCACGCGGGCCAGTTGCCGAAAGGCCTGGCGGGCACTGCCGTCCATCGAGCCTTGTTCGGTGATCAGTTCATGCGTGTCGAAGTCCATGTCCACGCGCGTGCCCACCCGTGAGCGGAAGGCCGGTGAGAAGCCTGCGGCCCGCACCTGTGTGGCCAGGTAGAACATGGCGTCGTAGAACGGTTCGCGCCAGCCCAGTGCCGAGTGGTCGTCGGGGCCCTTGCTGGGCACTTGCAAGGCCAGCGCCTGTGTCCACAGTTCAGCCAGGCCTTCCAGGGTGGCCTCGTCCAGGGCCTGCAACCAGCTCGCGTCGTCGGCGTCGTCAAAGAGCAGGTTGAACAAGACGGCGAGATCAGCCGTGTCAGGGCTCAATGGCAGCGTGCGTCGGCGCAGTCGCTCGCCCATCTCATTGAGGAAGGAGGTGCGGGGCGAGAAGCCGTAGTCGGCCAGCAAGGCGGCCACGTCCATGTCGCGCCAGAAGGCCGCCAGCAGGGCCACGAACTTGTCGTGCAGGGCATCGTCTTGTTGCAAGAGGCGCACCACGTTCTGGGTGCCGCTCACGGGCTCGCCACGCCGGATCCAGTCCAGCAGGCGGATCAGCCAGATGTGGCGCTCCACCAGCGGGGCGGATGCATCGGCCTGATTCAGCAACCCGCCCAGATCGAAACCGTTGCCGGGGCGCGGCCACCAGGTCTGGCGCTTGAGCGGATGGAGTCGTCGAGGCAGCAGAGACATCAATGCAGGGACTGCGATCGGGCCAGGGTGAAGGCAGGGATGGGGGCCTCGAACCAGTGCGCGTCTTCGGTCATGCAGAAGTAGGTGCCCTGCATGAGGCCATGCGGGGTGTCCAGCCGGGTCCAGCTGGTGTACTCGAAGCGTTCACCGGGCTTGAGCAGGGGCTGGTTGCCCACCACGCCCAGACCGCGCACCTCTTCGGTCTTCCCCATGGCATCGGTGATGACCCAGTGCCGGCCGATCAACTGGGCAGGCACGGTCCCCGAGTTGACGATGGTGACCGTGTAGGCGAACACATATTCATGGCGCGCCGGGTTGCTCTGGTCTTCCAGGTACTGCGGCGCCACGGCGCACGTGAATTGGGCTTGGCTCATGCGAACCATTCTAGGCAATGGACGCCAGCTGGCTTTTTACATACCCCAGCAATTCATGGGGATGTCGTTCATTTGCGGCGCATTGGAGATAGTCCGTCGCATGCCAGGGCCTTTGCGCACCCGGCACTTTCGTGATTGGCGCGATCCCCGCAGAATGGTTTGGTGTCCCACAGCTTGAGGAGCCATGCCATGGCCATTGCGCACGCGATATCAGGTCAACCCATTGCCTTGCTGCCGCTGTCGGGCGAACCCGGCGCGGCGCAGACGGTGGCGCTCTTCAAGACGAACCATCTGGAGGTGATGCGGCTGGTGCTGCCCAAGGGCAAGGCCTTTCCGCCGCACCAGGTCAGCGGCGACATCACCGTGCAGTGCCTCAAGGGCCTGGTCGATGTGCCCATGGAGGACCAGTCGGGCAGGGAGGTTCGTCACCAGGCCTTGTCTGCAGGGGAGTTGCTCTATCTTGCGGGCGGTGTGCGGCATGGCCTGGTCGGGCTGGAGGATGCGGTCGTGCTGGTCACCATCGTGTTGCATGCCTGATCAGAGCCATCCACAGGCTATGCCCGCTGCCAATGCATGACCGTGCCCTACGATGTCAAGCATGCAAGCCTACCTGTCTGCCAGCACCTACATCGACTTGGATCACCCGGCCGTGGCCAGGCAGGCCGCCACCTTGGGTGAAAGCGCAGCCTCGCCGCTGGAGGTGGTCCAGCGCTGCTTCGAGTTCGTGCGCGACGAGATCAAGCACAGCGCTGACCACATGCTCAACCCGGTGACCTGCAAGGCCTCCGATGTGCTGCAGCACCGTACCGGTTACTGCTATGCCAAGAGCCATCTGCTGGCCGCGCTGCTGCGCGCCAATGGCATCCCCACGGGCCTGTGCTACCAGCGCCTTTCGGTTGGCGATGAGGGCGCACCGTACTGCCTGCACGGGCTCAATGCCGTCTACCTGAACGCGTTCGGCTGGTACCGTGTCGATGCGCGTGGCAACAAGCCCGGTGTCAACGCCCAGTTCACGCCGCCGCGCGAGGCCCTGGCGTTCACCTTGAAAGACCCGATGGAGCGTGACCTGCCTGAAATCTGGGCCGAGCCCTTGCCACTCGTGGTGCAGGTGCTGAATGCCTGCAGGGATGTGGGCGAGGTTTTGTGTCACCTGCCCGACGTGCCTTTGCTGCCTGCCTGAAGCGCGGGGGTCTTTATGATGGGCCACTCAGGCAGGGTTGGCGTCAGCCCGGAAAGCGCGTGATGGTGATCGTGGTCGTGGGGTCAGGCAAGCTGGCCCAGGAGTTGATGGTTTTTTTCCTGAGCCAGCCTGGCTGTCAGGCCTTGACATGGCAGACCTTGGGTGGACGAGCTCTGGCCGATGCAGTGGTGGTGCATGCCGGCTCGGGCCGCGAGCTCGATGAGGTCGTTGCCTATTGCAGCCGGACGCACACCACGCTGGTGGAGTTGTCTACCGGTTCAGCCGTGGAAGGCCGTGCGTTGAACTTCCCGGTTGTGCTGTGCGCCAACACCAACATCCTCATGCTCAAGGTCATGGCCATGCTGGCTGGCCACGGTCACTTGTTTCAGGGCTACGAACGGCGTCTCACCGAGTCGCATCAGGCGGGCAAGACCTCCACACCGGGCACCGCCGTTGAGCTGGCCGAGTCCATTGGGCTGCACGAGCGCGACATCGTTTCGGTGCGCGACCCCGCCGTGCAACAGGACGATATGAAGATCCCCGCAGAACATCTGGGCCGGCATGCCTTCCACCGCATCGTGATCGAAGACGGCCTCAGCGGCGTGACGCTCGAAACGCGCGTGTTGGGCCCTGCACCCTATGCGCAAGGCGTGGCGCAGATTGTGGCCGCGATCCAGGCGCATCCGCTGGAAGACCGCCTCTACAAGGTCACCGAGCTGGTAGACAAAGGCTGGCTGTGACGGCGCTTCTCCCCTGTGTTGCGGGGAGGGGGCCGGGTATTGACATCTGGATACCAATCGGTGCTGGCCTGGGTGCTTCAATAAGGCACATCAAACACACGGGAGGCGGACATGATGAAGTCGCTGGCAAGCATGATGCTGTTGGGGGTGCTGAGCACATCGGCCCTGGCCGACCCACGCTTTGACGTCATTGATGCCGGTAGCGTGACCGCAGGCATGCTGGTCGACCACAGCACGAACCTGGTCTGGCGAAGCCCGTCGGCGACCTATGGCCTGCCTCTGCCATCGACGCCGCAGATCGGCGATTGGCGCGTGGCGACCGGGCAAGAGGTGGCCGCCCTGCTGCCCATCACGTTCGGGCAAGATCAGATCGTGGCGCGTGACAGCGATCTGTTCCAGGCGCTGAGCTTTTTTGCAGGGCACAGCACCATCGTGTGCGGCCTGCAATACGGCGGCTGTCTGGGCGGTCTGTTTGTCGACCAGCCCAATATGGGCGACCACGCCACCTACGATGCCTTGATGGGGCAGTTTGTCGCCACGCCTTATCAGGCTGACGCGCCCAACGTCAGCTACAACGCCACGGTCACGCTGGGAAGTTACGCGCAGGCCACCTGCCTGCCGGACATGAGCCTGTGCAAGATGGGGCTGTTCATGGTGCGCGAGGTGCCAGAACCAGGCACGGTCGGCCTCATGACCTTGGGCCTGGCTGCCCTGGTGTTGATGTGGCGGGTTCGCCAGCGCTGAGCACCCATCCTGCGCTTCAATCCACGATCTGCACGCCCGAACCGAAGGCCACGCGGCCCTTGATGGCCTGGGCTGCTTCAGTGGGCTCGGGGTAGTACCAGACCGCGTCGGGCTTCATGTCGCCATTGGCCAGCAGGCTCATGTAGTGGGCCTGGCCTTTCCACAGGCAGCTGGTGCGGTGGTTGCTGAAGGTGGTGTACTCGCGCTTGAGCGAGGCTTCGGGGAAGTAGTGGTTGCCTTCCACGGTGACGATGTCGTCGCTGTCGGCCACGGTCACGCCGTTCCAGATGGCTTTCATGGGGGCTCCTTGTGTGTTGCGTGCGCTGTGCGCGCAGAGGTGCAGCATGATGTCATGATGCGCTCAGACTGCAACCCACACAGGATGACACCATGACCGCATCGAAGCGATTGTCCACGCTGCTCAAGGCCGCCCTTGTGTTCAGCGCGGGTTTTGCCACGGCTCTCGTGGCCCAGACGTATACGGATTCGCCACAACGGATCGAGCTCAAGCGCACGGACCTCACGGGGGCCCCGGGCATGGAGGTGATCGCCTCGACGGCCGAGTACAAGACGGGTGACAGCATCGAGCGGCATTCCCACCCCGGTGTGGAGGTGGCCTATGTCCTGCAAGGCGCGTCGATCCAGGTGCCGGGCAAGGAGCCCAGCACCCTGCCTACCGGCACCGCCTTGCTGAACCTGCGCGATGTCAAGCACGCGGGCTTCAAGGTCGTGGGCGATGTGCCGCTCAAGCTGTTCACCGTGCACGTGGTCGACAAGGGCCAGCCTCTGTACGACTTCTCCAAGTGATGACGGGGCATGAGCAACGCTGCATTGCCCTGTCAGGTCGTGTTTCTCGATGCCGGCACCCTGCCTTGCCCGCTGCCATGGTCTGAACACCTCGATGCGCCTTTGCTGACCCGGCTGGACTACATGGCGCATGAACGCAGCGCCCCTGCCGAGGTGCCTGCGCGCGTCGCCCAGGCCGACATCCTCATCGTCAACAAGGTGCGACTGAGCGCCGAGCTGATGGACCAGGCGCCGCGCCTGCGCTGCATCTGTATTGCTGCCGCAGGCACGGACAATGTGGACCTGCAGGCCGCGCGTGCGCGAGGCATCTCGGTACACAACGTGCCCGATTACGGCAGTGATTCGGTCGCCGAGCACGTGGTGGCCACGCTGCTGGCCTTGCGTCGGCACCTCGTTGACTACAGCCAGGCTGCGGTGGACGGGCGCTGGTCGGCCTCGCCGCATTTCTGCTGGCATGGCCCCCGCATCCGCCCTGTCGCGGGCACGACGATGGGCATCGCGGGACGAGGCCGCATCGGCCAGGCCACAGCGCGGCTGGTGCAGGGCCTGGGCATGCGCGTGCTGTTTGCCCAGCGGCCCGGCAAGCCATTGGCCGATGACGAGCGGCCCCTGGAGACGCTGCTGGCCGAGTGCGATGCCGTGAGCCTGCACGTGCCGCTCACGCCGGATACGCGCGGCCTGATCGACGCGCGCCGCCTGGCCTTGATGAAGCCCGGGGCCGTGCTGATCAACACGGGGCGTGGTGCGCTGGTGGAGGCGCCCGCGCTGGTGCAGGCACTCAAGGCCGGGCAACTGGCCGGCGCGGCCATCGACGTGCTGGACACCGAACCGCCGCCACCCGACCACCCTCTGCTCTCGCGTGACATCCCGAATCTGCTGCTGACGCCGCACTCGGCCTGGGCCAGCGAGGCCGCGCAGCAGAAGCTGGCTTCGCGTCTGGCCGAGCTGGTGGCGGCGCACATGAAGGGCGAGGCTTGAGCGAACATGGGGAACGTAGAGACGACAACCGCGCCGTCTGGCCTGCTGCGCCATCTGTACGACGTGGCCGTGGCCCGTGCCCACCCGGCACAGGTGCTGCCCGCGCATCTGCCCGCGCCGCCCAAAGGCCGGACCGTGGTCATCGGTGCGGGCAAGGCGTCGGGTGCCATGGCCCGCGCCTTGGAAGCGGCCTGGCCCACTGACCGGCCACTGAGCGGGGTGGTGGTCACGCGCTATGGGCATGTACCGCCACAGCCCGCAGCAAGCGCTGGCCTCAGTCCCCCTCGCATCGCCATTCTGGAAGCGGCCCATCCCGTGCCAGATGAGGCCGGCCTGCAGGCCACACAAGCCATGGTGGCGGCCTTGCATGGCCTCACACCCGATGACCTGGTGATCGCCTTGATGTCCGGTGGTGGCTCGGCTTTGCTGACCCTGCCCCTGCCCGGCTGGTCTTTGCAAGGTGAGCAAGACCTGCATCGCCAGTTGCTGCGCAGTGGTGCCGCGATCGGCGAGATGAACACGGTGCGCCGGCATCTGTCGGCGATCAAGGGCGGGCGGCTCGCGCGCATGTGCGGCCCTGCCCCCTTGCTCACCCTGGCCATCTCCGACGTGCCCGGCGACCGCCTGGAAGACATCGCCAGCGGCCCCACGGTGGGGGACCCCACGACCTGTGCCGAGGCCTTGTCCGTCATCGAACGATTTCGGCTCGACCTGCCGCCCGCGCTCATCGCCGCATTGCGCCGTGACGAGCTGGAAACCGTCAAGCCCGGCGACGCAGCCTTGGCTGAGCACCAGGCCCGTCTGATCGCCACGCCGATGAACATGCTGCAAGCCGCCGCACAGGCCGCGCGAGAAGCAGGTTATTCGGCCTGCATCCTGAGTGACCGCATCGAGGGCGAGGCGCGCGAGGTCGGCAAGGTCCATACGGCGCTGGCGCTGCAAGCCGCGCGATACGGGTCACCCTTCAGGCCGCCTTGTGTGCTGCTGTCAGGCGGTGAAACCACGGTCACGCTCGATGAGAGGGCGCAGGAGCTCGGTAGCGGCGGCCGCTGTACCGAGTTCCTGCTGAGCGCTGCGCTGGCTCTGCAAGGCGAGCCAAGTGTCTGGATGCTGGCGGCCGACACCGATGGCATTGACGGCCACAGCGAGGCGGCGGGGGCCTGGATCGGCCCTCATACCTTGGGCGTGGCGCAAGCCATGGGGCTGGACCCCCGCGCCATGCTGGAGGCCCACGATTCAGGCCGCTTCTTCGAGACCCTGGGCGAACGCGTGCTGCCCGGGCCCACGTTCACCAATGTGAACGACTTTCGCGCCGTACTGATCAGTCAGCCTGACGGCGTGCGCGACGCCAGCGGCGGCTGAAGGGCAGCACCAGCAGACCGGCCAGGGCCATGGCCCAGACCTCGGGTTCGGGGATGGGCGGCTTGATCACGTCTGCTGTCACGAAGATGCCGTCTTCGGGTTGCGCGGGGAAGTGGCCGATCACGGAGTTGTCGAAGGCCGAGCCGTTCCAGTGCACGCGGTAGACCGAGCCAGAGGTCTCCGAGGTCACCACGGCATCGCCGATGTAGGGCGTGAAGTCACTGGCCGGTGCCTTGATGACGTTTTGCGGATAGGACGCCGCATAAAAGCCTTCCACCGGGTTGCCGCTGCTGCCCAGGTTCAAAGGCACGAAGCTCACCATTTCAGCCCCGGGCAGGCCGGTCACGGCCGTGGTCACGGTGCCGCCCGGCGTGATGGCACGCAGCACGCCAGAGCCCTCGGAGGCGACGAACAGCGTGCCCTTGGCATAGCCGCCAAAATTCTGAGGCGTAAAGCTCAGGCCTTCGGCGTCCTCACCCACGTTGGCCAGCAAGGTGGCCGTGCCGGTGTTGCTGACCTGGTAGATCTTGCCCTGGTTGGTGGCCACGATCATCTGGTTGCCATACAGGCCATAGGGGTCGAAAGCCAGGCTGCGCACGCCGCCTTGCAGGCCGGTGACGAAGTTGCCTTGTGAGCTGCCGTCATGTGCGATGCGCACCACCGTGCCTGCGGCTTCAGAGCCCGCGAAGATGTCGCGTGGGCCATAGCCGCCGATGCCCAGTGAGCTGCTCACGTAGATCTCGCCGGAAAAACCCGGAATGGGCGCACCGAACGTGGCCAGGCTGCCGCCAGTGAGGTTGCTTGTGTACAACTGGTTGTTGTTGGTGCCGTAGTAGACCGAGCCCACGAATTTGTCGCCCGCATAGGCAAAGCCAATGGCGGCAGTGTTGCCTACGCTCGTGGCCAGGTCTGTGCTGGTCACAAAGGGGTTGAAGGAGATCGCCTGGGCAGTGGACGCCACGGTCGCCAGCGCGAATACGCCGACGAGGGGGTAAAGCTTGGTGCGCATGGGTCTGTCCTCATCAGGTTGCGGATTAGAAGTTCGGACATGTTAAGAAACCAGCTGAAACCGCTCCATCCCTAGAATCGCGTCTGCGGACTAGGGATACGCTGAAGAAGTAGCCGCATTTTCGGGTCGGCAGACACCGGCGCGACCCAGAGCAATGAAGTTCGTCACTTGGCGCATTTACCGC
>RXJQ01000029.1 GCA_003963115.1 Burkholderiales bacterium
GGCACTACACTTATCCACAGCCAGCCTCACCGGTTGGCCAATAGCCCTGGCTCAAAATTCAATCGGCACGGTGGCTCAATTTTGAATCGGCGCCAACAGTTCATGCTCTCGCGACTTCATGGCGCGTCAAGCCCACATTCAGCCTGGACGCCAGAGTGACGAGCGTGACCAAGTGACATGGTCGCTGCGCTGGACACGTTGGATGCCACCGCGTATCAAGCTAAGTCTCTGATAAGTCTGGGTTTCTACATTGAACCCACGCCAACCTTTGGCTGCCCTCAATTGGAGAATCCCATGCTGACCACACACAAGTTCGCCCTGATCGGAATCACCGTCGTCACAGGCTTGGCTGCGACAGCGGCCTATGCCGCCGGTCACATCGAAGAAAACACTCAGGCAATCGCCCAGGCAAAACTGACCCTAGGCCAAGCCATCGCTGCAGCAGAGCAGTCCACGCCAGGCAGCAAGGCGACCCATGCAGATTTTGAGCGTGATCGTCAAGGGCACTGGGTGTTCACGGTCGAGGTGGACAAGGCAGGCGAAACACTGGACGTCATGGTCGATCCGGTCAACGGCAAGGTGCTTTCGGTCACGCGTGACCTTGAGGATCGCGAAGACAACAAAGACGAGCGCGAATGATCCCAAGCCAAGTCGGAGCGCCTGTGGAATCCCTCAACAACATGCTGTTTCTGACGCTCAACGCTCAGACTGACTCGCCAGCCTGGGTGACGGGGCTCGCCCTGTTGCTCGGCGAGCACGCGATTTGGCTGGTGCCAGGCACGCTCGTGCTGGGCTGGATGCGCGGCAAGCCACCCTTGCGAAGGCTCATGCTTGAAGCAAGCATTGCTGGGTTGGCTGGCTTGCTGCTCAACCAGTTGATTGGCCTGACATGGTCGCATCCCCGGCCTTTTGTCTTGGGGCTTGGACACACGCTGATCAGCCATGTGCCAGACAGCTCTTTTCCTAGTGACCACCTCACGTTGTGGTGGTCTGTCGCGTTCAGCTTCCTGTTGAATGAAGGCACACGCCGCCTCGGGATGCTTGCTGGACTGATCGGTATACCCATGGCGTGGGCCCGCATCTACCTTGGTGTCCACTTTCCCCTGGACATGCTGGGCGCCCTGTGTGTCTCGTCATCGGCGGCATGGCTGACTCACAACAAGGCAGGCGCCTTGATCACAACAGCCTTGGACATGCTGATGACCATCCACCGCCGTTTGCTGGGGCCCCTCATCAGAAAGGGATGGCTTGAGCCTTGAAGGCCGCACGGGTGCTCAGATGCTAAGTCAACGCTAAGTCTGGCACCACAAGATCACATCCAGTGACGCTTCGGCGTAGACCTCAGTGCGAACAAATCATGCTTTCAGCCTCACACACACCAACGCTCCGTCACTTGAACAAGGTCCCCTTGGTGACGGCCATGTTCTGGCTCATCAAGATGATGTCCACCACCGTTGGGGAAACGGCAGCCGACTTCCTCTCAGCCGACCTGAGCTTCGGGCTGCAAGGTACCGCAGTGGTCACCGGCGCTTTGCTCGCTGTGGCCCTGTTTGCCCAAATCCGTGCACCGCGCCACATCCCGTGGCTGTACTGGGTCTCGGTGGCCTTGATCAGTGTGTTTGGCACCCTGGTCACAGACATCATGACCGACACACTGAGCATCCCCCTGTCCGCATCCACACTCGGGTTCGGGCTGGCTCTGCTGTGCACTTTTGCCATCTGGCATCAACAGGAACGCACACTGTCCATCCAGGACATCGACAGCGTCAAACGCGAACTCTTTTACTGGGTAGCCATCTTCGTGACCTTCGCCATGGGCACGGCATCAGGCGACTGGCTCGCCGAAGGTTTGAGCCTGGGCTATCGGAATGCCGCATTGCTGTTCGCAGCAGCCATTGCCGTCACGGCACTGGCCAGATGGGTGCTCAAGGCCAATGCCATCGCCTGCTTTTGGGTGGCATATGTTCTGACCAGGCCCTTGGGTGCCGCCTGTGGTGACCTCCTTTCACAACCCCTGGCCAATGGTGGACTGGGGCTGGGCACGGTCACCACCAGCGTCGTCTTTGCCATCACCATCACCGGCGCCATCGCCTACCTCTCGATGAGGCCACAACAACCCAATGGGCAGGTCTGAAGACACCCACAACGCTGCGCTAAACGTTCGAGCATCACGCCGAGCGCAGCACTGCCCCCGATCCAACATCGTCACGCCATGAACAAAGTTGCCCAAGTTACCCTTGCCTTCTGGGTCATGAAAATCTGCGCCACCACGCTAGGTGAGACAGCCGGTGACCTGCTCTCGATGACACTGCATGTCGGCTACGCCATCAGTTCGATCATGCTCATGGCCTGCTTTCTCGTCTCCTTGCTGTTCCAGATCAAAACGGACAGGTTTCACCCCCTGCTGTACTGGACGGTGATCCTGACAACCAGCACGGCGGGCACAACCATGTCGGACTTCATGGACCGCTCGCTGGGCTTGGGCTATGCGAAGGGCTCCCTGCTGCTGGTCCTAGGCTTGGTCGTGATCTTGACGGCCTGGCGCCTGATTGAAAAATCATTGGCAGTTGACAACATCCAAACCAAACGCGCCGAGTTACTTTACTGGGCGGCCATCCTGTTGTCCAACACCTTGGGCACGGCCCTGGGCGACTTCCTCGCCGATGACTCTGGCCTGGGCTTCATGGGTGGCGCGATGCTGATCGGCGGCTTGATCTCTGCCGTGGCCGCAGCGAACCATTTCACGAAGGTGAACAAGGTTGCGCTGTTCTGGATCGCCTTCGTGCTGACACGTCCATTCGGCGCCACCTTCGGCGACCTCTTGACCAAGCCTCTGGAAAAGGGGGGCCTGAATTTTGGAACCGTTGGCTCGTCCCTGCTGCTGGCCGCATTGCTGGGTACCTCCTTTGCGATCACTTATAGCCACATCGGCAAGCGGCGCCCTCGCCAACTTTGAAGCCCACGCCCCTCAGTGCCGCTATCAACCGGGCTCGACATGCCCTGACCAGGGCACTGAGCCCCATTCAACTTTTCTCTAACCGCTCCAGCGTGAGCGATCTCGACATACACACATGGCAGTACCACATCCACACCGTAATTCATTGGTGTTCAAAAGCTCCTTGGTCGCATTGGCTTTGTCGCAGTCGGCGCTTGGGCACGCCTCTGACGGCCGAACCAGCACCTTGATCACCGCCATCAGACTGGCTGAGGCACAAGAAGCGGGCACCGCTTCCAAAGCAGAAATGTCGTGTGCTGAACAGCCATGCGTGTATGACATCGCCATTGAGCGGCGCGATCACACCGTCGTTCAAGTGCGCATCCCAGTCGACAGCAAAATGCTCCTCGCTGAGGCGGCGCCAGGAAATGAAAAGCCCGGAGCCCCAGCACCGCCACCCGCAGCCATCGTCCCAACCAGCACCGGGCTCACCAACCGACACGTTGAACTCAAATTGGGGGCCGGCCAAATTGCAGGCATGGGCAATGCCATCCTTCGCCCCGTCTTGACGCTTGGCGTGGGGGGAGACTTCCACCTGCGAGATTTTCCACAAGTGGACACAGACTTCAATGCGTCGGTCTGACCTGCCCGGCTTCTCCGAGACACTGATTCCAAGAGAAGATGGCTCCATCCCCCGAGGAGCCCATGAAGAAGAGTCGATTCACTGAAGAGCAAATGGTCGCGATCCTGCGCGAAGCGGACCGCGCCACAGTGGCCGAGGCCGCGAAGAAGCACAAGGTCAGCGAGCCGACCATCTACGCCTGGCGCAAGCACTTCGGCCAACTTGAAGTCGCCGACGTCAAGCGTCTGAAGGCGCTTGAGTTGGAGAACAGCCGGCTCAAGAAGTTGCTGGCCGAGGCCGCGCTGGACAACGCGATCCTGAAGGAAATCAACGCAAAAAAATGGTGAGCCCGCTGGCTCGACGCGCCCAGGTTGCCTTCGCTCGCGAGCGTGGCCTGAGTCTGCGCCGGGCTTGCGGGCTGATCGGCATGTCGCGTTCCACACCGAGCTACGAGCCGCGCCTGCCTGCCAAGGACGCACCGGTGCTTGAGGCCATGAAGGAACTCTCGGCCCTGTATCCACGCTACGGCTATCGGCGCATCCGCGTGTTCCTGCGCCGCAAGGGCTTCGAGCTGAGCTGGTCGCGCACGCATCGTTTGTGGCGTCAGGCGGGCCTGCTCGTACCCAGGAAGCGGCCACGCAAGCGCATTGCCGCTATGCGGCCGCGCATCCACACGCCCTTCAAGGCCAACATGGTCTGGGCCTACGACTTCGTCTTCGACACCACGGCCAGCGGCCAGCAGATCAAGTGCCTAACTGTCGTGGATGAGTACACGCGCGAGTGCTTGGCTATTGACGTGGCAGGAGCCATCCGCTCCAAGCGCGTGATCGAGGTGCTGGCGCGCCTGGTCAGCCTGCATGGGGCGCCGTTGTTCATGCGCTCGGACAACGGGCCAGAGTTCGTCAGCCAAGCCATCCTGGAATGGATCTCGGGGGCCGGCATCGCCACGGTGCTCAACGATCCCGGCAAGCCCTGGCAGAACGGTACCGATGAAAGCTTCAATGGCAAGTTCCGCGACGAGTGCCTGTCCATCGAGTGGTTCCGCTCGCGCCGCGAGGCCGTCGTCCTGATCGAAGCCTGGCGCAACCACTACAACGAGGTCCGTCCCCACAGCAGCCTGCAATACTTGACCCCGGTGGAGTTCAAACAGCAACTCCGCCAAGACCTGCAACCCGCCGTCTTCTAGGAATAACTGTCTCGACTAAACCGAGCAGGTCAGGTCATCGCGGGAAAAACAGAATCAACCCAAAACACAAGCAGGCCAGGGCTGCAGGAGATCCGTGGGAGCGCTCATTCCATCTACAACTTTTACAACGATCGCGGCATCTCAAAAGCCGGTGTGGGCCTGTACGTTGATTTTGCCCAGGCGCTGCGTCATCAATCGCGGTATGTGCCACAGGACAGCAGCAGCATCTATGCCGCTGAGGAAAACGAGTCCATCCAGCATCAACTCGACCTGGGACTTGACTTTCGGGTTTCCATCCACAACGACAGGGTGGCATCTGATCTGCACAATGTCATCTTCCTGTCCGGAAACCGAGTCGGCCCCAATTTGTTGACCTATCAACCTTTGTTGGGGTTCATGTGGAGCAACAAATTCCACTTCACGGGTAGTGAAACGGAGCCTGGCTTGAGCTTCCTGACAGACTTGAACTTCTACTTCGCGAAGAAGAACGGAGTCAAAGTATTCAACTCACACGATGGCTTGGGCGGAACCAAGCGCGAGATCTACTTGAGCTATGGACTCCGATACACCACAGAATCCAAGACGGCTTACACGATCCGAACCTACGGATTCAACAACTTGAACCGTGGGGCAAGCACAATGGCGCCGTCTGGGTTCAAGGATGGGCTTTCCATCGGCATCGTCAAACCATTTTAAAAGCACCTCACGCCATGCCGTCTCATCACGCCAACGATTCCCAACCTGCGGATTTTGCAGATCTCGATCGGCAAGCAGCAGCGATGTGGCGGCATTCGCTGGCTGAGCCATCGTGCATCGCTGCTTGCAACTGGAAGGCCTGAACATGCGCGTGCTGCTCGTCGAGGACGATCCGATGATCGGGCAAGCCGTAGCGTTGGCGCTCAAGGACGCCGCTTACGCGGTGGATTGGGTTCGTGACGGCGTGGCCGCAATGAGCACCATTAGCACCCAGAGCTACGACCTGATGCTGCTTGACCTGGGTTTGCCCCGCAAAGATGGCATCGAAGTCCTCAAGCACACCCGACTCAACGGATTGGGCTTGCCTGTGCTGATCTTGACTGCCCGCGATGCGGTCAGTGACCGAGTGCAAGGCCTTGACGCTGGCGCTGACGACTACCTGGTCAAACCTTTTGAGATCAGCGAATTGCTGGCACGCATGCGGGCCTTGTGTCGCCGGCAAGCCGGTACAGCGAGCACCGTGCTCACCAACGGTACCTTGTCATTGGACATGTCAACGCGTGTGGCTATGTACGAGCAAAACGAGGTCCGTTTGAGTGCCCGTGAGTTCGCACTGCTGCAAGCCCTGCTCATGCGACCGGGCGCCATTTTGTCGCGCAGCGAACTGGAAGATCGCATCTACGGCTGGAACGAAGAAGTCGAGAGCAACGCGGCTGAGGTGCTGATCCATGCGATCCGCAGGAAGCTGGGCGCAGCCGTGATCAAAAACATCAGAGGCCTGGGCTGGATGGTCGACAAATGCCAATGAATCCATCCCTGCAGGGCCGTCTGGCTCGATACATCACGATCCTGGTGACCCTGGGGGGGCTGGCGGCCGCTAGCATGGCCTATGTTCAGTCATACAGTGATGCCCATGAGTTGCAGGACGCCCAACTCCAGCAAGTGGCCTATCTGGTGGCCCGCAATGCCCCACCCTCTGGTCCCGTAGCACCCCCCAATGAACCTGTGGTTGATCCAGAAGACCAAACCATGGTTGAAGTGTCCGGGCCATTTACAAAAGCGGTCGACCTGAAGGCATCGAATTCACACGGGCTCAGCACCGTCTTCTTCAATGGCAATGAATGGCGCGTGGCATTGCAGGTGCTGCCCGATGGCCGCAAGGTGGTCGCCAGACAACTCACGGAAGTGAGGGACGAAATTGCCAGGCACAGCGCACTGCAAACCTTGTTGCCATTGCTGACGTTGATCCCCGTGCTGATTGGTCTGTTGACCATTGTGATCCGGCGCACGCTTGCGCCTGTTCGCCAGATCGGGGCGATGCTGGACCAGGCGGATTCGCTCAATCCCATCAAGCTGCCTGTCCAAGGGGTGCCCGTCGAAATCCTGCCATTTGTGGCGTCTGTCAACGCCATGATGCAACGCTTGAGAGAAGCGCAACAGCAGCAGCGGCGTTTCATCGCCGATGCGGCACACGAGTTGCGAACGCCGATTGCGGCCCTGTCCATCCAGGCGGAGAACCTGTCAACCATCATCGCGCAGGGCGAGGCAAGTGAGCGCATGCAGGCCCTGCAAAGTGGACTCAAGCGAACCAAAAGCTTGTTGGAGCAACTGCTGTCACTGTCCCGGATACAAGACCGGGTTGACGCCCCTCCAGCTCAACCTTGTGATGTGATGGCAGTCGTGCGCGAAGTGGTCGCTGATCTGCTCCCACTGACGATCGCAAAAAACATCGACATCGGGTTGACGCAAGCTCAGCCTTGCCAGGTCTTGTGCAGCCCTTTCGAGATGCGGACCTTGCTGACCAATGTGCTATCCAACGCCATTCGACACGTGGCAGACGGTGGCCAAATCGACATCGCCGTGACGGCCAGCAACGGCCACATGGCCTTGATTGTTGACGACAACGGCATGGGCGTACCGCGCGATGATTTGCCCCATGTATTTGCCCCCTTCTACAGAACCGCAAGCAGTGCCCAAGAAGGAACAGGGTTGGGATTGGCCATCGTCAAGGCCATTGCTGACCGCATGGGAGGAACGGTCGCACTTGGGCCAAGGCCTTCAGGTGTCAGCGGGTGTCGATTCACGCTTTGCTGCAGACTGGCACGCATTGAGGCCTGACGACGGTGGATATGCCCCAGCATGAAGGCCAGGGCTTCAGCTGCAAACAATCCGCCGGAGGTGAACTCGTGGTCGAATCCGGCCATGGGCACACCATGCTCGCTCAAGCAGCCAAAGACAGCGCCATGCGACACGCCGATGGACGGAACACCCAAGGCCAGAGCTCGTCAATGGCTGTACGCAAATCCAACCATCAAGGCTGCCAAGTGCTCGCCCACTGCCTCGGCAGCTGCCCCCGCCCCCACAGTCGCTGCCACGGCAGCTTTGTTCACGGTGGGCACGCAGCTGAACAGCGCCATAAGCCCAGTTGGCAGCACATCGAAGCGCCAGCTTGCAGAAACCTGCCAGCAGCCGTTTGGCATGAGCGCCACCTGCCCGATCTGGTCAAACACATGGACAGGGTAACGCCCTACCAAGGAGTAGAAGATGGACAGGGTGCCCGGCGGTTCATGCGACGTCAACCCCTGCCCCGATTCGCGCACCTGTGCTGCATTGGGCGCCTTTGCATTGAAAAAACCAGCTCCTATCTGATCCTGGCTATCAGCGAAGCGGTCAAGCCCAGCACCATGGCCGCCGATGAGCGATCGAATCGCACCACGTCGGCACCTTCTTCATGGTGGTGCGCCAGATGGGTGTAGTTCATGACGGCCTGACGAATGAGCTTTTCCCGCTGGTCAATATTCAGCTCCTCGCTTTTTCCACTCTTGAAGGCTTTCACGGCCGCGAACTGAGCATCTTTGGACTGCGTGGCTTCCAGCAGGCCCTCAAGCGCCCTTCGACATGCACCCACGGCTTCGTCAAAATGCCCCTTGGCGAAATGATCTTTGGCTTGCTGCAGATACCTGGCCGACGAGGGCGCGCGAGGATCCTTGGAAGCCAGGATAGGCACCTCGAACAACAGGTACTGACCATGCCCGCACTGAGCAAGCGCTGTCAGCCAATCTGATTGATTGATCCTGCACTCCACGGGATCATGAAAAGACGCGACCTCGCGACCCATCCACACATCGCCTTGAAGTTTCAGTCGGAGCACAACGCCTTGGCCCGCGCGAGAAGCCTCAATCTGCTCCATGGCACGGGGCGACAAAGTGAGGTCATGCAAATGGCAACCCGTGCTGCCATGTTGCGTCAAAGAGAAGGGAATGGTGGACTCTGGCATGGCATAGCCGAGCAGCACCTCTTGTTCGCCGAGCAATGTGACCGGCGCTGGTGCGAGACGCACCACAGGCACAGGGGGCTCGTCTCGCCAGGCATGGGCGCGAAACTCCACGGACAACCTGAGTCGAAACCCATCTGCCGCCTGAGCCCCACTGACACTGACAAAGCGCGTATCCGCGATCACACGGCCGTGGCTCCAACTGATTGACATGCAAAAGCTCCGAGCAGCCTCATTCATGAGGCCCTAAAACAAAAAAATCATCCGCGCCACGAGGCACCATTGGCCAAGAGGTGTCAAAGGACTGCCTTGGCATACCCCAAGAATTCGCCATGTGGCGTGCGTTGAACACGCCAGTTCCCATTGAACCCTTGCGGTCGTGCCCGCTGATCCGCTGTTGTCAGCAGTAGCTGGCTTTTGGCCCGAGAGATGCCAACGAAAAATGCCGAGCGCTGTTCAGCAGGATCACCCCAGTAAGTCTGATCTTCAACGCCCAGCATGATGACGGTGTCGAACTCCAGACCTTTGGACTTGTGGATCGTCATGATGCGCACCGCGCGGTCATCTGAAAACCGCGCCAAAGCCTTTGCGGGTCGGGCATCCAGCCGCAGAAGCTCATCGAGGCGCTCATACGTTTGGTCGATGAGCTCGATCATGCGAGGCCCATGCTCATAGTCGGCCGACAGGCCCACCAGGTTGTCCAGCCCGACCTTGGACAAAAATTTGTCCCCGAGCTGTTTCAGGGCCTGAGCATTCAAAGCACCCTCACCTTGATCGAACACCTGCTCACGCTCTTCATCAATGAACCGATGCCAGCCTGCACGCAATGCGTAGGCCGCGTCTTCGTCAATGCCGGTCGCCAGCAGCACATTCATGAGACGACCATACGCATCCGGTTCACTGTCCCCAACGACCACCAGTAAAAAATCGACGATGAGCTGCGCCAGCGGTTCAGCAGCGAGATCCTGCAGGCTCTGCTCGTTGCGGAACATCACCCCACGACGCTGCAGTTCGTCCATCAAAGGGCGCGCATACAGATCAGGCTGACGGGAGACCAGAACGGCGATCTCAGACGCTGCGTGCCCTTGGGCCATCAACTGTTGGATACGATCGGCAAGTGCCTCAGCCTCAAGTTGATCCGCCGCAAAACTGCCCAATTGGATCGAGCCCCCAGCCCCCACCAAGTCGGCATCCAGAACGGCAGCTGCTGGATCCATGCGCTTCACCATGGCGTTCTGCATCCGGCGCAGCAGCGGTTCTGAGCGGAAATTTTGATACAGCGTCACGGCCTGCGCATTGAAATCTTGCGCAAACGTCAGAAACACGCCATCCAGTGCACCAGCCCAACCCATGATCTTTTGCTTGGTGTCGCCGACGGCTGTCAGTGGGATGCCGGTGTTCAAGAAGGCTTCACGAATGAGCTGGTATTGATCACCCGTACAGTCCTGAAACTCATCCAAAAACACATGACTGTAGGTTTGCTGCACGGCATTGCGGGCCACCAAGCTGTTCTGCAGGATCTGAATGGCCAGCGGCACCATGTCCGCGAACTCGATCTGACGTCGCTGGACACGCTGCGTCCCGATGGTGTAGTCCACATCCAGCGCATCCTTTCCAGTCAGCACCAGGCGGAAACGGTCGATCAAGCGCTTTGAAAAGGCATGAAACGTGTAGCTGTCCAGCCGGGCCGCCAATTCGGATCCGCAACGGCGCCGTATGCGGTCCTTGAGGTTGCGTGACGCATCAACCTTGAAAGCGATCGCGAGGATACGCTGCGGGTATGGCGAGGTGCCTGTGCGAAGCAGGAAGTCTGCCCGTTGGGCCAGCAGTTCGGTCTTGCCTGCTCCAGGCCCTGCTGTCACGGCCAGGCTGTGAACGGCCTCACGCGCCGCCCTCAATGCATTGGGTTCCAACTGCATGCCATCGGATGGCCGCCAGCGATCGGCCTTGATCATTCTGGAAGGGCCTCCAGCTTGGCCTTCACCTGGGCAAACAGTCGCTCAAACACGGCAGGCATCTCAAGCTCAAGTTCAAAGTCACTCAACTCGGCCAACGCCGTGAGGTGAGCGGCAGGCTTGCTCCCCAGTTTGAACAGGCGATGGTAGGCGTCGAAATACTTCAACTCTTCTTCGCTGTACTGATCGACATCGCCATGGCTCTTTCCAAGCACCGCCGAAATGCGCTCATCGTCAGGGTTGTCCAGTTCCTCATCGGTGACCCCATAGGCGTCTGGGAACGTGGTCATCATCGTGAAGTCGAGGTCAAGCGGCTCGGAAAAGAACACGCCCGCATCTTCAAAGAACTTGAACCAGCCTTTGCCATTTTTGGACGTCAAGACATTGTCCGGGCCATTCCATTTCGCAAGTTCATCCAGATGTTGTTGGTTCAAATTGCTCTGTATGGTGGGAAATTTCAGCAGTTGCTGAATCACGTACCTGGCCCTACCCCAACCGCCCTGGTAGCGCGCGAGGTCCAGGTCCAGCAAGGTCACATAAGGGATGCCCAGACCATGCAGCAAGCGCCAGAAGTGGTTCACATGGCGGCCCCCCAAGGGCACAACAGCAATGGATGTTTCGTCGGCCTCCAGGCCAGTGGCTTGCAGCAACCGCGGCAGCACGATTTCTTCGCTGTCGCCCTCACCCAGAATAACCAGCCGGGAAAAGTAGAGTTCAGGAAAAGCCTGCACGGCCTCACGCACAAACTTGTGCGCTTCGTCGGCAGCAGGTGGCATGACGATGCTGGAGACGGTCGTTCGACGGGCGGCGTCAAGTCGCAGGTAACGGACGTTCTCAGGTGGCACACGCCTGAGCAAGGATGGCGCGTGCGTGGCGACCATCGCCTGAGCATCATGCTCACCCGCAAAGCTGGTGAGCGCTTTGATGACACGCCCCAGGTAGTGGGGGGACAGGCTGTTTTCTGGCTCCTCCATGGCGACCAGCGTGAACACAGCCGGACGCAGCTTGTCCACGTCGAATGCGTCCGTCTTCTTGGCCAGCACATCACGCCCAATGGCTTGGACGGCCAGGACCAGAGAGACGTAGAGCAGCGATTGTTGACCGTCGCTCAGCCGTGAAAAATCCACCATGGGCTCGCCATGGCCCGGTGCAAACCCGATCGTCAGATGCCGCAAAAGGCTCTCGATCTCATTGCGCTCAAAGGACAGACTGGGGTTGCTGTAATAAGCCCCCTTGTGCAGAGACTTCCATTGGGCCGCCAGCTTTTCGCCGATGCCGGTGATGGCCGCATTGTCCGCAAGCGCTTCGCTGATGCTGTCCGTCAAGTCTCCAATGGCCTCGATCTCGGCCTGCCAGTCGGCTGCACGCAAGGCACGCCCCAACAGCGAATTGACCGAATAAGAAACATGGTCACCTGGGTCACGTCGTGCCGGCAGGTAGTGCACATGGATGGCATTTCGGCCCAACTTGGGCACCGGCACGGTTTTGACTGGCTCACCATGGCCATCGACCTGAATCACATACACCAAGGATTCTTCGATCTCGCCATCCTCGTCCAACTCTGCCGACAGGCGAAAGCGTACGGTGGGCAGATCATCGGCGCTTTCCAGACGCATGTGCGCGAAATGCACAGGGATGGTTGCATGCTTACCTTTCTTCCCTTTCAGCTCAGGAAACTCGAACTGGGCCTCAATCCACAGCTTCAAAGGGCCATGCTGACCTTTTGCCAGGTCAGCCGACGAAATGTTGAAGTCGGTACGCCGCACACGCCGAAGAGATGGGTCGAACCCAAACAGACGCGCCAGTGCCTGCAACACGGCTGTTTTGCCCGCGCCATTGGGGCCAAGCAGAAAGGTGAGGCCATCGAGAAGGATGGTGGTGGCCTGTGGGCCGAACGATTGAAAATTGTTGATCCGCAGTTGTGTGAGCTTCATTTGATCCCATTCAAGTTCATGCCTCGACTGCGAGCCCTTCGCAAATCAAATGGTGCTCGGTCTGATCCCATCAGGCACAGCGTTGATTTTGGCCCAGCAAAGTTTCAGCCAAGCGGTCGACCAAGGCTTCATCCAGCCCTTGGCTGGGCAGTTGAACCCGCCCGTCCCAATGGTGGAAATGCGTGGCCTGCGACCGCGCATACAGCGGGTCGTAGTGCAGGCTGGTCAGCTCGGAAAACAAGGGCTGCAATTCGCTGCGGCGGGCCCAGTCCTGCCAACGGTTCACCGTCTCGTTGCCATGCATCGTTCTCAGCGCATTGAGCTTCAACGCCAGCGCTGGCCCGTCATCGCCCAGATAGGCATAGTCCCTCAACAAGAACGCCAACCGGGCGTCGAAAGGCACCACGATCTCAATGCAAGGACTGGCCCGCATCCGTTCGATCAGGACCGTCGGCAAGGACAGTCGTCCGATCTTGCGGCTCTCGGCTTCGACGAACACGGGCTTGGACAGATCGAACCGCTCCAGGACGGCGGCCATGCGGGTTTCGAAGGCCTTCTGGGACGGCTGCTCCTGCCCGGGCAAAGCCCCCAGCAAAGAGCCCTTGTGGCAGGCCAGTTCCTCCAGGTCCAGCACCTGGGCACCCCGAACGGCCAGGGCCTGCAACACCCGCGTCTTGGCGCTGCCTGTGGCGCCACACAGCACCTGCAACTGCAGTTGAGGGCACAGTTGCGCCAGGCTGTCCATCACATGGTGCCGCCAGCGTTTGTAGCCCCCGGCCAGTTGCTGCGCGTCCCAGCCCACCAGCCGCAGCCAGGTGACCATGGAGCCGCTGCGCAGCCCCCCTCGCCAGCAATAGACCAGCGGCTTCCAGTTGTGGGGCTTGTCGGCAAACTGCTCGCGCAGATGGCGCGCCAGGTTCGCCGCCACCATGGCACCGCCGACACGCCGCGCTTCGAACGCGCCTTGCTGCTTGTAGATGGTGCCCACGATGCGCCGCTCTTCATCATCCAGCACGGGGCAGTTGATCGCCCCGGGGATCTGGTCCAAGGCGAACTCGGAGGGCGAACGAGCATCGATGAGGCAGTCAAACAGGTGCCGATCGGCCACCTGGACCGGCCCGCGTGCGCTCATCGGTTAACCTCGGCTGGCGCGATCGCCCTGAACTTTTCTTGACCCATGACTTCCATTGCCCTTACCCAGTTTTCGCACGGCGGCGGCTGCGGCTGCAAAATCGCTCCGGGCCTCTTGGCCGAGATTCTGTCACGCGCGCCTCAGGGCATCGTGCCGCCCGAGTTGATGGTCGGGCTGGAAACCAGTGACGACGCGGCGGTTTACCGGCTCAACGACAACCAGGCGCTGGTGGCCACCACCGATTTCTTCACCCCCATCGTGGACGATCCCCGCGACTTCGGCCGCATCGCCGCCACCAACGCGCTGTCGGACATCTACGCCATGGGTGCCACACCCATCATGGCCTTGGCGTTGGTGGGGATGCCCATCGCGAAATTGTCGCCTGACGTGATCGCCCAGGTTCTGGCAGGCGGGGCCGAGGTCTGCCGCGAAGCGGGCATCCCCATCGCGGGCGGCCACTCGATTGATTTGCTGGAGCCCATCTATGGCCTGGTGGCGCTCGGCCTCGTCCACCCCGACCGCGTTCGTCGCAATGCGGGCGGACGGGTCGGCGATGCGCTGGTGCTGGGCAAGCCCTTGGGCGTTGGCATCCTCTCGGCAGCCTTGAAAAAAGGACTGCTCGGCGAAACCGGCTATGCACAGATGCTGCGGCACACCACCCAGCTCAATCGCGTCGGCATCACCCTAGGCAGCTTGCCGGGCGTACATGCCATGACCGATGTGACGGGCTTTGGCCTGGCCGGTCACCTGCTGGAAATCTGCCGAGGCTCAAAGCTGAGCGCCCGCGTGACCCTGGCGCAGGTGCCGCTGATCACCGAAGCCGTGACCTTCGCCCGCGACGGCATTGTCACCGGCGCCTCGGGCCGCAACTGGGCTGCCCATGGCGACCTTGTCGATTGGCCCGCTGATGCGCCGCCCGGGATGCAGGCCCTGGTCTCCGACCCTCAGACCAGCGGCGGATTGCTGGTCAGTTGCGCACCGGACGCGGTCCAGGA
Organism: Burkholderiales bacterium; assembly: GCA_003963115.1. Classification (GTDB taxonomy): domain Bacteria; phylum Pseudomonadota; class Gammaproteobacteria; order Burkholderiales; family Burkholderiaceae_C; genus Aquabacterium. The sequence goes on from RXJQ01000029.1 coordinate 14,730, forward strand.
TGTGCTGGCGGCCTTTCGCCATGAAGGCTTCGGTCAGGCGGCGCTGGTGGGCGAACTGACCGAAGCCGATCCCAGCGCAGGGTCTCGCATCGCCTTTGCGTAGGCGTTCGTCAATTTCGGCTTCCTCGGTGGGATCCGATTTTCACGCTTTTGGCAAGGGTCGGCGTGTCAATTCAAATCAATCGAGGCACAATGCGGCGTCGGCCCTGGCCGACACTGGGTGTCTCGTGCATGGTCAAAATCAGCGCGCGATTTACCCAATGGTGGTGTGGCACGACTCATTCGGAGTGTCGGTGTGAAGATGACGAAAACCCTCAAACAGCGGATCTGCCAGTTCATGGCGGGCGTGCTGCTGTTTGCGCAAATGAGCATCGCGGCCTACGCGTGCCCAGGTTTGGCGGCATCGATGGCACCGCAGGCCAATGTGAGCGCCATGCCTGCCGACATGGTCGGCTGCGACCAGATGATGGCGCACGGCGACAAAGCCTTGCCCAACCTCTGTGCCGAGCACTGCCACCAAGGTCAGCAAAGCGATCAAACGCAGGTACCGGCACTCCCGGCCATGCTGTTGATCAGCCTGTACACCATCGATCCGATGGTCGCGGCCATCCAGCCTCAACAGCCGAGGCTGGCAGAGCACGTTCCACTGGCAGCGCCCCCTCCCGCGCTGTCGATACTGAACTGCTGTTTCCGAATTTGACACGCCCGACGATGCAGCGCCGACGGTTCTGAGAACCGCTGCGGCGCTTGGGTCTGCTTGATCTGTGGCAAGGCGCCTCCCTGAGGCCCATTCAACCGCCCCAGATCCAGGCAGGACACCACCAGGTTTCGTCCGGAGATTTCATGTTGACCCCACTGCTGCGCGCCCTTGCCTGGCGCCATGCTTCGCCGAGTTCGGCGAAGCCCTTTCGCTTGCCCTCATGTCTGGCGTTGATGTGCCTGACCCTGAGCACCATCGCATTCAACGCCCATGCCCAGAGCGCAACGCCCAGCGTCTTGACCTTCGAGTCAGCGCTTCGTCTGGCCCAGGACCGTTCGCAGCAATTGGTCGCGCAGGACCGCGCCGCCAAGGCCGCCCGAGACATGGCCGTCGCCGCTGGCCAGCGGCCTGATCCCACGCTCAAGTTCGGCGTCAACAACCTGCCCATCGACGGGCCTGACCGCTTCAGCCTGGGACGCGACTTCATGACCATGCAATCGGTCGGCGTCATGCAGGAGTTCACCCGGGAAGACAAGCGTTTGGCCCGCGCCAGGCGCATGGAAAGCGAAGCCGAGGCCAGCGAAGCCGCACGCGCCGTGGCGCTGGCCAACCTGCAACGGGACACCGCCCTCGCCTGGCTGGACCGCAGCTACCAGGAGCGCATGCTGACCTTGCTGCAAACGCAGCGTACCGAGACCTTGCTCCAGGTCGATGCCGCGCAAGCTGCCTACCGTGGCGGACGGGGTGCCCAAGCCGACGTGTTCGCGGCCCGCTCAGCCGTCGCCCAGATTGAGGACCGCATCGACCAGGCCCGACTGCAGGTGGCCATGGCCAAGACCGCCCTGGCACGCTGGACCGGCGACACCGCAGACAGCACCTTGGATGCAGCGCCCGCCATCGATCACCTCGCCTGGCATCACGACGATCTGGAGGCCGCCTTGGCCGACCACCCGGAACTGGCCCTGATGGCCAAGCAAGAGCAGATGGCGCAGGCCGATGCCGACATGGCTCGCGCCAACAAGCAGTCGGATTGGAGTGCGGAGGTGATGCTCAACCACAGGGGGCCGAGCTACTCCAACATGGTGTCCATCAACGTCTCGCTGCCTCTGCAATGGGATCCACAACAACGGCAAGACCGCGAACTGGCTGCCAAGCTGGCCACCACAGACCAGATGCACGCCCAGCGGGAAGAGGCCGCGCGCGAACACCTCGCCCAAGCCCGGTCGCTGTGGCAAGCGTGGCAAAGCGGCCGCGACCGCATGGCCCGATATGACACCACCTTGCTGCCCCTCGCGGCCGAGCGCACGCAGGCCGCACTGGCTGCCTACCGGGGCGCCACCTTACCGCTGACGGCCGTGCTGGAAGCGCGCCGCCTGGAGGTTGATGCACGGATGGAGCGCCTGCGGCTGGAGATGGAAACCGCTCGCCTGTGGGCGCAACTCAGCTACCTGATCCCGGCCGAGCACGATGTGGCCACGACCCGTCCTTGACCAACGACCTGGAGACGCCAACATGAAACGCAAAATCCTGGTGATCGCGCTGATCGCTGCATCGGCCCTGATCGCAAGTGGCTACGGCCTGTATGTCCTGGGCATGAAGAAGGGCATGGCCCCGACTGCATCGACCTCGCAGCCCATGGCCCAGCCCGCCGTTGAACCCGAGGCCACGCAGGCACTGCCGCAAAGCATCGCCGAAGGCGAAGACGCCACCCGGCGTCACATCGCCAAAGGCATCAAGGCTGGTGATGTGGACCCCGCGACAGGCAAAAAGGTCTTGTACTACCACGACCCCATGGTGCCGGGCAACAAGTTCGACAAGCCCGCCAAATCGCCCTTCATGGACATGATGCTGGTGCCCGTCTACGCCGACAGCGATGGCGACCAAGGCAAGGTCACCGTCAGCCCGCGCATCCAGCAGAACCTGGGCGTGCGCACGGCTGAAGTCGTGGAGGGCATGTTGTCGCCCCAAGTCTCTGCTGTGGGCAGCATCGCCTACAACGAGCGGGACCAGGTCATCGTGCAGTCACGGGCCACGGGCTATGTCGAACGCCTCTATGTGCGGGCCACGCTGGATGCGGTCAAGCAGGGGCAGCCTCTGGCCGATCTCTATGTGCCCGACTGGGTGGCAGCGCAAGAAGAGTTCTTGTCCGTTCGCCGCATGCAGGGTGCCGACATGGGCAGCTTGGTCGATGGGGCCCGCCAGCGCATGCGCCAGGTCGGCATGAGTGATGCGCAGATCAAAAGCGTTGAGCGAACCGGGCAGACCCAGGCGCGCATCACCCTGGCGGCCCCCATCGGCGGCGTCGTCAGCGAACTGATGGCGCGCGAAGGCATGTCCATGATGCCCGGCGCCACCTTGCTGCGCATCAACGGTGTGTCCACGGTCTGGGCCAACGCCGAAGTGCCGGAGAGCCAGGTCGCGCAACTGCGACCTGGCACCAAGGTGCAGGCCCGCAGCCCGGCTGTGCCCGGCACCACCTTCGAGGGCACGGTGCAAGCCCTGGTGCCCGAGGTCAACCCCGGCACACGCACCCTCAAGGCGCGGGTGCAGTTGAACAACCCCGGTGCCCACCTGGTGCCCGGCATGAGCGTGACCATGCAGTTCATGGACATGCGCGCCGAAAAGGTCTTGCTGATCCCCACCGAGGCGGTCATCCAGACTGGCAAGCGCACCGTGGTCATGCTGGCCGAGGACAAGGGGCGATTCCGCCCGGTCGAGGTCGAAACGGGCATCGAGAGCAATGGCCAGACGGAGGTCAAGCGCGGCCTGGATGCGGGTCAGCGCGTGGTGGTGTCCTCGCAGTTCCTGATCGATTCGGAAGCCAGCCTCAAGGGCGTGGAGGCACGCCTGAACGGCGCCTCGCCACCGACCACCGCCAACACCGCGCCACGACATGAGGGGCAAGGCAAGGTCGAAGCCATCGGTCGCGATGCCATCACGCTGTCGCATGGCCCGATTGCTTCGCTCAAGTGGGGCGCCATGACCATGGACTTCAAGGTGCCGCTCAAGGGCAGCTTGCCACGCAATCTGGAGGTGGGTGACCCGGTGAACTTCGAGTTCTACATGGATGCCGATGGCATGCCTCAGTTGACCCGCCTGTCGCCCATGGCGCCCGAGCCCAAGACAGTGCTCCCAGCCAAGGGCATGGACATGAGCAAAGCCGGGAGCCAACCATGATCGCCCGGCTGATCCGTTGGTCCATCGCCAACCGCTTCCTCGTGCTGCTGGCCACGCTGATGCTCAGCGCCTGGGGGGTGTATTCGGTGATGCGCACGCCGTTGGACGCCCTGCCTGATCTGTCGGACGTGCAGGTGATCATTCGCACGACCTACCCAGGCCAGGCGCCACGCATCGTCGAGAACCAGATCACCTACCCGCTGACCACGACGATGCTGTCCGTGCCTGGCGCCAAGACGGTGCGGGGCTATTCCTTCTTCGGTGATTCGTACGTCTACGTGCTGTTCGAAGATGGCACCGACCTGTACTGGGCCCGCTCACGCGTGCTGGAGTACCTGAACCAGGTGCAGTCCCGCTTGCCCGCCAGCGCCAAAGCCTCGCTGGGGCCCGATGCCACGGGCGTGGGTTGGATCTACCAGTACGCGCTGGTGGACCATGGCGGCACGCAGGATGCGGGCCAGTTGCGGGCCTTGCAGGACTGGTTCCTCAAGTACGAACTCAAGACCGTGCCCAATGTGGCGGAAGTGGCTTCGGTGGGCGGCATGGTGCGCCAATACCAGGTCGTGCTTGATCCGGACAAGCTCGCGGCCTACAACATCCCGCATACCAAGGTGGTCGAGGCCATCCAGAAGGCCAACCAGGAAGCGGGTGGCTCGGTGCTGGAGTTGGGTGAGGCCGAGTACATGGTGCGCGCCTCGGGCTACCTGCAATCGCTGGACGATTTCCGGCAAGTGCCCTTGATGACCACGGATGCGGGTGTGTCGGTGCGCCTGGGTGACGTGGCCCGCATCCAGATCGGGCCGGAGATGCGCCGGGGCATTGGCGAGTTGGATGGCGAGGGCGAAGCCGCTGGCGGCGTCATCGTGATGCGCTCGGGCAAGAACGCGCTGGAGACCATTGCGGCGGTGAAGGCCAAGCTCAAAACGCTGCAAGCCAGCCTGCCCAAAGGCGTGGAGATCGTGCCGGTGTACGACCGCTCCAGCCTGATCGAACGCGCGGTGGACAACCTCTCGCACAAGCTGCTCGAAGAGTTCGCTGTCGTGGCCGTGGTGTGCTTTGTCTTCTTGTTCCACCTGCGCTCGGCTTTGGTGGCGATCATCTCGCTGCCGCTGGGCATTTTGGCAGCCTTCATCGTCATGCACTACCAGGGGGTGAACGCCAACATCATGTCACTGGGCGGCATCGCCATTGCCATCGGTGCCATGGTGGACGCGGCCGTCGTGATGATCGAGAACGCGCACAAGCACCTGGAGCATTGGGCACATGCGCATCCCGATCAGACTTTGGAAGGACCAGAGCGCTGGAAGGTCATTGGCGACTCGGCCGCAGAGGTGGGTCCTGCACTGTTCTTCTCGCTGTTGATCATCACGCTGTCCTTCGTGCCTGTGTTCACGCTGGAGGCCCAGGAGGGACGGCTGTTCTCGCCACTGGCTTTTACCAAGACCTACGCCATGGCCGCTGCCGCAGGCCTGTCGGTCACGCTGATCCCTGTGCTGATGGGGTATTTGATCCGTGGCCGGATTCCAGATGAAAAAAGCAACCCGCTCAACCGCTTTCTGATCGCCGTCTACCGCCCGCTGCTCAATGCTGTCTTGCGGGGGCCCAAGATCACCCTGGCCGTGGCCGCCGTGCTGCTCGTTCTCAGCCTGTGGCCCTTGCAGCACATCGGCGGGGAGTTCATGCCTCGGTTGGATGAAGGCGATCTGCTCTACATGCCATCGGCCTTGCCCGGCCTGTCCGCTGGCAAGGCGGGCGAGTTGCTTCAACAGACCGACCGCTTGATCAAGACGGTGCCCGAAGTGGCCAGCGTGTACGGCAAGGCGGGCCGCGCCGAAACCGCCACCGACCCGGCGCCCATGGAGATGTTCGAGACCACCATCCAGTTCAAGCCCAAGGACCAATGGCGCCCAGGCATGACGCAAGACAAGCTGGTCGATGAGCTGGACCGCATCGTCAAGGTGCCCGGCCTGGCCAACATCTGGGTGCCGCCCATCCGCAACCGCATCGACATGCTGGCCACCGGCATCAAGAGCCCCGTGGGCGTCAAAGTGGCGGGCGCCGACCTGGCCACCATCGATCGCCTCACGGGCGAGATCGAGCGCGCCCTCAAGGACGTACCCGGTGTGAGCAGCGCCTTGGCCGAACGCCTGACAGGCGGACGTTATGTGGACATCAACATCCGCCGTGATGCCGCCGCGCGCTTTGGCATGAACATCGCCGATGTGCAATCCGTCATCAGCTCGGCAGTAGGTGGCGAGAACATCGGCGAAACGGTAGAAGGCTTGCAGCGCTTCCCGATCAACCTGCGCTATCCCCGCGAGACGCGCGACTCTCTGGAGAAGCTGCGCACCCTGCCCATCGTCAATGAGCGGGGACAGCGCCTGGTCTTGTCCGATGTGGCTGACATCCGCATCACCGATGGTCCACCCATGCTGCGCAGCGAGAACGCACGCCTGTCCGGCTGGGTGTATGTGGACATCCGGGGACGGGATTTGCGATCAGCGGTGCAGGACATGCAAAAGGCTGTCGCAGCCAAGGTCCACTTGCCACCGGGCTACTCGGTATCCTGGTCAGGCCAGTTCGAGTTCCTGGAGCGGGCCACGGCCAAGCTCAAGGTCGTGGTGCCCTTCACGTTGCTGATCATTTTCGTGCTGCTGTACCTGACCTTCGGGGCCATGGACGAGGCCCTGTTGATCATGGCCACCTTGCCTTTTGCGCTGGTCGGGGGCATCTGGCTGCTCTACCTGCTGGGCTACAACCTGTCAGTGGCAGGGGCGGTTGGGTTCATTGCCCTGGCCGGCGTGTCGGCCGAGTTTGGCGTGATCATGCTGCTGTACCTCAAGCACGCTTGGGGGGAGAGGATCGAGCAAGGTACTGTCACCACCGACGACCTGCTGGACGCCATCCGCGAAGGAGCCGTCCTTCGGGTGCGTCCCAAAGCCATGACCGTGGCAGTGATCCTGGCGGGCCTGTTTCCGATCATGTGGGGCTCGGGAACGGGCTCCGAAGTCATGCAGCGCATTGCCGCGCCCATGGTCGGTGGCATGGTCACGGCACCGCTGTTGTCGATGTTCGTGATTCCGGCCGCTTACCTGTTGATTCGCCGCAGTAAGAAGTCCAGCACCATTGCGGCAGACGCACAAGGGGTGCAGTCATGAGCACCCGGCACCTCATCACAAAGGCCCTTGGTTCAGCGGTGCGAACCCTGTTCGTTGGCAGCGCTTTGTGGTTGGGGTTGAATGGCCGGCCAAGCCTGTCGCCATCAATCCAGGCACAGGATCAAGCGAAAGCTCAATGGCTGCTTTTGTCCGAAGGGGGTCTCGATCATATGCCAGACATGGCCGATGGCAATGACTGCGCCATGTGTCGTTCAGCACCTGGGCCAACGATCCAATCACTGAGCGAGAAAACCAAATCCATCTGGCTCTCAGCTTGGTACGTCAGTGGGCAATTGCCCCTAGATCGGTTCGTGTGCCCTGTCTTGGGCCTGACTCCGGTCCTTGTGCCTGCACGCGTCGTGTTTTGCCGGTGGCTGAATTGATTCTGAGCTGGCGAGCGACACGCTAACCAGATCCCATTCATTTTCTGAGGAAGACCATCATGAAAACCATGCACTACCTGATCGCCTCGACCATCATGGTCGCTGGCTTGGCCTCGGTTTCCGCACACGCTGAAACACACCGCCCGTCTCTGACGCCCACGGCAAGCCCGATGCCCACGCCGTGGCAAGCGGATCGGGTCATAGAAATCACGCCCCAAACTCAATGGGTCAACGTCAAGCGACTGGAGGTCGTTCAATTTGTCAACACCACCAGCAATGGCCCCAAGTCGTTCACATGGCAATTCGACGCACGATCCGTCAGGCCGTTTCACTTGAGTGATATTGCACCCGCAGGCTTTATCGGGCCGCAAGTGATGGTGTACGTTGCACCCAGCCGCCTCTCCAGGTGAACCAAGTGTGGCCAGCGGCACGCTTGGAATCAGGATCAAGCCAACCGTTGGCCTTTGCGGCTTCCAGATCGCACACGTCAGGTGACCGTTCGCCCCCTCGATAGCCATTTCCATTTCAACAGGAGCTTCACATGAAAAAACTCACCCTCGCCACCCTCGTCCTCGCCATGGCACTCCCCGCTGGTGGCGTGTTTGCCCAGCAGAAGATGAACGACATGAAATGTGCGGACATGAAGGACATGAAATGCATGGATATGTCTGAAAAATCTGCTACCAATCAACATGCCACGCATATGGCCAAGGGCATGGTCAAGAAGATCGACACTAAGACGGGCATGGTCACGGTCGCGCACGAAGCCGTCACAAGCATGAAATGGCCAGCCATGACGATGAGCTTCAAAGTCAAAGACCAGATGCTTCTGGAGAAGTTCACTGCCGGCAACAAGGTCGAATTCGAGTTCAAGCAAGAAGGTAAGGACTTCGTCGTGACCGCAGTGAAGTAACGGCGTCGCCTTGCGTTGTTTGCTTGCGCCATCCGGTAACGGAAGGCGCAGACGTAGCCGACTGGCTGCCGCTCTGAAGTTGGCCGGTCGGTGTTCCCTTGTTGCATTCTGACAATCCAACTCTTCACCGGAGAATCTGAACATGACAACGAAAACCGCCTTGGCCTCGGCCATCACCCTGGCCTGCGTGAGCATCACCGCGTCTGCACAGCAGTCGACACAACCAAACGCCCCTACGGCCGAGTCCGGACCACCTTCGTGGCCGGTCTCGGGCATCTGGATGCCGGCCGACGCGAAGGACGCCGGCAAGTTGACGGGGCGAAGTTGGCTCTCGGGCGTCAAGGTACGCGGCTGGGTCGACGCTTACTACGTGAGCAACCGAAACCACCCAGATCGAGTCACCGTCGATGCGAACCAAGGCTCTTCCGTCGTCAAGGGCAAGAACATCAGCGTCGAGGGCCGCACCTTCGACGTGCAGGACCACAAGCTCTCTCACACACTTGCGGAAATCGAAATCGAGAAGATCCCTTCGCTCGGCGGCTTCGGCTTCAAGCTGGACCTGGCGGCAGGAGAAACCCAGAACATCATGCTCGACACGATTCACGATTCACGATTCACGGTGCACTGGGACCCACTGCGACCAAGGGCCAAGTCAACGGCCTCGGGCGTGGCATACAGCATGCGTCCGTCAGCTACCTCGCGCCGCTCGGCAGCGGGCTGCGTGTGGATCTAGGGAAATTCGTCACCCACATCGGCGGCGAAACCATCGAAACAGTGAAGAACTGGAACTACTCACACGCATTCTTCTACACCTACGCGATTCCGTTCCAAGACACGGGGGCTCGGCTCAACTACAACTGGTCCGACACGCTGTACACGGAGATCTACGTTGTGAACGGATGGAACGTGACCCACGACAACAATTCCGGGCGGACGTGGGGACCTTCCGTCGGTTGGACGAAGAACTACCCTGAGCTGGGGGCCGCGTACAGCCTCAAGGAGGGCTTCTACGGCATCTACGAGGGCTCGGGTAGCCCGCAGGCTGCCATCGCGGCCTACGAGGCTTGGAACAAGGCCGTGGTGCCCGAGGTGCGGGACGCCTACTCCGACCTGATTCGCGCTTGGACGAAGTGGCAACCGTGGATTCTTGGCTACTTCGATCACCCGGTGACGAACGCCTACACCGAGAGCCTCAACAGCCTGATCCGAGTGATGAACAGGTTGGGGCGCGGCTACAGCTTCGAGGCGCTGCGCGCCAAGATTCTGTTCACCGAGGGCGGGGTGATCTCGGTTTCGGTGCAGAAACTCCCGCCTTCAGCCTGGTAGTAACCCTCCCCCTGATTCGCGTCGCGAGGGGTCAATTGCCCGTGTCCGATCCCCTATAGTGAAGCCCATCAAACGATCAACTTCGGGGACATCGTGGCCACGTTTCGTCAGCGCTTCGTTGGTGCGACAGAGCTCCCAAAGACGCTCACAGAGTTCGACGTGGAACAATCGTTCCAGTTGAGCAAAGACGACCTGGATGCAATCCGAAAGCGCTTTCGGACGACTGGGCGCCTCGCTGCGGCCATTCAGTTGACGGTTATCCGTGCAACCGGGCGCCCGCTTGATCGGCTGACCAATGTTCCACGGGCACTGCTTCGATCACTATGCGGCGCACTCGGTGTTCAAGAGACTTCCATCGCGTCGCTTAAAACGCTGTATGGCCGTCAGGCAACGCTTTACGAACATCAGGCCTGGGCTCGTCAAATCAGCGGCTTCGTTGAGGCTGACGCTGATGCCCTGGCCAGATGCTCAGAAACGCTGGGGAGACTGGCTGGCACGGCTTCTTCCGTCGATGAACTGGTCAAGCAAGCCGAAATCTGGTTGTATGACCAAGGGCGCCTCCTGCCAGGCGACCGTGCGCTACGCGATCTGGCCCGACACGCCTACCTGGCCATAGATGCCGCTGCCCTGCACACGATTCGTGATCAGGTGGGCGGGCCCGGCATCGAGAAGGCGATCAAGGCGGTTTTCTCGCTACGTCGCGGCCGAACTGGTGGCGCTGTGCTCGAATGGCTCAAAGGCTCCCCCGGCAAGCATGGGCCATCAGGCTTGTCCGAGGTGACGGACAAGATCACCTTTCTCAAAGATCTTGGCGTGGACAAGTGGACGCTCGATGCCATCCCCAATGCAAGGCTGCGTGCCTACGGGCAGGCGGTGACGCATCGCCCGCCGAGCGACACAAAGCGGCTCAAGCACGAGACCCAGTCCATCGAGGTGGTCTGTTTCCTGCGCATGACGCTTTTGGAATTGACTGACGTGGCGCTCTACATTGCCGCACGCCGAGTCTGTGATCTGGTGCGGCGGGCGTCAACCAAGGTGCAAGGCAAGCAAACCCGTGGTCTGACCCATTACAGAGAAAAGCAAGAACAGATCCGGCAGGTTCTCCATGAGGAAGGGCCTGATGCCGAGCAGAAGCTGGAAGTGCTCAAGCAGCTTGTGCCCAAGGACGATGTCGAGCCCCGGTACAGCCGTGCCGCGTTGGTGCGTCAGGCACTGGTGGAAGACAACACTCGCGTCCAGGCTCTGCTCAATGGACTCACTGGCCTAGATCTGCAGGGCCGAGCAAACGTCTCGTCGCTCAAGCAGATCGACGTGTTGCGAGATTTGAAAGCAAGGGGCGTCAAGGAACTGCCGCAAGACTTTGACCTGGCGATCACCGATCCAGTTTGGCATGACCTGTTGCGCGATGAGAACCGAGTCAAGGCGCACGCTGCGCTGCGTGCATGCGCATTGATGTCCGTGCGCAAGGATCTGCGTGGCGGCAGGCTATGGATCGAGCACAGCCTGGACTACCGTAACCGCGAAGGTCTGTTGATCCCTCCCGAACAATGGAAGAAAGAACGGGGCCAGTTCGTCAGTGCGTTGAACCTGGTCGTTGATCCGCGCAAGCTCCTTGAGGTCATCAGAGCCAACCTTGATGCTGGTCTTGCGGGCCTGGCCGAGGCACTGAGAACCGGCAAGGTTGAGATCGACGATCAAGCCCAGTTCCGGCTGCCGGCCTTGTTGCCTCTGGAAGGCGATGATCAGGTCCGCCGAGCGCGCGATGCCATGTTCAATGCCATCGGGGAATGCCAGTTCAGCGACATGATCGTTGAGGTGGACGTCCACGTCGGCCTTACGGAAACGCTGCTTGGGCGCAAAGCCAACTCGGTGCAGGAACTGCTTGGCTGCTATGGGGCCCTGTTGGCCCACGGCACAGAAAACGATGCCAAGGGCGTCGCGGCCATGGTGCCTGGACTGGAGGTGGCGCACGTCACTGCGGCGATGCGTGCACTGGAGGCCGCAGATCGGCTGCGAAAGGCCAATGATCGGGTCGTGGCGTTCCAGAAGCGCTTCCCGATTGCCGAGCACTGGGGCAAGGGAGACAAGGCCTCGGCCGACATGATGTCTCTGGATGCGTCCAAGCACCTCTTCAATGCGCGGATTGACCCACGCCGTCGAACCTACGCAGTGGGGATCTACACCCATGTTCTGAGCACTTACGGCGTCATCTACGATCAGCCCATCGTTCTGAACGAGCGACAAGCCGGAGCGGCAGTCGACGGTGTCGAGCGATACAACGCCACGGTGGAGGACGGCATCAGGTTGTCTTTGCTGGCCGTTGACACCCATGGCTACACCAACGTTGCCATGGCCGTGGCCAAACTCCTGGGCTTCGACTTGTGCCCACAGTTGCGCAACCTGTCTGAGCGGCGCCTGTTTGTGCCCAGGCGCATGGAGTTTCCTGAAGCTTTGGCAGCGGCCACGGTCAATGACATTTCAGAGCGCGCCATCATCAAAGGTTGGGACGAGTTGCTGCGCCTGATCGCATCGATCCGGATCGGGAGGGTATCGCCCAAGTTTGTGCTGGAGAAGATGGGCAGCGCAGCCCAAGGCGATCCTCTCCATAAGGCAGCTGACCACTTGGGCAAATTGCTACGCAGCCTGTACCTATGCGATTTCTTCAGTAACGAAGAGTTTCGGCGCGAAATTCACACCCTGCTCAACCGTGGAGAGTCCGTTCACCAGCTCCAGCGGGCTGTATTTCACGGCCGGGTGATGCCCGAGCGTGGTCGGCGCAGCGACGAGATGCGCGCCATATCTGGATCACACGCCTTGCTGACCAACATCGTGATCGCTTGGAACACCATGAAGATGCAGGAGGTCGTGGACCGCTGGAAAAAAGCCAAGACCCCTGTCGAAGATGCATGGCTCAGGCGGATGGGCCCGGTTCACTTTGGCAACATCAACTTCCGAGGCACGATGTCTTTTGGTATCGACAGGCATGCAGCCACCTTGCTGCAAAAGCGGCAAGTTGAGCGCAGGCGGGCCTGAGCCTGGGCGCGGCGTCTGAGGTCTTTCAAATGGGGGAAAGCGGGAGTTTTTGCACCAATCCCCGTGAGTGATCAGTTCTTGAGATTGCTTAAGTCATTGATTTGTATGGCGCATTGAAGGCGAAAGCGGGAGTTTTTGCACCAATCCCCGTAACGACGCTCAGGTGTACTTGGTGATAATCGGGGCGTTTCTCGGACGAGAAACGACCGCTTGGCTGACCGCTCTGCGCACATGGCTCACTGGTAGAGTCTGCAGCATTGTCATTGGGGAGTAGCCATTCCTAGCGCCCCGCTAGGAAGTCCACGTCAACAAACTTGAAGCGGGTCGCTTCATGGCGTGGTCAGCCTCTGCACTTGCAGAGGCCAGCCAGGCGAGACCTTTGGCCGCAATGCGCTTTCCCTGCCGGGCGAGTCGCGTTGTCGCGCCATTGGATTCTTGCTCGCCCGGCCTGGACTACTTTTATGCTGCTTACGCTTACCTTGTTTCTGCTGTCCGCAGGCGCGATTTACTTTGCCTGCGAATACTTCGTCAACGGCATCGAATGGTTTGGGAAGCGCCTCAGCCTCGGTGCAACAGCCGTGGGATCGGTGTTGGCGGCCTTCGGCACTGCGCTGCCAGAAAGCGCAGTGACGTTCATGGCCGTGGTGTTCGGCAAGACACCGGCACAGAAAGACCTCGGAGTTGGGGCCGCAATGGGTGGCCCACTGGTTTTGGCGACGTTAGCCTATGCCGTGGTCGGCTTTGCGCTGATCCTCCACCGTAAACGGTTGGAGCGAGAATCACACCAGGTGCAAGTTGATCACGCGCGCATGAGCCGTGACCAAGTAGCCTTCCTTGCTGTCTTCGTCGTAAAGGTGGCGCTCGGCTTGGTTGCCTTTGCCATCAAGCCGTGGCTAGGTGTGCTGTTCCTGGCCGCCTACGCTGTCTATGTCTGGCGCGAAATTCGGGATGCCGACACAGCCCCAGACGAAGAGGAACTCGAACCTCTCAAAATTCGTCCATCCTCCACCGAGCCCTCGCTGGGATGGGCCGGTCTGCAAGCATTGTTGGCTGTGGTCGTCATCGGCTTCGCGTCCCACACGTTCGTCGCCCAACTCGAAGCCATCGGCATCGCCCTGAACTGGCCGCCCCACATGGTGGCCCTGCTGCTCAGTCCCGTAGCCACTGAGCTACCGGAAACCATGAATGCCTTGATCTGGGTCCGTCAAGGTAAGGAGCGCCTGGCATTGGCGAACATTTCCGGGGCCATGATGATTCAGGCGACCATCCCGAGCGCATTGGGCATCTTCTTCACTCCTTGGCGCTTCGATGGCCCACTGCTGGCATCTGGCGTCATCACTACGATGGCCATTGTGTTCCTGTGGCAGCTGTTCCGCCGTGGCGCGGTCGATGGCCGCGCGCTGGTGGCGGTAAGCAGTTTGTACGGCGTCTTTGCAGTCCTGGTCGCCATCTACTTCAGATAGGAATTGATGACCTGAAGCACCACGGTCAGATCCTGCTGCCGCTGCGCCAGCTCGGGCTCGTTGACGACATGATCCGTCAGATGTCCCTCAATCACGGCTGCCATCAAACCATTGACGGCCCCTCTGATGGCTGCGATCTGTTGCAAAGCGGCAATGCAATCGCCTTCTTGATCAAGTTGCTTCTCTAGTGCAGCCGCCTGGCCTTGAATGCGCCTGACTCGGGTCAGCAGCTTGGCTTTGTCTCGAATCGTGTGGGCCATCTGTGCTCATCTTTTAAAGGTGGGAACTATGCCGGAGGGTAGCACGAATAAACTGGGGGGTAGTATACTGGCGACCGTCCAAAACCTACGTCAGAGAACCCAATGACCGAGTTTTCCTCCCTCTTGCAGCAAGGCAATGCCTGGCTGTTTGTCCCCAGCGCCATCTTGCTAGGGGCTTTACATGGCCTGGAGCCTGGTCATTCCAAAACCATGATGGCCGCCTTCATCGTCGCCATTCGCGGCACGCTGACACAAGCTGTCTTGCTGGGCCTGTCGGCCACCATCTCGCACACGGCCGTTGTGTGGGCCGTGGCAATGGCAGGGCTGTATTTCGGTCGCAACTGGAACGCTGAGGCGACGGAGCCGTATTTCCAGGTCGCTTCCGCTGTCCTCATCATCGGTGTCGCCGCCTGGATGATCTGGCGTACCTGGCGTAACCAACAGGCTTGCTTCCATGACCACAGTCATGACCATGATCATCACGATGAAGCCAAGCGCATTGATACCGGCCATGGCGTGGTGCGTTTGGATGTGTTCGAGGATGGCGTGCCGCCTCGCTTCCGTCTGTACCGCGAAAGCAAGCATGGTCATGTATGGGCAGCCGACCAAGTGAAAATCGAGACGGAGCGGCCGGACGGCAACCGCCAGACCTTCACCTTCGTGCAGCGCGAGGGCTATATGGAGTCCGAGCAGGACATTCCCGAGCCGCACGAGTTCGTCGCCCGTCTGCGGCTGGGTCATGACCACCATAGCCACGACTATGACGTGGAGTTCGTTGAACACGACCACCATCACCATGCCATCAAGGACTATGAAGGGCTGGATGTGTCGGCACCGGGCTACCAAGACCCGCACGAGCTGGCCCACGCCAATGACATTCGCCGCCGCTTTGCCGGCCGCGAAGTGACCACCGGACAAATTATCTTGTTCGGCCTGACCGGCGGGCTGATTCCCTGCCCGGCATCCATCACCGTGCTTCTGCTCTGCCTGCAGCTGAAGAAGATTGCGCTGGGCGCGACCCTTGTTCTGTGCTTCAGCATCGGTCTGGCGCTGACGATGGTTGCCTCGGGGGCTTTGGCCGCCCTGAGCGTCAAGCACGTGTCCAAGCGCTGGAGTGGTTTTGGCGAGTTTGCCCGCAACGCTCCGTACTTCTCTGGCGCATTGATCGTGATGGTTGGCTTGTATGTCGGCTACCAAGGGCTGCATGCCCTGGTCTGACTCTCGTACTTAAGTCTCGCGTCTCCATCCAATCACGCAAGTCGCTTTGCAGACTGAGCAGGGCACGATCGAGTACAAGTGTGCATTGCATCCTGAAGCGACTCAGCATGTATGTGCACATGTTCACTGACACCCGATTTAGGCGGTCAATTCAGTTGACCATCGTTGCAAGCCAATGAGAAAATGAGGTATCGAAATTTCGGAGCCACATTGTGGACAGTGCCAGTAGTTGCAATTCAGTAAAGCGCGCCGAAGCGGCAGCTCGCAACTTGGTCATCTGACATCCCGCTCCGGGCTGCAGACGGACCTTGTTCCTGCAGCCATATGAATACCCCGGTGGTGTTCATTCGTTCGCTCATCCATTGCATACCTTGACTCACTGAGCCTTTGCTCTTGGCCACAAGCCACAAGCAGGGCCAGTGAACTGTCCGCATTGACTCCGAATTGGAGTATTGCGATGCATTTCTATTTATTCAGACGTGCGTTCAGGCCTCTGTCGAAAGAGGTGGCCTTGGACGTCGCATGCCCCTCTTCTTGTCGTGATGACCTGCAGCATGCACAGGCTAACGCCGAGCATTGGGATCGTCTGTCGAATTGGCCCACGCACCGTGTTCGCTGGTTTATTGCTCAAGCCGCAAAAGCCAAGTGTTCACGTCATTGATCACAGGAGAAATCATGGACCCAGACCCTTGTTGGCGCAGTAGCGCCGCTTTCAACCGTCCTATCGAAAATCCCGCTATTGCAATTCCGGCCAATGGCTGGAGGTCTGGCCACGCCTGAACACGGTGAGGCTCTCCTCTGGCCGTGCGCCCATGAAGGAGAGTCAAATGTCCTTGACCAGAGAAATCAAGGTGTTGCAGCACGCCATTCACGCGGCCGTACAAACACACCGCCCGCAGCAGGTCCGCCACCTGCTTGCTTCCCATCAAGCGCATCAATTCGCGCAAGCGCTCGCAGGACTCCCCTCGCGACTCATGGAAGACGCGCTGTCCATGCTCGACGACCAAGGGCGTCAGGCAGTCGAATCAACGAGCCTAGTCCGCCGCTCCCAGCAAGCAAATCGCACTCGTCGATTCATTCGCTTCCTGAGCGAGGCCTCTCAGTATCTGAACCGATTTGCACTTGGAGGTCTGCAATGAGCGCGATCATCAACAAGCAGGATGCCAGCGCCGTCTTGGATGCGGCCCACGTCGGGGACATCCGCGGTGCGTTTGGCACCATCAAGCATGGCGACACACAGCGCCGAGAGACATGGCGCCATCGACTTCAAACGCTGCTGGCCATCATCGGGCCAGGGCTGATCGTCATGGTGGGAGACAACGATGCCGGCGCCTTTGGCACATACACGCAGGCAGGGCAAAACTACGGGACGTCCTTGCTTTGGACGCTGTTGCTGCTCGTGCCAGTCCTGTACGTCAATCAGGAAATGGTGCTTCGCCTCGGAGCGGTCACGGGTGTCGGGCACGCCAGACTGATCTTCGAGCGCTTCGGCAAATTCTGGGGCGCCTTCAGTGTCATCGACCTCTTTGTGCTCAATGCCTTGACCATCGTCACCGAATTCATCGGGATCAGCCTTGGATTGGACTATCTCGGTGTGTCGCGCTTTTGGGGTGTGATCGTCTCCGCAGGCATCATCATTGCGTCCGCCGGCAGTGGCGATTTTCGGCGGTTTGAGCGCATCTCCTTGACACTTGTCTTTGGTAGTCTGCTGCTGGTTCCTGTGTTTGTCATGATCCACCCACCAGCAGCGGTCATTGCGCACGACTCGCTGGTGCCTCACATGCCTCAAGGTGCCAAGCTCACCGACGTGATGCTGTTGATTATCGCCATCGTTGGCACCACCGTCGCCCCTTGGCAACTGTTCTTTCAACAAAGCTATGTGATTGACAAACGAATCACCCCGCGCTTCATCAAGTACGAGAGGCTGGATCTCTGGCTTGGGATCGGCTTGGTTGTCATCGGTGCCGTCTGCATGATGTCTTTCACTGCTGCAGCCTTTGCCGGCCACCCCGAGTTTGGGCAGTTCACCGACGCCGCAGGCGTGGCCTCGGGCCTTCACCGGTATGGCGGCCGTCTTGCGGGTACGCTGTTCGCCGTTGCCCTGATCGATGCCTCGATCATTGGTGCTTGCGCCGTTTCCTTGTCAACCGCATATGCCATCGGTGATGTCTTTGCTGTTCGCCACTCCTTGCATAGAAAGGTCCGGGAGGCGAAAGCGTTCTATACGGTATACGCTGGGCTCATCGCGATCGCCGCCGCATTGGTGCTGACGCCTGGCACGCCGCTTGGCTTGTTGACCAATCTCGTCCAGACACTGGCTGGTGTGCTGTTGCCCAGTGCCACGGTCTTCTTGTTGCTGCTGTGCAATGACAAGGCAGTTTTGGGGCCATGGGTCAACTCGAAGCGTATGAACGTGTTCACAGCGCTTGTCATTGCCGCATTGGTGATGTTGTCCGTCATCTTGACGGCGTCGGTGTTGTTCCCCGATATCTCGGAAGGGCAGATCATGGCGGTGCTTCTAACTGGCACCTCATTGACGGTGGTGATTGGCCTTTGCGTGAAGTGGTACGAGCGGACGCGGTGTGCACTACCGACCGAGAACTCGCCGATATCACGTGAGAGCCGCGATACATGGCGCATGCCACCCCTCGGGCAATTGCCGCCCGCCCAGTTCACTTTGCTGAGCCGAGTGTGGATGCTGGTCTTGCGGGGCTACTTGCTGATCGCTGCGGGTTTGCTGCTGGTGAAGATCGCGCAAATGGCACTGTCCGCCACCTAGCACGGGTGCGGCCGCTGCTGGAATGGCGACGGCTTCCCTGCTTTCCATTTATCTGCCGCTCCCAGTGCCCGTTGGCTTGGGCAGAGCTTCTCACACCATTTTCTTACTCATCATGATGACGACATCTCGATTGACCCTTCTTGGCCAACTTACCGGTCGCGCTTTCCGGTGCTTAGCCCGCATCGGCGCCTGCCTGACTGTGATCCCTGCCATGGTGATGGCTCAGACCACACCTGCTGCGAGCGGCGACTACACGCTCAGTGGCGCCGATATCGAAGCACATTTCCAGTCAACGTATATCTGGCAGCACAAGGCTGCATTCGACGCACCATACACAGGGGAGCACAGCTTGCTGACGCGGCCTGAGCATTCCTATACCTTTTCGGCAACGGCCTTCTTTGGTGTGCGCTTGCGCCCAGGAACCGAGCTGTATATCGATCCAGAGGTCATTCAGGGCACGCCGCTCTCTGGTCTCTATGGCCTGGGCAGCCCGACAAATGGCGAGATTCAGAAAGTGGCTGGGCCAACCCCGCTGGCCTATTTGCCCAGAGTCTTTCTGCGTCACACATGGCAGCTTGGTGGCACGCAGGAGTCGGTAGCAAGCAGCGCCAATCAAATGGCGGGGATTCAAGCCAGCGAGCGGCTGGTGCTCAGCGTTGGCAAGATGGCCGTGACGGACGTTTTCGATCTCAATACCTATGCCCATGACCCAAGAACGCAATTCATGACTTGGGCGTCGCTGGCGTCCGGCCCGTATGACTACGTGGCCGATGCCCAAGGCTACACCTGGGGTGGCGCACTGGAATATTTCAATGGCGACTGGGCCTTGCGTGCGGGGCGTTTTATTGGGCCCAAAGAGTCAAATGGCCAGAATCTCAACTTTGCCATCGGTCGCTTCCATGGCGATCAAATCGAGTTTGAACATCACCATGAAATTGACGGGCATGCCGGGGCCGTGAGATTGCTGGGCTGGCGCAATGTCGAGAACATGGGGCGCTACGATGACGCCATGGCCTTTGCCGCTACAAACGGGGGTGAACCGGATGTCGGCAACGTCCGCAGGCCCAATGTCAAACACGGATGGGGACTCCATGTCGAGCAGGCCCTGACTGACAATGTGGGGTGCTTCGCACGCTATGGTTGGGCCGACGGACGGACCGAAACCTATTCATTCGAAGAGGTTGATCGCAGCGCGCAGCTTGGGTTGTCCTTCAACGGCGCATTGTGGCGCAGGGCTGAGGACACGGCTGGTATGCTGCTCATCCGCAATGGGCTGTCATCTGCACATCGTGCCTATCTGGCTCAGGGCGGTCTGGGCTTCTTCATTGGCGATGGGCAACTCAATTATCGCCAGGAACAGGTGGTTGAAACTTATTACAACGTGGCCATGGCAAAACGCTTCTGGCTGGGTCTGGACGTCCAGCACATCGCCAATCCCGCTTACAACGCTGATCGCGGTCCGGTCAATGTCTACGCGATTCGACTTCACGCTGAGTATTGACTCAAGGGCCGATGGATCAGTCGAGGCTATGTATTGAAATTGAAGGACAAGAGATGGACAAGCTTGTTAATTGGATGGAAGAAGATCCATCGCCCGAAAAAGATGCGGCCGTCAAGAGAAGCACTTGGATCAGTGTGGCCGTGAACTTGTTGCTCACCACCACCCAAGTTTTTGCGGGGATAGTCTCTGGCTCCCAAGGCCTGCTGGCCGATGGCGTTCATTCTTTGTCCGATCTGGTATCAGATTTTGTCGTCCTTTTTGCAACACACCACAGCTCAAAGGATGCCGATGAAGACCATCACTACGGTCACCACCGCTATGAAAACGCGGCATCCATGGTGTTGGGTATTTTGTTGCTGGTCGTTGGTGTTGGGATGATCAGCGCAGCCATCTTGAAGCTGAAAAATCCTGAAGCCATCCCCGCCGTTCAATCAGTTGCCTTGTGGGTTGCCGTGGCTGCGCTGGCTACCAAGGAAGGCTTGTTCAGATACATGATGGCTGTTGCACAGAAGGTCAGATCCAGCCTTCTTGTGGCCAATGCCTGGCATGCGCGGTCAGACGCGGCATCCTCGCTCGTTGTGGGGGTTGGTATCGTTGGCAACTTGATGGGTTTACCTCTTTTGGATCCGATTGCCGCTCTTGTGGTTGGCGTGATGATCGGCAAAATGGGCTGGACATTCGCGTGGAATGCGATACATGCATTGACTGATCGTGCAGCAACGCAGGATGAGACGGAGAAAATTCGACAAGAAATTCTTGGCACGCCAGGTGTGCTCGGCCTTCACGATCTTCGCACTCGAAAGGCGGGGGACTTGCTGCTGGTGGACGCTCATTTGGAGGTTGATGACAATTTGTCCGTTCGCCAAGGCCACGATATTGCACTTGACGCCCGCCAGAGAGTCATGAAAGAGCATGCTGTATTGAACATGATGACCCATGTTGACCCTATAGCTGTGAGTTCACCGCTGACCTCACCGGCCATCTGAAACCCGACAACTCGAGCACGATTCAATAAGGAGATAAGGTGGAAGCTTTGCAGTACTTCAGCGCGGTGTCACTGCTCAATACCTTTGTCAGTCTTGCTGCAGCATTTGTACTCGGTGCCCTTATTGGCCTAGAGAGGCAGGTTCGTCAACGCACTGCAGGCCTGCGTACCAACACGTTGGTCGCCGTTGGGGCTTCCATTTTTGTTTCATTAGGATCACGGCTATTTGAAATTCATGGCGGCTCCCAAGGCGCCTTGCAGATCGTTGCCTACGTCGTATCTGGCATTGGCTTCTTGGGCGCTGGAGCCATCATGAAAGAAGGTGCGAATATCACTGGCCTGAACACGGCGGCAACGCTCTGGGGGTCCGGGGCCGTTGGTGCTTGCTGTGGGGCGAGTTTGTTGGGAGAGGGCATTTTGGCTGCACTATTTGTGATTGCAGCCAACACGTTGCTGCGGCCGGTTGTCAATCGAATCAATCGTCAGCCCATCAACGAGGAGCGCAGCGAAGCAAGCTACACGGTCTATGTGATATGCGACAAGTCGGCTCAAGCTGAAGTTCGCGAAAGCCTTGTTCAAGAGCTTGAGGCAGCAACCTATCCTGCACGTGATGTTCATCAGCATTCATTTGGGCCAATGGACACCGAAATTGAAGCTGTTCTGTATGCCACAGCCGTCAATGCCGAAGAGCTCGATGTTGTGATGAACAAGCTTGAAACGGTGCCCCAGGTAAAGCAAGCCTTCTGGAACTCCAGCGCTGACTGATGAAGAAATCACTTGACCAGACTGTGGATCATGCTTTTTAGTACCTCGCCGTAGGAACGACTAATGTTCAAGGAGACCTTTTGGCGAGCATGATCTGCTTTTAAACTTGATCGAGTTCTCTGCGGGTCATTGTCAACATGAGTTGAAGCAATCACAAGCACGCGTGCGTGAAGCGAGCATGGCCAAGTTGCTGAGAGGACTTGTGAAAGCTCACTGGAGACTCAGCCTGACCGTTGGCTATCGCAGACAGATTTGCGTCCCATGATCAAGCCCAGCGCGAAGAGCTCCACCTTGGTGAGGCGACAACGTGCAGGCTGCCGATCACGTGGAGTGCATGGCAGACCAGATTGTGCTCATATCCTCTGGGTCGTGAGGACGACGCCACGCTTTCTCGCATACCCTACAGCGATAAAAGTGCACTTGACTGCGTGTTCGAGAAAACAACTTGATTTTGCCAAGCGTCCGCTTGCCAATGTCGACAAGGTCTTCGTGAGGTGCCGTGGCAGAACGTTTTCCATCGAGGAACTGGCACGGGTTGCAGTCAGGCATAGATTGGGCAATCACATGAAATTTGAGATCAAGTCATGCGATTCATGACAGCGATCGAACCATTGTCGGGGGTATGCCGAGATAAAGCCATTTTTCGCTCATAAGCCATCTGGCTATAAAGAGCCCCGCTCTTATTAGCAAAATGGCCTTTTTTGCCCAACCCCCGAAAAATGTAAAATTTGGCGGCGCAGGCTATGAGCCGGGTGCAGCATCCCACCCGATCCTGTGCGCTGCCTGCGTGGCATCGTGCCGCGCATCGTCTTCACTGTGCACGTAGATGCTGGTGGTGCTGATGGTGGCATGGCCGAAGTTGTCGCGCACAGCTTTGACGTCCAGGCCAGCGTCGGTCATGTGCGTCCCTGCGGTATGCCTCAGCCAGTGGGTGGACGCTGCCTCGATCTGCGCTGCCGCCTCCTCCCATTCAATGCCTCGGGCACGCAAGCGATCCGCTGTTGAGCGCATGACGCCTTTGACAACTTCATGGACTGCGCTGCGCGCCAGCGGTTTTTCCTTGCCGATGATGGGCAACACCAGTGGGCGATTCTCGCTACTGGCTGGCAGTGCTGACAAGCCATTGGCCTTGCGGTAGGCCATGAGTTCGGCCATCAATTCCGCCGTAGCCGGAACGATCCGAGCTTTGTCACCTTTGCCTGTGATCTCCAGCCACCAACGCTCGACACCCGCTCGGTCACGCTGGCTGTAAAAGCCACCCATGCTGCCGGAGGTGACCTCTGAAACCCGCACTCCACCGACATAGAGCAATGAAAACAGCCACCTGCAACGAGCAGCGTGTGCCCGCGCTCTCCCTGTGTCCGCGGGCATAGTCTGAATCGTCGTTTTGACCTCATTCCAGCGCTCGTGAGGCAGGAAGCGATTGGTTTGTCTCGGGCCGACGCGGCGCTTGCGGCGGCCCAGCGAAAGCGGGTTGCCAGCCAGGTAGCCTGCTTCCACCAGCCAAGAGAACATGGCATTGATGATGGACAGCGCGTGACGCTGACTGGCGCTTGACAGTGGCCCGGCAAACGGTCGCCAGTGTGGCGAATCGCGCCCAGCGCGCTGGCGCACTGTCATGACCCACCGTTCAGCCGGCTGCGGGTCGGACAGGAAGCGCTCGTACATCAGCAGATCCTCGTGGGTCAGCGAGGACATGGCCAAGCCGCGCTGGTGCACGCACCACAGCAGCAGCCTTTCTGCCTCCTTGCGGTATGTGGACAGCGTGGCGGGCGTATCGACGTAGCGCGCCAGCCAGGCCAGCACCGCCGAACGATCGTCATCTGCGGTGACCTGGCTGCGGGCGTGCGAACGGTTTCGCCCACCTTGCCCGGTGAGATGGGCAGGAATCAGCGTCTGATCAATCGGGACGACTGCGTTCACGGTGTCAGTGATTTCAAAATGGTGTTGGTCGACATTCTATGGACATAAGACGGTTTATGTCCATAGATTTATAATTTTGATAAATATATCAACGTAATACGTTGTATTATTTTGGTGACTGGAGGTAAAGATGACCGATGAAGCACGCGTGCAGGCTGACATTGAGGCCCTGCGCCCCAAGTTCCCTGACACGCAGGATCTCTACCGCGAGGTGTGTACGGTCCTGTTCTTTCGCTACGGCATTACGCCCACAGCCAACAAGCTGTATCAACTGGTGCGCAAAGGCAGCATGAGCGCACCAGCCGAGGCTCTGGCCAAGTTCTGGGACACCCTGCGCGAGAAAAGCCGCGTGCGCATTGAGCATCCTGATGTACCGGAAGCCTTGCGCGACATCGCCGGTGAGTTGACTGCGAATATCTGGTTGCAGGCGCGCTCCATGGCAGAAGAGGCCAATGCAGCCCTGCGCCTGGATGTTCAGCAGCAAGTCGAGGTGGCCCAGCAAGCTGAAGCAGTCGCGCGCCAGCGAGAGGACAATGCACGTCAAGCTGCTGTCGCCTTGGAATCAACCGTTGCAGGCCATCTCGAACAAATTCGAACCCTTGAGCAACGCTTGGCACTCGACGAGGGGCTGCGCTTTGGCCTGGCACAGCAGGTCGAGCAACTCACCGAGCAACGCCGGGAATTGACCTTGATTGTCGATGGAGCCAAGGAGGCAGAGAAGCGGGCCGCTGACGAGCATAAGCGCCTGCTGCTGGAGATCGACCGTGAACGGGGTCAGGCAGCTCGTGTCCAGAAGGAGTTGGATGCGCTTCGATCCAGGCATGACCGAGCCCACAAAGCACAGGAAGCCGCTGCGGCCAAAGCGACGCAACAGTCCGATCAGTTGCGACAGAGTATCGGGGAGTTGGAGGTCTCGCTCGCGGCAACGCGCAGGGAACGGGATCAACTTCAAAATCGGCTTGCGCTGGAAGAAAGCTCAACTCGGTCTTCAGTACGTCGACGCGGCGTGCTGGCCAACAAAGGCGTGATCCGTCACCGGGTCAAATGACCAAGTTGTCTTACTGGACTCAGCTTGGGGTTTTCACTCGGTAGAAAGCGGGACTTTCTGCGCCGAAACCGAGATCA
>RXJQ01000103.1 GCA_003963115.1 Burkholderiales bacterium
CCTGCCAAGGACATTGAGAGCCTGTTGCCGCATCGCTGGCAGCCGGCGGGATGACTGCCTGATCAGCGGTCAACATGTGTTGGCTGGACGCTTACAGTCAGTTTGCGCGCTCCACATGCATGAAGACGGCTCAGCGTTCAACCATGATTTGATCAGGCAAGTCGTTTGGATGCGCCCGCTTGTCAGCGATCTTCGGGCTCACAAACTAACGTCCCGGCTGATGGACTTCTGCGCCCGCTTCGACGAATACGCATCCGAGCGCTGCGTGTCTGATGCAGTTGTCGCGGCAGGGCGCAGGACGGGACTCAACAGAGTTGATGCCCAAATGTTCTTCCGTCTTGGCGTGTGGCTTCACCTCATTGACATTGACTTGTCACAGCGCATTCAGATGCGCAAGCAAGTCAAGCGTGGCAATGCGCGCGTTCTTCAATTCTTGAAGTCACGCTACTGGGGAGCACACCATGAGTGAAATCACAGTCGGATGCGCGCTGCGCGAACACCGCACCCAAAGCGAGCCCAAGCTTTTTGGCCGTGTCATTCACATTGACAAGTTAAACGACTTGGCCGTCATCGTCAGGGTCCCCGGCAAAAACAAGATGGGCCATCAGAAGAACTATGTCCAGCGGCCATTGCACAAGCACTTGTCCGCCTTGCAACGACACTTGGAAGCGAAGGACTTCAGCGTGGTCGAGTTCGATACACCAACACATTGGCTACTGACATCAGAGCAGCTTCGCCAGAACTCGACAAGTGGCCTGCAGAACACATCCAGGCGGGACCTAAAAAAATGGCTGCACAAACGCCGCAAGGCATACCAGCTGATCCGACCTTTCGTACATGGCCGCAGTATTGAAGAGATTGTCCTGGATCCGCTGTTCAAAGGGTGGCCTGAGAAGCGAGCTCGCGAGCTCAACTTGGCGGGCTGCTCACAAATTCAAAGGGCCCTTAATGCCTACCTATTGGCCCTCGGCCTTCGCAACGGTTTACTCCCCTGGTACACACATTGCGGCAACCCTAGTAAGCAGAAGTTCAGTAAGTCCAAAACGGGGCGTCCAAAAGAGTTCAGTGATGGAGAGGATCCAACGCTCGTCGGCGTGAACTGTAATGAGGATGTACGCAGGGTCTTCGCGTTGGGCTGGAAAAAGCATAAAAAGCCCGGTGTATCAGTACGACAAGCCCGCCTTGCCACACTCGAAGAATGGTTTGCGAAATCGATCCGGTGGGACGGGGTCACTGCCAAGGTCACCGTCCAACCTGCGGCACTGAAATTCACTGATGCTCAGTTTGAGTATTGGGGCAAGAACAGCGATGGTGCGCTTTCGGCGCTCGCCATTGAACGGGGAGAAACGCAAGCCAGGCGCAACTACCTGCGGCGCCAGGGAAAGGCCAGTGACCGCTATCTCACAGCAAATGGCGAAGCATTTCTCGACAGCACCAGCTGTGATCAGACCATGCTGTCATGCGCATCGCGTTTGAAGGTGCTGAGCTCGCCCTGGCGAACGGACGTGATGGGGGCTGCTGTTAACTACATTTTTGGTCATCACGTCGGCTTCGAAAACCCAAGCGCCATGACCGCATTGATGGCGATCCTTCATGCGGCTGAGGACAAGGTTGAGTACTGTGCGCGATACGGCATCAAGATCAAGCCGCGCGACTGGCTGTCAATGACCTTCCGTAAATTTGTCATGGACAACGGGGAAGGAAAAGGTCAGTTGGCGATGAACACACTCGAAAGCATGGAGTGCGGCGCGAGCTTTGGGGCAGCCTACGACGCCATCAACAAGGCGCCAGTTGAATCAGGACACAAACGTACCCAAAGGTATGTCGATCACTTGATGCCCGCTTCAACCATGGGCAAGCGTGCTCGGCGCGGTGAACCGAGTCGAGCTGGTTTGGCGCGCTTGAACTTTTATGAATACATGCCCCACCTCATTGAGCATGTCCTTCATCACAACAACAAAGAAATCATCACGCTGCCCACCATTGAAATGCGCAGAGACGGTGTCGAGCCAACGCGGCGCGGTGTTGTTGAATGGATGATGGCCACGGGCTACATGACTTCGGCGCCCACGGACTTGCGAGCATTGCGAATTCACTGCTTACCTCGCCTTAAGGCTTGCTTGCAATCCGATGGATTGCATCTCTACGACCCGACATTCAGCGGCAATCGGATCATCCCAAAACTTGTCTACACCAACGACTGGCTGCAACGCTCAGGCATGTTGGATCGTGCCAGTAGCCATCGTTGGAAACTGGAAGCCCACCTCAACCCATCGGATATATCCAAGGTTTGGGTCAACCTGGGCGGTATCAAGTGTTTGAGCCTTAAGTCTTCGGACCCCGACATGCTGCAAATGACCTTGCTGGATTGGCTTGCAGTCAGCCGCGATGACCGTCTGATTGGTTTTCTGGCTCACGTCGACAAGACCAAAGAAGGGGTCAATCGCGTTGCTTCCATCAAGCTGGCAACGCAGGTAGCCAATCGGGAACGCAATGCCGAGATCAAGGCCAAAGGTACCAAGCCAACCACGACTGAGCAGAAGCGGGACAAGCGCGACAACACATCAGTGGAGAAGGCCGCCATGACTGGGGTCCCTCGCCCCCCCAAGCGCAAAGCACCACAACAGCCTTTGCGCCTTCCTGTCGCGCCCCCCATTGCGCCAATGCCCGTCCATCCAACCCAAATGAACGCCGACTTCAACGCTGCCATCCGCGCATTGCGTCAGAACTGAATGGACTCGCCAGGCAAATATCATGAATAGTCAATCCACAAATCCATTGCAGCTTGCGCTTGATCGCATCAAAAGCAACCCCCTGCTGGCGGCACTTCCTGAACAGATGTCACCGATCGAGTTGGCCAAGGCATTGCGCTTTCGGCCCATTACGCCGGCGAACGTCAACGCCATCGATCTGAATGATCGACTTCGCCTTGTAGGCGAGTACAAGAAGATATTTGTCCCCACAACGCTGACCCTTACCATTGCCCGATGTCTTCAACAGATGCTCCATGACGGCTTGGCTCAACGGGATCCGCACCTGGTTTCAGCTAAGACATTCATCTACAAGGGCGGGCAACTCAAGGGCCAAGAGCTATCCAAGCTGGAATGGTGGCCATCATTTGCGTCCGGCATGGTGATAGAAGGCATCACCGGCACAGGTAAGTCACAGTTGATTGATCGATTCCTCAGCTTGATACCACAAGTGATTGAGCACGGAGCGAATCCTGAATTCGGATGGACATCGCTCAAGCAACTCGTCTGGCTAAAAATTTATATGCCATCCGATGGATCACGCGGGGGGTTCCTGAAGGGCGCATTCCTTGAGTTGGACAAGGCCTTAGGCACAGATTACACGAAGCAATACGCATCGTCCCGATGGACGGTCGAGAAGAACCTGGTTGTGTTTCTGCACCTGCTGTCTGTTCATCGCTGCGGGCTGCTGGTCATTGAAGAGGCTCAAGAAAAGAACCTGAGCCAATCTGCCATCGGCCGTGATTTCATCACCTTCTTCTTACGGCTATTGAATTGGGGCATTCCCACAGTGCTGATGGGCAACCCGCTCGCATTTTCCAATTTGCGTGAGTTTTCGCAGGATGTTGATCGGTTCTCAGAGGGAGGCTGGTTCCACATCCACCCACTGATGGACCCACAGTCAGAAGACTGGATTGAAGACTGGGTGCCAAGCCTTTGGCAGCCGACACTACTTGACCATACCGATGCCGATTACGTCCCTGCCTCGGATGACCCCATGGATCAAACATTGGCTGGCTTCATTTGGCGCAGGACAGCAGGCGTGCCGCGCTATGTATGCCGATTGCGCCAGGAGGTCCAAGACGTAGCGCTGCGTGCAGGTGCGACACAAATCACCGCAACAATGGTTGACGAGGTGTACCGCACCAGCGAGAAGATGATTGCGCTTCACCCTCGAATTGATGCCTTTGTCAGAAGGGACTGGCGGGCACTACAGCGCTTCAACGATATTCCGTCGGACTACTTCCGTCGGCTTTGGAACCCGTCGTCGCCCGAAGGTGATGAGCCCGATGCACAACCAGCGAGTGTCGCGCCAAAGAAGCCGACCCCGAAGACACCGCGTCAAAGTAGCGCGGCCAAGAAGCCCAGGGCGACCAAGTCCAACCCTATGCCCCCTGAAACGCTGTCACCGGCACAGATCAAAGCCAAGCAGTTTCAGGATGGCATGGCTCAAAAAATTGCCCGAGCGGCTGGCGCCAACGCTTCGTGATCGGGGTCAGCGTGTCAGCCTCCCTTGCTTATATCCCGGACTGGCGCGCTGATGAAACCCTGTACTCGTGGGTGGCAGGTTTTCATGCCACATATGGCAATGGCTCGACGACAGACACGGCTCAGTTGTTGTTTGGCGCGAGACATGCCTGCAAAGAAAGAGATGCGCCCAACGATCTTGATCACTTCGTCAAGACGACGCGAGGCGAATTGGGGGATGTCAGATCAGTGCTCCTCACAAGAACCCCAATCGGCCTGTTCACACCATTCTTGCCTGCGCCACGCCAGCAGGTGCTCGCCGATCGCATTCGCGGGAACGATGGCACCGGCTGGCGCTTGCTTTGCGGCATGCCTGCGAGTTGCCTTGGCGATCCGTTTGCTTTGCATTACTGTGAAGCCTGTGTTGTCGAGGACGTGAACACCTGGGGCTGGCCGCGCTGGCGTTTGCCGCACCAACTGGTCGGCGCCTGGATTTGCCTCGACCACGGATGCGTGCTGAGAACTCTACGCAGCACCGCTTGGCAATGGCACCTCCCCCCGATTGAGCCATCTGGCCCAGGTGCGCCACCCCTCGATCAGGCACAAGCCAATGGCCTCAGGCGCATGGCTACACTTGCATTGAACCTCATCGGCACTGAGCCTCTGGACATTGGATCCATTCGACAAGCCGTGCTGGTCGGCCTTCGGGATCACGGCGTCACAAGTTGGACCCATCCTCTGGACGCGTCTCAGCTGGCCACATGGTTTGCGCAATCGCCTATTGCTGCATGGATGCGATCTTCAAGCGGCCCATGGCAACGCCTAACCACTGGCACCTGGGTGCATGACCTTCTACGCAACCGTGTTGGCGATCATCCGCTCAAGTGGATGCTGCTGTGGTCCACACTGTTTGCACATGAAGATGAAGTGGCCAGCCACCGGCGATTCATAAACCCTGGTTCGGCTCCGCATTGGGACGCCAGTGGGCAAGGAACAATATGGGGCACCTCAAGTGCCTCAGTGCCACCCGACATCCAGCGTGTCATCACCGAGGCGGTAACGCTGAAAGATGCTGCCAAAAGCCTAGGGATGCACTGAAAAAGGTCCGCTGACTGGCGTACGACTTGCATGCCTGTGCTTCAGCACAGGAGGCCATATGAAGCAGCAAACCCTCGC
>RXJQ01000010.1 GCA_003963115.1 Burkholderiales bacterium
ACAGTAGACTTATCCACAACCGAGCAGTCCAAATCTTCGTCAACCTAGTGGCTCAGTTTTGGATGTGACGCCTGGCTCAGTTTTGCTCGTGATTCAACAGTCCGACAGAATTTCACCTACCGACGACAACACATCTCTTAAAAATCAACGACTTACCTAACGTACCCGGTAGGCCATATGTTGTCCCCTTACTATGCTCTGCCCTCAACTTGCACCAGCTTGGTGCCGATGAGTTGGGTATGCTAACGAAACAACCAGGGGTGACGCCAGCACATGGGGACATGCTGGCTGACCTCGGCGTTGAGGGCGGGCCACGTAGGCGCTAGGGAGATAAGGCAGGCAGACGCCGCAGAGCCTGAACCACTCACCATGAATGGGGTACAGAAAGGCAAACGCCAAAGGCGTGCACTGTTCACTTTT
The DNA here is from genome assembly GCA_003963115.1 of Burkholderiales bacterium. Classification (GTDB taxonomy): domain Bacteria; phylum Pseudomonadota; class Gammaproteobacteria; order Burkholderiales; family Burkholderiaceae_C; genus Aquabacterium. The sequence goes on from RXJQ01000010.1 coordinate 421, forward strand.
TTCAGATTTGCTTTTATTACGACTATTTCCTTTTGAATCATCATTTATGCGTTCGCATGAATACAAATGCGCGCAGGAGACGGAAATGATGATTGCGTTCGATGATGGCGTCGTGCTGTTTGTAATCGCCTGCTTGCTGGCTTTCGTAGTGGTGCTTTGGTGGATCGACTGGGACGAGGTCAAGCAGAAAGGCGAAGATGACCTTTTCTGATAAGAGGGCGCTTCAAGTGTTGTTGGTGCCCTCACCTTCGCGCCAAATGAAGCAAATTCACGTGAATCACTTGTACGTTCGCATCAGATTTGGTGCCGATGAGTTGGGCAAACTTCTACTGCCTCCCGGCCTGGCCGGGGGACCTCCTATGGTTTGTTAGGGAATCCGGTAGAACGGGTTGGGCATCTGGAACCCCATCTCTGCATGACCACCAGCCAAGTCGCTAGGCTGGTCACCCACGTTGACTACGATGCGATAGCCATGCGCTTCGATGTCCGCCCGCTTCGAAGACTTGTAAGCACCGACCGATTCACCTCCCTGTGCCCCGTCAGGCCGCAAATACAGGTCAGTAAACCCAACGTAGCCTGCCTTTTTCAAGTTGTCTTTGGTGATCGCTTTCTCGTTACCGACGTCGCGACGTCCGGTGACGAAGAACACCGCTACGTGGTTCTCTAGCGCGACTTGGAACAGTTGCTTGGTCGCCTGGACGGCCGTCGCGTGTTCACCCTTTTCCCAATCTTCCGTCGCACAAGCGTAATGGGGCTTGAAGGTGCAGGAGCCCTTAGCGATATAGCCAAAGTCGTTTATCTTGAGCTGCTCAAGGTTGTTGAGCGAGGTTTCGTCGATGTCCAGGACGATGGCAGGCTTGCCGGGGTGGTTATCTGCCAAATGCTCGAGGAGATACTTCTTTGCATCTTGGGCCACGGCTGCTTGTTCCATCTCGTAGCGAGTGCTGCCGTTCTCCAAGACTTCGGTGTAGTAGTTCTTGAGTTCGATCTTCAAGTCACCGATGTTCTGCTGGGGCGCGATTTTGCAGCTGCTGGTCGCAAAGGCCTGGTTCAGAAAAGCCGCAAGATGGAGGCCCGCCAAAGCGAGCTGTTTGTCCATCACCGGCATTGCCTTCTTGTAGTACTCGTCGTCCAGTGTGAGAACGTCCTGAGTGGTATCGCTCCAAACCTGATTCAGCGTCGCATGGGTTTGTAGTGCCCACTCGACGGGGTCAATTGAATGGCCCTGCGCTTGAATTGCTGGATCTTTCAAGATACGTTGTTCCAGAACTTCGACGTAAGCACCCCAGTCGTAGTACGCGAACCGGATGAGACCGGTATCCCACATCGTGTGCAGATTCCGATACTCCTGCGCAACGTCGCAACCGTCCGAGCAAGTAGGTGTGTGAAACTTGCCAGCAATCTTCTGGCCATTCGCCCCCTTTTTCTCCAGTACCGTGTGGAGCGGTTGGTGAACGTCACCCACGAAGTGGATTGCGAACTTCAGTGCTTCTCGACGCAGGTCCGCAGTCGGTGCGCAAGTCAGGTCGGATCTGAGCCGAGCCAATTCCTTCACCACACAATCGCCGCTACCGGTATCAGGGCAGTCTACAGCGGGATCGTACGTGGGTCTGCCAATTGGAATGTCGACAAAGTGCCAGTTGTAAGTTTGAGGGCGCTCGGACCTGACATCATCCGCCCAGCTTGCGACTGACGACATGGATGCGCCCAACAGTCGGCTAACAGCTGCCTGCGCGCCTGCGTCCAGTCTGCGCTGCGCAATCTCAGCGATGATTGAGTGGCCTTCTTCTCCGAAGGCATAGCTCGAAGACGAGGCGAGAGCCAGCGCAGCACCCGACAATGCGAGCAGCATTCCTTTGACAAACATGGTTCCTCCCGTTTTGCCCCTGACACAGCATGGTTGACAAAGTCCAGTCAACCGCACGCTCGAAGTCAGTCTACCTGGGTGATCGTTAACGGTGAAGCCGAGGACTTGCACAAGTCCGAAGTGTCAAGTTAGTCCACGGCTGTGTAGTGATCCAAATCCAATCAGAGTCCTTCAGGTGGTTTGTTTGGCGTCTGGGTCAGATCAAAACAGTCCGACATGCCGTTGGCAGCGCCGTCCCTGTCGTTGAGCGAGGGTAGGCCGAATAGATTTTGGCAGAATCGCACCAAGCTCACGTGAGAATTGACTTGGCTGCAGACATAGCCCGGCTTAGCGTAAGGGCCGATGACCAAGCAAGGGACCCGAGACCCGTAGCGGAAGGGTTGGCCAGCAAACTCAGGGAAGGCATCGTCTGGCCGCTGAGCTTTGGCCGGGTCCCAGGTTTCGACGACATCTGGCGTTACGTGGTCGTACCAACCGCCCCAGTCATCCCAGGTGACGAAGATCATGGTCTTCTCCCACAGCCCACCCTGAACGATGGCGGCGATCTGCTGCCCGGTCCAATCTGAGCCGAGAGTTACGTTTTGTTTGGGGTGCTCGGATAAGTCCGGCCGACCGTCGCCGTAGACCCAGCTGACGCTCGGCAGCGTGCCTGCAGCTGCGTGTTGTGCGAAGAGGTCGCGGGAGTGATTGCCTGAGTGACCAGCCAATTCGTTGATGAAGTGGAAGGCATAGCCGCCATAGTTCGCCCAAGTCAGCCCCGCATCTTCCAACTGCTTGGGCAGCGAAGACAGGTCGTAGCCCTCGCCGACTTTGGGGTGGTAGTGATTGCGTGGGTTGTTGATGATGGGTGCATCCGCGCATATAAGCATGAGATGGTTGGGCGTCGACGGCCCTGCCACCTCCGAAAAGTAGTTGTCGCAAAGCGTGTACTGACTCGCGAGCTTGAAATAGGTTGGGATGTCCTCCTCTCCGTACTGCACATGGAACCGCAGGTCGGCGGCCCGCTTCATCCAAGTCTGGTGCTTGTGATCGGGATCCACCGGCGGCGGGTTTTCTGCGGTAGCCAAAAGCTCCCCGTTTGCCCCCTGAAAGGTGCCAAAGTAGTTGTCAAAGGTGTGGTTCTCCTTGACGAGGATGACGACGTGCTCAATGGCCATGCTGCACACTCCCTTTATGGGCATCACCCAGGAAATCTGGGCGCTGTTGCCAGTTAGTCTTGAACGCTAGGCTGGGATTGCGACCAATGCATGACGCCGCAAATGAGCCGGACTCACTGATTTGGCGATTCCGTTCCGTATAGACATGTATTTGCACCGGCCGTCCTTTACAAGCTGTTTCGTTTCAACCCATGGGTTTCCCGCATTAAAGTCGCAGCCGGAACACAGCGCTCCATGTCATGTCGATGTCACCGAGAAGCGCTAAAAAGCGTTGACCTCCCAGCCAGATGACATCAGGGGAAACCGGATGCAAGATGAGCAGTTCCTTGCTTCGTCGGATGCCAATGCAAGCCACCAAGTGGGTGTGGCCAGACGCTCAATGGGAAGGATGGCCTTGACATTCGTCTTGGTTGCAGCTGCATTGCAATGGGGCTGGAGCTTGGCGAGCCAATCTTTGCTGGAGAAGGCCGTCATTGATGTGGCCACGGTAAAGACGGCGGTGGCTGTCATCAATGCATTGACACCTGATGTGCATGCCAGGGCCCTGGGTGCAACGATCAAGGCTCCTGGCGGCGGCATCAATGTGCTCAATGGCTGCGAGGGTACGGAGGTGCTGTTTCTCATGTTCGCTGCGCTGTGGAGCTACCCCCTGGGGTGGCGCTGGCGAGGCATTGGCATGGCCATGAGTACCGTCCTTGTCTTTGGGCTCAACCAAGTCCGTCTGCTGGCGCTGTTTTACAGCTATCGCGAGAACCGTACGCTGTTTGATCAGCTGCATGGATTGGTCATGCCTTTGCTGCTGGTGGTGGCCGCCATTGGCTTGTTCGTGTGGCTGGTCAATCAAAATGACCGCAAGCCCATGGTTGCATCACCGCAATGAGGCTGTCGAGCAGCATCGAGCCCTCCCCTCAAAAAAAGCTGGGCCATTTCTTTCTGCGCTTCGTGATGCTGGCGCTGGTCCTGGGCTTTGTGCTCAACCGCACGCAAGACACTTGGGCGCCAGCCCTGCTCCCCGCTTTGCAAACTGAATTGGAGTGGCTGGACGACACGTACAAGATCCAAAACCTGTCGCTTGATCGCGAAGGGGCGGACCGGGTCGTTCGTGTGGTGGTCAGTCAGGCCCGGTTCATCGTCCTGGGTGATGTGGCATATCGCCCCCACCCCCTGGGCAGAGCCAACGCCTCTACTTTGCTTGGCAACGTGATGCTGCCGGCCGTACTGTTGACAGCCATGGTGCTGGCTTGGCCGATCGGGGTCCCTTCGCGCACAGGGCGCATCAAGGTCGCCTTGCGCCGTGCAGCCATGCTGCCTCTGGCCCTGACCATGCTGTGGTCGCTGGACGTTCCGTTCGTGCTGTGGGCGGCCATCTGGAGTCTGCACGTGGATGCCTTCGCGCCCGGCATGTTTTCGCCGCTGCTGGTATGGAGCCAGTTCCTTCAAGGTGGCGGCAGAGACATGCTGGCTATCGGGCTTGCGGTTGCAGTGTGCAGCTTTGCATAGCGCCGCTTAAGCATTTTTTTTGGCGCGCATCTTACTCGCCGTAGTCTTGCAGTGCAGAACGCTCGTCACGCGCCCGGCGCATGACCTCCCGATATCGTTGCTCGCGACCGTCGTGAGAGCCCGCACTTGGTAGATAGACGTGCACGAACCACGCCTCCTTGACGAAATAAACGGGCACCTCGCAAGCTTGATAAAGGCGACAAGTGGCGGACCACTTGCTCTCATGCCCAGGTATCACGTGCAGGTAAGCTGGTGCTTTGGGAGACTGGCCGGACTGGGGCTCATGGCCGAACACAGGTCGTGTGTTGGCAACAGCCGGGCTCTTGAAGGCGCTCACGTCCAGTTGACCATAGAGGCTCGTATCCATCGCGAACTCACGGCGCTCTCTATCTTGGGCGTAAACGACAGACGTCAGAACACCTAGAGCCAAGGCGGCCAATACAGGGTACTTGCGCATGTTCAGATCTCTTTCAACTCAATGCGTGCGCCGTTGGCCACGCAGGCGACCCACGGCACCCAGAAGCCCGGTGGACAACAAGCCCAGGGCCCACAAGGGCAAGGGGGCATCGGCATCAGCGCCGGCGACGGCCGTTGCGACCACAAAGCTGCTGCTCGCGGTTGGCGCGGCGGCATAAATGCTGTTGCCTCCCTGGTTGCCTACGATCTGGCAAGTGCCTGCAGCCAGAACAGACACCACAGTGCCGTTTACCGCACACACTGCCGGGGTCAGCGAGCTGAGGCTGACCGTCAGCCCGGAGCTGGCGGTCGCTGCCACGCTGAACGGTGCTACACCCAGGGTCTGGCTGCCGATGGCGGGCAATGCAATGGTCTGCGCCACCAAGGACACACTGAAACTCTGAACCACTGTTGTGGCAGCAGACCAGTTGGCATTGCCGGCCTGATCGGCAGCGATGCTGCAGGTGCCGGCTGTCAGCGTGGTCACCAAGGTACCCGATACCGTGCACACGGATGTCGTCTGACTGGTGAAGGTGACAGGCAGACCAGAACTGGCTGAGGCCACTGCCGTGAAGGCCACGCCGGCGTTCACCGCGTTGAGCGCGCCGAAGCTGATGGTCTGCGCCGCAGGCAGCACGTATTGCACACTGGCCTGTGCCGAGCTTGGCGTAGCCTCGGTGTTGCCCAGGCCATCGGTGGCCAGGCTGTAGAACTGGTAGAAGCCGGCGCCATTGGGGAAGCTGAAGTTGGCGGTGTAGGGCGCGGCAGTCAGGGCCGAGCCGTACTGTGTCCACGGGCCCCATGAGGCGTTGTCCGCCGAGTAGCGATAGAAGAAACGCAGACTGGCCACACCCGCCTGCGCCTGGATCTGGAGCACGGGACCGTTGGCACCGTATTCCCTGGTGTCAAAGGAATAGCTGGGCGCGGTCGCATCGCCGGAGCCTTCAGTCACCGCCTTCACCAGGAGTGACAAGGTCTTGTCGCCGGCATATTCCTGGGCCACGGCATTGCCCACATTCCAGCTGTAGTAGAGGTCGGTGGCGGTTGCGGCCAGTGTCACCATGTCAAGGGCTGCCCCGTAGGCGGGCTGTGTGTTCCAGGTCAGCCCGGTCTCCGTCCAGCTATCAGAGGTGCCGGTGCGTACTTCCACAGGCAGCGCAGCACCGGTCGATTTCCAGTCCCACAATTGAAGGCTGGCACTGTTCACCGTCAGGCCTGCCGGCAGGCTCGACAAATCGAACTTGACCCATGAACGCTCATCACCGTAGATGCTGGTGCTGCTGCTTTGCACGTACATGTTCGTGCCCGTACCGAAGTTGGTGGTGGGCTTGCCGCTGGCCACCTGGGCATCGGCCACCGGAGACAGATAGAAGGTGCCATTGCTGCTGGCTGCAGCGTTAAGCGCCACTGCGGCCGAGGCACTGGCTGGCAGTGCTGACACCTGCGACGACACCAGGACAGGCGAAGGCAGCGGCGAAGCCGATACTGCAGCACTGGCCAGACGGAAGCGCAAGGCATAGTTCTCCATCGTGGGCACGCCCTTGATCAGCAGCACATCACCTACGTTGCCCGGCAGCGTGATGGAGGTGGTGTTGTACGCGGTCGCGTCCCAGATCTTGATGGTCTGGCCATATTGGTCCGTCACCGTGTCGGCCCCAACCTTCTTGGCCAGGAAGCTCACGTAGTGGTTCTTGTACTGGTCGTTCCAGAAAGCGCCGATGGAGGTCACGGACGCAGGCTGCGCGAGCGAATCGTCGTGGCCAACAATGTTGAACTCGATGCCATCGCCATAGACGCCTTCCTGGTCCACGAACTCGGGGTTGCCGCCGTAGAAGCTGGCCTTGCCCCACACTTCGATGATGTCACCAGGCTTGAGTGCACCAGTCTTGAAGCCCAGGTAGCTGCGGTAGAGCTCCTGCTCGGCCAGCCTGTTGGCCTGGTTGACCGAACCATCTGCATTGACCAAGGCCGTCGGCACCTGGCGGCTGCCGCGACGAGCAAGGGTTTCGGCATTGGCACTCAAGAGACGGATGAAAGCCTTGTCGTACTTGGGTTGGCTTTCGGCGTCATCCATCAGCGTGACAACCGCGCGGTAACCCCCTGAGTATTCGCCGTTGAAGTGATAGCGATCGCCGCCCACGGTATAGGCATGGGCCGCATCGGGGTGAGCCTGGCGCATGAAGTCCATCAGGTTGTCGCGCACCAGCACGGTGGAGGTGTCAGGGGCCGTGTCCGTCCAGGTGTAGCCAGCCGGAGGATGGGCGTACATATAGTTGTTGATGGCCACCTTGTAGACGGTCGTGAGCCCAATCGGCGCGCCATTGATTTTCACGCTGGTGGGGATGCCATCAAATGCGGTCACGTCCAGCGCGGCGGAAAAGCCAGCGTCCAGGTTGGTGGCCTTCAGGAAATTGAGAATGTCCTGACCAGTCATGCGAACACGGTAGTAGGTGTCGTCGGCCCAGGGGAAGGTTTCGTAAACGTGCTTGAAAGTGACGGCACCGGCCGGAATATCTGCACGGACGCCACCACCAGCTTCTACCGCCAGGTCACAGCCTCCGGAGCTGGCCCAGATCTGGTCGCAGCCCCACTTCATGCCATCGGTGATCCACTGGCCCGCCGTGTTGTTGCCGCTCCAGGGGTACTCGTCGGCAGACCACCACTTCATGGCGTTGTCCAGCATCAGGTTGTCGGCGGTGTAGCCCACCACTTCGTCCACAGGGTGGCCAGGATGCAGGTTGTTGTACTGCGTGATCAGGTTGTCCACGAAGGCCTGCACATCGGGGTCTGGCGTGATGTCGGCATCACGAATCACGTGCTGAATTGAGCTCACGTAGCCGCCGCTGGCCGTCACGTTGAGTTCACCGATGTACTTCATGTAGCTGGCAGACTCGGTGATGATGGTCTTGTAGTTCACGATGGCCGGCTGCCAGGCTGTCTCGGCCCAGGTGTGCCAGTGGCCGGTCACGGCGATTTCGGGGATCTTGGCGTCGGCGGTGTCGGCAATGACCGGGCCGGTTGGATCGACCAGATCGCTGTGGCCATCATGGGTCAACAGGATCACCACATCGCAGTGCTGGTTGTTGCGCAGGTCATTGACGTAGTCTGCGATATGACAGGCTGCCGTCCCCTTCCAATCGCAAGCCACGACCTCCAGCGTGCTGGCCAAGGAGGCACCAACCTGGGCCGTTGGCGTGGTGTAGCCAATGATGCCCACCTTCGTGCCATTGACCGTGATCGTGGTGGTGGCTGGGAAGTGCGGCGTATGCGTCGCTATGTCACGCACGTTGGCCGAGATCACGGGGATGCCCGCCGCAGTCGCCATGTGCTCCATGTTCGTGATGTAGCTGACGTCGCGGACGTCGTGATTGCCCACCACCACGGCGTCAAGGCCGCGCGAGCCACGACCGGCAAAGGCCTTGAGCTTGCTGTGCAGCAGTTCGTAGTAGGCCGTCATGCCGCCATTGCCGTAACCACCGCTGCTACCCGAGTTCATGTCGCCAACAGGATTGCCTTCCGAGATGTCGCCGCCGTCCAGGACCAAAGCGGTGGGCTTGCCCGCAGTCAGCGACAAGAGCTTGCCTGCAACATAGGCTGCACCACCTACATCGTCGAACACAGGCGCGCTGCTGCCATGCTGATTGATGATCCACTTGTGTGGCGTCACGCGTGCATGCATGTCGTTCATGTGGAAGATGGTGAACGGGCTGGCCGTCGATTTATTGGCGGAGCAACTCGCTGTGCCGCCGCCATTGCTACCAGCGCAAGACCAATTCCATGGGCCTGTGCCGGCGACCGACGAGGGTGTGCCCGTGGCACAAAGGCCGGTGGTTGGTGCGGCGCCAAGGGTCTGACCATTCGCAGTGCCACACACGCCGTTCACGGCTGATGTCGCTGCGCTGACGGTGCCTGTGACCTCCAGGTCATTGGCGGTGCTGTTCGCAGTATCGAAGACGTACCACGTGCCGCTGGTCGAGCTGGCCCCATAGTTGACGATGCGGAAGGTCACCGTGGTGCCTGGCGGCACGTTCTGAAGCGCCGTGATGGCACTGAGGTCAATCGCTGATACCGACGCACCCGACGATGAGGTCGAGCCGTAGCTGATCGTGGTGATATCGGTGAACGCACCATTGCCAAGCTGATACTGCAGGACACCGCTTGTGGCGCCCGTGCCGGAGCGGCGGTAGTCCAGTTTGCTGATCGAGGTGTAGGAGACCTGGTAACCGGTATTGGCTGTCAGCGAGAAAGTCGCATACTGGCCGGCTGACGCAGCGGTGGACGCAGAAGCACTGTTCCAGGTGACGCCACCCCAGCCACGCGCAGCGGCCGTGCCCGACGTCCCTACACCAGCTCCACGCGTCAGTCCACCTACCGTGAGATTGGCATCCGTGGAAGAGGCCACCAATGGTGACGTGCCATAGTTGTTGGCGCCGCCGGTCAAGCCATGAACGTCCCAACCTGCCAACACGGCGGCCAGCGTGGGGGACGAACAGATCAAAGACAGGCCGGCAGCGGCCAAGCCCGTCACACAGGCACGGGCAATCGAGCGTCGTGGGCGGATGGTGAGGACGGTAGGCAAGGAGACGGCAAGAGTGGACATACGCTGCGTTCTCGGTGGTGATCCCAGTGACAACTACTGGGAGGTACACCTTCCAGCCTGGCCTGAGTCTGCCGATTGCCTATGACGTCCGTCTCATTGTGAACAAGCGTAAAGCTAGTCCTGATAGATCAGGCGCGCTTGCGGGCCAACATACCCATCAGGGCCAGACTCACCAGTGCCAGACCGGATGAAGCAGGCTCAGGCACAGCAGGGGCCAGCGCCACGCCACGGAACACCGTGTTGGTCGATGCGGAGACCAGGCTGGTGGCCGCACCAGCCAGATTGGCGTTGTAGCCGCTCGAGTCCGTGAAGCTGTAGAGATTCGTGCCGCTGGTGGCGAACAACTGCACGCTGTTGCCAACCACTGAGCCAGTCAGGCCCCGCACACCGCTCAGCACCAACGTGTTGTTGAGGCTCCAGGTGCCATTGGCTGCCTTGCTGTACTTGCGGATGCCGCCTGTGCTGGAAGTGTCGTCAGCTACGTACAAGGTGTCCACGCCAGCAACGCTGCTGCTCAAATCGGCGAACATGAATGCATATGGACTGGCTGACGCCGCGATCAGGGAGCCAGTCGAGGTGCCCGACGTCGGCAGGCCGGCACCCAGCGAGTAGATGCCCGTGGTGCCCGAACCGGTGCTGTAGTAGAGCTGGTTGTCTGCAATCGCCAGATTGCGAGCATTCAGGGACGTCGCAGTCAGCATCGTGGCCGACGAAGTCGAAGTGTTGATATAGGCGATACCGTTGGCGCCCGCCGCATACACACCACCACCGTCCACCGAGGCGCTCGAACGCACATTGTTGCCACTCAGCAGTGTGCCCAGTGAACTCAATTGCACCGTGCCATTGGCCCCAACAACGGCAACCTCACGCGAAATGCCGCTGGCCGATGCCACAGAAGCCGTGCCCACCGTTGCGGCGTAACCTGGCATGACCAGGACCTGGCCATTCGTGGAGCGGCTCAGGTAGCCGTCAGACGTGGCGCTGCCACTGTCGGTCAGCGGCGTGCCCGTGGTGGGCAAGGCAATGGTTTGCACCAATGAGCCTGCGCTGTTGAATTCGTCCAGGTAGACGGGGGTGGCAGAGCTTGACAGCGAACCGCTGCCATTGCCAATCCGCTCAACGACGATGTCGCCAGCTGTAAATGGGGCTGCTTGAGCTGGCAGGCCGCTCACCAGGCCCACAAACAGGGCCGTTAGGGGAAGTGCGAATTTCATGTGTACTCCACAAGGCAAGTTCAGGACCAATTCTTGCCAATCTAGGTACAAATGTTGACGCTTTCACCAAGCCGAACCTGAGCCGTTCAGACATTCACATAGATCTGCCCTTGCTATTGACGCTAGTTGGTCACGCCGGTTCAAGACAAGCCCGTTCCTACGGTGGGCACGGCACCATCGCGAGCCAGTGCTGGTCCTGGTGATTGCGGTGTACTACCTGACCGGGCTGGTGTAAGAGGCTGAAGACACAGCATGGGCTATCAAGCGCGCTCGTCATGGCCATGTATGACAAGCGATGACATGCGCAAAGTGGCTGTCATGGATTGACATGCCTTGAAACATGCACTGAGGCGACTGCTTTGAGGGCTCTCGACAGAATCGGTTTGCAGTTGAACCCGATTCCAGGAAACCTCATACAGGAGTGCATCTCATGAGTCTCATGCATCGTTCCCTCATTTCAAGCTTGATGGCGCTGACCCTGGCCTTGCCTCTGTGCACTTACGCCGCAGGGCAGTATGTGAGCGTCTCTGCCACTGAGCCATCCGTCAATACCTACAAGCCGCAGAACTACATCAACCCAAACGGCTATGGCTCGCACTACGTCAATGCGCCTGCGAGCAGTTCCCCCACCGTGCTGGTCGTCTTCCTGGGAGGAACGGGGAGCAATCCTTTTTCTTACACAGGGTTGGTTGATGAGGCCGCCATCGCATCAAGTGGCTACAAGACCAACTACGCGGCGATCGGGTTGGCCTACATCAACGGCAGCCTGACTCAGACCATTGGCATGGCATGTGACAAGGCCACCAATAAGACGAAAGGGGCATCATCGCCTTCAACCGATGACTGCTTCACCCAAATGCGAGGTGAAAACACATTTGGCTCGGGTGTTCACTACCCTGGGTTGAGCAAGGTCTACGACGCCGCGGCGTACACGTCGGCCTACAACTACCCGAGCACGTCTCTAGGCGACTCGATCATCAACCGCTTGGTTTTTCTGATCGACTACATGGCCTGCAAAGACACCAAACAGCCGTCGTTCTGGAGCAAATTCCTGGTTGACGACACGAGCAACAGTTCGCCGTATGTCAGCCCCCATTCTGCGGATTGCAGCACCCTCAACTACAGCCGTCGCGTGCTGCCCAAGTGGTCTCAGATCGTGCTGGCTGGACACTCTCAAGGTGGTGGCGCCGCAGGGTTCACAGCGATGAATGTGCCGGGTGGTGTCAGGCGTGTCGCCATGTTCTCTTCGCCTCAAGACAACCTCAATGGCAATAAGAGCGTGCCATCGACTGATCCGAGCAACATCGTGGCCAGCTGGATCACGGCGGCAACGCAAACTCCCTTGCCCCACTTCTATGGCCTGCGCAACGCATCGGGTGCCACCACGCCCAACAACGATGCAGAAGGCGATTACGGCAACAATGTCTTCAACAGCTGGCTATATCTGGGAATGGCCACGGCTTCCGGCGGCTTGGGCGGTACTGGCCTGAATACCGCCACATCTGTGGTGGATGGCGGCGTGGTTCCGGGCAACGGCTCGCACAACCTCTATCTCACATCACCAGCGTATTCGCTGCCGCTGAGCAATCACAACAGTTCGGCTGTCGACTCGACCGCGTCAAGCAGCGAGAAAATCATCTGGGATTGGATGCTCAGCGCAGGAGGGACTGACACGGATTGAGCTGGCTGTCGACCCATCTGGTCATCCCCCCCATAAACCATTGGCTCAGCGCAACACACTCCGGTAAAACAGTGCCATCCGCTGCTGCAAGGCCTTGGTGCACTGCTCTGGCGTGCCCTCTTGCTGGTCACGCAACACGCGCGAGAGCTGGTCGCCGATGATGCAGTTGATCAAGTGCACGGGCAACTGCGCTTCAGGCAGATCGTCACGCAGCTGCGCGCGCACGTCCGGGCGGCTGAGGTAGCGTGCGATGGCCTCGCGTGTCACGTTGGGGCCCATGTCAAAAAACGTGTCGACCAACTCGGGGTTGCTGCGAGCCTCGGCGGCCAGCATGCGCTGCATCGCCACAGCATCCGGCGAAGTCAACAGGCGGTAGAGCCTGGTGGCGAACTCATCGAGCACCTCTCTGACCGGGCGCGGATCCTGATCCATGTCCATATCGGCAAAGAACTCGGCGCGCTTGTCTTGTAGCAGAGCCCGAAGCAGGCCTACTTTGCCTCCGAACTTGATGTAGATGGTGCGCACGGCCACACGTGCCTCACGCGCGATCATTTCCAGGCTCACGTTGCCATAGCCCTTGTCGAGGAAAAGCCGGCCAGCGGTTTGTTGAAGCTCCACCAACCGGGCTTCGACTTCTGCAGCCTTGGGGCGCCCTGCTCCCTTTTTGGCGGGCGTCTTGGGGGGGGCTTTTTCGGCAGCCTTGGAGGTGGATGCGGCTCGCCGGTCAGGTGAATCGGTGGCTTTTTTCATGGAACTGAACTTTAAACCATCATTTAATGAAATGAAATCGTTTCATTTCTTGACTTGGCACAAAAGAGCACGAATAATGCACTTGAGTCATGTCATTTTTGAGAGTCCAGCCATGCAAACCATCCAGGCCAAGACCGAGTCCAAGACGGAACCCGCGCCCCTTTCTGCGGTGCCATCTGCACCCAGTGGCTCTACCGCAGCGCAAGATGAGGCGCCCTCCAAGTCCCGCGTCTTCGTCATATTGGGCGTGCTGGTTGTAGCCGGTCTTGGTTTTGGCGGGCGCATGTATTGGCGCAGCCAGAACTTCGTCGAGACAGAGAACGCCTACGTGGCAGGCCACGTGCACCCTATCTCTTCGCGGATCGCGGGTGTGGTGACCAAGGTGCTGGTCGATGACAACGAGGTGGTGCGTGAGGGCCAACTGATCGCGGAGCTGGACCCGGCCGATCAACGCGTGAAGCTGGAGCAGATTCAGGCGCAGATTGCCTCCGCCGAGCTGCAGGTCGCGCAATCCGACGCGCAGACGGCGCAGGCTCGCGCGTCCGCCAGCGCGGCACAAGCCCAGGTGATGCAGTCCGAAGCCCTGGCCTTGCGCGCCCAGCAGGATGCTCAGCGCTACAGCGAGCTCTACAACAAGCAGATGAAGGCTGTGGCCAAGTCCGAGCTGGATGCAGCCATGGCAGCACGCGCCAGTGCCCAGGCCGACGTGGCTGCCCGCAAAGATGCCGCCCTCGCAGCTCAGGCGCAAGTAGGCGCAGCGCGGTCTGCACGTGAGGTGCTCAAAGCGCAAATCAAGGTGTTGCAGGCGCAAGCCAAGGACGCACAACTGCAGTTGGCTTACAACCGCATCGTGGCGCCAGTCGGCGGTCGCCTGGGCAAGCGCAACATCGAGGTGGGTGCCCGCGTGCAGCCCGGTCAACAACTCGCGGCCATCGTCGAAGACAAAGTCTGGATCACGGCGAACTTCAAGGAAACGCAATTGGCCGGCCTCAAGCCCGGCCAGGACGTGGACGTGACCATCGATGCCCTGCCCGGCGAGCATCTGAAGGCCAAGCTCGACAGCTTCTCACCAGCTTCGGGCAACCAGTTTGCGCTCCTGCCTGCTGACAACGCGACAGGCAACTTCACCAAGATCGTGCAGCGCGTCCCGGTCAAGCTGACCCTTGCCGAAAGCGATCTCAAGCGCCTGGCTGGCCGATTGGCGCCGGGCATGTCGGCCGTGGTCGAAGTCGATCTGCGCCAAGCCCTTGGCGAGCAGCACTGAGCGATCCCAAAGTCTGCGAGAGGCGATCATGACCGGCACCACTTCTTCATCGTCCGTCGCGCCCATGCCCCTGCTGGCCGTGCCGGGGCAAGGCGTTGATCTGCGCACCTGGTTTGCCGTTGCAGCAGGCCTGCTGGGAGCCTTCATGGCCGTGCTGGACATCCAGATCACGAACTCGTCGCTCAAGGACATCCTGGGCACCCTGTCGGCAACACAGGAAGAAGGGTCTTGGATCTCGACGGCCTACCTGTGCGCAGAGATTGTCGTGATCCCGCTTACCGGCCTGTTGGCACGCGTGCTGGGCCTGCGCAACTACATGGTCGGCACCACAGCCTTGTTCCTCGTTTGCTCGACGCTGTGTGGCGCGGCCTGGAATCTGCCCAGCATGGTGGTGTTTCGCATGATGCAGGGCTTCACGGGCGGTGCACTGATCCCCATGGCCATGACCTTGGTGATGGCCAAGCTGCCACCGGCCAAGCGCGCCGTGGGCATGGCCATGTTCGGCCTCACTGCCACCCTTGCACCGACGTTGGGCCCGACCCTGGGCGGCTACCTGTCCGAGCTGTATGGCTGGCCGTCGATCTTCTACATCAACTGGGTGCCCGGCGTGCTGCTGATCACGGGGATCCTGTGGGGGCTGGACGACGAGCGGCGCAACTGGTCGCTGCTGGCCACGGCAGACTGGGTTGGCATCGGCTTCATGGCAGTGGGCCTGGGCAGCCTGACCATCTTTCTGGAAGAAGGTAACTCCAAGGATTGGTTCGATTCGAACTTCATCCGCACCTTCGCCACGCTGGCCGTGGTGGGCCTGGTCGGCTGGGTGTCCACCAGCGTGCTGCGCAAGGAACCCTTCGTCGACCTGAGCCTTTATCTGCGCCGCAATTTCTTCGTGGCAGCCACGCTGGCAGCGGTCACCGGCATGGGCTTGTATGGCTCGTCTTTCCTGCTGCCCTTGTTCCTGGGGCAGATCGCCAATTACACACCGATGCAGATTGGTGAAGTGATCATGTGGGCGGGCTTGCCTCAGCTCTTCGTCATGCCGATTGCCGCCGCGATGTCATCGCGCGTGGACAACCGCATCATGTGCACGATCGGCTTGGCGCTGTTTGGCACATCCTGCCTGATGAACGGCTACATGGATGCTTCGGTGGGCTATGACCAGTTGCTGGTCTCGCAGATCGTGCGGGCGCTGGGTCAGCCCTTCATCATGCTGACGCTGTCGAACTTTGCGATGGCCGGCATCGGGCCCAAGGAGATGCCGTCTGCATCGAGCCTGTTCAACATGACACGCAATCTGGGCGGCTCCATCGGCATCGCGATGCTGGCGACCATGCTGACCAATCGCCAGCATTTCCACTCAGCGCGCATTGGCGAGTCGGTGTCGATGCTCTCGGATGCGACACAGGCCCGCATCGATCAATTGACGCAGGGCTTCATCGCCAACGGCATCAACCCGGCACGGGCCGCAGACCAAGCGGTGGCCATGATCGACCGCATCGTGCGTCGCGAGTCCTATGTGATGGCCTACAACGACGGTTTCTTGCTGATGGCCGGGGTGCTGTTTGGCTGCATTGCCGTGCTCTGGTTTGCCGACAAGGCGGTGTCCCCTTCGGGCGGCGGGGCCGGTGCGCACTGAGGCGATGCCCATGAACGCCAGGACAAGATTTGGAGAAAACATGTTCAAGACCTTGACTCGCAGCGTAACCGCTGCCGCCACACTGGCCATGTTGAGCGCCTGCACCACGGTGGGCCATGATTTCGTGGCACCCAAGCCAGAAGCTGCGGCCGCTCACTTCCGCCATGCCGAGGCCCAGAGCGGCGAAGCTACGCTGCCGCTGGACAGCTGGACATTGTTTGGCGATGCAACACTCAATGCCCTGGAGTTGCGTGCGCTGCAAGACAACCCCAACGTCGAGGCGGCGGCCCAACGCCTGATGGAAGCTCAGGCTCAACTGGGTGTGGCCCGCTCTGACCAGGGCGTGAAACTGGGGGTAGGGGCATCGACGAGTTATTCGCATACCTCGGAGAACACGACGCAGGCGATCATGCTGGGTCGCCACACGATTGAAGGCAGCAACTACGCAATCGATGCATCGCTGTCCTACGAAGTGGATTTGTGGGGGCGTGTGCGCCGTGCAGTCGAGTCGGCCGATGCGCAAGCCCTGGCGGCTCGGTATGACCGCGATGGGGTGCTGCTGATGCTGACCCATCAGGTGGCGACCACCTACTTCCAGTTGCGTGGGCTGGACGCCGAGATCGCCATCCTTGAGCGTGCGCTCGATACGCGGCGCGAGTCTGAGCAACTCGTGTCGGCGCGTTTTGACGGCGGCTTCTCCAATGAGCTGGACCTCGCCCGCACGCGTGTGGAGCGCGCCAATGCCGAAGCAGATTTGCAGGAGGCCCGGCGCCAGCGCCTGACGTTGGAGCATGGTCTTGCGGTCCTGGTTGGCGCCTCGCCCAACACGCCTTTGCTGGCGGACATGGGGCGCGCTGCCCACGCCGAGCTGCCCGAGCCACCGGCGATTCCCGTTGGCCTGCCGGCCAGTCTGCTCGCGCAACGGCCGGATCTGGCGTCCAGCGTATCCAATCTGCGGGCGCTCAACGCACAAGTAGGTGTGGCAGAAGGCGCTTTCTATCCGTCCGTGAACCTCACGGGTGACTATGGGCGGGCATCCGAGCAGTTGCGCGACCTGACATCGGCCAGCTCCAAGCAATACAGCATCGGGCCGTTGTCGCTGTCCTTGCCCCTGTTCGATGGTGGCCGCAACAAGGCGAACCTGTCGGCCAGCCAAGCGCGTTATGAGCAGGCAGTGGCCAACCACCAGAACAAGCTGCTGACCGCCTTGCGTGAGGTGGAGGACGCCCTGTCTGATGTGCAGCAGCGACGCTTGCAGGCTCAGGCCCAGGCGCAAGCCCAGCAGGCAGCAGCACGTGCATACGAAGTCGCAGAGGCCCGCTACGAGCGCGGCGTATCGAGCTATCTGGACGTGACCGATGCCCAGCGCAGCAGCCTGGCAGCCGACCGCGCATCTGTGCAGATCCGTACGCAGCGCTTGTTGGCAGCCGTGAATCTGGCGCGCGCCTTGGGTGGTGGTTGGAGCCCCGAGGCCTCGGCCACATTGGCCAGCAAGTTGCCCGCTAGGCGCAGTGGCGGGCAGGACGACAAGCTCTAAGCCACTATGGCTTGCTTTGACCTGGGTTCACGTACTTGAGCTTGCTGTAGCGCCAGGCCTCGCACACCAGCCCCTCGAACTCGCCGCCCTCCTCCACCTTGCGCCATTCGCACTGTGGCGCCTGGACCTTGCCTTCCGAGTCCATCACGGCGTTGGCGATGTCCTTGGATGTGTGCGGCAGCGTGACCAGCACAACGTCACCCACCTTGAGCTTTTGCGCCTTGGGCAAGGTCACGATCCAGCTCACTTCCCGATCGGGGGCGCGGGCGATTTCCAGCGTGGCGACCTCGATTTTGTCTCGGATCATGGCGCAGAAGGTCTTGTCGACGGTGCAGGGCGCGATGCGCTCGTACAGTGTCCACGGTTCGAGCTTCTTGATTCGACCAGGCACCCGGATATCGGCAAACGCGTCCCAGTTGTCGACCATGCCTTGAGGTGGCTTGAAGCTCATGGCGGAGGCTTTTGCGGCCATGGCGCCGTTGCTGAATGGGGTGCAGGCCGACAAGGCCATCAGCATGCCGGCGAGGGCACGCGCTGCGATGCGGTTGAAGTGCATGGCGTGAAATGGGCGCGAAGACGCTCGCTTGAAATCTATCTGAGCCCAGTCTGACAGTGAACGATTTGCTCTGGACTACGGGTTGTCTCGCTGGTGTCGCCTCATCCCCCGCCCGTTTGAGTGGCGCCATGTGGCTCAAGTTTTGACGGATCTGGCCGAAACGCGCATGTGGGTGACCCGTCAAGGCACAACGTGGTGCTCAGGCGCAGTTCGCCCGACGAAGGTACTCATGCTCGCGAAAACCCGCCGTCTGGCGCAGTTACAGGCTCAGTTGAACGTGTCCAACGGCAGGACAACGAGCAACATGGCTGGCCTGACCTTGTCCTCTCATTTCCAGCCGATCTACAGCCTGTCGCATTCACGGGTGGTCGGGCAGGAGGCGCTGCTGAGAGCGCACGATGCCGGCGGTCAGCCGGTTGCGCCGCCGCAGGTCTTTGCCAGGTGTAAAACGCCCGAAGAGCTGGGCTGGTGCGACAGCCTCAGCCGCGTGATGCACATGGCCAATTTCGCCGCCGTGATGCCGCCTGCGCAGTGGCTTTTCCTCAACGTGCACCCAGACACCTCGCAGTTGCTCTTTCGCAAGGAAGGGCAGGAATATGTTCGCGAGGTGCTGTCGCATGTCGGGCTGACGGCCGATCGCATCGTGCTGGAGGTGCTGGAAAGCGCGGTGGAGGACGCAAGCGAGCTGGAGGAGTCGGTGACAACCGTGCGTGAGCAGGGTTGCCTGATCGCCATTGACGACTTCGGCGCCGGGCACTCCAATTTCGACCGCGTCTGGCGGCTCAAGCCCGACATCGTCAAGCTGGACCGCAGCCTGGTGGCGCGAGCCGCTCGCGATGGCCGCTCCAGACGGGTGGTGGCCCAGATGGTGGCCCTGTTGCATGAGTGCGGCGCCATGGTCTTGCTCGAAGGCGTGGAGACGCTGGACGAGGCCTTGCTGGCCATGGAGGCCGATGCCGACATGGTGCAAGGCTACTTCTTTGCCAGGCCACAGGCTGATCTGGTGCCTTCTGGCCATTGCCCAGACAATCTGGCTGGGCTGCATGCAGGCTTTCAGAACATGCGCCAGGCTCAGCAGCGCGACAGGCAGGAGATGCTGGCGCCTTACCGCAATGCCATTGGCCACGCCGGTGTGAGCTTGAGCATGGGGCATTCGGCGGAGAGCGCTTGCCACTCCTTCATGAGCTTGCCTGCCACGGAGCTTTGCTATGTGCTGGACGCGCATGGACGCCAGATCGATCAGCCGGTCTGGTCAACACAGCTGCTGGCGCCCTCCTCTCGCCAGGCCTACACGCCGATGAACGACAGCCACGGTGCGTCATGGGCGCGTCGGCCCTACTTCCGCCGGGCCATTGAAGCGCCCGGCAAGGTCCAGGTGACGCGTCCCTATCGCACGCTCAATGGCAACCACACGTGCGTGACGGTGTCTTACGGCTTTCATGTACAGACGGGGCAAGGCAAGGAGACCCGCGTGGTTTGCGGCGACATCATCTGGGATGGCTTGACCTGAGCACAACTCACATCACAGAGGCGTGTACCTGCTCGGGATGGGCCAGTACATCGGCCACGACGCGCATGCTTTGCTCACATTGAGATGAGGTCACGGGGCCGCCCAGACACAGCCTGACCGCGCGTGGTGGTGATGTATTGGTGGCAAAGGCCGTGCTGGCCACCGCGGCCACACCGCGTGAGCGCCAGAACGAGGCCGCTTCATTGGGGCTGAGCGTGTCAGGCAATCGCAACCAGGCATGAAAGCAATCTGGCTGACTCCACACATGCCAGTTGGCCAGATGCCGCTGCAACAAGGCCAGGCGTGCATTGCTTTCGCGGCGGATGGCCTGCACGACGGCCGTGGCCGTGCCATCGTTGATCCATTGCGTCCCCAGGGAGACCATGGGCGGCGCGGCCATGACGGTCAACGCGCGCATGGCGCCGGCCACGCGTTGGCTTGCCTGAACCGTGGGGGCCTGCACATAGGCCACCCGAAGCCCAGCCCCCAGACATTTGGCAAAGCCCGTGACGTAGTAGGTCAGCTCGGGCGCAAGCTCGCTGAGCGTGGTGGGCCGCTTCTGGGGCAAGGCGCCATAGGCGTCGTCTTCGATGATGGGAATGCTGTAGCGCAGTGCAATGTCCGCCAGCGCTTCGCGCCGGGCCAGGCTGACCGTGATCGACGTGGGGTTGAGCATGGTGGGATTGCAATACAAGGCCTTGGGGGCCAGGTGCTTGCAAGCCTCTTCGAAATGCTGAGGACATGGGCCTTCATCGTCGACAGGCAGGGCGTGGAGTTTGATGCCCAGTTGGGTGGCCAGAGCCTTGATCCCAGGATAGCTGAGTGACTCGACGCACACGGTATCGCCTGGGCGGGCCAGCAGGCTGAGCAGACCAGCAAGCACACCGTGGATGCCAGGCGCCACCAGCACGCGATCAGGGGCCCCGCCGCCCATGGTGGCCGTGAGCCAGCGTGCACCGGCATCGCGATCGGCCGGGTTGCCACCAAAGTCCTGGTAACGCAGTGAAGCCATCAAGCGGCGCGGATCTTCATACAGCTGTCGATAGCCCTGCGCCATGCGGTCCAGCAGGGCCGGATCATCGGGCTCAGGAGGCAGATTCATGGTCATCTCCGTGGCCGTACCGCCGCGCAAGGGCATGGCGGGCGCGGCGCTGCGCACGAAGCTTCCCCGCCCTGGGCGGGCGTCTATCTGCCCGCGCTTTTGGGCCTCGGCCAGGCCTCTCGCCACAGTCGTGTAGTTGATCGCCAGTGCCGCAGCCAGGTCACGTAAGGGCGGCAGGCGATCGCCCGGGCTGAGGCGGCCGCTGGCCAGGTCTTCCGCCAGCAGATCGGGAATCAGGAGATAGGCGGGCTTGCTGCTTTCTTGCAGACGCTGAGCCCAGTGACGCATGAGGGTGTTCATGCCTCGATTGATTGCATGAAGTGTGCCGATTGATTGCTTCCAATGTTGCACTCAATGCGTGCGCATGGCGCCGGCCTGGTGCATGGAATGGGCGTGCTTGATGGGCCGTGTGCCCAAAAGGTGCCGCATTGGCAGGTCCGATCTGGAGACATGACGGCCCTGCATGACACCAATGCGGCTTCATCACCAAGGCAAGTTGCGCCTGATCGCATCTTGATTGCATTCAAGTGGCCCGCTTTGGCACAAGCGATGCACCAGTCACCACAGCGCGCGCCACTTACTACCCAACCTCTTACCTGTCTGGAGCAACTCATGCCTGCAGTGACAAAAATCCCCAATGAAATCGGCGAATTCCTGGTCGACTATGAAGAGAAGGTCTTTGATGACGTGAAGGCCGATCCAGGCGAAAAGGCCCTGGTGACCTTCCACACCGTCGCCTTTGAAGGCTCGATCGGTTTCGTCAACTTGCTGCAGGCCACGCGATTGCAGCGCAAGGGCTTCGAGACCTCGGTACTGCTTTACGGGCCTGGCGTGACGCTGGGTGTGAAGCGCGGCTTTCCAAAGCTGGGTGACGAGGCCTTCCCGGGTCACCAGAACTTCAACAAGCAGATTGCCAAGTTCATCGAAGAGGGCGGCAAGGTCTACGCCTGTCGCTTTGCCTTGCAGGCCCTGTATGGGCACGGCGAGGGTTCGCTGATCGAAGGCATTCGCCCCATCAACCCACTCGACGTGCTGGACATCATCTTGCTGCATCGCAAGGAGAAGGCCTTCATCCTCGATACCTGGACGCTGTAAGACAAGGCGGGTGCCACCATGAGCCGACAACGCATCATCAAGGCGGCCGCCGTGCAGCTCTCGCCGGTACTCAACGAGGCCGAAGGGACGCTGCACAAGGTGCTCGATGCCATGGACGAGGCTGCGCGCCAGGGTGTGCAGTTGATCGTCTTCCCGGAGACTTTCGTCCCCTACTATCCCTACTTTTCGTTCATCCGGGCGCCCATGGCATCGGGTGCCGAGCACATGGCCTTGTACGAGCATGCCGTGGTGGTGCCAGGGCCGGTCACCGAGGCCGTGTCGCAGCGGGCCCGGCAGCATGGGATGGTGGTGGTGCTGGGGGTCAACGAGCGGGATCACGGCACCATCTACAACACCCAGTTGTTCTTCGATGAAACGGGAGCCTTGCGCCTCAAGCGCCGCAAGATCACGCCCACCTTCCATGAGCGCATGGTCTGGGGACAAGGCGATGGCAGTGGACTCAAGGTCGTGGAAACGGGCGTGGGCCGTGTAGGCGCTCTGGCCTGCTGGGAGCACTACAACCCCCTCGCCCGCTACGCCCTGATGACGCAGCACGAGGAGATCCACTGCGCGCAGTTCCCGGGCTCATTGGTGGGCCCCATCTTTGCGGATCAGATGGAGGTGACGATACGCCACCACGCACTGGAGGCGGGCTGCTTCGTCATCAACAGCACAGGCTGGTTGACAGACGAACAGATTCAATCGATCACGCCGGAGCCTGCCTTGCAGCGTGCGCTGCGTGGCGGGTGCTGCACGGCCATCGTCTCGCCCGAAGGTGTTCATTTGGCGCCACCGCTGAAGGAGGGTGAAGGGATGCTGATCGCCGACCTGGACATGAGCCTGGTCATCAAGCGCAAACGCATGATGGATTCGGTCGGGCACTACGCACGACCTGAGCTGCTCAGCCTCAATCTGGATGACCGGGTGATGGCACCGGTTCATGTCTTCGGCCAGACCGGCTCATCTGATGCGTTGGATGAGCCCCCGCATGGTTTCGACTTGCCATCGCCCCCCCTGAGCCGCGTGGCCTGAATACGGTAGGAGATTCACATGACACCTCAAGCTCGTGCACTGATCACTGAATTGCAATCCAAAGGCTTGCGTTTGTTGGACCCCAGTGCAGGCCTGCCCAGCCGGCGTGGCGGTGCAGGCCCGTCTGATCACAAGGCCGTGACCATCGATGGCCATACGGTCATGGTGCCCGTGCACACGGCGCCTGCCTTCGACTCACCCTTCATGGCCGAGGCACCTGGTAGCAATGGCATGAGCACCTTGCGTCATGCCAGCATGCCGATTGCCCAGATCAGCTTTCCGGCCACACCCAAGTTCTATGCGTTGAAAACCGCAGAGGGCGTGCCCTACTCCCACATTGCCACGCTGCATGGCCGTGATGTGCTGGCCACCACGGTGCTGCAGACCTGTGTACGCTACGAGAGCCGCAAGAAGACCTGCCAGTTCTGCTCGATCGGGCAGTCGCTGGCAGCCGGGCGCACGATTGCGCGCAAGACGCCAGCCCAACTGGCCGAGGTGGCCAAGGCCGCCGTTGAGCTCGATGCAGTCAAGCACATGGTGCTGACCACTGGCACACCCCCCACACCCGATCGCGGTGCGGCCATCCTGGCCGACAGCGCACGTGCGATCAAGGCCGCAGTACCTCTGCCTATTCAAGCCCAGTGCGAGCCGCCAGATGACGATGCCTGGTTTCAACGCATGCGCGATGCCGGTGTCGATACCTTGGGCATGCATCTGGAAGCAGTCACGCCAGAGGTTCGTGCCCGGATCATGCCTGGTAAGGCCAGCGTGCCCTTGTCACGCTATTTCAGCGCGTTCGAGGCGGCAGTCAAGGTGTTTGGCTTTGGCCAGGTCAGCACCTACATCCTGGCCGGCTTGGGCGACAGCCGCGAAGCGATCCTGGAGATGAGCCGGCACCTCGTGAACATGGGGGTCTACCCCTTCGTCGTGCCCTTTGTGCCGATCAGCGGTACGCCCCTGGAAGGCCATCCCGCGCCCGACCCGGCCTTCATGCGTTCGGTGCTGGCGCCTCTGGGCGACATGGTGAGCGCCGCCGGCATGCGCGCCAAGGACATCAAGGCAGGCTGCGGTAAATGCGGCGCGTGCTCATCCTTGTCGGTGTACGAGGACAGTGGCGCCAGCGCTTCATTGCCCTCACCTGTGCTGGCTTGATGAGGAAACCGACCATGAACGCCTTGACCTTTGCCGAACTGCCGACCACCTTCACGCCGGTCGAGTTTCGTGTCAAACGCGCTTCTGAAGCCTGGGAGCGTCGGGAAGCACATGCCTTACGCCGAGCGGTTTTCTGCATCGAGCAAGGCATCTTCGTGGGAGATGACCGCGACCTCATCGACGAGCAGGCGCAGTTGCTGGTGGCCTGCACGTGCGTCGCAGGTGAATGCGATCAGGTTGTCGGCACGGTGCGCATCTATGAAGCCGAGCCGCACGTGTGGTGGGGTTCTCGTCTGGCCGTTCACCCTTCGTTCAGGCATGTAGGGCGCTTGGGGGCGACGCTGATCAGGCTGGCCGTCGGCATGGCCCATGCCCAGGGTGCGCGCATCTTCTGGGCCCATGTGCAAGAGCAGAACGTGCCGCTGTTTCAAAAGCTCCATTGGGCACTGCATGGTGAGCGCACCCTGCTCGGTCATGTACATGGTTTGATGACCGCTGATCTGGCCCATTACGCACCGTGCCATCAAGCGGAATGGGGCTACGTGACCTTGGCCGGTTCAGCTCAGCGGGGCCTGGCTCCAGCTCACGCAGGAGTGGCGTCATGAGTGCCGATGCGCCTGCCATGTGCCTGGAGGAGTTGGTGCACAGCCTGCGGACGAGCCGTGGCTTCACGCACAAGCGGGACATCAGCGCGGTGACGTCCTCGCTGGCTCGTGCACTGCCCGGCGGCTTATCCGACACCACCTTGTGCGCTCAGGACGGCGTGCTGCTGGGCGATGACTGCGCGGCCATTCCAGATGTGGATGGCTATCTGCTGTTCGCCATCGAGGGGCTGGTGGAAGACTTCGTGGCACAGATGCCGTGGTTTGCCGGCTACAGCGCCGTGATGGTCAACCTCAGCGACATCGCCGCCATGGGCGGGCGCGCATTGGCGGTGACCGACGCCATCTGGTGTTCAGGCGCAGAGCAGGCTGAGCCCATCTTGCAAGGCATGGCGGCTGCCGCAAGCAAATATGGCGTGCCGATTGTGGGCGGGCACAGCAACTACCGTGCAAACCGGGGGCAACTGGCTGTATCGGTGCTGGGCAAGGCCCAGTGCCTTTTGAGCAGCTTTCATGCACGTCCAGGCCAGATCTTGATGATGGCGGTGGACTTGAGAGGCCAGTGGGAAGGCGCCTACCCCTTCTGGAATGCCTCCACCAAGGCGCCTGCCGAGCGGCTGCGCGGCGACATGGCCTTGCTGCCCGAGATCGCGGAAGACGGCTTGTGCGCTGCGGCCAAGGACATCAGCATGGCCGGTCTGCTGGGTACGGTGCTGATGTTGATGGAGTGCTCTGGCGTCGGGGCCCGTGTGCTGCTCGATGCCGTGCCACATCCGCAAGGTCATGGCCCGGCCGACAACCCACAAGCCTGGTTACGCTGGTTGCAGTCCTTTCCCAGCTATGGCTATGTGCTGTCGGTCGACCCGGTGCATGTAGCGGAGGTGTCGGCCCGCTTTGGCAGCCGCAGACTGGCCATCGCAACCATCGGCGAAGTGATGGCGGGCTCCGAGGTCTGGGTGATGCAGACGAACAAAGGCTCGGCCGTGAAAGAGCAGGCTCTGCTGTGGGACTTTGCTCAATCGCCCTTCATCGCAGCGTTCGCACGCTAGGAGGCGATGGCATGAGCGACCGTCCCTTGCGCATCGGCTTGCTGATGCACTCCCTCAATCCCCGAGGTGGCGTTGTCCACACCCTGGAGTTGGCTGACGCATTGGTTTCCAAGGGGCATGAGGTCACGGTATTTGCGGCAGCGCGACATGGCGAGAGATTGTTTCGCGAGACCTTGGCCGAGCTGTCCGTCGCTGCTTTGCCAGCCGATTTGCCCGCGGATCTGGTGGCCATGGTGGGGGCGCGGATCGATGCGGTTTATCGCCATCTGCGAGCCTGGCCTGATCTGGTCGATCTGGATGTGCTGCACGCACAGGACAGCATCAGCGCCAATGCTTTGGCTCGGTTGTGCGACGAGGGTGCCATCCCAGGCTTTGTGCGCACGGTTCACCATCTGGATGTCTTTGACGAGCCCCAGCTTCAGGCTTGGCAGACAAAGGGGGTGCACGCTGCATCCAGGCTGTTTTGCGTCAGCGAGCTTTGGCAAGGCGTACTGGCCCGTGACTGGCAGTTGCGCGCCGAGCGCGTCAGCAATGGGGTGAACCTTCAACGATTCGGCAAGTTGGTGTCGACCGAACAAGCCGTGCGCGATGCGGCCACATGTCGCCAATGGGGCGTTCAGCCGGAGGGGCCCGTGTGGTTGGCCGTTGGTGGCGTGGAGTCACGCAAGAACACAACAAGGCTGTTGCGGGCCTTTGTGCAGGCACGGGTTCAACGCCCCGATGCCCAACTGGTCATTGCGGGTGGTGCCAGCCTGCTGGCGCACGAGGCCGAGGTTCAGGCATTTACCGCCCTGGCCGACCAGCATGGCCTGCTACCAGGCTTGGACCATTCCGACCGCCTGGTCATCACGGGGCCTTTGCCCGACGATGTCTTGCCCGCCCTGTATCGACGGGCCGATGCCGTGGCCATGCCCTCCCTGAAAGAAGGTTTCGGCTTGGTGGTGCTGGAAGCACTGGCTTGTGGGACACCTGCCATTGCCTCCCGCATGGCGCCCTTCACCGAGCACCTGGGCCCACAGGACGTCTTGTGGGTGGACCCCACCGACCACGATGACATCGCCCGCGCCCTGCTGCTCAGCCTGGATGAGCAGCATGTCCGTCCCGTGCTGGCTCGTGCCGACGAGATCTGCGCACGCATGAGCTGGGCGCACAGCGCCCGCCAGCACGAATTCTTCTACCGCCAACAACGTATCCACCATGCCTGAAATGCATTTCACCGTTCGCTGGCCGGACGGGTGCGACCACACCTGCTACTCCCCTTCCCTCGTGGTTCAGGAGCACCTGACGCCCGGCCAAAGCTATGAGATCGAAGACTTCCTGCAGCGCACGCACGAGGCCTTGTCGATGGCCTCTGAACGCGTGCGGGCCAAGTACGGCTTTGCCTGCTCACGCGCCATGGACCAGTGGGCCGAGATCGAAGCCCACGCCGAACATTTCCGCCGCCTGCCGGATGCGCAGGTCACCGTGCTCTCCTTCAGCTGATGCCCCAGACCCTCGCGAGGAACTTGCCATGTCTCACACAACACACCATGACGTCATCATCGTAGGCGGCGGACAGGCTGGCCTGTCGCTGAGCCACTATCTCCAGCAAAGGGGCATTGACCATCTTGTGCTTGAGAAACACAGCCCCATGCATGCCTGGCGCACGCAACGCTGGGATGCCTTCTGCCTGGTGACGCCCAACTGGCAATGCAAGCTGCCGGGCCATGAGTACAGCGGAGCGGATCCGCATGGCTTCATGAAGAAGGACGAGATTGTGGCCTACCTGGATGCCTTTCTCGCCAAGGTGAACCCACCGATGGTGACCGGCGTGACCGTGCTGCAAGCCAGCCTGCAGGCCGCAGGGCACTACTTTGTCAAGACCAGCGCAGGGGATTTCACGGCCGACCAGGTGGTGGTGGCCTCGGGTGGCTACCACCTGCCCGTTATTCCCCGTCTGGCTGAGCGCCTGCCCGCTCACATCGTGCAGCTGCATTCCGAACAGTACCGCAGCCCGCAGGCCCTGCCCGATGGTGACGTGCTGGTCGTTGGATCAGGGCAGTCTGGCGCGCAGATCGCTGAGGATCTGCACCTGGCAGGCAAGCGGGTGCACCTGGCCGTGGGGGATGCGCCAAGGTGCGCCCGCTTCTACCGTGGACGTGATGTGGTGGACTGGCTGGCCGACATGGGTTACTACGACATGCCGGTGCACGAGCATCCTTTGCGCGAAGGCGTGCGCGACAACACCAACCACTATGTGACCGGGCGCGATGGCGGCCGGGATATCGACTTGCGTGCATTTGCCAAACAGGGCATGAAGCTCTATGGCCTGCTGGACAGCCTGGACCAGGGCGTGCTGCGCTTCAAGGATGGCCTGCGTGCGTCCTTGGAACGCGCAGACCAGACCTATAACGGCATCAATGCCAGCATTGACAAGCACATTGCGCAAAGAGGCATTCAGGCGCCCGAACCTTCCGTCTATGAACCGGTGTGGCAGCCTGTCGATGGCGAGGGCGTGGCACTGGACCTCGCTGCCGCCAACATCACATCGGTGATCTGGTGCATCGGCTTTCAGCCGGACTTCCGGTGGGTGGACGCGCCGGTCTTCAACGGTCGCGGCCATCCCGTGCACAAGCGTGGTGTGACGGATCAGCCCGGCTTGTATTTCCTCGGGCTGCCCTGGCTCCACACCTGGGGCTCAGGGCGATTCTCCGGCGTGGCCAGAGATGCCCTCTACCTTGCCGAGCAGATCGATGCGAGCTTGAATCAGCCCTTGTCGACCGACCAGCTGCCGCCCAATGCCCTGATGAGGCCTACGGTGGACGTGGCCCAGGCCCCACGCAGCTGAACGGCCTGTCGTTCGATGGCCAGCAGGCTGCGCTGTGTATCGATGAGGGTCAGGTAGCTGTCCTCACCGGCGCGGTAGCGCTTGTCGGCCAGTTCGGCCGATCGCCTGGCCGCGACCACGGCTTCGTCGAGCGACTCGCTTTGACCGCGCACTGCGGTCAGGCTGGAAAGCTTGCCTTCGACATCACCGAACGCGCTCAGGACCGACTGCCGGTAGTCGGCAACCGACTCATCCAGCTGGCCCTCTGCGCGGGCGATGTTAGCACTGTTGCGCCCGCCATCGAACAGCGGCAAAGACATGACCGCGCTGGTGAGCCACGAGCGGGCGCTCCAGTCGAACAGGTCCTTGAGCTCATACGAAGCATGGCCACCTTGGGCGGTGAGCATCAAGGCGGGGAAGCGCGCTGAGCGGGCCTGCCCCACCCGTGCAGTGGCCGCCATCATCCGGGCCTGGGCTGCGGCCACGTCGGGGCGGCGCTCCAGCAGGGCCGAGGGCAAGCCAGCCGGTACCTGTGGCACCAGCACGTCGGACGGCAATGGCTGCGGCGGGAAGCTGAAGGCAGCCGGTGCCTGCCCCAGCAACAAGGCCAGTGCATGCTCGGCCAGGGCACGGTCACCCTGCAGGCCTTGAAGCTCCGCCTTGGTGGTGGACCAGTCCGTGCGGGCACGCGTCACGTCCAGCTCGGACACATCGCCCGCAGCCTTGCGCTTCTCAATCAGGCGCAGCGTCTCTTCGCGCAGCTTGGCCGTGCTTTGCAGCAGCGCCACTTCGGCGTCCAGCGTGCGCAGCTGGAAGTAGGCCTGGGCCACATCGGCCTGCAAGGTCAGCAGCACCGAGCGGTATGTGGCCTCGGTGGCCTGTGCATCGGCTTCGGCTGCGTTGACGCTGTTGGCCACGCGCTGGAACAGGTCCACCTCATAGCTGGCACCCAGGCCGGCGTTCCACACCGTGGCAGGTGGAACGCGCGTGTCACTGGCCAGGCCTTGCTGGGCTGGCGCGTACTTCTGCCGTGTCACGCCCGCGCTCAGGTTCAGCTGCGGCAGGCGGTCTGCACGGTTGACATCCAGCGTGGCCCGGGCCGCCTTGACCCGCGCGGCGGCGGCCGCCAGGCTCGGGTTGGCGGCCTCGGCTTGCTGTTCTAGCTGGTTGAGCGCGGGGTCATTGAAAGCCTGCCACCATGCACCGCGGGCCTGGCTTTCGGCAGGTTGTGCGGCCTTCCAGGTGCCTTGCAGGGCGGCCGCTTCCTTGTAGCTGGCCGGTACGTTGATGTTGGCGCTTGGCGGTGGCGGCGCCGTGGCGCATCCAGCCATCACCAGGGCGACAGCCAAGGTTGAGAGTTTGAACAAGCTCATGATTGCACCTCGTTGCTCAGTTCGACAGGCACCAGGCGGGGCTCATGCCCGCTGGCCTTTTCCAGGCGCTTGGCCAGCAAGCGAACCAGCACATAGAACACAGGGGTGAGGAACAGACCGAACAGGGTCACGCCCAGCATGCCGGAGAACACGGCCACGCCCATGGCATGGCGCATCTCGGCGCCGGCACCGGTGGAGAACACCAGCGGCACCACACCCATGATGAAAGCGATGGACGTCATCAGGATGGGACGCAGACGCAATTTGCAGGCCTCCAGGGCGGCATCCACGATGCTGCGGCCATGGTGCTCCAGCTCACGGGCGAACTCCACGATCAGGATCGCGTTCTTGGCAGACAGGCCCACCAGCACAAACAGCGCGATCTGCGTGAAGATGTTGTTGTCGCCATGGGTCAGCCACACGCCGGTCAGCGCGCACAGGATGGACATCGGCACGATCAGGATCACGGCCAGCGGCAGCGTCCAGCTTTCGTACTGCGCGGCCAGCACCAGGAAGACCAGCAGCACGCACAGCGGGAACACATAGACCATGGTGTTGCCGGCCAGGATCTCCTGATAGGTCAGGTCCGTCCACTCGAAGCTCACGCCCTTGGGCAAGGTCTCGGCAGCGATCTTCTCCATGATGGCCTGGGCCTGGCCAGAAGACACGCCCGGCGCGGCGCCACCATTGATGTCGGCGGCCACGTAGGCGTTGTAGCGCTGCACGCGGTCAGGCCCATAGGAGTCGGAGATCTTCATGAGGCTGCCCAGCGGCACCATCTCACCGTTGTTGCTGCGTACCTTGAGCTGCGAAATGGCCTCGGCATTGCTGCGGAACGGCGCATCGGCCTGGGCGATCACCTGGAAGGTCCGGCCGAACTTGTTGAAATCGTTCGTGTAGAGCGAGCCCAGGTTGATCTGCAGGGTGTCGAAGATGCTGCCCAGCGGCACGCCCATCTGCTTGGCCTTGGTGCGGTCCACGTCGGCAAAGAGCTGCGGCACGTTGATCTGGTAGCTGCTGAACACACCGGCCAACTGAGGCGTCTGCCAGGCCTTCATCTGCAAGGCTTGCACACCCTTGTACAGCTCGTCATAGCCCACATTGGCGCGGTCTTCGACGAAGAGCTTGAAGCCACCGATGGTGCCCAGGCCGTTCACCGAAGGCGGTGGGAAGACCATGATGAAGGCGTCCTGGATGGCGCCCAGGCGCTTGTTCACCTCAGCTGCGATCGCACCACCCGACAAGGACGGATCCTTGCGGTTCTTGAAGTCGTCCAGTGTGTAGAACACGATGCCGGCGTTCGGCGCATTCGTGAAGCCGTTGATCGACAAGCCCGGGAAGGCCACCGACTCTTTCACACCCGGCACCGACTTGACGATGTCCGACATGCGGCGGATCACGGCGTCCGTGCGTTCCAGGGAGGCGGCGTCAGGCAACTGGGCAAAGCCCACCAGGTACTGCTTGTCCTGCGGCGGCACGAAGCCGGAGGGCACTTGCTTGAACACGAAGAAGGCCCCCACGCACAGCAGCGCGTACACGCCCATCGTGCTGGCCTTGTGCCTCAGCGTGCCACGCACACCGCTTTGATAGCCATGCGAGGCGCGGTCGAACACGCGGTTGAAGCGCTTGAAGAAACCGCCCAGCAGCCAGTCCATGCCACGGGCCAAGGCGTCCTTGGGCGCATCGTGGGGCTTGAGCAGCGTGGCAGCCAGCGCTGGCGACAGCGTCAGTGAGTTGAAGGCCGAGATCACCGTCGAGATGGCGATCGTCAGGGCGAACTGGCGGTAGAACTGCCCCGTCAGGCCCGACACATAGGCAATGGGCACGAACACCGCGCACAGCACCAGCGCAATGGCGATGATGGGGCCGGAAACCTCTTTCATGGCCTGGATGGTGGCGTCTCGCGGGCTCAGGCCATTGGCAATGTTGCGCTCGACGTTTTCCACCACCACGATGGCATCGTCCACCACGATACCGATGGCCAGCACCAGGCCGAACAGCGACAGCGTGTTGATCGAAAAGCCAAAGCCCAGCAGCACGGCAAAGGTACCCACGATGGACACGGGCACAGCCAGCAAGGGGATCAGCGAGGCGCGCCAGGTCTGCAGGAAGACGATCACGACCAGTACCACCAGGCCCACGGCCTCGACCAGGGTCTTGATCACGGCGTTGATGGAGTCACCCACGAACTGCGTCGGGTCATAGACGATGGTGTAGTCCACGTCGGCCGGGAAGTCCTTTTTGAGCTCGTCCATCGTCTTGCGCACGTCGGCCGACAGCTGCAAGGCATTGGCATTGGGCGCTTCGAAGATACCCATGCCGATGGCCGGCTTGTTGTTCAGCAGCGAGCGCAGCGCGTACTGGTTCGAGCCCAGCTCGATGCGGGCCACATCGCGCAGATGGGTCACGCCGCCATCGGGCGTGGTGCGCACGATGATGTTGCCGAAATCCTCTTCGGTGCTTAGACGCCCTGATGCATTGACCGACAGCTGGAACGGCGCTCTTGAGTCAGGTGGTGCACCGACGACACCAGCCGCCACCTGCACGTTCTGTTCGCGAATGGACGCCACCACATCGCTGGCCGTCAAGCCGCGTTGCGCGACCTTCTGTGGGTCCAGCCAGATGCGCATGGCGTAGTCGCCCGCGCCGAACACCTGCACATCACCCATGCCGGCCAGGCGCGCGAGACGGTCCTTCACATTGAGCGTGGCGTAGTTGCGCAGGTAGACATCGTCATACGTACCTTTGGGCGAGAGCAAGTGCACGACCAAGGTCAGGTTGGGCGAGCTCTTGACCGTGGTCACACCGATCTGGCGCACTTCCTCGGGCAGGCGTGGCAAGGCACGTTGCACGCGGTTTTGCACCTGCGTCTCGGCTTGTTCCACGTTGGTGCCGATCTTGAAGGTCACCGTCAGGGTCAGCACACCGTCAGAAGTCGACTGCGAGGACATGTAGAGCATGTTCTCGGTGCCGTTGATCTGCTCTTCCAGCGGCGCGGCCACGGTTTCGGCCAGCACCTTGGGGTTGGCGCCAGGGAACTGCGCACGCACCACCACGGAGGGCGGCACGACCTCGGGGTACTCCGAGATCGGCAGGCGGAAGATCGAGATCAGGCCCGCGATGAAGATGAGGATGGACAGCACGGCCGCGAAGATCGGCCTGTCCACGAAGGTTCTGGATATGTTCATGTTGTGAGACTCCTCACCTTATTGCTTGGCGCCAGCATGGGGGGCGGCAGGAGGGGCGTCCATGGGCACCATCTGCGGTGCGATGGGCGCGCCGGGGCGCACGCGTTGCAGGCCATCGACCACCACGCGCTCGCCCGCCTTCAAGCCGGCCGTCACCACACGCAGATCACCCACGGTCGTGCCCAATTGAATCGGGCGGTATTCGGCCTGGTTGTTGGCCGCCACCACGAAGACGAACTTGCGATTCTGGTCCGTGCCCACGGCGCGTTCGGCCACCAGGGCGGAGGGCGCACCTTCTGCTGCGGCCTCGCCGATCTGGACCTTGGCAAACAAGCCCGGCGTCAACAGCCCATCCTTGTTGTCCACCACGGCGCGCATGCGCACGCTGCCAGCCTGCGGGTCGATCTGGTTGTCGACGAACTCCAGGCGGCCCTCGTGCGGGAAGCCCTTTTCATTGGCCAGGCCTGCCCGCACCTTGAGCGCACCCGGGTTGCTGCGTGCCAGCTTGCCTATCTGCAGGTAGGTGGACTCGTCGCCATTGAAGCTCACATATATCGGGCTGGCCGAGACGACCGTGGTCAGCACGGTGTTGCCATCGACGAGGTTGCCCACGGTGACTTCGGCCTTGCCCACGCGGCCATCGAACGGCGCACGGACGGTGGTCCACTCCAGATTGAGTCGGGCTGTCTGCAAGGCGGCCTGGTCGGCACGTGCGGCGGCATCGAGCTGGCGGGCATTGGCCGAGCGTTCGTCATAGTCGCGTTGTGCGATGGCGTTGTCGTCCAGCAGACGCTTGGAGCGGGCCAGCTCGGTCTGTGCCAGTTCCAGCTTGACCCTGGAGCTGGCCGCAGCGGCTTCCAGTCGGGCCACTTCAGCCTGGTATGGCCTGGGATCGATGACGATCAGCACATCGCCCTTCTTGACCAGGCTGCCGGGCTTGAGGTGCACGCTGTCAATGGTGCCCGACACACGCGGCCTCAGCTGCGCCTTGTCCATGGCCTCGACCATGCCCGAGAACTCGCGCAGCTCCGACACCGGGCGCGCGATCACTTCGGCCACGCTGACCGGGGTGGCAGGCGGTGCGCCATTGGGTGTGGGCGCGGCTTGGGCTGCCTGGTCCTTGCCGCAGCCGGCCAGCGAGCTGATCAGCAGCAGTGAAGCCAGAGCGGTCAGAACCACTCCGAAACGGGGATGGTTGGTTTTCATGATGGATGCTTCCTGTATTGACTTGAATGGGATGTGAGACGTTGGATGGCGGTTCATGGCAGCACCTCGAATGGGCAGGGATTCAAGATAAAAACGTTCAGGCTCGGGCCGCGACAAAGCGCTTCATGGCCAGGACACAGGGGTCATCGGCCGTGAGCTCGCAGCGGTCTTTGTTGTCGTGGAGTTCAGCGGGGGGAGGCAAGGCCACTTCCTGGACCTCGTTGCCTGCCTGGCGCAGCTTCTCGGCGTAAGCCACAGCCTCGTCAGACAAAGGGTCTCCTTCGGTATGCATGATCAGCGTGGGGGGCAGGCCCGACAGCCGGCTGGCATTCAAGGGGCTGGCGTAGGGGTGTGAGCGGTCAGCCGGGCGCGGCAGGTAGCGGCGATAGGCCTGCTCCACGGCCTGGACCATGTCACGCTTGCCGGGGTCGTCCATGGCGCAGCGCATGGACGGACATCGCAGACTCGCATCCAGCATGGGCGTGATCAGGATCTGACCGGCCAGATCCGGCCCTTGGCGGTCACGGCATACCAGCGCCGACACCGCAGCCAGGTTGCCCCCCGCCTCCACGCCGCCAACGAACAAGCGGGTGCCGCGCCACCCCAGCTTCTGGCGGTGCTTGAAAGTCTGGCTCAGCACGCTGTGCGCATCTTCCACGGCGGCCGGAAACGGCCGCTCGGGCGCCAAGGCATAACTGGGCGCCAGCACATCCACCTCGCAGTTCTCGGCCAGCACGCGCAGGCAGTGATCGGCTTCATCCAGCTCGTCCACCACAAAGCCCCCCGGTGCAAAAAACACCACCAGGTTGTCGGCCAGCTTGGCGCGCGCGGTGCCCGCTGTCGCGCCTTTGTATAGCCGCACGTGCAAGGGGCCACTGTGGCCAGCCCACTCGAACTGCTCGTCGGGGCCTGTGTGTGCTGGATGTTCCGTGCTCATGGTGGGTTTGGAGGTCAACGGTGAATTCCTGCCCTGTGAAAGGGCTGAATGAGCTCGAACTTTATTGACTTGTCATAAGTCAATAAACTGGTCAGATTCGAAATGACTGTTCAGAAATTTGAACAATGGACAAGATCAAGGCAATGGAAGCCTTTGTGCGCGTGGTCGATACGGGCGGCATCACCCGTGCGGCCGAGATGATGGGCGCGCCCAAGGCCACGGTGTCCACCCTCATCCAGGAGCTGGAGGCACAGCTGGGCGCGCGCCTGCTCCACCGCACGACGCGCAAGGTCACCGTGACGGCCGATGGCGCGGCCTACTACGAGCGCTGCGTACGCATCCTCGACGACCTGCGCGAGGCAGACGAAGCCATCTCGGACCGGCAGGGGCAGCCCGCCGGCAAGCTCAAGGTCGACATGACCACCAGCATGGCCAGCCTGCTCATGCGGGACGCCATCCCCGATTTCCTCATGCGTTATCCGGACATCGCCCTGGAGCTGGGCTGCACCGATCGCCCGGTCAACATGGTCAGCGAAGGGGTGGACTGTGTGGTCCGCGTGGGGCAGATCAGCGACCCCTCATTGGTGGCGCGGCGTATCGGGTCCATGCGCTTTGTCACCTGCGCCTCGCCAGCCTATCTGGCCCAGCATGGCACACCCCAGCATCCCAGAGACCTTTACCGTCATCGCTGGATCAACTACCTTGCCCAGGGCCGTGTGGTGGCCTGGGACTTCGCCAAGGGTGACGAGAAGCTGGAATTGCAATTCGAAGGCGGCCTGGCCGTTAACGACTCCAATGTGTACAGGGATGCCTGCCTGGCCGGGGTCGGCGTGGGCCAGATCCCCAGCTTTGCTTTTCAGGTGCATGAGCCCAGAGGCGAATTGGTGCAGGTACTTGAAGACTGGCACACCGAGAACCTGCCCGTGCACGTGCTCTACCCTTCAAACCGCCACCTGTCGACCAAGGTGCAAGCCTTCGTGGAGTGGGCCGCCGAGGTGTTCGAGAATTCGCCTGGTTTGCGCAGAGCCTGACCCCGCGCAGTTCAGGCTCAAGTAGCGCTCAAGGGCGAAGGTCTGGTGCAGCCACCTCGGGGACGCCTTGTGCTTTGGCTGCAGCCCATTGCGCCGCTTGAGCTTGTTGATAGCCCGGTCGCTCTTGCAGCCTGTCCCAATACGCTCTCACACCGGGAGTGAACTGCTCGGCCATGCCCAAATGCTGCGCCAGCAGCAAGGCATAACCCACCGACACATCGGCTGCCGTGAAGCGTTCGCCACACACATGGGCTTGCTCGCTCAGGCGCGCATCCAATGTGCGCAACCTGGCCAGGAACCACTTGGCATAGTCCTGCGCCACCTGAGGCTGACGTCGTTCTTCTGGCTCGAAATGGCGATAGCGCAAGACCAGCGTCTGCGGGAAGGTCAGCGTGGCTTCGCCAAAATGCAGGAAATTCAAATAGTCGCCATATGCAGGGTCACCCACGGCAACATCCAGTTGACCCGTGCCATACCGGCTCGCCAAATACTGGCACATGGCGGCCGATTCGCTCATACGCGTGTTGCCATCGAGCATGAGCGGGACCGTGCCCAAGGGATTGAGCGTCAGGAAGTCGCGTTGATGCAAACGCGGCGGAAAAGGCAGCATCCGCAATTGATAAGGCAGTGCCAATTCCTCCAGCAACCACAAAGGCCGAAAGGAGCGCGCGCTGAGGCAATGAAATAGTTCAATCATGTCATGAGCTTATACGGATATGCCGCTGCAATCGCTCAGATCAAGGATGAGGGCATCCGAAAACCCGAGCCCCAAGCACGTACGATGCAGCCCGTCGCGGGCAGCGTACTTGGCGACCATGCCGCAGCAGTACGTGGCTTTGATGCCGGCACATCGGCCGTACCACCACTCAACCCTCCATCCCTGGCAGACCCGATTTGCCTGGGAGGACTTGGCATGACAACACAATGAAAAAGTATGTCGCATTGATGGCCGCTTGCCTGACGTCCATATCCGCTGTAGCAGCCGATGAAATTCTGATCGACCAGACGGCCGACTTCAGCAGCGTTGCCGGCGCGCAAATGAAAGAGTTCAACGCCGGTGCCATGGCGTATATCTCCCAGGTAAATGGTTCGGGCGGCGTCAAGGGCAAACAGATCAAATTGATCAGCCTGGATGACGGATATGCGGCAGACAAGGCTGCCCAAAATGCCAAGGAATTGATTTACGCCTAGAAAGTGTCCGCCCTCTTCGGTATTCGCGGCACCGACCCGACCGAAGCCGTGATGAAGGTGACCGAAGCTGCCGGCGTGCCCGTGATTGCCCCCCGTGACAGGTGCCGACTCCGTGCGCAAGAGCCCTTTGACCTTCCCAGTGCGGGCCAGCTACCGCAGCGAGATCGAGGCCATGCTGTACCACATCGCCTTCATGCCCAGCAAGGTCGCGCTGCTGGTACAGAACGACAAGTTCGGCCTGCCTCTGGCCAGCTTCATCGAGGAGCGCGTGGCCAAGGAGTACACGGGCGCGCACCGCTTCAATCAGCGCCTCGGGGATGCCGCAAAGGCCAAAGCCTCCCAAGGCGATCATCTACCCATCGCTGAGGATGTCTGCGATGGCGATTTCGGCATTGGCATAGGCCTTGTTCAAGCACTGCCTACTCAATTCACTTGCAGTTCGCGCTTGGCCTGGGTGAGCAGGTCCAGGCGTGCCCACTCCCATGCCTTGGGCACGGTTGACAGCTTGCCGACACCAAACTGCTTCATCAGCTCGGTCGTGGTGTCGATGTGAGCCAGGCTTACGTCGTAGGTGTAGGGCGCATTGCCGATGGCATCCTGGAACTCCTCGTGGCTCAGTTCATTGCGGAACATGCGCTCGCGCACGTACTGCTCGGCCAGCGTCGGGTTCTTGATGAACTGCGTGGTCGACTCCACAAAGCACTTCACCACGCGCAGCGCCAGGTCACGGTTGCGATAGAGCTTCTCACTCATCACGAGCAAGCGCTTGGGCTGGCCCAAGGCCGTGTCATACGGCTTGAGCAGCTCCTGGCCGATCTGGCGCCGAATGGCCTGCGAGGACTGCGGCTCGGACTGCATCATCGCGTCGATCTGCTTGGCGGCCAGCGCCTGGTTCAGATCGGCAAAAGGCAGGAACACCACCTCCACATCCTTGCTCTTGTCTGCCGTGGTGGACCAGTTCAGGCCCGCCTTGGCCAGCTCGGCATACAGCAGCAACTCTTGCGCGCCGCCGCGTGTCACGCCCACGCGCTTGCCTTTGAGTTCGCGCAGCGACTTGATGCCGCTGCCCTGCCCCACCACCAGGCGCGCGCCGCCCTGCGCGAAACCCGCCACGACGTAGATGGGCACACCATTGGCACGTCCCGCGATGGCGCCATCGGAGGCCAATGCCGCGATATCGACATCACCCGCCACGATGGCCGGCATGATGTCCGGGCCCTTGGCGAACACGTGCTCGGCGACATTGATGCCGTACTTGGGGCAGATCTCCTTCATATAGGACACCGCACCGTAGTGGGCAAAGCGCAGATTGCCCAGCTGGATGTTGTCTGCCGCATGGGCCCAGGGAACCAGGCAGCACAAGCACAGTGGCGCCAAGGCACGGTGAAACAGCCTCTTCATGATCGCTTCCTCCGGATGGATGCCTTCTTTGTTGAACGAACTTGACGAATGACTCAACCTGCGGCTTCGGCCTGCAGATACTGGTGCTGCTCCGCCATCACCAGCGATTCCAGCTGCTCCTTGACCTGCAGATACGCAGGCGTGCTGGTTTGGCGGGGAAAGGCAAAATCGAGCGGGATGTCGGCCTTGACGGCGCCGGGGCGGTGCGTCATGACCACCACGCGCGTCCCCAGGTACAGCGCTTCCTCAATCGAGTGCGTCACAAAGAGGATGGTCGTGCCAGCGCCCTGCCACAGCCGCAGCAACTCGTCTTGCAGGGTTCGGCGCGTGAGCGCGTCCAGCGCGGCGAAAGGCTCGTCCATCAGCAAGATGGGTGGCGCCAGCACCATGGCACGGGCAATGGCGACACGCTGCTTCATACCACCGGACAAATCCTTGGGATATCGGTCAGCAAATTCGCGCAGTTTCAGCAAGGCCAGCATCTGCTTGACGCGTTCACGCGCTTGACAATCCGGCACGCGCGTTTGCTGAAGCCCGAACATCACATTAGCCTCGACCGTCATCCAGGGAAACAGGGCATATTCCTGAAACACCATCAGGCGCTGCGGCGAAATACCCTGGATCGGCGAGCCCTGCATACAGACTTGGCCCTGGGTCGGGGTTTGAAACCCGGCGGCAATGTGCAGCAAGGTGGATTTGCCGCATCCCGAAGGCCCAAGCAAACAGGTGAATTGGCCTTGCCCGATTTCCAGATTGACATGGTCGATCGCCACCACGCCACCAGGGAAAATATGCTGGATACCGTTGAACGAGATGCAGGGTGTGCTCATGATGCTCGGTTGCTCAATGCAGCCCCCGGTGCCAGCGCAGCAGCACCCGCGATGTCACAGCCAGGCAGGTGTCGATGGCCAAACCCAAAAGCCCGATGATCAGCATGCCCGCGATGATTTTGTCGGACCACATGTATTCCCGAGCTTCGAGAATCCGGAAACCCAATCCGTTCTGGACGGCAATCATTTCCGCCACGATCACGACGATGAATGCCGTGCCGATGCCAACCCGCATGCCATTGAGTATGGCTGGCGAGGCCGCTGGCAATATGATCCGCCAAAAAAGCGTATATCGGCCTGCTCCCATGTTTCTGGCCGCCAGCACGTGAATCTTGTCGACATGCTGAACACCCGTGGTGGTGGACAGCAATATCGGGAAGAAGGCCCCGATGGTGATCAGGAAAATAGCCGGTGCATTACCGATACCAAACCAGACGATGGCCATCGGGATATAGGCGATGGGGGGAATGGGCCGCAGCACCTGCAATACAGGGTTCAGGATTTTGTGAAGCAGCGCGGACATACCCATGAGCAAGCCCAGGGGCAAGGCCAGCGCGGTACCCAATGCGAAACCCGCCAGCACCCTGCCCAGGCTGGCGGCTGCGTCTTGCAAAAGCTCGCCGCTACGAAGGCTAGCCCCGATGGCCCGGGCAACGGACGTCGGGGCGGGCATGACGATGGCCGACACCCAACCGGCCTGGGCTGCCCATTGCCATGCGAGCAGGACAATCAAAGGCAGCAGCAAGGAATAGCCCAATTGCAGAAAACGGCCAGCCATAACCCGTTTGTATTAGTTGCGCATCTGAGTCAAAGCCCGCCTCAAAAGCTCTTCCCTGCTTACCCCCGAAAAAGTGGGACCGTTCTGGCACAGTCCCCCTTAAGCAAGTGGGTATGTATTTCATTGATGTCGATCATACTGGGCTTGTAACCTTGCTCGAACGTCCGCCAAGTAGATCCATATACCGAAATGGACTACACGCGAAGCCCGGCAGTGTGTAAGAAGCGGTGTTTCCCTAGGGAAAACCGCATGGAAACCCACTCCCCGCACGCGGGTGAATCATTTACGATTTATCACAACAAAGTACGAGCGTTGCTTTAAACGCAACGTCCGGGCTTCAAGTTACTTCGCCATTCAACCGAAAGATACCGGTAGTCATGCTGAACGGTCTCAAGCACCTCACGGTTGGATTGATCGAAGTGCCTTCCATCCCGAACCCGCTCCAGGATCTGAGGCGGCCAGGTTTCGATCTGACCGGACCGAGAGAGCTGGACCAAACGCCGGTTCAGGCCGAGGAATCGCGCCAGATCGATCGTCTGCTGGAGCAAGGCTTTCCATGGCTGCGCTTCCCGGCAGAGCTTGAGGCGCGCTTTTTTGCCGATCACGCTGCGCAGCGTCGCAAGCTGCTGCTTGTCAGCGGGGCCCTGACCACGGTGCTGTTCAACTGGCTGCTGCTGTCGGACTGGCTCATGGTGCCCGACATGGTCGAGCAAGCGCTCAAACTGCGGCTGTTCGTCTTCACACCCTGCACGCTGATCGGGCTCTACCTCATCGCCCGTTGGCCTCCGCCCATTGCGCGCGAGTGGCTGGCCACCGGTCTGGGCCTCACGGCTGCCTTGTTCAACATCTATGTGTGCACCACCAGCAAGGATCCCCTGGCTGGGCCCTACCTGGTCAGCCTGGTGCCCATCGTGATGTTCAGTAACTCGGTGGCGCAGATGCGCTTCTTTCCCGCCTTGGTGATGGACCTGTTCATCCTCCTCATGTATGGCTACGGCGTGCACGTGCTGGCCGACCAGTCACCGATGGCCGTGATGATTCCGGCCGGCCTGACGCTGACCTCGGCCATCGTGTTCACGCTCTATGGCTGCTACGTGCTGGAGCGCGACGAGCGCCAGAACTGGCTGCTGCGCCTTCGGGAGCAGATGCTGCTGCGCGAGCTGGAGCAGGCCAACAGGCACCTCGACGAGGCTTCACGATGCGACATCCTGACCCAGGTGTCCAACCGCCGGCACTTCGATGAGTTCCTGCAGCAGGTCTGGGAGCGCGCGCGTCGCGATGGCAGCGAGATCTCGCTGATGATGATCGATGTCGATCACTTCAAGGCCTACAACGACCGCTATGGTCATCCCGAGGGCGATACCTGTCTGAAGGATGTCGCTGCCATGCTCAAGCGCCGCCTGCGCCGGCCGGGTGACCTCATAGCCCGTTTTGGTGGGGAGGAGTTCATCGCCATTCTGAGCGGGGCACCTTTGACAACCGCTGCAAGTGCGGCCGAGCGGGTACGAAAAGGCGTGGAAGAACTCAACCGCCCGCACGCTTCGTCGCCCACCCAGCCCATGGTGACGGTGAGCATCGGGGTCGCGTGCCTGCGGCCCAACTCGCCTTACGCCAACCCCGCGCAGTTGATCGCAGCGGCCGATGAAGCGCTCTACCAGGCCAAATCGCGTGGGCGCAATCGCGTGTTCGCCTTCGGCACGCAGGACTGAGACTGCCACGTGGCCACGCCATCCACCACTTTTCACTCGGACAGCAGTTCGGCGCGGGGCGCGGTGGGCGGTGACGACCCCTTGATGGGGCGCATCAACCAATTGCTGGAAAAAGGTTTTCCGCTGATGCGCTTTCCGGGCGCGCTGGAGCAGCAGTTCCTGCTGGACCTGGCCGAGCCCCGCCGCCGCCACTTCCTGATCAGCAGCCTGATTTCGCTGTTGATCTACAACGGTTTCCTGATCGTCGACTACCTGATGACGCGGGACACCTTCTGGCTGGCCGTGCAGTTGCGCATCTTTTTCTTCACGCCGCTGTCGGTGTTCTTCATCTACCTGATCTGGCGCAAGCGGGGCATCTTCATCCACAGCCTGCCGCCGGCTTCGCTAGAAGTGATCGTCGTGAGCAGCGGCCTGATCGCCGCAGCCAGCCTGGCCTTCATCCTGTCGGAGACGCACAGCGTCTTTAAGTTCTACTACCACGTGGGTTTTGTGGTGGTCATCCTCTACGGCAACATCGTGCAGCGACTGCGCTTTTGGTATGCCACCGTTTTTTCAGCCAGTGTGCTGGGTATCCACATCGCGGGCATCCTGTTGTTGGGACCTTTTCCTGAGCGCTTGTTGTGGCCCATCTTGTCGATCATCACATCCGCTGCTGTCTTTTCACTGACGGCCAACTACGTGATGGAGCGCGATGAGCGCAAGCGCTATCTGCTGACCATGCGTGAGCGCGGCGTCGTGCGCGAGTTGACCCGCACGCACGAGCGCCTGCGGGAACTCTCGCGTGTCGACAGCCTCACGGGCCTGTACAACCGCCGGCATTTTCAGGAGGTCCTGGAGCGGGTGTGGGAGCGCGCCCAGTTCGATGGCGGCTACCTCAGCATCCTGATGGTCGACGTGGACCACTTCAAGAAGTTCAACGACCGCTATGGCCACCCCGCTGGTGACGAGTGCCTGGCCCAGATCGCCAAGGTGCTGCAGCAGACACTGCGCCGCCCGGACGACATGGTGGCGCGCTACGGTGGCGAGGAGTTCATCGCCCTGCTGCCTCAGACCGAGGCCAGCTACGCCGTGGTGGTGGCCGACCGCATCCGTGCGGCCGTGGAGGCACTGCACATGCGCCATGAAAGCTCGACCTCTTCGCACTTCGTGACGGTGAGCGTGGGCGTGGCTTCCTGCCGGGTAGACTTCTTGCTGAAGTCTTCGGCCTTGATCGCCGCCGCAGATCAGGCGCTCTACCAAGCCAAGCACGAAGGTCGCAACCGCGTGTGCACCCAGGATGTGGGGCAGGCCGCCTCCGCAGGATGATCAAGGCGCTGGATCAGCGCGCAGACACCGGATCCAGGTGGGTCATCACATCCAGCACGGGCAGCTGGCTCATCACGCGTTGACGGGCGGTGCTGGCGATGTCGTGCCCTTCCCTGACGGACAGCTCGCCATCGACCTCCAGGTGGGCATCGACCATGATCATGTCGCCCATCTTGCGGGTGCGCAGGTCATGCACGCCTTGCACGCCGGGGGTCTCATGGAGGATCTCGCGAATCTGTTCGATCTGGTCTTCAGACACCGAGCGGTCCATCAGGTCATTGAGCGCATCCCAGCCGAATTCCCAACCCATCTTGGTGACGAGGAAGCCCACGATGAGCGCGGCCACCGGGTCCAGCAAAGGGTAGCCCATCAGGTTGCCGATGATGCCCAGCGACACCACCAGGGATGAGGCCGCATCGGAGCGGGCGTGCCAGGCATTGGCCACCAGCATGCTGGAGCGAACACGCTCGGCCGCGGCCAGCATGTAGCGAAACAGCAGCTCCTTGGACACCAGCGCGACCAGGGCCACATACAGCGCCACGGGCTTGACCTTGGGAATCAGCTCCGGGTCGCCCAGCTTGAGCACGGCACTCCACAGCATGCCCACGCCCACGGTGAGCAGCAGCCCGCCCAGCACCAGCGAGGCGGCGGTTTCATAGCGGTGGTGGCCGTAGTGGTGGTCCTCGTCGGCCTCCTTGCGGCTGTGGCGGTTGGCCAGCAGCACGACGAAGTCCGAGACCAAATCGGACAGCGAATGGAT
Source organism: Burkholderiales bacterium (assembly GCA_003963115.1). GTDB lineage: Bacteria > Pseudomonadota > Gammaproteobacteria > Burkholderiales > Burkholderiaceae_C > Aquabacterium. The sequence continues at coordinate 44,696 of RXJQ01000010.1, forward strand.
GCCGTCGGCGATCAGGGCCTGCGAATGCGCGAGCACGCCCACCAGCACCTGCACGGTGGTCAGCACGAGGTTGACCACCACGCTGACCAGCGTGCTGCGCCGGGCCACGGTGTGGCGCTCGGGGGTGTCCTGTTCCGGGTCGTCTTGTGGTGTCAGATCCATGGCCATGGCTTGGTCATGCAGGTCAGGCGCTGTCTGGGCTCAACCCAGCCAGTCGATGTGGTGGCCGAGCTTGCGGGCCTTGGTGCCCAGATAGCGTTCGTTTTCGGGCTGGACGTCGCTGCGTACCGGCACCCGCTCCTCGATCTTCACACCGTGTTGTGTCAGGGTGTCGACCTTGCGCGGGTTGTTGGTCATGAGCTTGACCGATGACACGCCCAGGACGGAGAGGATCTCGGCAGCGGCATCGAAGTTGCGCAGGTCTGGTGCAAAGCCCAGGTGCTGGTTGGCCTCGACGGTGTCCAGACCCTGGTCTTGCAACTGGTATGCCCGCAGCTTGTTGGCCAGGCCGATGCCCCGGCCTTCCTGGCGCAGATAGACGACCACGCCACTGCCCTTCTTGCCGATCTCGCTCATGGCGAAATGCAGTTGGGGGCCGCAGTCGCAGCGCAGGGAGCCAAAGACGTCGCCGGTCATGCACTCGGAGTGCACGCGCACCAGGGCACTGCCTTTGACATCGCCCATGACCATGGCGACATGCTCCAGCCCCGTGGCCTTTTCGCGGAACAGCTTCATGGTGAAACTGCCATGTTCGGTCGGCACACGTGCCTCGGCCAGGAACTCCACCAGGGCGGTGGTCACCGGTGTCAGCGCATCGGCTGGGGGCTTGCTGGCGGAATCAGGGATTGACATTCATTTTCCTCAGGGGCCCATATTTTGCCAAAAGCCACCTAGCTTCACATTTTGGTGCGCAAAAAGCCTTGGGCCATGCTGAATAGGTGAATAAGTTCCCGCCTGCGGAAAAACTGGTGGCCTTCTTGACCCAGATCGCGTTTTACGGCGACACTGCAGGACATGAACCGCGTCTTCCGCATCTCCCGAATTCGAACCCGCCTAGCACTAGCTGACAACAGCTGGTGTGTTCGGGTCACGTGCGCATAGATCGAGTTCACTCTCACCGCATCCCCAACAACGCCAGCCCAAGCCGCTGGCGTTTTGCATTCCGGGATCGTTGACCCGCAGGAGAGGTCAAATAGAAACGGGTTCCACGCCAGACGGCTTTCTTCCACCCCTGAGGAAAGTCACTGTCATGAGCATGCTCGTCAACCCCGCCGCCAAGTACACCCCCGCTTCCCCCATTGCCCTGCCGGACCGAAGCTGGCCCAACCAGCGCATCACCCAGGCGCCGAGCTGGATGAGCACCGACCTGCGGGACGGCAACCAGGCCTTGTTCGAGCCCATGAACGGGGCGACCAAGCTGAGGCTCTTCCAGTTGCTCGTCGAGATCGGCTTCAAGGAGATCGAGGTGGCTTTCCCGGCCGCGTCCCGCACCGACTTCGAGTTCGTGCGGACCTTGATCGAAGGCGGCCACATTCCGGATGACGTGACCATCGAGGTCATCACCCAGGCTAGAGAAGACCTGATCCGCGACACCTTCGAGTCCTTGCGCGGCGCACCTCGGGCCATCGTGCACCTCTACAACGCCACGGCACCGGCCTGGAGGCGCACGGTGTTCGGCATGAACCGCGACGAGGTGCAGCAACTGGCTGTGCGCAGCACCCGCCTGATCCGCCAGTTGGCCGATGCCCAGCCCGAAACGCGCTGGACCTTCCAGTACAGCCCCGAGACCTTCAGCACGACCGAGCCGGACTTTGCGCTCTCGGTGTGCAACGCGGTGATCGAGGCCTGGGGCCCGACGGTCGAGGCGCCCATGATCGTCAACCTGCCAGCCACGGTGGAAGCCAGCACACCCAATGTCTACGCGGACCAGATCGAGTGGATGAACCGGCGGCTTGTGCAGCGCGAGGCCGTGATCCTCAGCGTGCACCCGCACAACGATCGGGGCACGGCGGTGGCGGCGGCCGAACTGGCCGTGATGGCCGGGGCGCAGCGGGTCGAAGGCTGCCTCTTTGGCAATGGTGAGCGCACCGGCAATGTGGACCTGGTGACCCTGGCCTTGAACCTCTACAGCCAAGGCGTCAGCCCCCAGCTGAATTTCTCGAACCTGCCGTCCATTGCCCGCACAGTCGAGCAATGCATCGCCTTGCCCGTTCATCCCCGGCATCCTTACGCGGGCGACCTGGTCTTCACGGCGTTTTCGGGCTCGCATCAGGATGCCATCCGCAAGGGGCTGGCCTCGCAGCAAGCCGATGCGCCATGGGCCGTGCCTTACCTGCCTATTGACCCGCGCGATGTGGGTTCGAACTACGAGGCGGTCATCCGCGTCAACAGCCAGTCTGGCAAGGGCGGCGTCACCTATCTGCTGGAGTCGGCCTATGGCTTGGTGATTCCGCGTCGGGCGCAGGTCGAGTTCAGCGGCAGCGTGCAGGCGGTGGCCGATGACACCGGCCGCGAGCTGACTGCCGGCGCTTTGTGGGCGATGTTCCAGGCCGAGTATCTGGCTGCGCCGGGCCCATGGCAATTGCTGCATCACCATGTGAGCGACGACCTGGGCCAAAGCCGGGTGGAGTTGCTGGTGCAGACCCCGCATGGCACCAGGCGCCTGCACGGTCATGGCAACGGCCCGCTGGATGCGGCCTGGCAGGCGGTGCAGTCTTTGCCCTTGCCGGTGGGCACGCAATGGCATGGTTTTGAGGAGCATGCGATCGGGCAAGGCTCGGATGCCACCGCGCTGGCCTGGGTGGAAGTGGGGGCGCCCGGCATCTCGGCAAGCATCTATGGCGCGGGGCGGCACCCGCATCTGGTCAGTGCATCCCTGCAGGCCATGATGCAGGCGATCAACCGGCTGGCCGTGAAGGCAGGCTGGTCTGCCGATGTCGATGTCGTGGCCGAGCCAGACAAGGAGCGTGCCGCATGAGACACCGCACTGCTTCTTCAGGCGTCTGCCCGAGCTGTCAGCATCAGGGCTTGCTGCAACGCCATGCCATCCGCCCCTGCTGGTGGCGCGATGTGCCTCAGGACGGCAGACCGCAAGTGCGGCGTGGGCACATCGTGCGCTGGCGCTGCCCTGCGTGCCAGCAGACGCACTCTTGCGTGCCGGAATGGGCCTTGCCCGGCAAGCGCCTGACCCGCGCACTGGACTCCTGGGTGCGCGAGGCCTTGCGAACCGGCCAAAGTGCGCGCGCCGTGGCCCGCGGGTGCGGCGTGGACGAAAAAACCGTGCGGACCTGGGGGAACACGAGCTGAAGCCTTCAGCTTGGCTTGGTGGGCTGGACGGGCGAGATCGAAATCGCTAAGATACTGGACGTTTGTACAGTATTTTGCCGAGTGAAATGACCCCGTCCGCCACAGCCCCCACTGCCTTGACGAGGCGCATGGATGCCGGGCTTCATTGGCCTGAGCGTCTGCCCGAACACCTGGCCCAGGTCGTGTGGCGTGGCGACGCCATGGCCAACCGGGTGGACGACACCGTCATCGCCAGCGGCCACGCCGCGCTGGATGCCGAACTGCCCGGCGGCGGATGGCCCTGCCAGTCCATGACCGAGATCCTGCACGCGCAGTCGGCCCAGGCCGAATGGCGCCTGCTTGCTCCTGCCTTGGCCCAGGTGGTTGCGCTGGGAGGCTGCGTCTTGCTGATCGCACCGCCCCATGCACCGCACTTGCCTGGTCTGCACCGCGAAGGTCTGCGCGATGACCGCCTGATTCGCATCGAGGCCCAAACGCCCGCAGAGCGCCTGTGGGCCACGGAGCAGGCGCTCAAGGCCGGCTGCGTCAGTGCGGTGTTGAGCTGGTTGCCTCAGGTGCGCCCCGAACAGCTGCGGCGCCTGCATGCCCATGCCGGGCGGCATCCTGGTCTGCTGTTCGTCTTTCGGCCCTTGCGTATGCAGGCAGACTCCTCTGCTGCGCCTTTGCGCCTGGCCCTTGGTTTGGGCGCGTATCCGCATCCGCTGCAAGTGCAGATCATCAAGCGACGAGGGCCTGCCATGGCTCAGCCTTTGAGCCTGCCGCATTGGTCGGCGGGCTTGCTCAAACTGATGCCCGCGGAAGTCACGCCATCTTCTCCTCCCCAACTCAGACCACTCTCCCCGCCAGTCGCACCCACCCCGATCTCCGCCTCTGTCATCCCCGTCACCGCAACCGAGCCGAGCCCGCACCATGTCGCACTGGATCGCCTTGCTGCCCGGGAGTCAGGCATCTTGTCCTGAGGCCAGTGCATTCCAGGTCACGGCCCAGATCAGCATCCAGACGGACGGGCAAGCGGTGGCGCAGCCTGCCATCGACGCCCTGCGCCTGGGTTGGCGGATGCTGCAGTTCACGCCGCGCGTGGCCTTGCTGGAAGACGCGGTGGTGCTGGAGGTGCAAGCCAGTGAGCGCCTGTTCGGCGGCCCTCAAGCCTTGCGCGAGCGTGTGGTGGGCGAGGCTTTGGCACATGGGGCGCAGGCCTGGGCTCACGCGGGCAGTGGCCTGGCTGCCCTTGCACTGGCCCGTGCAGCAAGCCAGTTGAATCAGGGCTCGCACCTTGACGGCGATGATGGGAAGACACTGGACGACAGCGATGAAGAAGATGAAGTCGCCCAGACGTATCTGGCTGAGCGCCTCGATCCCTTGCCCTTGGATGTGCTGCCCGGTGTGACCGCGCACGCCCCGACCCTGGCCCGACTGGGCTGCCGCAGCCTGGCCGATGTGCGCGCCCTGCCCCGTGGCGGCTTGAGCCGGCGCTTTGGCGCAGGGCTGTTGCAAACGCTGGATCAGGCTTATGGCGAGCGGCCCGAGGCCTTCGAATGGCTGACGCTGCCGCCCGTGTTCGATGCCCGTCTGGAGTTGCCAGGCCGGGTCGAGTCGGCGCCGGCCCTGCTGTTCGCGGCCAAGCGCTTGCTCAAGCCCCTGTGCGCCTGGCTGGCTGGCCGGCAAGCGGCTGCTTTGGCCTTCACCCTGCGCTGGCAGCACGATTGGCACCGGCGCGACACCAGCAGCGAAGGCGAATGGACGGTGCGCCTGGGCAGCCCCAGCCGTGATGAGACCCGGCTGAGCCGCCTGCTTGCCGAGCACCTGCAACACATCCAGCTGGCCGCGCCCGTGGGTGACATCAGCCTGCATGTCGACGAAATCGAGCCCTTACCCCTGTGCAGCCAGCAGCTGTTTCACGAGCACCGCGAAGACCAGTTGAGTGCGCGCCCCGATGCCCTGCTCACGCCCGCCGCACAAAGGGCCCAGCGTGATGCCCTGCTGGCCTTGCTCGACAAGCTCAGCGTGCGCCTGGGCGAAGACCGTGTCTTGCAGGCCCGCATCCAGGCCGATCACCGGCTGGAACACACCCAGTGCTGGCAGCCCGCCGCACAAGCCCTGTCCAAACTGCCAGCTGACAAGGCCAAGCCGGCGCAGATATCCGACATGCCACAGCCTGCTTGGGTATTGGCTGAACCTCTGCTGCTGGCCATGGACAGCCAGCGTGGCGGGCAACCGGTCTACCAAGGCCGGCTCAATCTGCTGGCCGGGCCGCATCGCATCGAAGCCGGCTGGTGGGACGCCCGCACCGGCCACGCCCGCGTGACGCGCGACTACTACCTCGCCAGCAGCGCCCATGCCGGGCTGCTGTGGGTCTTCAAGGTCCAGCAACGGCCGGACGACACGCGCAGTCCCTGGTACCTGCACGGCTTCTTTGCCTGACCGAGACGCCACGCCATGTCGATGTCAAACGCACCCGCTGCCCCCTTGGCATCCGCCCTGCCCGATTACATCGAGCTGCATGCGGTGACGAACTTTTCCTTCCTGCGCGGTGCTTCGCATGGGGAGGAGTTGGTGCAGCGGGCGCTGGCGCTGGGCTACAAAGGGCTGGCCATCACCGATGACTGCAGCATGGCCGGCGTGGTCCGGGCGCATCTGGCCTTGCGCGAAGCCATCAAGGCCAAACAAGCTGGGGCCGAGGACTTCAAGCTGCTGATCGGCAGCGAGTTCCAGGTCTTCGAACACCCTCAGCATGAGACCCCGTTCAGATTGATCGTGCTGGCCTGCGACCGCGAGGGCTACGGCCTGCTGTGCGAGTTCATCACCCGCTTGCGCCGGGCCACCGAAGGCAAAGGGCAGGCCCTGCTGTACCGCGAACACATCCGTTCCGAGTTGCTGGCGCATTGCGTGGTGCTCATGGCCCCTCATCGTCTGGAAGACGTCAGCACGATCACGCGGCAGGCCCAGTGGCTCCGGCAGCGCTTCGCAGGCCGCTGCTGGCTGGCCCTGGCGCAACACAAGCAACTGGACGATGCCGTCTGGCTGCGCACCCTTCGCCATGTCAGTGAAACCTGCCAGGTGCCGCTGGTCGCCACTGGTGATGTGCTCATGCACGCCCGCTCGCGCAAGCCCCTGCAGGACGTGCTCACCGCCATCCGTATCAGCCAGCCTCTGCCCGAATGCGGCCTGGCCCTGGAACGCCATGCCGAGCGGCACCTGCGCAGCCGCTTGCAACTGGGGCAGTGCTATCCGGCCGACACCCTGGCCGCCACGCTCGATGTGGCCGCGCATTGCCACTTCAGCCTTGATGAGTTGCGCTACGAATACCCTGAAGAAGTCGTGCCTCTGGATGAAACCCCATCGAGCCACCTGCGCCGCCTGGTCTACGAAGGCAGCACATGGCGCTACCCGCAAGGCGTGCCGGCCCACATCCAGACGCAGATCGAGACAGAGCTGAGCCTGATCGGCGATCTGCACTACGAAAAGTACTTCCTCACGGTCTACGACATCGTGCGTTTCGCGCGCTCCCAGCAGATCCTCTGCCAGGGCCGAGGCAGCGCGGCTAACTCGGTCGTGTGCTACTGCCTGGGCATCACCGAGGTCAGCCCGGACCTGACCACCCTGCTGTTCGAGCGCTTCATCTCCAAAGAGCGCAACGAGCCGCCCGACATCGACGTGGACTTCGAGCATGAGCGCCGCGAAGAGGTCATCCAATATCTCTATCAACGCTATGGGCGCGACCGCACGGCCTTGACCGCCACGGTCATCTGCTACCGCACACGCCGCGCCTTGCGTGAGGTCGGCAAGGCCCTGGGCTTCAGTGCGGAGGTGATCGAGCAGGTTGCCCACAACCACCAATGGTGGGATGGCGGCGGCATCCAGACCGAGCGCTTGCAGGAGCTGGGCCTTGACCCCAAAGACATGCGCCTGCGCCAATGGCAGGACCTCACGCGCGCCCTCATCGGCTTCCCCAGGCACCTGAGCCAGCACACAGGCGGCTTCGTCATCGCCGGTGAGGCCTTGTGCCGCATGGTGCCCATCGAGAACGCGGCCATGCCTGACCGCAGCGTGATCCAGTGGGACAAGGACGACCTTGATGCCCTGGGCCTGCTCAAGGTCGACGTGCTGGCCCTGGGCATGCTCACAGCCTTGCGCAAGGCACTGGATTTTGTCGGACAACTGCGAGGCCATGCCTTTGACCTGCAAGACATTCCCAGAGAAGACAAGGCCACCTACGACATGATCTGCGAGGCCGACACCATCGGCGTCTTCCAGATCGAAAGCCGTGCGCAGATGAGCATGCTGCCTCGGCTGAGGCCACGCGCGTTCTACGACCTGGTGGTGGAGGTGGCGCTGGTGCGGCCCGGGCCGATACAGGGCGGCATGGTGCACCCTTATCTGGAACGGCGCGAGCTGTATCGACAGAACCCGGCGGCCATCACCTACCCGCCCAACCTTGACAAGGCGCTGGAACGCACACTGGGCGTGCCCATCTTCCAGGAGCAGGTCATGCAGATCGTCGTGCTGGCCGCAGGCTTCACGGCAGGCGAAGCCGATGAGCTGCGCCGTTCGATGGCAGCCTGGCGCCGCAAAGGCGGTGTCCACAAGTTCAAGGACAAGGTCATCAAGGGCATGATTGCCAACCGGTACGACCCTGCTTTTGCGGAGCAGATCTTCAATCAGATCCAGGGCTTTGGCGAATACGGCTTTCCGGAGTCGCACGCGGCCAGCTTTGCGCTGCTGGTGTATGCGAGCGCCTGGGTCAAGTGCCATGAGCCTGCGGCCTTCCTGGCAGGGCTGCTCAATGCCCAGCCGCTGGGCTTTTACTCACCGAGCCAGTTGGTACAGGATGCGCGCAGACATGATGTGGAGGTGCGCTCACCCGATGTCATGCACAGCCAGTGGGACTGCACGCTGGAAGCCCGTCCCCGCACGCAAGGGCTTCGCGCAGACCAGCCCGCCGTGCGATTGGGGCTGCGCCTGGTGGCCGGGCTGTCGAGCCAGGCCGCCTCGCGCATCGTGCAGGCGCGCACGCAAGCCCCGTTCAACGACGTGGACGACCTGGCCCGCCGCGCCGACCTCGACCAATCCGACATGCGCGCCCTGGCCTCGGGCGATGCCCTGATGAGCCTGTCAGGGCACAGAAGGCAGCAGGTCTGGGAAGCCTCGGCCCTGCACCGCGCGCCGCTGCTGCTGCGCGAAGCCCCTGTTGAAGAAGCCTGGCTGGACCTGCCCTGTGCGCCGGAAGGCGAAGAGATCGTGTTCGACTACGCCTCGCTGGGGCTCACACTGCGCAGCCATCCTCTGGCCTTGCTGCGGCCTCGGCTGGACGAGCAGCGCCTCTGGACGTCCGAGCATATGCGTGGTTTTCGCCATGGCCAACTGGCACGGGCTTGCGGCATTGTCACCGTGCGGCAGCAGCCCGCCACGGCCTCTGGCGTGATCTTCGTGACCCTGGAAGACGAAACCGGTACGGTCAATGTGGTGGTGTGGCGGCATGTGCGCGAACGCTACCGGCAGGCCCTGCTGCGATCACGCCTGCTGGCTGTGTATGGCGTGTGGCAGCGCGAGGGCGAGGTGCGGCATTTGATTGCGCAGCATTTGCGGGACCTCACGCCGCTGCTGGGGCGGCTGGCGACGACCAGTCGGGATTTTCATTAAGGGGAGCGGCCTGGCCGGGCATGGCTTTATGTATGCCAGCCTGGAGGCGAGGCGGATGGAGGTTGAGTTAAGGGGGAATAGCGGCTAAGCAGCGAGAGCGGCCTCTCACATACCGACACTAAGTGTCAGGTCCCACCCGAAGTTGACATTGGCCACGACAGTTCCACGCCATCTCCATACGACTCGCATCCATGGTTTGATATCCGGATGGCCAGCTACTCAATCCGAGTCATGGATTGGTTGTTTATGATGCTCAGCGAGTCGTGTATTCAAGAGCTCTGCTTACGAAATCAAGCAAGGTATCAGGTGTCCAATGAGCCGTTGGTTCCTACCCACTGGCGCAAGCCTCTCGGCTTTACCCTTGCTGTTGGGAAGGGCTATGCGTGCCTTCGCAGATGGCTATGTAGCCGTCCTGCTGCCCGCCTACCTCATCGCCTTGGGGATCGGCACTTGGGAAGTAGGTGTCCTTGCCACCACCACATTGCTCGGTTCCGCTCTTGCTACCCTTGCCATCGGGGCTTGGGGATACCGCGTCCACCATAGACGGCTGCTGCTAGGCGCAGCACTGCTGATGGCCACGACGGGCTTCGCGTTCGCGGCGAGCTCGACTTTCTGGCCATTGCTGCTGGTGGCGTTTGTCGGCACACTCAACCCCAGCTCGGGCGATGTGAGCCTCTTTCTGCCGCTGGAGCACGCGCGTCTTGCCGATGCCGCCGATGGCGATGCGCGAACAGTTCTATTTGCTCGTTACAGCCTCATCGGGTCGCTGCTTTCGGCCTTCGGCGCACTCGCTGCCGCTATGCCTGGCGTGCTGACTTCGTTGACTGGAATTGCTCCACTCGGTGCCTTGCGCAGCATGTTCTTGCTCTATGGATTCCTTGGCTTGTTGGTCTGGCTGCTTTACCGACAGCTGCCGCAATCCCACGAGGAGGAAGCCAAGCCTGTGGCCCCGCTAGGGCCTTCTCGCCAAACGGTCATCAGGCTGGCCACGCTTTTTTCCGTGGACTCGTTCGCGGGAGGCCTTGTCGTCAACGCGCTGCTGGCCCTGTGGTTGTTCAAACGCTTTGATATGACTGTTGCCTCGGCAGGCCAGTTCTTCTTCTGGTCCGGACTGTGCTCAGCCTCATCCCAACTTGCAGCGCCTCGCCTGGCTCGCCGGATCGGACTGGTCAACACCATGGTGTTCACACACATCCCGGCGAGCATTTGTCTCATCACGGCAGCATTCGTCCCTAGCCTTCATGTTGCGCTGACTTTGCTCATCGTCCGGTCGCTGCTGTCGCAGATGGATGTGCCCGCCCGCAGCGCGTTCGTGATGGTGGTGGTCACACCTGGCGAGCGCGCTGCTGCGGCCAGCTTCACGCTGGTCCCCAAGAGTCTCGCTTCAGCAGCCGCACCAACCATTGGCGGAGCACTTTTCGCGTCTGGCATGTTGGCCGCCCCCTTGGTACTGTGCGGAGTGCTCAAGATCTCATACGATCTCGCCATCTGGCGGGCCTTCCGGCATGAGCGCCGGGTCGGGCGCGGGCTAGGCTAACTTACTGCTAAGTATTCCCGGATAGCCTGGAGCATGTCTTTGCAAAACCCGCTCCAACATGTCACGCAGACTAATGACTCTGATGTTGCTGGTCTTCTCAGGTTTGGCCATCCTGCATACCGCACAAGGGTGGCTTTGGGAGCCAGACGAAAACGAAGACAGCGACACCGAACTCGCTGTGTACTTCATCCAGTCAACCCATCGGTTCTGAGTTCACAAGCGTGTCGTCAGGATTGCACGCCCTGGCTCAACCTGTCCACCCCGATCCAGCAAGCCAGAGCCCATACAGCTCCGGCGACCCAGCCACCGACCACGTCGGTAAACCAGTGCACGCCAAGGTAAACGCGACTCAGGCCTACCAGACCGGCCAACGTCATGGCCACACTCAAAACAAACAACTTGATGCGAACCTCCCGGCTCGCCTTAGCCACCAGAATGGCTAAAGTGAGATAGATCACAGAGGACATCATCGCATGTCCGCTTGGGAAGCCCATACCACTGACCTCGATGAGTCTGTAAGCGGCAGCAGGCCGCCCTCTGGCGATCGCCGTCTTCATCAGCAAGGTCGCGCCGAAGCCCGACATACTGGATACCAGCACTGCGCCAGCCATGAGCTGCTGTTGCGCCAATCGCAGCCCAACCGTCGTCACGATCACCAGCAATGACAACACGATCGGGCTGCCCAAGGCCGTGATGTCTCGCGCGATATCGACGAGCGCCGGAGGACCAATGGGCGTGTTGTCTGCATGCCTGAGCGCTTGCACGATTATCTGGTCGACGCGCAGAGCGTCCCCCTCGATAACCTCGCTGGTGAGCTTGACCAGCAACCATGTCAGTGCGCACAAGAAGCTGAAGGCCAGAACGACCTTTCTCTCGATGAATCGATCAAAGGGATAGGACATGGGTCTGGGACGATAGGGGCCGGCAAGGCAGACTCAGCGTCACCGTCAGGCCACGATCATGCGCTGGATCCGTACACGTCAGGATGACTTCGGCGCCCAGTCGCACAGCGTTTTCCTTGACGATGGACAGGCCCAGGCCGGAGCCGCTTTCCTCGGTACCCAGGATCCGATAAAAGGGCTCGAAAACGCGCGCCCGCTCTGCTGCAGGAATGCCGGGACCGTGGTCGCTGACAGCGATGCAGACCCGCTCGGCATTCAGGTGCACGCCGACGTCGACCTGGCTGCCCTTTGGGCTGTAGCGAATGGCGTTGTTCACCAAGTTCTTCACGGCGGTCATGAGCGCCATTTCATTGGTATCGATCACAGCCTCATCGCTGTCGGTCATGCCCAGATCGATACCTTTGGCCTCTGCCTGGCTGATGAAGTCTTCAATCACCAGGCGTACCAGACTGCTCACTGACACCGATGAAGTCGCCTGTCCCGGCGCGTCCGTCTGAGCGCGAGCCAGCGACAGCAACTGCTCAAGCAGATGACGCCCACGCTCGATGCCCGCACGGACGGTGATCAAACGATCCTGGGCGGTGGCGGACATCTCGGCTTGAGCCAGACGCTCGGTCTGCAAGGACAGCGCCGCCAGCGGCGATCGCAGCTCATGGGCTGCATCAGCCAGGAAGCGTCGTTGCATGTCCATGGATTGCTTCACTCTGGCCAGCAGCCCATTGATGGCGGCCAGGAATGGGCGCAGCTCGACGGGCACGTTCTTCGCTTCTACAGGATGCAGAGCTTGTTCGGAGCGCGCGTTGACCTCCTTCGATAGCTGCGTAACGGGGCTCAACAGACGTCTGACCATGATGGTGACCATCAGAACCAGCAGTGGCGCCAGCAGCAGCATGGGCGCGATCGTCCGCAAAGCGCTGCCTCGGGCAATTCCATTGCGCATGCCGGCTTCCTGGGCAACGACCACGCGAGAACCGTCTGTTGTGGATCGAATCACAACGCGATAGTCTTCTCCATCCACGGTCAAGGTGTGAAGACCATCGCCCATGCCCGTGGGGATGGGCAAGTTGGAAGCTGAGGGTGAACTCGTCGTAGGCTGGCCGCTGTGGTGCAACCATTGCACCGAAACGCGGGTTTCCTCATCTGCATCGGGCGTCGATAAATCTGTATACACGCGACCCACGTTCTGGCCTGGTGTCATCGCCGCCAAGACCGCGATTTGTTTGAGCATGCTGTCTTGCAACTCATGCGCCTCGGCCATGGCCGCACTGAACGACACAATGCCTGCAACCAGTGCAGCAATGAGACTGGTAGCAGCGAGATAGAAAGACAGTCTGAATTGCAGGGAGTGCGTCAGTTGAGCCCTCAAGCGGGCTTGGAAACCATCCATCCCACCCCCCTTACGTTTTTGATGATGTCAGCACCCAACTTGCGCCGGATGGCGTGAATCAGGTATTCCACTGCATTGCTCTCGACCTCTTCGCCCCAGCCGTAGATGCGGTCTTCCAGTTCACTGCGCGACAAGATAGCTCCAGGGCGAATTAGCAATGCCTGCAGCAGCGCAAACTCGCGCCCGGACAACTGAATGGCTGCGGCATCGCGCACCTGAGCCTGCCTGGTGGCAGAATCGAGTGAAACGATCCCGTTGCCTAAAACTAGCGTCGCGTGACCGCCTTTGCGCCGCAAGACAGCGCGCATGCGCGCCAGCAGTTCGGCCATCCGAAAAGGCTTGAGCACATAGTCATCGGCGCCGCCATCCAAGCCTTGCAGCCGGTCATCCAGACCGTCTCGGGCAGTGATGACAAGCACGGGCACAGGATTGTCGGCCGCACGCACGCTGCGCAGCACCTCCAAACCGTCCTTGCCAGGCAAACCCAGGTCGAGCAGCACAAGGTCGTAATGCTGGCCCTTCAGTGAGCCCAGAGCTGTCAAGCCATTGCGGACCCAGTCGGCCGCATAGGACTCGTCCTTCAAGGCGACTTGGATGGCCTCGCCAATCATCGGATCATCTTCTACAAGCAGGACCCGCATGTGCTCCCCATCATCTATTCGCTTATCCAGAGTGTAATCAGTGCGCAGCCGATGCCGCGCGCTGCCTGAACACCAGCATGCAACCAGCCATGAAGCCCAACAAGGCAAGGGAAGCGCCGTATCGGCTCAATGCCAGGCCACCGCTGCTCAGAGGCTTGTCCAGGAAGTCGCCGACCACTGCGCCCAGCGGGCGTGTCAGTATGAAGGCGCTCCAAAACAGGATCGTTCTGGAGATGTTGGTCCACCGGTAGGCTGCCGCGATCAATATCAGCAGGCCACCAAAGAGCAGGGCCGCACCTGTGTAGCCCATGCCAGCGGTATCGGCCGTCCAGTCTCCTAGAGCGGTGCCCAAGGTCTGGGAAAACATGATCGTGATCCAATAGAAAACCTCGGCTTTGGGCGAGTTCACCGCACTCACCGACACAGAGCCCATCGACCGATACCAGATGAACAGCGAGGTGAGCAGCAGCCCCAGCAGCAGACAACTGCCACCGGCGTAGCCAATCCCGAGGGAACGATCAGCGAAATCTGCCAGGGTTGTGCCAACGGTCGTCGTCGCAACGATGGTGGTCCAGTACAGGCCAGGGTGAAATCTCCGGGCTTTGACCTGCGCGATGACGGCGACCAGGAATACAGCAGCAAAAATGCCCGTACTGAGCAAATAGCCCAGATTCAAGGACATGGACGCGGCATCGCCACCGGTTTCTCCAAGCGTGGTGGCGGCAACCTTGATGAGCCAAAAGCCCAGTGTGACCTCGGGCACTTTGGTCAGTGCACGCTCGGTTGTGGATGTCATGGTGCGGTCCTTTCGGTTCAGCGCTTGCCTGTCAATACGCCAAAAGTCTGCAACAAGTTGGTCATGGCTGTCTTGCAAGCGCTCTGACTGGGCGTATCGGCTCGCAGGGCCTCAAGGGCCTGATCGATCGCTTTGTCGAGCTTGTGCCAGTCTTCGGCCGCACGAGGCTTCAACCCAGCTTCGGCCGCATCCCACGCGACTTCAAGATCCTTGATGCGCGCTTTGGCCTTGGGTAGCTCGCCTTTGTCCACCAGCGCCGACACATCGGCGGCGATGCTTTGGAACGCGGACAAGTCACCCAGCTTGGACGCACCAACGCTTTGAGCCGCCTGCGCATTCGTTGACGCGGTGGGTGTGCTGGAAGGCTTCGTACAGCCTGCGGCGAATGCCAGGAGCAAGGCCATTGAGGCAGCAATGGCGGGGCGGAGGCAGGTTCTTTGAATCAGCATGTTGGACGTACTTTGAAGGGTGGGTAAAAGCGGCTTAACGCGAAGCGGGTACAGGTTCAGTAGATCTGGCATGGCGCTGTGCGATGGAAACCAGCATGACAATGACCGACAGGAACAAGGCGCTGGTCCACATGGCACCCAGGCCGAGTCCGCCGTATACCTTGTCCTGGGTCAGCAGGTCACCAAGCGCAGCACCAAAGGGACGGGTCAGGATGTAGGCAATCCAGAACGTCAAGACAGCATGGCCGCCCATGCGCCAAACCGCAAACGTGATGCCGATCAAGGCACCGAAGGCCATCACGCCAATCGTGAACCCCAGCCCCAGGGCTTCCGTGGCCAGGTCGCCTGCAGCGGTGCCCAATGCGAAGGTGCACAAGATCGTGGCCCAGTAAAACAGCTCGCGTCGCCTCGTCACGATCTCATGGATGGACAAGGTGCGCTCCACGCGATACCAGGTGTAGAACAGGGCCGCCAACACAACGGAAAACGCGGCCGTGCTGAGATACAGGCTGACGCCCAGGCCATCTGTCAGCAGGTCGGTGATTTGAGTGCCGACCACGCTGATCAGCACGACGGTCAGCCAGTAGATCCACGGCGTGTATCGCCGCGTACGGAGTTGCATGATCAAGGCGGCCATCAAGAACGCGCCCATGACCGAACGGGTTGCACCTTGCCCCCACCCCGCGTTGACAGCGAGGAAATCAGCCACTGTCTCACCAACCGTCGTGGACATGATCTTGATGATCCAGAAGGCCAGCGTGACCTCCGGCACTTTGTTCAGCCAGCTCCTGGACGGCTGGGCAGGCAAGTTGTTCATGAACTGCTCCGCAGATAGATGCGCGTTGCCTACAGTCTGTTGATATCGACTTAGCGCAGGCTTAGGCTGCAGATCATTCGCGAACCCAGCCACGGCGAATCAGCTCCCCGACCAGATACAGTTGCACGCGTTGCGCCAGGGAGCTCAGCTCCAGACTCCTGGGCCACGTTTCTTTACATGCCATGAAATCTGGCTGTCATCTGCCAAGTCGAGCATGTCCGCTTCACTTTGCATGAGGTAGGCATGAAGAAATCAGCTCTCTCCCTGGCCGTGTTGGCCACCGTGGCCCTGTCTGGTGTGGCGCATAGCGCAGACAACATGAAGCCCATCAAGCCTTCAGCCAGCAGCGTGCTGCTGATCTCGGTCGATGGCTTGCACCAAAACGATCTGGACTGGTTCGTCAAGACACACCCCAACTCAGCCCTGGCACGCATGGTCAATGGCGGAGTGAGCTTCAAGAATGCACGCACGCCCTTCCCCTCTGACTCCTTTCCCGGCATGGTGGGCTTGGTCACTGGGGGTAACCCACGCACAACGGGCGTCTACTACGACGATGCCTACAGCCGCAAGCTGCTGCCCGTGGGCGCGACGGATTGCGCACATGCAACGCCCGGCGCTGAAGTCCAATACGCAGAAAACGTGGACAAGAACCAGGACCGGCTGGATGCAGGGCAGAACATTCCCGGTCTGTACAACAATCTCGATTTGATCTCGACGCTGAGCGCGCATCCTGCCAAGGATCTGATCGATCCGGCTCAACTGCCGGTTGATCCCAAGACCTGCACACCGGTCTATCCGCATCAGTACATCAAGGTCAATACGGTGTTTGAAGTACTGCATGCCAACGGCTTGCACACTGCCTGGTCTGACAAGCACGCGGCGTATGACATCCTCAACGGCCCATCTGGTGTGGGCATTGACGACCTCTTTACACCCGAGATCAACAGTTCGGTCACCGACCCCAGCTTGCCTGGAGGTGCGGGGCCCGACTTCACCAAGGACAACCTCAACACGCAACGCTACGATAGCCTCAAGGTCAAGGCCGTTCTGAACTGGATCCAAGGGCATGATCATGCCGGCAACAGCAAGCCGGGCACGCCTGCCTTGTTCGGTTTGAACTTCCAGTCGGTATCGACCGCACAAAAGCTCAATGTGTCAAGCTATCTGGACAGCAAGACCTCCACAGTTGTTGCCGGCGGTTTGGCGGGCTACGTGATTGACGCCAACGGCAAGACGGTACCTGGCCCTGTTCTGGAAGGCGCACTCACGTTTGTTGATCAGCAAATCGGCCAGTTGCTCAATGCTGCGGACTTGAACAAGACCGTGTTTATCGTGACGGCCAAGCACGGACAATCTCCACAGGCCCGTGAAGAGCTGACGATCATCAACGATGGCGCCATGATTGATGCCCTGAATGCAGCATGGGCCAGCAAGACAGGCTCTGCTGTGACGCCGTTGGTGGCGCACGCGATGGACGACGACGGCGTGCTGCTGTGGCTCAACGATCACTCAGAAGCAGCGGCTCAATTCGCGGCTGACTTCCTCGTGCATTATGCAGGCACTGGTATCGGCTCAGATGCTGCTGGCAACAAGGTGGCCAAGAGCTTCACCAGCGCAGGTTTGAAGAAGATATTGGCTGGCCACGAGGCAGCTGAATTCATTGGCGTGAGCGCCCATGATGATCGTGTGCCCGATGTGATTGGGATCGCCAAACAAGGCAGTGTCTATGGTGGCGCCAAACTCTCTAAAATTGCGGAGCACGGCGGTGATGCTGCTGAGGATCGCCATGTGGGCCTGGTCGTGTTTGGCAACGGCATCCACGCAGCTGAAGTACGTGCACCGGTGGAAACCACGCGAGTTGCCCCAACCATCCTCAAGCTTTTGGGCTTGCCTGCTGACCGACTGAAGTCGGTACAACTTGAAGGCACACGTGCTTTGCCTGGTGTGGCAGAGTAAGCAAGACAAAGGTCAGCGCGGCACGAGCGCATGCGCTGACCACCTATGGTCGTGGATGGCGCGTACTTTGAATCATTGAATGCGACTTGATCGACGGTCTACCGGTTCAGGCGTAGACATGTCTTATGCAAGCTGAGGCCATCAAGGTCAGCTTTAGGACGTTGCCGACATTCGGTTTCGAATCCCGTGCGGCAGCAACAAGCCTTGACTGGCCATTGACATACAAGCCATCGCCGCCTGTTTCGGGCCGGTAGCGCCATGTCTCAGACGCAGCCGCCGGCTGTCGTTTCATGTCCTCAGCCGGTCAATACCAGCGTGCCTTCGGGGTAGCGCGAGCTCATGAAGTCCACGAAAGCCTTCACCTTTGGGCTGGCCAGTCGACGTGAGGTGTGCAGCACCCAAAGGTCCACCTCTCGTCCTCCGACCGATCCCCAAAGCACGAGTTCGCCGCCTTCAAGTTGCTTCCAGACGATGGACTGCGGCACGAGCGTGACGCCTGCGCCCGCGATCGCGGCGTCGCGAAGCATGAGCATCGACGACAGGCGCAGCGCAGGGATGGGCTCGATGGTCAGGCTGCGACCGTCGATGGCCCAGGTCTCGCCGTCGCGCAACGCATTGACGATGGCGGGCACGCGCACAGGCTTCTTGCTTGACTTGGGCATCGGGATCGAGGGTGCGGCCACCACGACGAGCCGGTCCTTGGCGAAGCTGCGTCCGACAAGTGCCGTGTCCGCGCTGGGGTTGGGGCGAATCGCCACGTCGAACTGTTCTTCGACCAGGTTCACCACGCGGTCTTCGGCCACGACTTCAACGGTGACGTCCGGGTAGAGCACCCGGAAGTCGGCACAGATGCGCCCCATCGCAAGCTGAGAAAAAAGAATCGGGGCGGCGACCCGAAGCCGTCCGCTGACCTTCCCGCTGCCTTCTCGCGCCGAAGTGAACGCATCCGCCACCTCGCTCATGGGCCCCTCGGTCCGGCTGAGCAATTGCCGACCTGCTTCGGTGAGCTCCAGCCCCTTGACGCTGCGCTCGATGAGCCGCACGCCGAGCTGCTCTTCCAGGTCAGCGACGCGGCGGGACAAGGTGGCCTTGGATCGCCGGCTGGCCCGGCTGGCGCGTCCGAAGCCGCCGTGGGTCGCCACCAGATTGAAGTCGGCCAGTGCGTTCAGGTCCATGTATTCCGGTATTGAGACAAGGTGTCTCCATTTTGGAGTCTTTGTTTATAAAGTGCAACGGCTTATCTTTCGTTCTCCTTCCCACCCACTCACCTTCTCACGGAGTTTCAAATGAGCATCCTCGTCATCGGTTCCACCGGAACCATCGGTTCTCTCGTCGTTCAAGGCCTGGCCAAGCAAGGCGCAAAAGTCAGCGCCATGGTTCGTCAAGTTGGCAAAGCGTCGCTGCCACCCGGCGTCCAGGGTATCGCTGGCGATCTCACCGATGTCGCGACGCTGCGCAAGGCGATGGCAGGCGTTCGTACGCTGTTCCTGCTGAACGCGCTGTCGGCCGACGAACTCACTCAAGCCCTTCAGGCGTTGAACGTTGCCCGCGAGGTCGGTATCCAGCGCATCGTCTACTTGTCGGTCATCAACGCTGACCAGTACCCCGATGTCCCCCATTTCGCGAGCAAGCACACTGTTGAACGGATGATCGAGCAGTTGCAACTGCCAGCGACGATCCTGCGCCCGGCGTATTTCATGCAGAACGACATCGCCATCCAGCCAGTCATCGAGGCTTACGGTGTCTTTCCCATGCCCATCGGCTCGAAGGGCGTGGCGATGGTCGACGCGCGAGACATCGCCGATATTGCGGTCGCAGAACTGCTGCGCCGCGACCGCACAGCCGAGCCGCTGCCGGCCCTTACGCTGGATGTCGCAGGCAATGAGGTGTTCACGGGCGAGACGGCTGCGGCCGTCTGGAGCCAGGCGCTCGGCCGCCAGATTCACTACGGCGGCAACGACGTCAATGCCTTCGAAGCCCAGCTGATCCAGAACCAGGTTCCTGCCTGGATGGCGTATGACCTGCGCCTGATGATGAACCGCATCCAGCAGGTTGGCCAGATTCCGGCCGAGGGCGCCGTTCAGCAGCTAGAGCAAATCCTGGGACACCCCATGCGGCGTTACCAGGCGTTTGTGGCCGAGCGCGTACGGAAGGCCTGACGGCTGGCGCGCCAGGAGGTCTCGCGCTGGTGGCCGGCAGGCCATGCCTCGTTCACCCGGGTGAAAACCCGGGCGCCAGCGCCTCCATTGATGTGTACATTTGTACACTTCTTGCCATTTGAGGCATTTTGAACGGAGGCATGAATGACGAACGACGACCAGCGCGGCACGACGGCACGCCGCAGTCTTTTAAAGGCTACTTTGGGGCTTGGCGCCATAGCCGCCGGCGGCCTGACCCCACTGGTGGTCAAGGCGGGCACCGCACCATCACGCATTGATGTGCATGCCCATTTGATCCCTGATTTCTATCGTCAGGCACTGACCGATTACGGCGTGGCCGACGATGGCGGCATACCCCTGCCGTCCTGGTCGCCCGCTGCGGCCGTGAATTTCATGGACAAGTTCGGCATACAGACCCAGGTGGTGTCCGTATCGGACCCTGGCTTTGCCTTTTTGCCGGACCGCAGCGCCAGGGAACAGATGGCCCGGCAAATCAACGACTACATCCGCGACGGCCTCATCAACGTCTCACCTGCTTCACAGCTGTATCGGCGATTCGGCGGCTTTGCCTCGCTACCGCTTGGGAACCCTGACGATGCCAGTGAAGTGGCTGCTGCCTGTGCCGAAGCTACGCGAGCCATCCAAACCTTGGGTCTGGACGGCATCGGTATCTTTTCAAGCTACAACGGCGTCTATCTCGGAGATCCGCGACTGGAACCGCTGATGCACACGCTCAATGAGTTGGGTGCCTATGTGTTCATCCACCCTGTTTCTCCGCCGGTACGTCCTGATCTGTCTATGGCTAAGTTCGTCCTGGACTTTCCGTTCGAGACCACGCGGGCCGTGACCAATATGCTCTACAAGGGCATCTTCTTGCGCTATCCGTTCATCCGCTGGCAGGCGGCTCATGCGGGTGGCACCATTCCCTTTCTGTCCTACCGAAGCGCCTTGCTGGCATTGAATCTGAACCCGCGCAGCAGTTCCTATTCACGGCTCTTCTACGACACCGCCTTGTCCGCTGCGCCGCCCGCCATGGCCGCTGTACGCAAGGTGACCGACGTGAGCCATATCCTGCTGGGCACGGACTACCCGTATGCAGGCATCGTCTACAGCCTCAAACTGCCTGGCGACCCCAACTCGGAGTTGAACGACAGCTTCAATGCGACGGAGCGCCTGCTTGTTGACCGAGGCAACGCGCTGGCTCAACTGCCACGGCTGGCAAAGAGACTGGGCATTGGGTGAAGCGCAACTAGCTGGGCCGCCCTGATACCGCCATGGCGCCCGTCAGGCACCAGGCAAAGATGAGCTCTGCCTCAGACAGCAGGGTCTCGCGGCGCTCTGGCGCTTCAATGCAGGCCAGGCACAGCTGGAAGGTTTGCTGCAAGATGATCCGAAGGGCGAGATCCAGCTTGTCATCAGGCAGAGGTGGCAGGTGCCCCGCGGAGCCCAAATCCTGGCGCATGTCCGCCAGGATGTCGTTGGCCCCCTGCTCGATGGCTTGTCTGGCCGGCCCCATCGGGCCTTGTAGCTCTCGCATGGCCACGACAAACACGTCCTTGTTGGACAAGGCATGGTCAAGCAGCCATGCAACCACCGTGCGAGCAGGCAGTGCGCCGGGTGGCACCTGACCGCGCGCTCTTCGCAAGCCTTCACGGAGGTTGAGCGTGAAGTCACCAATCAACGTAGGCAACATGTCCTCCACGCTCTGAAAGTGGCGATAGATCGAGTTGTGGCTCATGCCCGCTTCTTTGGCCAGTTCGCGCAATGTCAAGCGGGCACTGCCTTCTCTGGCGATCAGATGAGCAGCGGCGTCCAGCAGCTTGCGCCGACCTTGACCGTACTCGGTCTTGAACGACGATACAGTGTGATCGGCCTTTACGGTGGCTGGGTTTCTTGCTCGAGTCAGCTTGCTTTCAGGCATGCAGAAATTCTAAGCTCAGGCATCAGCGCCTTGTCTGCATCGTTCATGAGCTTGTCTCGGACGCTACAGTGCTCAAACCCTTGTTCGCGCCAACCCAGGACAAGCCCTTGCCTATCCCCACCCTTCCCTCTTTGATGCTTGTGCTGGCCATCGCCGTGAGCGCATGCCCGCCTGCCCGCGCGGCGTCCCCTGCAAGCCCTGCCACATCCGCAGACTGGCCCCCGCCGCCCAAGCTCTCGCCCCCCAACGCCTGCGCCGGCAGGCTGACTGGCAGCCACGCCACCTTCGACGTTGGCCCGGGCAAGAAGTACACCGAACTCACCGACGTCCCGTGGCTGGACCTGCAAGCCGGCGACGTGGTCAACATCCACTTCCGCAGCGAGCCCTATCGCACCAAATTCGGCCTGCGCGCCCAGGGGACAGCCGATGCACCGGTTGTCATCAACGGTGTCACCGACGACAAGTGCCAACGCCCCACCCTCTCTGGCGACAGCGCCGTCACCGCCAAGGACATGCGCATGTCGGGCTTCGGCAAGGTCATCGAAGACGCCGGCCTCATCCTGATCTACAAGCTGCCCAATGACCCGCTGGAGACCTACACGCCACGGCACATCGTCATCCAGAACCTCAAGCTGACAGGGGCCAACCGCAAGAACCGCTTCTACAACATGGCGGGTGTGCCGCAGAACTACGGCAACTTCTCCGCAGGCATCTACGCCGTGCGCGTGCACGACCTGACGGTGGAGAACTGCGAGATCACCGGCAATGGCCTGGGCGTGTTCACCAACACCAAGGGCGACTCGCCGGGCGAATACAGTGCCAACGTCATCATCCGGCGCAACCTGCTCTACCTCAATGGCAACCCAGACCGCTACACCGAGCACAACCTCTATGTGCAGGCCAGGCGTGCTTTGTACGAAGGCAACTTCATCGGGCAGGCCTATGGCGGCTCCTCCTTGAAAGACCGCAGCAGCGCGCCCGTGATCCGCTACAACAAGATCCTGGCCAGTGCGCGTGCGCTGGACCTGGTCGAGACGGAAGAAGAGGTCTATAAAAATCTGCAGCCCGACCCGCTCTACCCTTATGCCTGGGTCTACGGCAACATTTTCATCAACGACAGTGCGGCGCCGGCGGGCTTTTCCGTCAACCTGGTGCATTGGGGCTTTGACAACACCATCGAGCGAGGCCACAACGGCACGCTGTTTTTCTATCACAACACGGTGATCAGCAAGGTGGCGCAAAAGGCCTTCTGGTACGTGGTGCCCTTTCAGATCGGGCGCGACGACATGGCCCCAGCCGGCGCCACGGTGGAGGCTGCGTCCAATGTGTTCTGGCAGCAGGCCGATACGGAGTGGCGCTTTCTGAGCCAGGCCGGCACCTTGAAGTTCACCGGCACGAACTACGTGCCAACGGGCTGGTACCCGACCAACCCCACGCTGAAGGCCGATGTGCGCAAGGAGCGCGCGAGCTTGCTGACCGGCAAGGACCCGAAGCTGGCGGCAGACGGCACACCAAGGCCAGGCTCACCCGTGCTCGATCAGCCCGACCAAGGCCCGAGCTTCACGCCGCCAGGCGCCATTGGGGAGAACCTGCTGGTGCAGCACCAGTACAAGGATGGCGTGGGCATCGTGCCCCGGCCGGCCTCAGCCAAACCGGGGCGTGCAGCCTTGGGGGCACTGGCGGGGCCTTGAATGGAGGCCCAGCCGCATGCATCAACGTTTGCGCACCGGCATGAGGTCGGTGCAGGAGCCATGTGCGGCTTCTGCGGCCAGGCCCACGCTTTCACCCAGGGTTGGATGTGGGTGGATGGTGCGGCCGATATCGACCTCGTCGGCACCCATCTCGATGGCCAGGGCGATCTCGCTGATGAGATCACCCGCATGCGTGCCCACGATGCCGCCACCCACGATGCGGTGCCCACCTTCTGGACTGGCATCGAACAGCAGCTTGGTGAAGCCCTCGGATCGGCCATTGGCCAGCGCGCGGCCCGAAGCCCCCCAGGGAAAGAGCCCCTTGGTGATGGCCTTGCCTTGTGCCTTGGCCTGGTCTTCCGTCAGACCGACCCAGGCGATCTCGGGGTCGGTGTAGGCCACGCTCGGGATCACCAGCGGGTCGAATGTTTCGCTGGCCAGGGCCTTGTCACCCAGCAACTCGCCCGCGATCACTTCGGCGGCCACATGGCCCTCGTGCACGGCCTTGTGCGCCAGCATGGGCTGCCCCACGATGTCACCGATGGCAAACAGGCTGGGCACATTGCTGCGCATCTGGCTGTCCACGGGGATGAAGCCTCGCTCGTTCACGTTGAGCCCGACCTTGTCAGCACCGATCTTGCGGCCATTGGGGCTGCGGCCCACGGACTGCAACACCAGGTCATAGACCTCTGGCGCAGGGGCATCGACACCGGGCTTGGCCGATTCGAAGCTCACCTTGATGCCTTGCGGTGTGGCCTCGGCTGCCACGGTCCTGGTGGCCAGCATGACGCGGTCGAAGCGCTTGGCATTGAACTTCTGCCAGACGCTCACCAGATCGCGGTCCGTGCCAGGCATGAGCGTGTCGCTCATCTCGACCACATCGATCTTGGTCCCGGCCTGGGCACCCAGGCTGGAGTAGACCGTGCCCATTTCCAAGCCGATGATGCCGCCGCCGATCACCAGCATCTTTTTGGGCAGCGAAGGCAAGGTCAGCGCGCCGGTGGAATCCATGATGCGCGGGTCATCGGGCAGGAAGGGCAAGCGCACAGCCTGCGAGCCCGCCGCGATGATGGCGCGTTTGAAACTCAGCGTGCGTGTCTCGCCGGTCTTCTCCTGTCCCGTACCCGTGGTCAATTCGATCTGCACCTGATGTGCCCCGACCAGGGTGCCGTAGCCACGCACGACCTCGACCTTGCGGGCCTTGGCCATGCCGGCGAGACCGGTGGTGAGCTTGCGGGTAACGCCGCTCTTGTGCGCACGCAGCTTGTCCAGTTCGAGCTTGGGCGCACCAAAGCTCACGCCCAGCGCATCGAAGTGCTGGACCTCGTCCATGACGGCGGCCACGTGCAGCAATGCCTTGGACGGGATGCAGCCCACATTGAGGCACACGCCGCCGAGCTCGGCATAGCGCTCCACCAGGATCACCTTGAGCCCCAGGTCGGCGGCGCGGAAGGCCGCGCTGTAGCCGCCAGGGCCACCACCGAGCACGAGCACGTCGCAATCGGTGTCGGCGGGCGCGTTGACCGCAGCTGGTGTGATCGATGTTGCAGATGCAGCCGCGACGGCAGGTGCCGATGCGGGCGCTGGTGTCGGTGCGCTGGCTGGAGCAGGTACCGGAGCCGACGCGGATGGCGCATCCTCAGCCGCTGCCTCCAGCGTCAGGATCACCTGCCCCTGACCGACCCGGTCGCCCAGCTTCACCTTGATCTCGCCGACCACCCCAGCTTGCGGCGAAGGCACTTCCATGGAGGCCTTGTCCGACTCCAGCGTGATCAGGCTTTGTTCTGCGGCAATGGTCTGCCCGGGTTTGACCAGGATCTCGATGACGGCCGCGTCTGTGATGTCCCCGATGTCGGGAACGGGAATGTTGATCAATGCCATGTGCTTGTGCTCCCGTCCCTCAAACCAGCGCGCGGCGGAAGTCGGCCAGCAGGCTGGCCAGATAGGTGTTGAACTTGGCCGCAGACGCGCCGTCAATGACACGGTGGTCGTAGCTCAGGCTCAGCGGCAGCATCAGACGCGGCTCGAAAGCCTGACCATTCCACACCGGCTTCATGGCCGAGCGGCACACGCCCAGGATGGCCACCTCGGGCGCATTGATGATGGGTGTAAAGGTCGTGCCCCCGAAGCCGCCCAGTGACGAAATCGAGAACGTGCCGCCTTGCATCTCGCCAGGTGAGAGCTTGCCTTCGCGGGCCTTGGCTGCCAGCGCGGCGGTCTCACCAGCCAGTTGCGTCAGGCTCTTGCTGTCCACATCGCGGATGACGGGCACCACCAAGCCATTGGGCGTGTCGGCCGCAAAGCCGATGTGAACGTACTGCTTGAGCACCAGATCGTCGCCGTCGAGCGAGGCGTTGAACTGCGGGAACTTCTTCAAGGCCACCGCACAAGCCTTGAGCAGGAAGGCCAGCATGGTGAACTTGACACCCGCCTTGGCGTGCTCCTCATTGAGCTTGACGCGCAAGGCTTCCAGCTCGGTGATGTCAGCCTCGTCGTTGTTGGTGACGTGCGGGATACGCACCCAGTTGCGATGCAGGTTGGCACCCGAGATCTTCTTGATGCGCGACAGCGGCTGGCGCTCGATGGGGCCGTACTTGGCGAAGTCCACTGTGGGCCAGGGCAGCAGCGTCATGCCGCCCAGGTCGGCCGAGCCCGCGCCAGACGAGACGGCAGCAGCAGGCTGATCAGCACGAGCCATGACGCCTTTGACGAAGTTCTGCACGTCCACGTGGGTGATGCGGCCCTTGGGCCCCGTGCCCTGCACCTTTTGCAGGACCACGCCCAACTCGCGGGCAAAGCGGCGTACCGAGGGCGAGGCATGCGAGACGGCGCTCAGCGGTGCGGGTTCCGTGCCCGCCAAGGCCGCCGTGGGATGCGTACGTTCAGTGCTCGTGGGCACACTGGCGGGTGCGCTCGCTGCAACAGGAGCGGGAACAGGCGTAGCCACCGGCGCCAGCTCTGTGTTTGGCGCCACGGTGGGCGCTGGTGCGGAGGCTGCCGGCGCACCAGCCACCGCCGCCCCACCTTCAGCCGTCTCCAGCACCCCGATCACCGAGCCCTGGCTGACCTTGTCCCCCAGGCGCAGGCGCAACTCCTTGAGCACCCCGCCCGTGGACGAGGGCACCTCCATGGAGGCCTTGTCAGATTCGATGGTGATCAGGCTTTGCTCGGCCTTGATGGCGTCGCCCGGTTTGACCAGCAATTCAATCACCGCGGCATCGGACACATCGCCGATGTCGGGCACAGTCAGTTCAATCACAGCCATGATGAGATTTCTGCCTTCCCCGCCTCAGGCGTACAGCGGGTTGATCTTGTTGGTGTCGATGCCGTACTTGGCGATCGCCTCTGCCACCTTGGCCAGCGGCAATTGGCCGTCGTCGGCCAAGCCCTTGAGCGCTGCCACCACGATGTAGTGGCGGTTGACCTCGAAGTGCTCGCGCAGGCGGTAGCGGAAGTCGCTGCGGCCAAAACCGTCGGTGCCCAGTACCTTGTAGCTGCGCCCCTTGGGGATGTAGGCACGGATCTGCTCCGGCAAGGCTTTCACATAGTCGGTGGAGGCCACGACAGGCCCGCTGGTGCGGCCCAGTTGGCGTGTCACGAAAGGCACGCGCTGCTCGCCGGTGGGATGCAGCAGGTTGTGCCGCTCGGCATCCTGGCCCTCGCGCGCCAGCTGGTTGAAGCTCGGGCAGCTCCACACATGTGCGCCCACGCCCCAATCGGCTTCCAGCAGCTCCTTGGCCGCCATCGACTCACGCAAGATGGAGCCCGCGCCCAGCAGGTTGACCTGCAGCTTGCTCTTGGCCACCACGGCCGCATCAGCCTCCTGCAGCTGGTACATGCCGGCGATGATCTCGGCTTCGGTACCCGCCTTCAGCCCCGGCTGCGCATAGTTCTCATTGAGCAGCGTCAGGTAATAGAAGACGTTCTCCTGCTTCTCCACCATGCGCTTGAGCCCGTCCTGGATGATGACGCCGACCTCGTGCGCGAAGGTCGGGTCATAGCTCAGGCAGTTGGGAATGGTGCCGGCCACGAGCTGGCTGTGGCCATCTTCGTGCTGCAGGCCTTCCCCGTTGAGCGTGGTGCGCCCCGACGTACCGCCCAGCAGGAAACCGCGCGCCTGCATGTCGCCAGCCGCCCAGGCCAGGTCGCCAACGCGCTGCAGTCCGAACATCGAGTAGTAGATGTAGAACGGGATCATCACGCGGTTGTTCGTCGAATAAGACGTCGCCGCCGCGATCCACGAGCTCATGCCGCCGGCCTCGTTGATGCCCTCCTGCAGGATCTGGCCCGCCTTGTCCTCGCGGTAGTACATGACCTGGTCCTTGTCGACCGGGGTGTACTTCTGGCCTTCGGGGGCATAGATGCCGATCTGGCGGAACAGGCCTTCCATGCCAAAGGTGCGGGCCTCATCCACCAGGATGGGTACCACGCGTGGGCCCAGGGCGGGATCGCGCAGCAAGGGGGTGAGGCAACGCACGAAGGCCTGCGTCGTGGAGATCTCGCGGCCTTCCTGAGTGGGCTCCAGCACCGACTGGAAGGCGCTCAGATCCGGCACCAGCAAGGTTTCTTCGGCCTTGGGACGGCGCTTGGGCAGGTAGCCACCCAGGGCCTGGCGGCGCTCGTGCAGATAGGTCATCTCCGGCGTGTGCTCGGCCGGCTTGATGAAGGGCAGCTTGGCGATGTCCTCGTCGGCCACCGGGATGTTGAAGCGGTCGCGGAAGGCCTTGATGTCCTCGTCCGTGAGCTTTTTGGTCTGGTGCGCGGTGTTCTTGCCTTCACCGCTCTTGCCCATGCCAAAGCCCTTGACGGTCTTGATCAGCAACACCGTGGGCTGGCCCGTGTGGTTGGCCGCCGCGTGGTAGGCGGCATACACCTTCTGCGGATCATGGCCGCCGCGGTTGAGGCGCCAGATGTCATCGTCCGACAGGCGCGCCACCATTTCCAGCGTCTTGGGGTCGCGGCCAAAGAAATGCTTGCGCACGAAGGCGCCGTCATTGGCCTTGCAGGCCTGGTAGTCGCCGTCGACCATCTCCATCATGATGCGCCGCAGCGTGCCGTCCTTGTCGCGCGCCAGCAGTGGGTCCCAGTACGAGCCCCACAGCAGCTTGATCACATTCCAGCCCGCGCCGCGGAACTCGCCTTCGAGTTCCTGCACGATCTTGCCGTTGCCCCGCACAGGGCCGTCCAGGCGCTGCAGGTTGCAGTTGACGACGAAGATGAGGTTGTCGAGCTTCTCGCGCGCGGCCAGTCCGATGGCGCCCAGCGATTCGGGCTCGTCCATCTCGCCGTCGCCGCAGAACACCCAGACCTTGCGCTTGGACGTATCCGCGATGCCACGGGCATGCAGGTATTTGAGAAAGCGCGCCTGGTAGATCGCCATGATCGGGCCCAGGCCCATGGAGACGGTCGGGAACTGCCAGAACTCGGGCATCAGCTTGGGGTGCGGGTAGCTGGAGAGCCCCTTGCCGCCGACTTCCTGGCGGAAGTTCTCCAGTTGCGCCTCGGTGATGCGCCCTTCCAGGAACGCACGGGCGTAGATGCCAGGCGCCGAATGCCCTTGTATATAGAGCAGGTCACCGCCATGACCTTCATGGTCGCCGTGCCAGAAGTGGTTGAAGCCGCAGCCCAGCATGGTCGCCAGCGAGGCAAACGAGGAAATGTGGCCGCCCAGGTCGCCGCCGTCAGCAGGGTTATGGCGGTTGGCGCGCACCACCATGGCCATGGCATTCCAGCGCATGTAAGCGCGCAGGCGCTCTTCCATCTCCAGATTGCCCGGGCAGTGCGCCTCGTCTTCGACCGCGATGGTGTTCACGTAGGCCGTGGTCGCCGAAAACGGCATGTCGATGCCGGCCTGGCGGGCGTGGTCCAGCAAGGTTTCCAGCAGGTCGTGGGCGCGGGCGCGGCCCTCTGTCTCGATGACGCCACTGAGGGCATCCAGCCATTCGCGGGTTTCCTGGGGATCCATGTCCATGGATGCGGACGGGATTGGATCGAGTGCAGACATTGGTTCAGTCTCCTGTTGATGAGGCTTATTTCACAGTATGGACATAAGCCGGAAGCTCGCTGGCGTCGATAAACGCCGCAAACTAGGACGCCTCAAAGCGATTGGGTAGGCTGCGCTTTGCATGCTGCGGGAAATATACGCTCGAACCGCGTCGCTCAAATTGTGGGAGACCACACCGATAATTTCGTCATGACTTTTTCCGCATCCACCAACTCCCCGGCGAATTTGCCTCTGGCAGCCCCCGGTCAGACCAACCGCTTGTTCTGGCGCTGGTGGCGCAAGCAGTCCCCTTCGCAGCAAGACCGGTATGCCACGCTGGGGCCGCTGGTTTCCGTGCTGCTGTTCCTGGCGGCGATCATTGCCGCGTTCTGGTATTTGCGTAATGAGGAGCTGGAGCGGGAGCAGGAGTCGGTAAAACGCGACACCGAGGTGGTTCAGCAACAGATCCGCCTGCGCCTGATCGAAAACCAGGAGCAGTTGCTGCGCCTGGGCCGCGAAATCAGCGTCAAGGCCGTCACGCCCGAGCAGTTCATGCGCCAGGCTGGCGACTTCGTTCGGGCCCGCCCCGAGGTTATCAGCGTCTCGTGGGTGCAGGCCGACGAGAGCGTCAAGGCCGCGCGCACCACCTTGAGTCTGCCGCTCGACCCGGGTCAGGCCATGGACATGGACCCGCTGGGCGGGCATACCGAGCCCTACGACCCGCTGCACATCAGCAAGGAGCCGCAAAGCGCCTTTCGGCTGGCCCGTGAGCGCAACCAGCCCATCTATTCCAAGCCTTACGCCAACCAGATGGGCGGCAAGGTCATCCAGGTTCACATCCCGCTGATCGACCGCAGTGGCTTCATCGGCACCTTGGTGACCGAGTACTCGCTGGACTCCCTGCTGCGCTACCTGGTCCCCCGCGAGGTATCGGGGCGCCATGCCATGGGCCTGATCCAGGCTGACGGCGACATACTGACCAGCACCGTGGGCGGTGACGGCTCGGCGGTCAAGCCCACCTTCGTCTACGACGTCATCGTCACCCCGGTTGGCAACGGCCTGATGCTGCGCGGCATGGGGTTCAGAACCTCGTCCAACTTGATCGGCAACACGCTCTTTTGGATGGTGGTGGCGCTCTCGGCCCTGACGGTCTGGACGCTGATGGGCACTTTGCGCCACATGCGGCGGCGCTCCCAGATCCAGAAGACGCTGGTGCAGGAGACCAACTTCCGCCGGGCGATGGAGAACTCCATGCTCACCGGCATGCGCACCATCGACCTGGAAGGCCGCATCACCTACGTGAACCCCGCCTTCTGCGCCATGACCGGCTTTTCTGAGGAAGAGCTGATCGGCTGTGTGCCGCCCTACCCCTACTGGCCCAAGGACCGGCTGGACGAATTCAACCGCATGTTCCAGCAAGAGCTGCTGGGCCGCAGCCCCATGGGGGGCATCGAGGTGGTGATGCAGCGGCGTGACGGCAGCCAGTTCGACGCCCGCATGTACGTCTCGCCCCTGATCGACGCCCAGGGCGACCAGACCGGCTGGATGACATCCGTCACCAACATCACCGAGGCCAAGCGCGTGCGCGACCAGCTCACCGCCGCCCACGAACGCTTCACCACCGTGCTGGAAGGGCTGGACGCGGCCGTGTCCGTGGTGTCCGTCCAACGCGGGGAGCTTCTGTTTGCCAACCGTTCCTACCGCCTGTGGTTCGGCGCCAACCCGGACGCCCACAGCCAGCTCACGGGCGGGGAAATCACACCAGACGAAGTGCTTGACGGCGATGAATCCGTCGACCACTTCGGCGGCTTGCCCACCCAGGCGCTCACCAATGCCGGCAGCGACACCCGTGAAATCTTCATGGACAGCGTCCAGAAATGGTTCGACGTGCGCGCTCGCTACGTGCAGTGGACCGACGGCCACCTGGCCCAGATGCTGATCGCCACCGACATCACGGTACGCAAGCAGGCCGAGGAAGCCGCCGCCCGTCAGGCCGAGAAATCGCAGTTCACCAGCCGACTGATCACCATGGGCGAAATGGCCTCCACCGTGGCGCACGAGCTCAACCAGCCGCTTGCGGCCATCTCCAACTATTGCAGCGGCCTGATCAGCCGCGTGCAGAACGGCAACATCGACAACGAGCAGTTGGTGGGCGCGCTGGAGAAAACCTCCCGCCAGGCGCAACGGGCCGGCCAGATCATCCACCGCATCCGCCAGTTCGTGAAGCGCAGCGAGCCCCAGCGCCAACCAGCCAAGGTGCGCGACATCACCGACGCCGTGTTGGAGCTGGCCGTCTTCGAGATGAAGCGCCGCCGCGTGACGCTCAACTCCATGGTCGCCAACCGCCTGCCGACCATCATGGCCGACCCCATCCTGATCGAGCAGGTGCTGCTCAACCTGCTGAAAAACGCCGCCGAGGCCATCGACTCGGCCCAGATGCCGCAATCGCGCCGCATCATCGATTTGCGGGTGCAGCAACGCAAGACCGAAGAACTCGGCCAGGTCATCGAATTCACCGTCACCGACGGCGGTCCGGGCATGAAAGAGGAGATGCTTTCGCGACTTTTTGAGGCTTTTCACTCAACCAAGGCCGAGGGCCTAGGGATAGGCCTTAGTCTTTGTCGCTCCATCATCGAGTCACATCATGGTCGTATCAAGGCCGAGAACATCTACAATGAGGCCATGGTTGCGGGGTGTCGTTTCACGTTCACCCTGCCCGTAGACAGTGGGGCTGACACGGATTTCTCCGATACGGTCACTCCCCCTTCCAACGACTTACTTGCCGATAACCCATGAGCTTGATCCCCAAAAAAGGCACTGTGTATGTGGTTGATGACGACGAGGCCGTGCGCGACTCGTTGCAGTGGCTGCTGGAAGGCAAGGACTACCGCGTCCGTTGCTTCGATTCCGCGGAATCGTTCTTGGCACGCTTCGACCCCCGCGAGGTGGCCTGCCTGATCGCGGACATCCGCATGGACGGCATGAGCGGCCTGGAGCTGCAAGACAAGTTGCTGGAGCGCAAGTCGCCCCTGCCCATCGTGTTCATCACCGGCCATGGCGACGTGCCCATGGCCGTGAACACCATGAAAAAGGGCGCGATGGACTTCATCGAGAAGCCCTTCAAGGAAGACGCCCTGGTCGCTCTGGTCGAGCGCATGCTGGATCAGGCCCGCACCGCCTTCTCACAGTCGCAGGAAGCCGCCAGCCGCGAAGCCCTGCTCTCGAGACTGACCACGCGTGAAGCCCAGGTGCTGGAGCGCATCGTGGCAGGCCGCCTGAACAAGCAGATCGCCGATGACCTGGGTATCTCCATCAAGACGGTGGAAGCCCACCGTGCCAACGTGATGGAAAAGCTCAACGCCAACACGGTGGCTGACCTGCTCAAGATCGCCCTGGGTGCCAACGCCCCGGCTGCCGGCGGCGCGCCTGCCACCAAGTAAGCCACATCAGATCGATCGAGGTCCAAAGCCAATACCTCTGACCAAAGACGGCCTGGACCTGTCTGGCCATCTCATCCAAGACCTCACCTGAAAGGCCGCCCCACTCTGCCGTGGCGGCCTTTTGCTTTTAGTTATTTGCATTCAATCCCCCGTTCAGCCTCCCCCGGAGCAGCCCATGACAGCCCAACTCATCGACGGCAACGCCCTGTCCAAACAATTGCGCGGTGAAGTCGCCACCCGCGCAGCCAAGCTCACCGCCTTGGGGCTCAAGCCCGGCCTGGCCGTGATCCTCGTGGGCGACAACCCCGCCAGCCAGGTCTATGTGCGCAACAAGGTCAAGGCCTGCGAGGACAGCGGCCTGAACTCCGTGCTGGAAAAGTACGACGCGGCCATGACCGAGGCCGAGCTGCTGGCCCGGGTCGAAGCGCTAAACAATGACCCGGCCATTCACGGCATCCTGGTCCAGCTGCCTCTGCCCAAGCACATCGACGACCACAAGGTCATCGAAGCCATCTCTCCGCTCAAGGACGTGGACGGCTTCCACGTGGCCAGCGCGGGCGCCTTGATGGTGGGCGAGCCCGGCTTCAAGGCCTGTACGCCCTATGGCTGCATGAAGATGCTGGAATCCATCGGCATGAAGGACCTGCGCGGCAAGCACGCCGTGGTGATCGGGCGCTCCAACATCGTCGGCAAGCCTATGGCCATGATGCTGCTGGCAGCCAACGCCACCGTCACGGTCACGCACAGCGGCACGGCTGATCTGGCCCATCACACCCGCCAGGCCGACGTTGTCGTGGCGGCGGTGGGCAAGCGCAATGTGCTCACCGCCGACATGGTCAAGCCTGGTGCCGTGGTCATCGACGTGGGCATGAACCGCGATGAAGAAGGCAAGCTCTGCGGCGACGTGGACTTTGCCGGCGTCAAGGACGTGGCCGGCTGGATTACCCCGGTTCCCGGCGGTGTCGGCCCGATGACGATTACCATGCTGTTGGTCAACACCATCGAAGCCGCGGAACGCGTCGCGGCTGCCCGCGTCTAAAGCACAACTCCATCGGCATATCAGGACACCATGAGCACCAACCCACTGCTTGACACCACCGGCCTGCCCCTGTTTGACCAGATCAAGCCCGAGCACGTCACGCCCGCGCTCGACACCTTGCTGGCCGAGGCCGAAACAGCCTTGAGCAAAGTGGTGGGCCCTGATGTGCCGCCGGACTACGATGCCCTCTCGTTGCTGCTGGATGTCGCCACCGAGAAGCTGGGCCGAGCCTGGGGCGCGGTCGGCCACCTCAACGCCGTGGCCGACACCCCCGAGCTGCGCGCCGCTTTCAACGAAAACCTGCCCCGCATCACCGAGTTCTACACACGCCTGGGTGCCGACGAGCGCCTATACGCCAAGTACAAGGCCCTCAATGAGGCCCAAAAGAGCCTGCCCGCCGAGCAGCGCCTCACGCCCGCCCGCCAGCGCGCGCTGGACATCGCCCTGCGTGCCTTCGTGCTGGGCGGCGCCGAGTTGCAAGGTGAGCCCAAGAAGCGTTTCGCCGAGATCCAGGAGTTACAGGCGGCCAAGTCGCAGGCCTTCTCCGAGCACGTGATGGATTCGACCGATGCCTATGCGCACTACGTCCGTGCCGAGGAGCTGGACGGTGTGCCCGAGGACATCATCCAGGCCACGCGCGCCATGGCCGAGGGTGAGGCCAAAGAAGGCAACAAGCTCACCCTGCACATGCCCATTTACCTGCCGGTGATGCAGTACGCGACCAACCGCCACCTGCGCGAAACGCTCTACCGCGCCTACAGCACGCGGGCCAGCGAGTTCGGCCCCAGCGAGCGCGACAACACGGGCCTGATGAAGGAGATCGTCGCCCTGCGCCAGGAAGAATCCGTGCTGCTGGGCTACAAGACCTTCGCCGATGTCTCGTTGGTGCCCAAGATGGCCACCAGTCCCCAGCAGGTGATGGACTTCCTGCGCGACCTGGCCAAGCGCGCCCGCCCCTTTGCCGAGAAGGACATGGCCGAGCTGCGCGACTTCGCCAAACAGGAATGCGGCATCGACGATTTGCAAGCCTGGGACGTGGCCTTTGTGAGCGAAAAGCTCAAGGAAGCACGCTATGCCTTCAGCGACCAGGAGGTCAAGCAGTACTTCACGGAGCCCACCGTGCTCAAGGGCCTCTTCGGCCTGATCGAAACGCTGTTCGACGTCAACATCCAGCCCGACACGGCACCCGTCTGGCACGAGTCCGTGCGCTTTTTCCGCATCGAGCGCAACAAGCAACTGGTCGGCCAGTTCTACCTTGATCCGTATGCACGCACCGGCAAGCGCCCTGGCGCCTGGATGGACGACGTGCGCGGGCGCTGGAAGCGCCCCGACAACGGCGCCACCCAGACCCCGGTAGCCCACCTGGTCTGCAACTTCGCCAAGGGTGTGGGCGACAAACCCGCCCTGCTCACCCACGACGACGTCATCACCCTCTTCCACGAGTTCGGGCACGGCCTGCACCACATGCTGACCAAGGTGGAAGACCTGGGCGTGTCCGGTATCGGCGGCGTTGAATGGGACGCGGTGGAGCTGCCCAGCCAGTTCATGGAGAACTTCTGCTGGGAATGGGACGTGGTACAAAAGCTCACCAGCCATGTCGACACGGGAGCACACCTGCCTCGCGCCCTGTTCGACAAGATGACGGCCGCCAAGAACTTCCAGAGCGGCATGCAGACCCTGCGCCAGATCGAATTCGCCCTGTTCGACATGCGTCTGCACGCCGAGCCCGGCCGCGAAAGCGATGTGCAGTCGGTCATCGATGAAGTGCGCCAAGAGGTGGCCGTCAACATCCCGCCGGCCTTCAACCGCTTCCAGCACAGCTTTTCACACATCTTTTCAGGTGGATACGCGGCCGGCTACTACAGCTACAAGTGGGCTGAGGTACTCTCTGCGGATGCCTATGCCGCCTTCGAAGAGGCCGCAACGCCTGCCACGGGCGTGCTCAACCCCGAGGTGGGCCGCCGCTACCGCGAGGCGATCCTGGAGGCTGGCGGCAGCCGCTCGGCCATGGAGAACTTCAAGGCTTTCCGAGGCCGCGAGCCACGGATCGACGCCCTGTTGCGGCATCAAGGCATGAGCTGATTCTGATTCACAAATTTAGGAAGAAGATGCATCGCGCTGTACCCCTGTCTCTGCTGGCTGTGCTGGCCCTGCAGTTCGGCACACCAGCCTGGGCACTGTACAAAGTGGTCGGCCCTGATGGGCGTGTCACCTACACCGACCGTGCCCCAGGCGACCGGCCCACGCAAACGCTCCAGCCCAATGGCGCGACGGGCTCGTCTGAAAACCTGCCCTACGAGTTGCAAAAGGTGGTGAGCCGCTACCCCGTGCGCCTGTTCACCGGCCCCAAATGTGCCCCGTGCGATGCCGGCCGCCAGCTGTTGAAAGACCGCGGCGTGCCTTTCACTGAAAAGACCATCTCGACGTCAGACGACGCCAAGGCCTACTCTAAGCAGGAAGGCACCGACCAGTTGCCCTCCGTGCGCATCGGCCAGAAACAGATGCTGGGTTACAACCAGGCCGAATGGACCAGCTACATCGATGCCGCTGGCTACCCACCCAAATCGGCCTTGCCCCTGAACTACCGCTGGCCGGAAGCTTCGCCCCTGGCGCAAGTCGACTCCCAGGCCCCGGCGGCATCGACGCCAGCCAGGGCCACGCCTCCTGTCGCACCCGAGCGCAGTGCGCCGGCCGCTGGCGGCGCCCCTCCGGGCTTTCGCTTCTAACTTCTCTTTCGCACCTTGAACGACGTGACCACCCAGACGGCGCCAGCCGATGCGCCGTCCGCTGTAGCGCGCGTGGCCATCGTCGGCGGAGGGCCGGCAGGCCTGATGGCCGCAGAAGTGATGGCCGAGCGCGGCATCCCAGTCGACCTGTTTGATGCCATGTCCTCGGTGGGCCGCAAATTCCTGCTGGCAGGACGCGGCGGCCTCAATCTCACGCACTCCGAGCCTCTGCCTGCGTTCATGACCCGCTTTGCCGAGCGCCAGGCCGCCTTGGCGCCGCAGATTGGCGCTTTCACGCCCGATGCGCTGCGAGCCTGGGCGAAAGGCCTGGGCATCGAGACTTTCGTTGGCACGTCGGGCCGCGTGTTCCCCACTCACATGAAGGCCGCACCGCTGCTGCGTGCCTGGCTGCACCGCCTGCGCCAGGCCGGTGTGCGCTTTCACATGCGGCACCGCTGGAGTGGCTGGGCCGCCAATGGCGTGCTCGTCTTCCAGACACCGTCGGGCGAGTTGCGGCACAAAGCTTCGGCCACGGTCCTGGCGCTGGGCGGCGCCAGCTGGGCGCGGCTGGGCTCCGATGGCAGCTGGGTGGCACCGCTCGCCCAAAGATCGGGTGCCGTTATCGCGCCCTTGCGACCGGCCAATTGCGGCTTCGATGTCCTGCCCACGGGCCCAGACCGAACCGGCTGGAGCCCTCATCTGATACAGCGTTTCGCCGGCCAGCCCATCAAGCCCGTGGCCCTGCTGTTTCGAGACGAACACGGAGAACTGATCCGCCAGCAAGGCGAGTTCGTACTGACCGACACCGGCATCGAGGGCAGCCTGATCTACGCCTTCTCGGCACGCATCCGTGACCAGATCGAACGCAGCGGCCAGGCCACCGTGCTGCTCGATTTGCTGCCCGATCACACGTTGGACCAGGTCCTGGCCGAAACCAGCCGCCCTCGTGGCCCACGCAGCCTGTCCACCCATCTCAAGAGCCGCCTGGGCCTGCAGGGCATCAAGATGGCCTTGCTCCACGAAGTTATGAGCTCGGCCGAGTTGAACGACACCACCGCACTGGCCCGCGCCATCAAAGCCCTGCCGGTTCATCTGGCTCGTCCGCGCCCGATCGACGAAGCCATCAGCACGGCGGGCGGTGTCACCTTCGAGTCACTGGATGCGCACAACATGCTCCAGTCCATGCCCGGGGTGTTCTGCTGCGGCGAGATGCTGGATTGGGAAGCGCCCACTGGTGGCTACCTCCTGACCGCGAGCATGGCAACAGGTCGTGTGGCGGGTTTGGGAGCGTGGCAGTGGTTGACGGAAGGAAAGCTGACAAACCCACCGGACTGAATGATTAACGAAGGCCGAGTAAAGCCATACGATCTTTTCTGGATCTGATTGACCAAAACTTCAGAAAGATCGCGATGAAGACTCCCCGATTGATCAAATGGGCAGCCGGCGCGGCGCTGGCCCTGGCCTCGGTGGCACCCGCATGGGCCCAGTATTCCCGGCTGGTCGTGTTCAGCGACAGCATGTCGGACAACCACCGCTACGGCGCCTACTCCAAGGCAGCCACTGGGTCCGTTCACCCGGCCGCGCCTTTCGACAATGGCCGGTTCTGCAATGGTCTGGTGGCGGTTGAAGATCTGGCCAATGGCTTGGGCATCCCCATCCAAGATTACGCCTTCGCTGGTGCCACCTCAAGCTACGGCAGCCTGATCGTGGTGCCCGAAGGCGTGCTGACCCAGGTCAACGAGTACCTGAACAACAACAATCTCATTCCCACCATCACGACGGTCCCGATCGTGAGCCCTGTGCTGAGCATCGCACTGGGTTCGGGGCAGGCAGATCCCAAAGCCCTGCACCTGATCTGGGCCGGCCCGGACGACTACTACAGCGGCGGCATGAACGCGCTG
Source organism: Burkholderiales bacterium (assembly GCA_003963115.1). Taxonomy (GTDB): domain Bacteria; phylum Pseudomonadota; class Gammaproteobacteria; order Burkholderiales; family Burkholderiaceae_C; genus Aquabacterium. Next base: position 82,987 of record RXJQ01000010.1, read on the forward strand.
ACCGCCTACTCGGCCACGGCCAACATCCAGCAGGCCATCACCTCGCTGTACAACGGCGGTGCCCGCTACTTCTTCGTGCCGACCATGCCCGACCTGAGCATCACGCCCAGCGCCAGGATCCATGAGCAGCAGCAAAAGGGCTACATCGCCAGCGCCGCCAAGTACAGCGCGCAGTTCTCGGTGGTGCTCACCAAGGGCTTGGACAGCCTGCGCGCCAAGTACCCTGACGCGCACATCATGTCGTTCGACACGCTGGCCTATATAAAGGTGGCCATCGAGCAGGCACGCGCCAGCGGCAAGAACGTGACCGACGCCTGTTTCCCCATTGACGTGCTCAACCCGAGCAAGGTGCCTGGCGTGGCTTGCAGCCAGCCCGACAACTACCTGTTCTGGGACAACAACCACCCGACGGCCGAAGCCAACCGCATCCTGGCGGCCGAGTGGCTCAAGGCCATCATCGTTCAGCCTTGATTGACGGCTGAGGCGCTCAGAAGCGCAGGGTCTTGACGCCCTGCGCGGTACCCAGCAGGCAGACCGACGCCTTGTTGCGGGCGAACACACCCACCGTGACCACACCTGGGATCTGGTTGATATCGGACTCGAACTGAGCTGGCTGACTGATGCTCAAGCCTGTCACGTCGACGATGAGGTTGCCGTTGTCGGTGGTCACGCCTTCGCGCACCTTGCCCGTGCCACCAAGCTTGGCGAACGCGCGGATGACCTGCGCCGCTGCCATCGGGATCACTTCCACGGGCAGCGGGAACTTGCCCAGGGTCTGCACCAGCTTGGATTCGTCGGCGATGCAGACGAACTGCTCGGCCAGGTCGGCCACGATCTTTTCACGGGTCAGCGCGGCGCCACCGCCTTTGATCATGTGGCCTTTGTTGTCGATCTCGTCGGCGCCATCGATGTAGACACCCAGTGACGTCACGGTTTCAGCGGGCAGCACCTTGATGCCCAGTGCTTCCAGACGCTGTGTGCTGCGCACCGAACTGGACACGGCACCAGCCACACGACCGGGCTCGGTCTTGAGCGCCTCGCCCAAGGCGTCGATGAACTTGTCGACCGTCGAGCCGGTTCCCACGCCCACGATGCTGCCGGGTTGCACGTATTCGAGGGCGGCGCGGCCCACCAGGGTCTTGAGTTCGTCTTGGGTCATGGCTGTCGTGTCAATCGGGTCATCAGGTGCATCGCGTACCGCTTCAGGGAACTGGTCGGCCGGTCAGCGTCATCCACGCCAGCAGGCCGCCGATCAGGATGGGCTGATGCACCATGTAAAAAGTCAGGCTCCATCGGCCCAGCATGGCCAGGCCTTGCCTGACCGCCAGCAGCACGCGTGCCAGGCCGGCATTGTCGCCCGAAACAAGCGGCTGAGCGCCCTGCCCGGGCAGCGCCCATGACAACCATGGCCGCCGGTGAGCGAGCATCCATTGCGTGCCCGCCAGTCCCCACCACATCACGCCCAGCCAGGGCAGCACGGGTACATAGTCCTCGGTGATGGGCTTGTGCGTGACCAGGCCGATCCAGTTGGTCGCGCGAGTGTCGAAGAAGGGATCGGCCACCAAGCGAGGCAGCGCCACGGCCAGCAGGCCAAGCGGCCAAAGCCAGGCGCGCCAAGATGCCGTGAGCCGCGCGACGATCAGCATCACCGCCATACCGTGCAGCACGCCAAAGTAGATGTAGCTGTTGGGGAACATGAACCAGCTGCCCACGCTAACCAGCAAAGCGCAGCCGACGATCTGGCCCCAACGGCGCCAAAAGCGCGCCCAGCTCTGCCCCTGGCTGGTGGCGATGGCCTGCCCCGCGCCCGTGCACAGCAGGAACAGCGAGAGGATGCAGGTGCGCTGGCTGGTCCACAGCGCATCTGAATAGAAATTCGCGTCGAGCAAGCGGTAGTTGCTCAGGTCGAAGCAGAAATGAAAGAACGCCATCCAGATCAGCGCGAAGCCGCGCAGGGCGTCGACCCGGTCGTAACGTGTGCTCGATGCCGGTTCTGGTGACGCTGGCGGCGCGCTCCCTGCCGCATCCCCGCCGTCACGGGGTTTTCTCTGGGGTGATTGGCCTTTTCGGGTACGCATGGCGATAGTATCGGCGGTTTGCTCTTTCGTCCCCTGCCGGATCGCCGCCCCATGTCCCTCGCCCGCCACGAAATCGAACTGCTTGCACCCGCCCGTACTGTTGAGATCGGCATCGAGGCGGTCAACCATGGCGCGGACGCGGTCTACATCGGCGGGCCGTCTTTCGGTGCGCGCAGCAATGCCTCTAACGAGGTGGCCGATATCGCCCGGCTGGTGCAGCACGCGCACCGCTACAACGCGCGGATCTTCACCACGCTCAACACCATCTTGCGTGACGACGAACTGGAGCCCGCCCGCAAGCTGATCTGGCAGCTGTACGACGCCGGGGTCGATGCGTTGATCGTGCAGGACATGGGCATCCTGGAGCTGGACCTGCCCCCCATCCAGCTGCATGCCAGCACCCAGACCGACATCCGCACGGTCGAGAAAGCCCGGTTCCTGCAGGACGTGGGCTTCAGCCAGATCGTGCTGGCGCGCGAACTCACGCTCAAGCAGATCCGCGACGTGGCGGCCAACACGCATTGCGCGATCGAGTTCTTCATCCACGGCGCCTTGTGCGTGGCCTACAGCGGTCAGTGCTTCATCAGCCACGCGCACACGGGCCGCAGCGCCAACCGGGGCGATTGCTCGCAGGCCTGCCGCCTGCCCTACAACGTGCTCGATGGCGCCGGCCAGGTCGTGGCCTTCGAGCAGCACGTGCTGTCCATGAAGGACAACGACCAGAGCGCCAACCTGCGTGCTCTGATCGACGCTGGCGTGAGCTCCTTCAAGATCGAAGGCCGCTACAAGGACATGGGCTATGTGAAGAACATCACCGCCCACTACCGCCAGCTGCTCGACGAGATCCTCGAAGAGCGGCCCGAGCTGCAGCCGGCCTCATCGGGCAAGACCACCTTCACCTTCGAGCCTGAGCCCGATCGCAACTTCAACCGTGGCAGCACGGACTATTTCGTCAATGGCCGCAAGGAAGATATCGGGGCTTTCGAGTCGCCGAAGTTCCTCGGCCTGCCGCTGGGCGAGGTCGCCAAGGTGGGCGACAAGTGGTTCGACATCGCCTTGAACGAAGCGCAGCAGGTCTTTGGCATGAGCAATGGCGACGGCATCAACTACCTGACGCTGACCAAGGACGTCGTCGGGCTCAAGGTCAATGTGGCCGAGGCAATTGGCAAGACAGGCCGCATCTGGCGCGTCTACCCCAATGAAGCGATGGACACGCTCAAGGACCTCAAGGTCGGTGTGGCCGTCAACCGCAATGGCGACCGTGCCTGGGAAAACCTGCTGGCCAAGAAGTCGGCCGACCGGCGCATCGGCGTGTGGCTGAACCTGAGCGACACCGCCGATGGCCTGAGCCTGACCGTCATCGACGAGAACGGCCACACCGGCACCGCCACCGTGGCCTGCGACAAGCAGGCCCCACAGGATGCGGCCAAGGCCGAGGCCAGCCTGCGCGAACACGTGGGCAAGCTGGGCGCCACCATCTTCACGGCACAAGACGTGAGCCTGAACCTGGCCCAGCCCTGGTTTGTGCCCGCTTCGGCCGTCAACGCCTTGCGGCGGGATGCCATTGCTGCGTTGGAGGCCAACCGCGCCCAGGCCTACCAGCGCCCGGAACGCGCCCTGCCCGTCGAGCCACCTGCGCCTTATCCGGAAGACACACTGAGCTACCTGGCCAATGTCTTCAACCACAAGGCCCGCGACTTCTATGCCAGGCACGGCGTGAAGGTGATCGAAGCCGCCTACGAGAGCCACGAAGAGCTCGGTGAAGTCAGCCTGATGATCACCAAGCACTGCGTGCGCTTCTCACTGAGCCTGTGCCCCAAGCAGGCCAAGGGTGTGACGGGTGTGCAAGGCACCGTCAAGGCCGAGCCGCTGCAACTCATCAATGGCAAGGAAAAGCTGACCCTGCGCTTTGACTGCAAGCCTTGTGAAATGCACGTGGTGGGCAAGATGAAGAAGTCGGTGCTCAACCAGATTCCGGCCGCGCCCATTCAGTTCTACAAGACAAGGCCCAGCGCCTGACCTGCCTGCTTACTGCCCCAAGGCATCAGAGCATCCGATCCTTGGCCACGAAGTACTTGCGGGTATAGGCCACCAGTTGCCCATCCGTCGGGTGATCGACGGTTTCGATGCCAACGATCTTGTCAGCCACCTTGGGGTCATGCGAATGGGCATGCTTGAGCAACGCCAACTTGGCCTGCCCGGGCCCCACGATCAAGACCTCCTGGGCGCCGGCCAAGGCCTCGATGATGGCGTGGTAATAGTGCTGGTCCTCCGGCGATCGCCCTGTTCCCACATCCCCTTTTTCGATGGTCCCGCGCTTGTGGTGCAGGTGCTTGTGGGGATGTTCAGGCTTCACGACAGCCTTTTCCACATCCTCCGGGCTGACGTGCATGACGCGGGCTTGTGAATGGTCCAGCCAGACAACGGCGTGGTAGTGGGACATGTCGATTCCTCCGTTTGCAACTCGATGAGGACAGCCTACTCCGATGGGCGACGACGTCCAAGTTGAAAGCCGACGCAGGCTTGTGCTGAATCAAACATTCACGTAGCCGTCGCGAGCCTGTCACATGGCCTGGGCATCATCCATGCATGCGGCCCTGGATCAATGCCCCTCTGCTGAGAGCCTTGACATCGCCTGCTGGTCAGCTGACCGGCTTGGGAGAACGGACCGTCTCCCCCCAAGAAGACGAAAAGGCACCCAGCCACAAGGTGCGCGCGGCCTGGATATCGGATGTCCACCTGGGCACGCCCGGTTGCCAGGCTCATGCCTTGCTGGACTTCTTGAAGAACGTCGAGTGCGACACGCTTTACCTGGTGGGCGACATCATCGACGGCTGGCAGTTGCGCCGCAGCTGGTACTGGCCGCAAGCCCACAACGACGTCGTGCAAAAGCTGTTGCGCAAGGCCCGCAAGGGCACCCGCGTCATCTTCATCCCGGGCAACCACGACGAGTTCGCGCGCAAGTTCCTCGATCACTCCTTCGGTGGCGTGGAAGTGGCCGAAGAGTGGATCCACACCACGGCAGACGGCCGAAAGCTGTGGATCACCCATGGCGACCTGTATGACGGGGTGATCCAGGTTGCGCGCTGGCTGGCATTGCTGGGCGACAACCTCTATGAGTTCACGCTCAAGCTCAACCGGCACCTCAACTCCTGGCGCGCGCGCATGGGCTTGCCCTATTGGTCGCTCTCCAAGTACCTCAAGCTCAAGGTCAAGCGGGCGGTGAGCTATGTGGGCGACTTTGAGCAGGCCCTGGCACGCGAGGCACGCAAGCGCGGCGTCGAAGGCCTGGTGTGCGGCCACATCCACCACGCCGAGATGCGCGACATCGACGGCATCCTCTACTGCAACGATGGCGACTGGGTGGAGAGCCTCACAGCCCTGGTCGAGCACCCCGATGGCCAGCTTGAAATCCTGGACTGGGCCGAGGTGATGGCCATGCGCACTACACGCCGCGCTGTCGCCGTCGCGGCCTGATTCTCAGGCTCGCCCCCACACTCAAGAAGTCAAGCGGTCTGCGGCAAAATAGCGCCCCTTGCTTCAAGGAGTGCCCATCATGGCTTTCGCCGACAACCTCAAACAACTACCCTCCGTGGCCCATCTGGCCGGCCTGGAGCTGATCGACGCCGACGGCCAGCATGTCGTCACCATCCAGAACAAGCCTGGTCAGGCCGGCTCCCTGTCCGTCTACCACGCCCTGGCAGCCAAGCACGGTGCCATCAACGCGGCCGCCGCGCAGGAGGGCCTGGACATCTACGCCGAGCACACGGCAGATGCCCGCATCCACCCCGGCAAGCACCCCAATATCGACCGCCTCATCAAAATCCTTGATACAGGTCATGGCTACACGGTTAAGTTGATACCCGCTTGACCGTCTGCGGGGCCTCGGGGATACGATGAAGCCAGGTCGTCATCGCGTTCCCTCATGAACCCAGCTCCCAGCGCCGCCCACAACGACAACTCCCCTGCGCCACTGCTCAAGCTCAAGCGGGTGGCCATCGACACCTACCGCGAAAACGTCGCCTACCTCCACCGCGACTGCGCCATCTACCGTGCCGAAGGCTTTCAAGCGCTGTCCAAGGTGGAGGTGCGGGCCAATGGCCGGCGCATCCTGGCCAGCCTCAATGTGGTGGACGACAGCGGCATCGTCGGGGTGGACGAGCTGGGTGTTTCTGAAGATGCCTTTGCGCAACTGGCCGTGGAAGATGGCCACCCCGCACTGGTCAGCCAGGCGGAGCCGCCCTCCTCCATCCCCGCGCTGCACCGCAAGATCGCCGGCGAGCGGCTGGGGCGGGATGATTTCCAGGCCATCGTCCGCGACATCGCCGAGCACCGCTACTCCAAGATCGAGCTGACCGCCTTCGTCGTGGCGTCCAACCAGGGCGAGCTGGACCGTGAAGAGGTCTACTACCTGACGGATGCCATGGCCTCGGTGGGCCGCAAGCTTGACTGGCGTGAACACCCGGTGGTGGACAAGCACTGCATCGGCGGCATCCCCGGCAACCGCACCTCGATGCTGGTGGTGCCCATCGTGGCGGCCCACGGCATGCTGTGCCCCAAGACCTCCTCGCGCGCCATCACCTCGCCGGCCGGCACCGCCGACACCATGGAGGTGCTTGCCCATGTCGACCCGCCGTTCGAGCGCCTGTGGGACATCGTGCGCGAGCACCGCGCCTGCCTGGCCTGGGGCGGCACCAGCGATCTCTCGCCTGCCGACGACGTGCTGATCGCCGTGGAGCGCCCCCTGTCCATTGACTCGCCCGGGCAGATGGTGGCCTCCATCCTCTCCAAAAAAGTGGCCGCCGGCTCCACCCACCTGCTGCTGGACATCCCCATCGGCCCCACGGCCAAGGTCAAGGACATGCCCCAGGCCCAACGCCTGCGCAAGCTCTTCGAGTTCGTGGCCAACCGCCTTGGCTTGACGCTGGACGTGGTCATCACCGATGGCCGCCAGCCCGTGGGCCAGGGCATCGGCCCGGTACTGGAGGCCCGCGACGTGATGCGCGTGCTGCGCAACGACCCACGCGCACCGCAGGACCTGCGCCAGAAGGCCTTGCGGCTGGCCGGGCGCATGCTGGAGTTCGACCCCGATGTGCGTGGTGGCGACGGCTTTGCCATTGCCCGCGACATCCTCGACTCGGGCCGTGCCTTGAACAAGATGAACGCCATCATCGAGGCCCAGGGCGCCAAGCCCTTCGACCCCGAACAGCCCAAGCTGGCCCCCTTGAACTTCGATGTGCTCGCCCAACAGGATGCCGTGGTCACCAGCATCGACAACCTGCAACTGGCCCGCATTGCCCGCCTGGCTGGCGCACCCAAGGTGCAAGGCGCGGGTGTGGACCTGTTGCGCAAGATGGGCGAACCGGTGAAGGCCGGCGAACCGCTGTACCGTGTCTACGCGGCTTTCCCAGCTGATCTGGCTTTTGCAAGACAGGCCAGCGAGCGCAGCACAGGCTTCAGACTGGGCCATGCGCAAGACGTGCCGCCTCTCTATGTCGAGTTCTGAGGCCATGGTGACCTTGCTGATTCATTTCGACGACGAGCAGGCAGCGGCCGCGAGACTCGCCCAGGCCAGCGGCATCCCGGCCGCCTGCATAGAACGCCATCGCTTTCCCGACGACGAGCTGCGCCTGCGCCTGCCGCTCGATGCGCAAGGCCGGCTGCCCGAGCAACTCGTGCTCTACCGCAGCCTGGACCGGCCCAACGACAAGTTGATCGAACTGATGCTGGTGTCGCGCCAGGCCCGCGAGCTGGGCGCACGTCACCTCACCCTCGTGGCGCCTTACCTCGCCTACATGCGCCAGGACATGGCCTTTCACCCGGGCGAGGTCGTCAGCCAGAAGATCGTGGGCCGCTTCCTGGCCGATCTGTTCGACGCGGTGATCACGGTGGACCCGCATCTGCACCGCATCCGCACACTGGACGAAGCCATCCCGCTGCCATACGCGATCAGCCTATCGGGCGCGCCCATGCTGGCCGACCTGATCGCCCGCCACCACGACAAGCCGCTGCTGATCGGGCCGGATGCCGAATCCGCCCAGTGGGTTGAAGCCGCAGCCCAGGTGCATGGCTTCGATCACGGCGTGTGCACCAAGCAGCGTCATGGCGACAAGGCCGTCGAGATCGCCCTGCCCGCCGTGGACGTCAAAGGCCGCGCGGTGGTGCTGCTCGACGATGTGGCCAGTTCGGGCCACACACTGGCTATGGCCGCCGGCCTGCTGCTTGAGGCCGGCGCCGCCACGGTGGATGTGGCCGTGACCCACGCGCTCTTCGCGGGTAACGCCCTGTCGCTCATCCGCTTGGCCGGGGTGCGCCACATCTGGAGCACGGACTGCATCGCCCACGAGAGCAATGCCATCGAGATGGCGCCTGTGCTGGCTGCGGCATGGCGCTCAATCAATGTGACTTCTATCTAGGGATTGGCAGCCCCGGCGCGAGGCGTATCCTGCGTCAGTCATCGGCACTTTGAGGTAAGCCTGATGAAAAACGAGGGCGACACCGATGGCGCGCCGGTCGATTTCCGAGCCTTGTTCGAAGGTGCGCCTGACTCCTATCTCATCCTGAATCCGCGACTGGTCATCGTGGCGGTGAGCGATGCCTATGTGCAAGCCACCAGAACGCATCGCGAAGACATCCTGGGGCGATGGATCTTCGATGTCTTCCCCGACAACCCCGATGACCCCAAGGCGGAGGGGGTGCGCAACCTGAAGGCTTCGCTGCAACGCGTGCTGCAAACCGGCGAGCCGGACGCGATGCCCGTGCAGCAGTACGACATCCGCAAGCCTGATTCAGAGGGTGGTGGCTTCGAGGAGCGCTACTGGAGCCCGAGAAACACCCCGATCCGCCACAGGAGCGGCCAGTTGGCCTACATCATCCACCGGGTCGAAGATGTCACCGAGTTCATGCGGCTCAAGCAGCATGGGGTCGAGCAAAGCCGCCTCAACGAGACTTTGCGCGCCGAGGCCATCAAGGCGGAATCCGAGGTCTTCGCCCGCGCTCGTGAAGTGGCCGCTACCAGCGCCCGCCTCAAGGACGCCAATGAGGAACTGGCCCGCCTCTACCAGAAGACCCGAGAGATCGACGAGATCAAGACCCGCTTCTTCGCCAGCGTCAGCCACGAATTGCGCACGCCGCTTTCGCTCATCCTCGGCCCCGTGGCGCGGCTGCTGGCGTCCACACCCTCAGACACCGAGATGCATCGCAACCTGGAGGTGGTCAACCGCAACGCCCGCCAGCTCTACCGCCATGTGGTCGACCTGCTGGACGTGGCCAAGCTGGAAGCCGGGCGCATGGGCATGCACTATGGGCGCGTGGACCTGGCCCGCTTGGTGCGCCGCATGGCCTCGAATTTCGAAACCGTGGCCGATGACCGGCACATCCGCTACGCGGTGCGGACACCCGATGTGCTGAGCGCCGAGCTGGACATCGAAAAATGCGAGCGCATCCAGCTCAACCTCATTGCCAACGCCTTCAAGTTCGTGCCTGATGGCGGCGTCATCTCGGTCGAGTTGCGTGAGGCGGATGGGCAGGCCCTGCTCACCGTGGAAGACAACGGCCCGGGCATTGCGCCAGCCTTGCGCGAAACCGTGTTCGAGCGCTTTCGCCAGGGTGATGAGAGCGTCTTGCGCCGTCATGGCGGCACCGGACTGGGCTTGGCCATCGTCAAGGAATTCGTGGACCTGCACGGCGGGGCCATCGCCCTTGACGAAGCCCCAGGCGGTGGTGCGCGCTTTTGCATCAGGCTGCCGCTGCGGGCACCAGATGGCACCACGGTGAAAGACGAGACCTCGTCGCTCGACCCTGTCGTGGCGGCCCAGACCGTTGACGAGCTGCGAGACGTTCGCGGCGACGTACCCGCTGCAAGCGATGTGCAGCACGCCCAGGCGCTGGTCCTGGTGGTCGAAGACAACCCCGACATGAAGGCCTATATCGCCAGCGTGGTGGGCCGACATCACGCGGTCTGCACAGCCGCCAACGGCGAGCAAGGCCTCCAGCTCGCACTGGAACGCCGCCCCGCCCTGATCCTGAGCGACGTGATGATGCCGGGCATGAGCGGCGATCAGATGGTCGCAGCTATTCGCACGCATCCCGAGATGGCCGACACACCCATCGTCATGCTCACGGCCAAGGCCGATGACGTGCTGCGCGTGCAGTTGCTGGGCGATGGCGTGCAGGACTACATCACCAAGCCCTTTGCCGAAGACGAGCTCCTGGCCCGCATGGGTAGCCTGATCAAGGACCGCGCGCGCATGGGCCGGCGTGCGCGCGTGCTGGAAAAGCGCCTGCAAGCCACGCTGGCGCAGACGCCCATCGGCATCGCCCATCTGTCCCTGGATGGCCAGTGCCTGTACGCCAATCAGAAGCTGTGCGATGCACTGGGCTACACCGCCGAGGAGATGCGGCAACACCGGCTTCAGGATCTCAGCGAAATCGACATCACCGGCTTGATGTCTCAGGTGCAGGGCGAGTTCGCCAACCGTTCCTTGGAAACCTGTTTCCGGCAGAAGAACGGCGACCAGGCATGGGCTAGTCTGACCCTGTCATGCGTGCGCAATGAGCCCGATGAGCCTGACTACTTCGTGGCGGTCATCGAGGACATTGGCTGGCGCAAGCGGGCCCAGGAAGAGTTGACACAAGCACAGGCAGTCGCCAGTGAGGCCAGGATGGTCTTGCTGCGCAATGTGTCGCACGAGCTGCGCACGCCCTTGCATCAGATCGTCGGCTTCGCGCATCTGCTGCGGATTGAGCCGCTGTCGGCCAAGCAATCGCTGTGGCTGTCGCGACTCGAAACCGCCAACAGGCAATTGACCGATCTGGTCTGCGGCATGATCGACCTGGCGGAACAAGCGGCCGCCAAACCCCACTGATCACTGCTGGGGTGTCGGCGCAGCGGACCCCGGCATCACGAGCCCGACCTGGCGTGCATGCGCTTGGGCACTGTGCTGATGAAGTGGATGCTGGTGATTCGGTGGTGTCACCAGGGCTGATGACAGCGCCGACGCCGGCAGCTCGGCCACCACCTCGGGCCGCACCCACACCGAAACCGAGTGCAGTCGCAGCCTGGCCTCGCTGATGGCCGCCTTCGGGTAGTACCAGCCCAGTGTCAGCGCGATCAGGGCCCAGTTGCGGGTCGTGAGCTTGAGCAGGTCGGCCACTGGGACCGTGCTCTTAAAGCGGATCTGCTCATGTGCCGTCTCGGACCACAGGCTGTTTTGAAGCCGCACGCTGAGATAGGGATAGGGCAGCGCCATCATCATGACGATGAGCAGCATGACACCTGGCGCCAGCACCAGCGCCAACCGGATGGATTCGGCCGTGTGCTTGTCCTGCTTCATGCGGGCCACGGTCGCCCAGTCCAGCCCCACCAGCTCAGACAGGCCCCAGATCAAGGGCAGGATCACCACGAGCAGGGCCAGCAGGGCCAGCACGCCGGTGCGCAAGGTCACATGCAGGGCCTCCTTGCGCTGAAGGCTGGAGGTGCGCTCATTGCGCCAGTCACCCAGCACGGCATGGCGATGCTGGTAGCGCTTGAACTGCACATAGACCCAGGGCAAGGCGATGCACAGCGCCGTGGCCGCCAGCCCGCCCAGCAGATAGGCCAGTTGCGTGCGTCCGCCCATGCCAGCGATCACGGCCCATACCGCCGTCACACCACCTGCGATATAGAGAAAGGTGGGCAGGCCCATGGCCTTGATGGCATCTGCAGGCGTCGCGGCCAGTTTGAGGCGCTGGCCCCGCCAGCTCGTGTGCGCCAGCTGGAACTCGAGATAGCCGTGCAGGCCGATGGGTAACATGGCAGCCGTGAGGATCTGCATCGCGCCCACGCCCCACAGGCGGTAAGGCCCCAGCAAGGAAATGCCGTAGTAGATCAGGTTGAGGATCACGGTGGCGACCATGTTCCCCGCGAACATCTTCCAGGGGTTGGCGTGGTAGTCCAGGTTGGCGCCGGCCACGTAGGTGTGCTGGTAGAAGTAGCGCAGACGCCCCACCAATGCCCAGGGCAAGGCGATCCCCGCCGTCAGGAGCATCAGCAGCATGTTCCTGCGCCAGATCGGCCGGTAGCTATCGGCGTCACCCGTGAAGGTGACCGCGTGAGGAATCAAGGACATCTTGAGGACAGGCGCCAAAGCAGTGAGCGTGGAAAACCATGCCATTGTCCGTTACCCGCCCCGCGTCAGCCGTGGTGGATTCCCCGGGCTGATGGCGCCGATCTGCCCCACAAGCCCACCTATTCGCGGGCCTCGCACATGGGCTTTGTGCACACCTGAGGTGAGGCCCGCCCCTTGCCGCCTGCCAGTTGGCCCGGTTGTCATCCATGCCCGTGGGGGGTATCGTCCCATTCATGACGGTAGCAGTGAGGCAACGATGATCCGGATGCTGCGTGGGTGGGTGATGCTGGTGTGGCTGCTCGGCACGTGGGTGACATCGGGCGCTCAGGTCGTCACCTACCCCAAGCATCAGGCGGAAAATGACCCGCAGCTCCAGTACATGCTGGAAGTTCTGCGACTGGCCTTGTCCAAATCCGGCAAACGTTATGAGCTCAAGCAGTCGTCGACGGTGATGGTGCAAAGCCGCGGCATTGCCGAGCTGGCGGCCAACACCGGCTCCGTCGATGTCATCTGGACGATGACCAACCCCGAGCGGGAAGAACTGCTGCTGCCGATCCGCATCCCGGTAGACCGGGGCTTGATCGGATGGAGGCTGGCCCTGCTCAACGCGCAACACGCCCAGTTGCTGGGTGGCGTCAAGGACCAGGCCTCGCTGAGCCAGTACAAGGCCGGGCAGATGCATGACTGGCCCGATACGGCCGTGCTGCGTGCCAACGGGCTGAACGTGGAGGCCTCACCCACCTACGAAGGCCTGTTCAAGCAACTGGCCTCCAACCGGATCGACTACTTCCCCAGATCGGTCATGGAGGTGCGCAACGAGCTCAAGGCGCACGACTCAATGCCCCTGGTGCTCGACGAGGCGGTCATGATCCGCTACCCGGCTGCCTACTACTTCTTCGTCAGCAAGAAGCGGCCGGACCTGGGCGCCGACCTCAACAAGGGCCTGGAAGCTGCCATCGCCGATGGCAGTTTCGCCAAGCTCTTCAAGCGGCACATGCTGCCCCTGCTGGAGGGGCTCAAGCTGAACAAGCGGACGGTGATCATGCTCAAGAACCCCACGCTGCCTGCGGGCACGCCTTTGGCGCGCCGCGAGCTGTGGTTCGAGCTCGATGAGCTGCGGGATCGGGCCACAGCCTTGCGCTGAGGGGGCGCTCAGCCCACCCCTCAACCCACCCATTTGCGCGCGTTGCGGAACATGCGCAGCCAGGGGCTCGCTGCGCTCTTGTCGCCGCTGGTCCAGCTCATCTGGATGTTGCGGAACACGCGCTCGGGGTGCGGCATCATGGCCGTGAAGCGGCCGTCCGCCGTGGTCACGCTGGTCAAGCCGCCCGGCGAGCCGTTCGGGTTGAAGGGGTAGACCTCGGTAGCCGCGCCCGTGTTGTCCACAAAGCGCATGGCCTTGTGCACCTTGGCGGCATTGCCGCGTTGCGAGAAGTTGGCAAAGCCCTCGCCGTGCGACACGGCGATGGGCATGCGGCTGCCGGCCATGCCCTGGAAGAAGATGGAAGGGCTCTCCAGCACTTCGACCAGGCTCAGGCGCGCCTCGAAGCGCGTGCTCTGGTTGTGCGTGAACTTGGGCCAGTCCTGTGCGCCCGGAATGATGGGGCTCAGGGCCGCGAGCATCTGGCAGCCATTGCACACGCCCAGCGCAAAGGTGTCGTTGCGGCCGAAGAAAGCCGCGAACTGCTCGGCCAGCTTGGGGTTGAACATGATGGAGCGTGCCCAGCCTTCGCCAGCGCCCAGCGTGTCGCCATAGCTGAAGCCACCGCAGGCGATGAAGCCCTGGAACTGGTCAAGACGTGCGCGGCCGGCTTGCAGGTCGCTCATGTGGACGTCGAAGGTGTCAAAACCGCCTCGCGCCACGGCATAAGCCATCTCCACGTGCGAGTTCACGCCCTGTTCGCGCAGGATCGCCACCTTGGGCCTTGCCTTGTGGATGAAAGGTGCGGCCACGTCTTCCAGCGGGTCGAAGCTCAGGCTCACGTGCATGCCGGGGTCTTCGGGCTTGCCGATGGCGGCGTGCTCGCTGTCGGCGCAGGCGGGGTTGTCTCGCAACTGGGCGATGCGCCAGCTCACCTCATCCCAGGTCTTGTGGAGTTGTTCCAGCGGCGCACTGAACACGGCCTTGGCGTCGCGCCAGACCTGCACCTCGTGCTGGCCCGCACCACTGAGGATGGGCTTGCCGATCACGTGGCTGTGCTTGCTCAGGCCGTGCTCGCGCAGGGTCTGCATCACGGCGTCGCGCTCGGCTGTGCGCACTTGCAGCACCACGCCCAGCTCCTCGTTGAACAGCGCCTTGAGCGTCAATTCGTTGCGGCGCTCGCCCACCTGGCTGGCCCAGTTCTTCGAATCGCCCGTTTCGGCGCGGCTGTCGCTGATGCCATCGCTTTCGGTGACCAGCATGTCCACATTGAGGCTCACACCGGTGTGGCCGGCAAAGGCCATCTCGCACACGGTGGCCCACAGGCCGCCATCGCCACGGTCGTGGTAGGCCAGCAGCTTGCCCTGCGCGCGCAGGGCGTTCACGGCGGCCACGGTGGCTTTGAGCGTCTCGGGGTTGTCGACGTCGGGCACCTCGTTGCCGAACTGATTGAGCACCTGGGCCAGCATGGAGCCGGCCATGCGCTTCTTGCCTTCGCCCAGGTCGACCAGGATCAGGCTGGTGTCCAGCGCTTGGCCGTTCTCGGCGGTGATGAGCTGCGGGGTCAGCGTCGGGCGCACATCGGCGATCGAGGCAAAGGCCGTGACGATGAGGGACACGGGTGCGGTCACCTGTTTGGTCTGGCCTTGCTCGCTCCCACCCTCTTTCCATTTCGTGCGCATGGACAGCGAATCCTTGCCCACCGGGATGGAAATGCCCAGCGCCGGGCACAGTTCCATGCCCACGGCCTTGACGGTGTCGTACAGCGCGGCGTCTTCACCCGGTTCACCGCAAGCCGCCATCCAGTTGGCAGACAGCTTCACTCGAGGCAACTCGATGGGTGCGGCCAGCAGGTTGGTGATGGCCTCGCCCACGGCCATGCGGCCCGATGCCGGCCCGTTGACCGATGCCAGCGGCGTGCGTTCGCCCATGGCCATGGCTTCGCCGGCAAAGCCCTTGTAGTCCGCCAGTGTCACGGCCACGTCGGCCACGGGCACCTGCCATGGGCCCACCATCTGGTCACGTGAATTGAGGCCGCCCACGGTGCGGTCGCCGATCGTGATCAAGAAGCGCTTGCTGGCCACTGTGGGGTGACGCAGCACATCGAAAGCGGCCTTCTCCAGCGTCACGCCGGTCAAGTCCAACTGGCCGCCATCCCATTGCACACGCTTGACGTCGCGGTGCATCTTGGGCGGCTTGCCCAGCAGCACGTCCATGGGCATGTCCACGGGCTTGTCGGCATCCGGCCGGGTGGTGTCTTCGAGGATCAGCTCACAGGCTTCGGTGGCCACGCCGATCACGCCGAAAGGGCAGCGCTCGCGGTTGGCCATCTCGGTGAAGATGGGCAGGTCGCCCGGCGCGATGGCCAGCACATAGCGCTCCTGGCTCTCGTTGCACCAGATCTCCTTGGGCGCCATGCCGGACTCCTCCAGCGGCACCTTGCTCAGATCGAAGCGGGCGCCCTTGCCTGCGCCGTCCACCAGCTCAGGGAAAGCGTTGGAGATACCGCCTGCGCCCACGTCATGGATGGCCAGGATGGGGTTCTTGTCGCCCAGGCCCCAGCAGTGGTTGATGACCTCCTGCGCGCGTCGTTCGATCTCGGGGTTGCCACGCTGCACGGAGTCGAAGTCCAGCGCAGCCGAATTGGTGCCCGCCGCCATCGACGACGCTGCCGCGCCAGCCATGCCGATGCGCATGCCGGGGCCGCCCAGCTGGATCAGCAAGGTGCCCGCATCGAACTTGATCTTCTGCGTCTGTTCGCTGCTGATCGTGCCGATGCCACCGGCGATCATGATGGGCTTGTGGTAGCCACGGCGGATGGCCTGGTCACCGTGACCCACGGTCTGCTCGAACACGCGGAAGTAGCCGCCCAGATTGGAGCGCCCGAACTCGTTGTTGAACGCTGCGCCGCCCAGGGGGCCCTCGATCATGATCTGCAGCGGGCTGGCAATGTGCTCGGGCTTGCCGAACTGCTCAGCCTCCCAGGGCTCTTGCGTACCCGGCAGGTTCAGGTTGGACACAGAGAAACCCGTCAGGCCCGACTTGGGGCGCGAACCACGGCCCGTGGCACCCTCATCGCGGATCTCGCCACCGGCGCCCGTCGAGGCACCAGGGAAAGGCGAAATCGCGGTGGGGTGGTTGTGCGTTTCGACTTTCATCAGCACGTGGGCCAGCTCTTCGCGGGCCTGGTACTGCGGTGCATTGGTGTAGCCTGCCGGCATCCAGCGCTCGATCCGATGGCCCTCCATCACCGAGGCGTTGTCGGAGTAGGCCACCACCGTGTGCTGCGGGCTGATCTTCTCGGTTTGGCGGATCATGCCGAACATCGACAGCGCCTGCGCTTGACCATCAATGGTGAACTGCGCGTTGAAGATCTTGTGGCGGCAGTGTTCGCTGTTGGCCTGGGCGAACATCGTCAGCTCGACGTCCGTCGGGTTGCGCTTGAGGCCCGTGAAGGCCCTGACCAGGTAGTCGATTTCGTCATCCGACAAGGCCAGACCGAAGGTCACGTTGGCCTCTTCCAATGCCTTGCGGCCCTGGCCCAGCACGTCCACGTGCGCCATCGGGACGCCCTGCTTCTCATCGAACAGGTGGCGGGCCTCGTCGCGCGCCAGCAGCACGCTTTCGGTCATGCGGTCATGCAGCAGCGCAGCGCAGGCCTGCAGGTCCTGCTCGGCCAGGGGCTTGACACCGCCTGTGAGTGCGCCGATCAAGCCTGCCTTGACGCTCAGGCGGTATTCAACGACACGCTCCACGCGGTGGATCGCCAGACCGCAGTTGTGCGCGATGTCGGTTGCCTTCGACGCCCAGGGTGACACGGTGCCCATGCGGGGCGCCACCACGATCAGGTCGCCCTCGCAGGGGCCCTCGTAGGCATCGCCATAGCTCAGCAGGGAGGACAGCTTGTCCAGCTCGCCTTGGCTCAGGTCCTGATTCAGATCGACCCAGTGCACGAAGCGGGCATGCACACCTTGGATACGGGGGTTGATCGCCTGCAGCTTGGGCAGCAGTGCCTGGACTTGGTGAGGAGCCAGGGCGTTGCCGCCCTCGAAGTGCATCAGCTTGGACATCGCGTGGGTCGAGCGTTCGTCAGGAAAAACGCGCATTTTACCGTTCGCCAACCTCAAAAGCCCGATTTCGATGCCTTTCTCATGCCCCTGACCGCGTCGCGGCACTCACGAAATACGGATAATTCGCATCCTATGAGCATCACCATCAAAACAGGCGCCGAGATCGACGCCATGCGTCTGGCTGGACGACTGGCGTCCGAGGTGCTGGACTACATCACGCCCTTCGTCAAACCCGGTGTCACCACCGAAGAGCTGGACAAGCTCTGCCATGACTACATGGTCAAGGAACAGGGCACCGTCCCTGCACCTTTGAACTATGCGCCGGGTGGCCACACGCCCTACCCCAAGTCCATCTGCACGTCCATCAACCACCAGGTCTGCCACGGCATCCCCAGTGAGAAGGTCTTGAAGGACGGCGACATCGTCAACATCGACATCACCGTCATCAAGGATGGCTGGCATGGCGACACCAGCCGCATGTTCGTGGTGGGCAATGGCTCCATCGCGGCCAAGCGCCTCTGCGCCCTCACCTACGAAGCCATGTGGCGCGGCATCGCCAAGGTCAGTCCCGGCGTTCGCCTGGGCGACATCGGCCACACCATCCAGACCTTCGCCGAGAACCAGGGCTTCTCGGTGGTGCGCGAGTTCTGCGGCCACGGCATCGGCCAGAAGTTCCATGAAGAACCTCAAGTGCTGCACTACGGCCGTCCGGGCACGCTGGAAGAGCTCAAGCCCGGCATGACCTTCACCATCGAGCCCATGATCAACGCCGGCAAGCGCGACATCAAATCACTTGGCGACGGCTGGACCATCGTCACCAAGGACCGATCCCTGTCGGCCCAGTGGGAACACACCGTGCTCGTGACCGAAACCGGCTTCGAGGTGCTGACCCTGTCCGCAGGCAGCCCGCCCCCGCCCGACTTCATCACGTCCACCAAGACTTGATCCCGCTACGGGCCCTGCCTCACCGCAGGGCCTTTGTCATTGCAGTACCGCTCGAAAACATGCCCCTGGACGTCGCCGCCCTTCGCTCGCAGTTCAAGACCGCCAAGACCGAACTTCTGGACCAGTTCCAGCAAAGCCGTGCCTCGACGGTCACAGCCGGCCGCCTGCTGACGCAACTGGCGCGCCTGGTCGACCGCACGCTCATCCAGATCTGGGATGCGCACGCCATGCCCAAAGGCGCGGCCCTGGTAGCCGTGGGCGGCTATGGCCGCGGCGAGTTGTTCCCGCACTCCGATGTGGACGTGCTGCTGCTCATGCCCGTCTCGCCCTCGGTGATCGGCGATGAAAGCCTGGCCCCCAGCGTCGAGAGCTTCATCAGCGCCTGCTGGGACATCGGCCTGGAGATCGGCTCCAGCGTGCGCAGCGTCGAGGAATGTGGCGAAGAGGCGCAACGCGACATCACCGTGCAGACGGCCTTGCTGGAAGCACGCATCATCTGCGGCTCACGCGCACGCTTCGAGGAGCTGCAGCATGCCACCTTGGAGCACATGAACGTGCCGGCCTTCATGACAGCCAAGATGCTGGAGATGCGCCAGCGCCACCTCAAGTACGAAGACACGCCCTACTCGCTGGAGCCCAACTGCAAGGAAAGCCCAGGCGGCCTGCGCGACCTGC
This sequence comes from Burkholderiales bacterium, assembly GCA_003963115.1. GTDB lineage: Bacteria > Pseudomonadota > Gammaproteobacteria > Burkholderiales > Burkholderiaceae_C > Aquabacterium. The sequence goes on from RXJQ01000010.1 coordinate 102,005, forward strand.
AGGTGGTGCTGTGGCTGGCCCGTGCGGCCCGTCTGGGCAAGACCTGGCATGAGCTGGCCAAGAACGGCCTGCTGACACCGTTCGAGGCCCGCCAGCTTCAGCGCAATGAAGGCACGCTCAAGCTCATCCGCACGCGCCTGCACCAGATCGCCGGCCGCCGTGAAGACCGCCTGGTGTTCGACCTGCAAACCGCTGTGGCCGAGTCCTTCGGCTACACCAACACGCCGGCCCTGCGCGCCAGCGAGGCCCTGATGCGCCGCTACTACTGGGCAGCCAAGGCCGTCACCCAGCTCAACCAGATCCTGATCCTCAACATCGAGGAGCGTGTGCAGGGATCGCAGAACGCGCCCATGCGCCGCATCAATGAACGCTTCCTGGATCGCGGCGGCTTCCTCGAAGTGGTCAGCGACGATCTCTATCAGCGCGACCCGCACGCCATCCTCGCCACCTTCCTGGCCCTGCAGCAGGACAACACGCTCAAGGGCCTGTCGGCACGCACCCTGCGCGCGCTCTACAACGCCCGCAACGTGATGGACGGCGCCTTCCGCAAGGACCCTGTCAACCACCAGGCCTTCATGGCCATCCTGCGCGAACAGCAAGGCCAGACCCGCGTGATGCGCCTGCTCAACCAGACCTCGGTGCTGGGCCGCTACCTCTGGGTGTTCCGCCGCATCGTGGGCCAGATGCAGCACGACCTGTTCCATGTCTACACAGTAGATCAGCACATCCTGATGGTGGTGCGCAATGTGCGGCGCTTCTTCATTCCCGAGCATGCGCATGAGTACCCCTTCTGCACGCAACTGGCCGCCGAATGGGACAAGCCCTGGGTGCTGTACGTGGCCGCTCTCTTCCACGACGTGGCCAAAGGCCGTGGCGGCGACCACTCCGAACTCGGGACCGTGGAGGTGCGCCGCTTCTGCCGCGACCACGACATCACGGGTGACGATGCCAAGCTCATCGAATTCCTGGTGGCCCAGCACCTGACCATGTCGCGCATCGCGCAAAAGGAAGACCTCTCGGACCCTGACGTCATCCAGGCCTTTGCCAAGCGTGTGGGCAACGAACGCACGTTGACCGCGCTGTACCTGCTCACCGTGGCCGACATCCGCGGCACCAGCCCCAAGGTCTGGAACGCCTGGAAGGGCAAGCTGCTGGAAGACCTCTACAAGCTCACCCTGCGCGCCCTGGGTGGGGCCCGCCCGCACATGGACGCCGAGATCGAGGCCCGCAAGCAGCAGGCCCGCCACACCATGGCGCTCTACTACATGCCGCCCGGCACCGAAGAGCCGCTGTGGAAGACGCTGGACATGAGCTACTTCGCCCGCCATGATTCCGCCGACATCGCCTGGCACACGCGCATGCTGTGGCGCCATGTCGAGACCGAGCAGCCGATCGTGGCCGCGCGCCTGTCATCTGTCGGCGAAGGCCTGCAAGTATTGGTCTACGCGCCCGACAAGCCCGACCTCTTTGCCCGTATCTGCGGCTACTTCGACAAGGCCGGCTTCAGCATCCAGGACGCGCGCATCCACACGTCCAAGTCAGGCTACGCGATCGACACCTTCCAGATCCTGGCGGCCGACAACATGGCATTCGAAGGTGTGCACTACCGCGATCTGATCGCACTTGTTGAAACCCAACTGACCGAAGCCGCCGCGTCCAGCGAGCCTTTGCACGATCCGAGCCGAGGCCGGCTGTCACGTCGCGTGAAGTCCTTCCCGGTCAAGCCGCGCGTGAGCCTGCGCCCCGATGAGCGCGCCCAACGCTGGCTGCTGAGTGTCTCAGCCAGCGACCGATCCGGTCTGCTCTACGTCATCGCACGCACGCTGGCGCGCCATCAGGTCAACGTGCAACTGGCCAAGGTCAGCACCTTGGGCGAGCGCGTGGAAGACACCTTCCTGGTCACAGGCGATGCCTTGCGCCAGGACAGGCTTCAGCTGACGCTGGAAACGGAATTGCTGGATGCGCTGGCCGCTTGATGCGGTCAAGCTGGTTCTTTGGGATCCAGCAGCAATTCCAGCCTCGCGATCTGATCGCGCAACAGCAAACGGCGTTTCTTGAGCCGGCGCAAAGACAGTTCGTCGACGGGGCTTTGCTCCGAGGCACGGTCAATCAGATTATCGAGATCAGCATGCTCCATGCGCAGCTCGATGAGCTGGCGATGGGGAGAGTGCAGGTTTTCTTGCATCTTGGACGCCACAAGGCTCCATGACTAGAGGCGCTTGAACAAGGGATGCCCCGGGGCACCGCCTTTCCCCGGATCCTACTAATTAGCGATTATAGTTTTCCCATGATGATGAATGCACCGTCCAGTTTCAGACTGGTGGCTGCCACCGGCATTCACCGGGGGGACAGGCCCTATCAGCAAGACCAGGTAGAAATCATCCCTCACCCTCGGGTGCAGGGATGCCTGCTTGCCGTTGTGGCGGACGGCATGGGGGGCAAAAGCGGCGGACGCAAAGCGGCTGACCAGGTCATCATGACCGCGCGCCAGGTGTTTGACCGCTACGTGCCCAGCAAGGACGACTCCGTCGAAGTGCTGTCGCAGCTGGTCAACGAGGCGCACTTGATGATCAAGCTGACGGCGCTGGCCTTTGAGGAAGAACCTCATTCCACCATCGGTGCCTTCATCGTCAATCCGAACCTGTCGGCTGACCTGGTCCACGCGGGCGACACCCGCGTCTACCATTTCCGCGGCCCCGAAGTGGTTCACCGCACCAAGGACCACTCTTTCGTTCAGCGTCTGGTCGACGAAGGCCAGATCACCGACGAAGAGGCCAATGTCCACCCACAGGCCAATTTGCTGACCGGCTGCCTGGGCACCCAGCAGGACCCGCCCGTCACCACGCACCGCATCCATCAACTCGAAGTGGGCGACAGCCTGCTGGTGTGCTCCGACGGCCTGTGGCACTACTTCACCCCGAAGGAGTTGGGGGCGATCGTGCACACCCTGCCGCCGCGCGAGGCAGCCGAGATGCTGGTGGGCAAGGCCCGTCACCGTGCCCGTGCGGGCGGCGACAACCTGTCCCTGGCCCTGGTTCGCGTCGAATCACCCAGCTGAACGCCGATCGGAGCACCCAGGGTGACACGCGCTGTTCATCTGCCATCGTTGGACGGCATCCGTGGCCTGGCCATTCTGCTGGTGATCGCGCACAACGTGCAGATGCTTGATGCGCCGCAGATGCATGGCGCCGTGGCACTGACCCAGTTCCTGCTGAACTTCGGCTGGATCGGTGTGCCGCTGTTCTTCGTGCTCAGCGGCTTTCTGATCACCGGCATCCTGCTCGATGGCATGGGCCAGGCTCACGGGCTGCGCCACTTCATTGTCCGGCGGGCCCTGCGGATCTTTCCGCTGTACTACGGCGCCCTTTTCCTGATCTTCGTGCTGCTGCCCTTCATCGGCATGCAGCCCGAGATGTACCGGGCCCAGGCGCCCTATCAGGTCTGGCTGTGGACCTATCTGTCGAACTGGACAGATGCCATGGGCATCGGCCCGATGAACCTGCCCCATTTCTGGACCCTGGCCGTGGAGGAGCAGTTCTACTTGTTCTGGCCCTTGCTGGTCTACGCCCTGCGCAACAAGGGCCGCATCGCCATCGCCTGCGTGCTGATCGCCATCGCGGCTCCGATTTGCCGCTATGTGCTGTTCACCAAAGGCTACAGCACTTACATCGTCTACGAGTGGACCATCTGCCGTGTCGACTCACTGGCGATTGGCAGTCTGGCCGCCCTCATCTGGCGCATGTCGCAAGCCTCGGCCTGGGTGAAGGCCCATGCGCTGAAGCTGGGGCTGGCCACGTTGGGTTTGGTCGCAGCAGGCTTCCTGTGGACGCACGCCTACCCGCGCCTTTCGCTGCACGGCATGGTCGAGGGCTATTCGATCCTGGCCATTGCCTTTGCTGTGGCCATCTACGCGGCGGCCAAGCATGACGGCCACGGTAGTCAGACTCGCACGCCACGGTGGCATCGCCTCTTGTGCCTGTCACCGCTGCAAAAGGTGGGCAAGTACAGCTATGGCATGTACGTGATCCACAAGCCATTGCACGATCTGTTCAGCCAGACTGTACTAACCCGCCTGGGCATCCAGACCTCGGGCCACATCTTCAATGCCTGCCTGCACTATGTGGGCCTGAGCCTGGTCACATTCGCCCTGGCCTGGCTCTCGTACAACCTCTATGAGGTGCACTTCCTGCGGCTCAAGCGGCACTTTGCCTGATCCGCATGGCCTGAACTCAGGTCAGCGAGGTGTCCACCACCCGGCGTTCCTCGCTGAGGTACTCCTTGGACTGCATCTCGTTGAGACGCGACACCGTGCGTGGGAACTCGTGCGACATCGGCCCTTCGGTGTAGAGCGCCTCGGGCGCCACCTCGGCCGAGATCACCAGCTTGCACTTGCGGTCGTAGAGCACGTCGACCAGCCAGGTGAAGCGCCGGGCCTCGGAGGCCATGCGCACGGGCATGTGCGGCACGTCCGACAGCATCACCGTGTGGAAGCGCGAGGCCAGCTCCAGGTAATCGTTCTGTGAGCGCGGCCCGCCACACAGTGTCTGGAAGTCGAACCACACCACACCGCCTGCGCGGCGCTTGGCCTTGAGCACGCGGTACTCGATGTGCAGCTCGGGGTCTTCGTCAGCGGTTTCGGCCAGCTTGCTGAAGATGTCGCCCATCTCCTTGGCCGTGTCGTCGTTGAGCGGCGTCAGGTAGAGATTGGTCAGCTCCAGCGTGCGGCGGCGGTAGTCGGTGCCGCTGTCCACATTGACCACCTCCAGTTGGCTCTTGAGCAGCTCGATGGCCGGCAGGATGCGGTCGCGGTGCAAGCCGTTGGGATAGAGCGCATCAGGGTGGAAGTTGGACGTGGTGATGATGCTCATGCGGTTGCGGAACATCGCATCCAGCAGCCTGTAGAGGATCATCGCGTCCGTCACGTCGGCGACATGGAACTCGTCGAAACAGATCAGCCGGTGCTTGCGCGACATGCGCTGGGCCAGCACCTCCAGCGGATCCTGCACGCCTTTGAGCTCATGCAGCTGGCGATGCACCTCACGCATGAACTCGTGAAAGTGCAGGCGCGTCTTGCGCTGCAAGGGAACAGCCTGGAAGAAGCAGTCCATGATGAAGCTCTTGCCCCGCCCCACCCCGCCGTACATGTAGACGCCCTTGGGCAGATCGGGGTAGCGCAGCATCTTGGTCAAGGCATTGGAGCGTTGACGCTTGTAGCCCGTCCACTCATCCTGGCAGCGCTGCAGGGCCGCGATGCCCTTGAGCTGTGCGGCATCAGCCTTGTAGCCCCGCTCGGCCAGGCTCTTTTGGTACAGGTCGGTGACGGAGATCGCGGACGCAGGCATACGACAATGTGAAAAGCCAAGAAAAAGGGGCAGCCCGGCCGCCCCTTGTTTTGAGAAGCTTGCGCCAGACTCAGAAGTTTAAGGTGCGCTTGTCCACCGCCAGAGCGGCTTCCTTGGTCGACTCACTCAAACTGGGGTGGGCATGGCAAATGCGGGCGATGTCTTCCGCGCTGGCCTTGAAGGCCATGGCCACGCAGGCTTCGGCGATCAGCTCGCTGGCGAACGGCCCAATGATGTGGACACCCAGGATTTCGTCGGTCGTGGCATCGGCCAGGAACTTGACGAAGCCGGTCGTGTCACCCAAGGCACGGGCGCGACCATTGGCAATGAAGGGGAAGGAACCAGCCTTGTAGGGCCGTCCTTCCGCTTTCAACGCCTGTTCGGTTTTGCCGACCCAGGCGATCTCCGGGCTGGTGTAGATCACCCAGGGAATCAGGTTGAAATCGACGTGCCCATGCTGGCCGGCAATGCGCTCGGCCACGGCCACGCCTTCTTCTTCGGCCTTGTGCGCCAGCATGGGGCCACGCACCACGTCACCGATGGCCCACACATTGGGCAGGTTGGTCTTGCAGTCGTCGTCCACCAGGATGGCGCCGCGCTCGTCGAGCTTGAGGCCGACAGCCTCTGTGTTCAGGCCAATGGTGTTGGGCACGCGGCCGATGGACACAATGAGCTTGTCCACATCGAGCTTTTGCTCTTCGCCCTTGGCATTGGCGTAGCTCACGCTCACGCCCTTCTTGCCGGTCTTGACCTCGCCGATCTTCACACCCAGCTCGATCTTCAGACCTTGCTTGACAAAGAGCTTGTGGGCCTCCTTGGCCACCTGCTCGTCCACCGCGCCCAGAAAGGTTGGCAAGGCTTCGAGCACGGTCACCTCGGCACCCAGGCGGCGCCACACCGAGCCCATCTCCAGCCCGATCACGCCGGAGCCGATCACACCGAGCTTGGCGGGCACATCGCCGATGGCCAGTGCGCCATCATTGGAAAGAATCAGCTTTTCATCGAAGGCTGCGCCAGGTAGTTGGCGTGCGTTCGAGCCTGTGGCCACGATGATGTGCTTGCCCACCAGGGTCTCGGGCTTGTCGCCGGCCACGGCGATCTCATAGCCGCCATCGGTCGTCTTCACGAAAGCGCCACGGCCATGGAAGAAGCTCACCTTGTTCTTCTTGAACAGGTAGAGGATGCCGTCGTTGTTCTGTTTGACGACCGTGTCCTTGCGGCCGATCATCTTGGCCACGTCCATCTTCAGGCCTTCGACGGTGATGCCGTGGTCCGCGAAGTGATGCGCAGCCTGCTCATAGTGCTCGGACGATTGCAGCAGCGCCTTGGACGGGATGCAGCCCACGTTGGTGCAGGTGCCGCCAGGTGCGGGGCCACCCTTGGCGTTCTTCCATTCGTCGATACAGGCCGCCTTGAAGCCCAGTTGCGCCGCGCGAATGGCAGCGATGTAGCCGCCAGGGCCGCCGCCGATGACGATGACGTCGAATTGATTGGTGGACATGGGTGTCGATCCGCTTGTTGTGCCGTGTTGGTGTGCCCGGTATCAGTCAGTCGTCGGGTACGAAGATCCACAGCAGGATGTAGAGCAATAAGCCTGTGCCCCAGAGCATGAACATGGCCGCGAAGATCAGCCGCCAGACCCAGGACTCCATCCTGGTCAGCCTCGCGATCCCACCACATACGCCACCCAGCCAGCGGTCGTCTCGTGAACGACGCAGCTGGCTGACCTGGAGGCTGTCGGAGTCGCCGGCCGGTAAGCCGTCGCCCGACGGGGGCATGGGGTTGTGGATCAGACGCGATTTGATCTGCTGGAACTCGTCATCGCTGAGCACGCCACGTTCGTGCAGCGCGGCGATGCGTTCGAGTTCGTCAGCAAGAGACATGGTGCTTGGATTCCTGTCGAGCCGGCATGGGGCTTTGCAAGTCCGGAGCGGGCCCTTGTGAGGCCCGCCCGGCCGCAAAAATCAGTGTTGAATCAGATGTCGAACAGCAGGCGTGCCGGGTCTTCCAGCGCTTCCTTCATCGCGACCAGGCCCAGCACGGCTTCGCGGCCGTCGATGATGCGGTGGTCGTAGGACATGGCCAGGTAGTTGATCGGACGGATCACGATTTGCCCGTTCTCGACCACGGCACGATCCTTGGTGGCGTGCACGCCCAGGATGGCCGACTGCGGCGGGTTGATGATGGGCGTGGAAAGCATCGAGCCAAAGACCCCGCCGTTGGAAATCGAGAAGGTACCACCGGTCAGGTCGTCCAGACCCAGCTTGCCGTCACGGGCCTTGACACCGAAGTCGGCAATCTTCTTTTCGATCTCGGCGAAAGTCATCTGGTCGACGTTGCGCAGCACCGGCACCACCAGGCCACGGGGCGAACCCACGGCCACGCCGATGTCGAAGTAGCCGTGGTAGACGATGTCGTTGCCGTCCACCGAGGCGTTCAGCACGGGGTACTTCTTGAGCGCATGCACGGCCGCCTTGACGAAGAAGCTCATGAAGCCCAGCTTGACGCCGTGCTCCTTCTCGAACTTCTCCTGGAACTTCTTGCGCATCTCCATCACCGGCGCCATGTTCACCTCGTTGAACGTGGTCAGGATGGCATTGGTGGCCTGCGATTGCAGTAGCCGTTCGGCCACGCGGGCGCGCAGGCGGCTCATCGGCACGCGCTGCTCGGGGCGATCGTTCAGGTTCAAGCCGGTGCTGGGCGCCTGCACGACGGGCAAGGCCGAGGTGGGCACGCCCGTCGGGATGGCGGGCGCGGCCGGCGCGGCTGCGGCAGGCTTGGTTGCAGAGGCAGCACCAGTGGCCACGGCGGCCAGCACATCGCCCTTGGTGACGCGGCCATCCTTGCCTGTGCCGGCCACCTGGGCGGTGCTCAGGTTGTTGTCGGCCAACAGCTTGGCTGCGGCGGGCATGGCCACATCGGCCTTGCTGCCACCGCTTGCAGCGGCCGCTGCCGGTACGGGGGGCGTCGCGGCAGGTGCCGGCACGGCCTTGACTTCCAGCGGGCTCACAGCCGTGGCGCCTTCGGTGTCGATGCGCGCGATGACCTCGTCGCTCACCACCGTGTCACCGTCATTCCTGACGAGCTGGGCCAGCACGCCGGCAGCGGGTGCCGGCACTTCGAGCACGACCTTGTCGGTTTCGATCTCGATGAGGATTTCGTCGGCCGCGACGGCTTCGCCGGGCTTTTTCTTCCACTGCAGCAGGGTGGCTTCCGCCACCGACTCGGACAACTGGGGAACCTTGACGTCAATGATTGCCATGATGTGTATCTCCGGGCACCACGCTCGCCGCTCACCGGCCAGGTTGACGAGCGCAAAGCGCGGGTCGAACCTGGACAGTCAGGGCGTCACACAGTGGCGCCTCAACGTTATTTGGTGAGAACGAAGCCTTTGAGCTTGGCGAAAGCCTGGTCCAGCAAAGCCTTTTGCTGTTCCTGGTGCAGGTGGGCGTAACCCACGGCCGGAGAAGCAGACGCGGGACGGCCCGCATAACCCAGCTTCTGACCATCCACCATGTTCTCGTGCACGTAATGCTGCACGAAGAACCAGGCGCCCTGGTTTTGCGGCTCGTCCTGGCACCACACCAGATCCGTGAGGCCAGGGTACTTCTTCACCTCGGCAGCGAAGGCCTTGTGCGGGAAGGGGTACAACTGCTCGACACGGACGACGACGGTATCGAAAGCCTTCTTCTCGGCGCGCTTCTTCACCAGGTCGTAGTAGACCTTGCCCGAGCAGCAGATCATGCGCTTGACCTTGCTGTTGTCGATGCTCTCGTCCACCTCGCCGATCACAGTACGGAACTCGCCGCGCGTGAACTCGGTCAAGGGTGAGGTCGCATCCTTGTTACGCAACAGCGACTTGGGCGTCATGATGACCAGCGGCTTGCGGAACATGCGCACCATCTGGCGACGCAACACGTGGAAGATCTGCGAAGCCGAGGTCGGCTGCACGATCTGCATGTTGTTGTCCGCAGCCAGCTGCATGAAGCGCTCCAGGCGGGCCGAGCTGTGCTCTGGGCCTTGGCCTTCATAACCGTGCGGCAGCATCAGCGTCAGGCCATTGGCACGGCCCCACTTTACTTCACCGGCGGCGATGAACTGGTCGATCACCACCTGGGCGCCGTTGGCGAAGTCGCCGAACTGCGCTTCCCAGATGACCAGGCTGTTGGGGTCGGAGCCGGCGTAGCCATACTCGAAACCCAGCACGGCCTCTTCCGACAGGATGGAGTCGATGACCACATACGGGGCCTGGTTCTCGGCGACGTGCTGCAGCGGCACATAGGTACCGGTGTCCCACTTCTCGCGGCTCTGATCGTGCAGCACGGCGTGGCGGTGGGTGAAGGTGCCACGGCCGCAGTCTTCGCCAGACAGACGCACAGGGTAGCCCGAAGCGACCAGCGAGGCAAACGCCATGTGCTCGCCCATGCCCCAGTCGACGTTGATCTCGCCACGGCCCATGGCGGCGCGGTCATCGATCACCTTCTGCACCAGCGGGTGCGGCTTGAAGTTGGCGGGGATGGTGGTGATGCGCTCGGCCAGGCGGCGAAACTCAGCCAGGGGCAGCGCGGTGTCGGCTGAATCCGTCCACTTCTTGCCCAGATAGGGCGTCCAGTCGACGGCGTATTTGCTCTTGTAGTTGGTCAGCACCGGGTCGACCGTGTGCTTGCCCGCTTCCATGGCGGCACGGTATTCCTTGACCATGTCGTCCGGCACATTGGCTGCGAGCGTGCCGCCGGCAGTCAGGCGGTCCGCGTACACCTTGCGGGTACCCGGGTGCTGGCCGATCTTCTTGTACATCAGCGGCTGGGTCATGGCAGGCGTGTCCTGCTCGTTGTGGCCCAGCTTGCGGAAGCAGATGATGTCGACCACCACGTCCTTGTTGAACTGCTGGCGATAGTCCAGCGCCAGTTGCGAGCACAGCACCACGGCTTCGGGATCGTCGCCGTTCACGTGCAGCACCGGCGCTTCGATCATCTTGACCACGTCCGAGCAGTACAGCGTCGAGCGGCTGTCGCGCGGGTCGGAGGTGGTAAAGCCAATCTGGTTGTTGATGACGATGTGCACCGTGCCGCCCGTGTAGTAACCACGGGTCTGGGCCAGCGCCAATGTTTCCATCACGACGCCCTGACCGGCAAAGGCCGCGTCACCGTGCACCTGCACGGGCAGCACCTGCAAGCCCTTGTGGTCGCCACGGCGGTCCATGCGGGCCTTGACCGAACCTTCGATCACCGGGTTGACGATTTCCAGGTGAGAAGGGTTGAAGGACAGCGACAGGTGGATGGGGCCGCCAGGCGTGGTCACGTCACTGGAGAAGCCCTGGTGGTACTTCACGTCGCCGGAAGGCAGGCTCTCGGGGGCGGTATGCTCGAACTCCGAGAACAACTCGGCGGGCTGCTTGCCCAGGGTGTTGACCAGCACGTTCAGACGGCCGCGGTGAGCCATGCCGATCACGACTTCTTGCACGCCCTTCTCGCCGGCACGCTGGATCAACTCGTCCATGGCGGCGATGAAGCTCTCGCCACCTTCGAGCGAGAAGCGCTTTTGGCCGACGTACTTGGTGTGCAGGAAGCGCTCCAGGCCTTCGGCTGCGGTGAGGCGATCCAGGATGTGCTTTTTTTCTTCGACCGAGAAGGTGGGCTTGGAGCGGATGCTTTCCAGACGCTCCTGCCACCAGCGCTTTTCGGTCGGGTCGGTGATGTGCATGTACTCGGCGCCGATGCTGCCGCAGTACGTTTCACGCAGGGCCTGCACGATCTCGCGCAGGGTCATGTGCTCGGCCTTGGTGAAATAGGTGTTCGTGGCGCTGAACGTGATGTCCAGGTCGGACTCGGTCAGGTCGTAGAACGCGGGCTCGAGCTCAGGGATCTTGGGACGTTCCTGGCGCTTGAGGGGATCGAGGTCCGCCCAGCGGGAACCGAGGAAGCGATAGGCAGCAATGAGCGACTGAACGTGAACCTGCTTGCGCGCCACGGCCAGATCAGCCGAGCTGGTCTTAACCATGAAGGCATTGGCCTTGGCACGCTGGGCGAACGATTCGACCACGGGCGCGTGCGCCACATCGCGGTGATCGGTGCCATCGGCGGCGGGAACGTTCTGGAGGGCGTCGAAGTAGGACCGCCAGTTCTCTGGCACGGAACCGGGGTTGTCGAGATAGGCCTCGTACAACTCTTCAACGTATGGGGCATTGCCCCCGAACAGGTACGAATTCGACCTGAACTGCTGCATCATTTCGCTCACCTCGCTCCCGGGTCTGCCGGGACATTGGCTGGTTGAAAAACCTTCCGCGACACGGCTTGACCGGTTGGCGGATTGCGACCCGCCTTGCTGACTGCTGAGAATCTCAAATCCAGCAAGGGCGACGGGAAGGGCCTGATAAGAACCGGATGCAACTGTACCACCGAACCAGTGATACGCCATGGTCTGTCACGGAAATCACAGAAAGACCACGGACATTGGGCTGGCGCTTGATGAGGTCCGATCAAAGAAAAAGCCAGGCACAGGGCCTGGCTCGGATGCTGGCGTTGCCTGCGCGACACACACAGGCGAGCGCCGGTCGATGCGGGTGGGCGATCAGCCGAAGTTCTTGGCGGCGAAGTCCCAGTTGACCAGGTTGTTCAGGAAGGTTTCCACGAACTTGGGACGGGCGTTGCGGTAGTCGATGTAGTAGGCGTGTTCCCACACGTCGATGGTCAGCAGCGCGGTGTCGCCGGTGGTCAGCGGGGTGCCGGCCGCGCCCGTGTTGACGATGTCAACAGAGCCATCAGCCTTCTTGACCAGCCAGGTCCAGCCCGAACCGAAGTTGCCCACGGCCGACTTGGTGAAGGCTTCTTTGAAGGCGTCGTAGCTGCCGAACTTGGCGTTGATGGCATCGGCCAGCTTGCCGGTGGGAGCGCCGCCGCCATTGGGCTTGAGGCAGTTCCAGAAGAAGGTGTGGTTCCAGATCTGGGCGGCGTTGTTGTAGATGCCACCGCTGGACTTCTTCACGATGTCTTCCAGCGACAGGCTCTCGAATTCGGTGCCGGGGATCAGGTTGTTCAGGTTGGTGACATAGGCCTGATGGTGCTTGCCGTAGTGGTATTCGAAGGTTTCCTTCGACATGTGAGGGGCCAGCGCGTCTTGCGCGAACGGCAGAGGAGGAAGCGTGTGTGCCATGGTGCTTGTTCCTGATGAGTGTGAAGAAATTCGATCGGCGATTGTAGGCACGGCAGGCGCGCTCAAGCAGGGTATGGGGGCTTTATCTGTCCAATCGACTGGGCCATGCGTGCTCAAGCAGCGTCCTCGCCAGGTCGGGGAGCTGGCGCCGGATCCAGTGCCACCTCGCTGACGTTCAGGCGCAACAAGCCGTCCGCCATGACGCCCCGGACTGCCATGCCCGCCTTGGTCTGCGCGGCCCGCGTCACCGGCAGGCCCTCGTCGGTGGTGAGCCAGGCAAAGCCACGCTCCAGCACCTTGCGCGGGTCGAGCGCGGACAGGCGCGCATCCCAGGCCTGCAAGGCGTGCTGCTGTCGGGCCCGCTGCGTGGCCATGGCCCGCGTCATGCGCGCCTGCCATTGAGGCAGCTGCTGCCGATTGGAGCGGACCGCATCGCGGCAAGCCGCCAGCATGCGGTGCGCGATCAAGCTCAACTGGCGCTCATGCTGACTCAGCACCTGCGCAGGCCTGGCCATGCGAACCGCAGCCTGATCGAGCCGCTGTGCAAAGCCGTCAAGACGCTGGTGGACGCGGTGCTGCATGTGCCGCTGCACCGCATCGATTTGCGCCAGCGCCGTCTCCCGGTCCTGGGCGATGAGCTCGGCTGCAGCCGTTGGCGTTGGCGCGCGCAGGTCAGCGGCGAAGTCGGCCAGGGTGAAGTCGGTTTCGTGCCCCACACCGCATACGACGGGGATCGGGCAGGCCGCGATGGCGCGCACCACGCGTTCGTCGTTGAAAGACCACAGATCCTCCAGCGAGCCGCCGCCCCGGCACACGATGACGGCATCAAACGCCTGCCCTTGCCTGTGCACCAGTATCACGTTGCTCAGTGCCTGCACGATCTGCGGCGGCGCCTCGGCGCCCTGGACCGCACAAGGCGAGATCACCACCTCCACGTGCGGACAACGCCGGCGCAGAGCGGTGACCACGTCGCGCAAGGCGGCCGCTGCGGGCGAGGTCACGACCGCCACACGACGGGGAAAGCGAACAATGTCGCGCTTGCGCGCTGCGTCGAACAGCCCTTCGGCCTCCAGGCGCGCCTTCAAGCGCAGGAACTGCTCGTACAGCGCACCCGCCCCGGCTCGCGTGAGCCCCTCGACCACCAGTTGCAACTCGCCCCGGGCCTCGTACACGGCCAGGTTGCCGCGTGCCTCGACCAGCATGCCTTCGGCGGGCGTGAAATCCACTTGTGACAGGGCGCGCCGGAACATGGCGCAGCGCAGAGAGGCATTGCCGTACTCGTCTTTGAGAGTGAAGTAGCCGTGGCCGCTGGCCGCACGGGTGAAGCCACTGATCTCGCCCCGCACGGTGCAGGAGGCAAAGCGCGTCGCCAAGGTGTCGCCCACTGCCTGGACCAGCGCCGCCACGCCCCACACGCGCGACGGGCCGGCGGGCCGCTCTGGCATCCCACTGCTCATGCCAACGCCTCCCTGGGCTCATCCCGCATTGGCTGCAAACGCCTGTCTTGACTTGAGGCGCCAGCACGGGTGCACGAGGGGACAAGTCCACACCCCCAGGCGTACACCTCGCTCGACTCAGAACCCCTGTCACAAGGCCTTAATAATGTTCTAAGCATATGATTTAAAAGGGATTTTTATTGCTTAAAAATGAGGCAATCTGACGAAGGCCGTGAATTTCCGCGGGTTTGGGCGCGTCGGTAGCCATTTACCCACAAAGTTATCCACAGGTTTGGTGGATGATTTTGCCGCATCGCAACACGCGTGCCTGAAATGGCGGTTTGGCCCTCACTGGGGGAAAGTCCTGAGCCAGCTTGACAACGGGCCACCGCACGGAAGGCCCGGATTTCAGCCCCATAATCACTGGCTTACCGCACTTGTCAGAGCGCGCCAGACCACCATCTAGCGCGGACGGTGCTTCGCCCTCGGGAGTCTTCTGTTGCTGTCGATCCTTCAAGCCGCCGGCTGGCCCATCATTCCCCTTCTGCTGTGCTCCATCGTGGCCCTGGCCTTGATCATCGAGCGCTTTCTGAGTCTGCGCGAGGCGCGTGTCGCCCCCGGACGCCTGGTGGACGAAGTCATCTCCGTGACCCGCTCCGGCCTGCCTTCGGCCGACACCATCAACAAGCTGGCCGAGAACTCCGTGCTGGGCACCTTGCTCGCCCAGGGGCTGCGTGCCGCCCAGGCGGAAGCCCGCATCAGCGAAGCGAATCTGCGTGGCGCCTTCGAAGCCGCAGGGCGCGACGCCGTGCACCACATGGAACGCAACCTGAACGCCTTGGGCACCATCGCCAGTGCCGCGCCCCTGATGGGCCTGCTGGGTACGGTGATCGGCATGATCGAAATCTTCGGTGCTTCTGGTGCCGCAACGGGTTCCGGCGGCGCCAACCCGATGGAGCTGGCCCATGGCATCTCGGTGGCGCTCTACAACACGGCTTTCGGCCTGATCATCGCCATCCCGGCCTTGATGTTCTACCGCCATTTCCGCGCCCGCATCGACGCCTACACCGTGTCGATGGAGCAAGCCGCCGAGCGCATGGTGCCGCACCTGCTGCGCCTCACCTCAGGCCGCCGCTGAGCACGCAAAGGCGCCAATCATGTCGATGAATTTCCGCAAGCACCACCGGCGCGAGGAGGAGCCTGAGATCAACCTCATTCCCTTCATCGACGTGCTGCTGGTCATCCTCATCTTCCTGATGCTGACCACGACCTACTCCAAGTTCACAGAGTTGAAGATCAACCTGCCCAGCGCCAATGCGCAGGCCTCCAAGCCCAGGCCCCGAGAACTGGTCGTGGTGGTGACGGCAGACGGCCGCTATGCCATCAACCAGCGCCCCATCGAGGGCCGCAGCGTCGACGTGCTGGCTGCAGGCCTTGCCTCGGCCGCAGGCGGTACCAAGGACACCGTGGTTGTGGTCACGGCGGATGCCTCGGCTACCCACCAGAGCGTGATCAACGTGATGGACGCGGCCCGTCGTGTGGGCCTGAGCCAACTGACCTTCGCCACGCAGGGGCAGACGGAGCCAGGTTCGGCGGGCGACGGGCAGTAAACCTGGGGCATGACCCGCATCGCCGCCTACCTCAATCGGGCCTGGCTGGGCAAAGGGCCGCTGGTCTGGCTGCTCATGCCGCTGTCCGGGCTGATGGCCTTGCTGGTAGCGGGCCGTCATCTGGCATACCGCCAGGGCTGGCTGAAGTCCTTTGGCTTGCCTGTTCCTGTCATCGTGGTCGGCAACAGGGTGGTGGGCGGTGCAGGCAAGACACCCACCACCATCGCCCTGCTCGCGCATTTGCAGGCACACGGCTGGCGCCCAGGCGTGCTTAGCCGTGGCTACAAGGCTGCGTTGCCGCCGGGCTCGCAGGGCGCGCTGCTCGATGCCACAAGCGCTCCCACGCTTGACGCGCATCAGACCGGTGACGAGCCCATGCTGATCTGGCGCCGCACCGGCGTGCCCGTCATGATCGGGCGCGATCGGGTGGCAGGCGGACAGGCGCTGCTGCAAGCCCATCCAGAGATCGACATCGTCGTGTGCGATGACGGCCTGCAGCACCTGAGGCTCAGACGCGACGTCGACATCATCGTGTTCGACGGCCGTGGCGCGGGCAATGGCTACCTGCTGCCCGCCGGCCCCTTGCGTGAGCCCATCGACACACTGCCCTCTTCAGGCCTGGTGGCACCAGCTCTGGTGCTTTACAACGCCGCACATGCCACCACGCGCTTGCCTGGACATATCTCGCGCACCAGCATGGCCGCGCTGCGCCCGCTGACGGCTTGGTGGCAAGGACAGGCATCGGACCTCATCTTGCAGCCCCAAGACACCAGTCCAAAATCGTTGTGGGCTCTGGCCGGCATTGCCCACCCTCAACGTTTTTTTGACGCACTGCGCCAGCTTGGCTTCAGCCCAAACACCATCGCGCTGGACGATCACGCCGACTTCAGCACCCTGCCCTGGCCGAGCGAAGCGCGCGACCTCATCGTCACCGAAAAAGACGCCGTCAAACTCGACCCCGAACGGGTGGCCCGTGAACGACCGGGCTGCCGCGTGTGGGTTGCCGCACTAGACTTGCGCCCTGAAGAGGCTTTCTGGCGCACGCTCGACGCAGCGCTCGCCAAGCTCAAGGCTCGCCACCAACCTGGCCGATGAACGCTATGGATACTCGACTCATTGAATTGCTGGTCTGCCCCGTCTGCAAGGGTCCGCTGCAACGCCGCCCCCAGGGCCAGCACCTGATCTGCCCGGCAGACCGGCTTGGCTTTCCCATCCGTGACGGCATCCCCGTGATGCTGGAAAACGAAGCCGTTCCGCTGGACGACAACGACAACCCCGTCGCCCCCGTGCCCGCCGCGCCGACCGGGCTCTGAGCAAGATGGGCTTCACCGTTCTGATCCCGGCGCGCATGGCTTCCACGCGGCTGCCGGACAAGCCGCTGGCCGACATTTGTGGGCTACCCATGGTCGTGCGCGTAGCGCAACGTGCTGCGCTGAGTCAGGCCAGCCAGGTGACCGTGGCCACGGATGACGCCCGCGTCCGGCAGGCCTGCGAGCAGCACGGTGTGCGCTGCGTCATGACGCGGGCCGACCACCCCACCGGCAGCGACCGTCTGGCCGAAGCCTGCACCCTCCTGGGTCTGGATGGGCAAGACGCCATCGTCAACGTACAGGGTGACGAGCCCTTGATCGACCCGGCCCTGATCGACGCCTGCGCCGATCAACTCCTGCAGCGCCCCGATTGCGTGGTGAGCACCGCCGCGCACCCCATCGAAGACGATGCGCATTTTGGCAACCCCAATGTCGTCAAGGTGGTGCTCGACGCGCTCGGCCGTGCGCTGTACTTCTCGCGTGCACCGATTCCGTGGTGGCGCGATGCGCCAACGACCGGGCAGCCCGCCACCGGCGCGGCCAGGCCCCTGCGCCACATCGGCATCTACGGCTACCGAGCAGGCTTCCTGCGGCGCTTTCCGCAACTGGCAGCCAGCCCGCTGGAGGCGGCCGAATCATTGGAGCAACTGCGCGTGCTGTGGCATGGCGAGCGCATCGCCGTGCACGTGACGCAACAGGCGCCTGGCGCAGGTGTCGACACGCCGCAAGACCTGGAGCGCGTCCGCGCGCATTTCCGCTGAAACCCAGCACCACGGACGGGCGCCTGTTTGGTGTACTGTATGCGGGTACGCCAATTGCTGTCGTAAGGGTTCGCATGCGGTAAGTCCCGGCCATAAGCAGGGGTACCCATGCTATCCTCCCGCCCTTGATGGGACTGGCCGGCTACCCGCTGACCAGTAAGACCGGTTACCGAGGAGATACATGAGACTCATTCTGTTGGGCGCGCCCGGCGCCGGCAAAGGCACGCAAGCTGCATTCCTGTGCCAGAAATTCGGCATTCCCCAAATCTCGACCGGCGACATGCTGCGCGCAGCCGTCAAGGCTGGCACCGAACTGGGTCTGGCCGCCAAGAAGATCATGGACGCAGGCGGCCTGGTCAGCGATGACATCATCATCGGCCTGGTCAAGGACCGCATCACCCAGCCCGACTGCGCCAAGGGCTTCCTCTTCGACGGTTTCCCCCGCACCATTCCCCAGGCTGAAGCCATGAAAGCCGCCGGTGTGAAGATCGACTTCGTGCTGGAAATCGACGTACCCGACTCCTCGATCATCGAGCGCATGAGCGGCCGCCGCGTGCACGTGGCCTCGGGCCGCACCTACCACGTCACCTTCAACCCGCCCAAGGTGGCCGGCAAGGACGACGTCACCGGTGAAGACCTCATTCAGCGCGATGACGACAAGGAAGAGACCGTGCGCAAGCGCCTAGACGTCTACCATCAGCAGACGCGTCCGCTGGTCGATTATTACGGCCAATGGGCCGCCACGGGTGATGCAGTCGCCCCAAAGTACCGCAAGATCAGCGGCGTGGGTTCGGTGGACGACATCACCAGCCGCGCGCTGGACGCCCTGTCCAAGTAAGCCCCGGTCGGCCAGACACGGCTGACAACCACGGCCCCGCCGCACCGCCGCGTCGGGGCCGTTGTATTTGAAGTACCAATTGCTGTAAGTTCACCGCCGTGATCCCACCGTCATTCATTCAGGACCTGCTGGCCCGCACCGACATCGCCGATGTCGTGGGCCGCTACGTCACGTTGAAAAAGGCCGGGATCAACTTCAAGGGCCTGTGCCCCTTTCACGGCGAGAAGTCGCCCAGCTTCATCGTCAGCCCCACGCGCCAGACCTACCACTGCTTCGGCTGCGGCGTGCATGGCAACGCAGTGGGCTTCCTGATGGAGTACGGCGGCCAGGGTTTTGTGGATGCCGTCAAGGACCTGGCCCAGATGCAGGGCATGCAGGTGCCGGACGACAACATCCGCCCCGAGGAGCGCGAGCGGCAGCGCCTGGTCAAGGAAAAGCAGGCCACGCTGACCGACGTGATGGCCAAGGCGGCCCAGCACTGGAAGCAGCAGCTCAAGAAATCGCCGCGCGCCGTGGACTACCTCAAGGGCCGCGGGCTCACGGGCGAGATCGCGGCACGCTTTGCGCTGGGCTACGCACCAGACAGCTGGCGCGGCCTGGCCAGCGTCTTCCCGAAGTACGACGAGCCGCTGCTGGTGGAGTCCGGCCTGGTCATCGCCCACGACCCCGAGCCGGGCGAGCTTGAGGGCAAGCGCTACGACCGCTTCCGCGATCGCATCATGTTCCCCATCCGCAACCCGCAAGGCGAGGTCATCGGTTTTGGTGGGCGCGTGCTCGACAAGGGCGAACCCAAGTACCTCAACTCGCCCGAGACGCCCGTCTTCGTCAAGGGTCGCGAGCTCTACGGCCTGTATGAGGGCCGCTCGGCGCTGCGCAACAAGGGCTACGCCATCGTCACCGAAGGCTATATGGACGTGGTGGCGCTGGCGCAATGGGGCTTTGGCAATGCGGTGGCCACGCTGGGCACGGCCTGCACCGCCGAGCATGCGCAAAAGCTCTTTCGCTTCACGGACCAGGTCGTCTTCAGTTTCGACGGGGATGCGGCCGGCCGGCGTGCAGCGGGTCGCGCGCTGGAAGCCGCCCTGCCCCACGCCACGGACACCCGCCGCATCAGCTTCCTCTTCCTGCCGGCCGAGCACGACCCCGACAGCTACATTCGCGAATTCGGGCCGGAGGCCTTCGAGCAGTACGTCAAACAGGCGGTGCCGCTGTCCAAGCAGGTGCTCGAGCACGCCGCCCAGGACTGCGACATGGACAGCGCCGAAGGCCGTGCCCGGCTGCTCGTGCAGGCCATCCCGCTCATCGCCCAATTCCCTCAGGGTGCGCTGCAAGGCTTGGTGGCCGACGAGCTGGCGCAAATGGCCCGCACATCACCCGAGGAGGTGCGCCGGCGCCTGACCGAGCACCAGCAAAAGGCGCGTCACAGCGGCCCAGGCCGGGAGCGCCATGGTTCAGGGGCACCGTCTGGCGAGCATGGTGGCTCGGCCTCGAATTGGGATGGCCATGTCGGCGACGTCCCCGTGTTCGACCCCGACGGCACGGAAGGATCCGGAAGAGACTGGTCCTACGAGGGGCAAGGCGGGTCATACAAACGCCAAGCGTGGAGCGGCGAGCGGCGCCGGGACGGACAGCCCTGGAAGACGTCGAAGAGCGGCAGCGGCTCACGTTGGCAGATCAGGGGCAGCCCCGTGGAACGTCGCCCTATGCCCAGAACAGCCACGCCGCTGGAGAGCATCGTCCGAACGCTGGTCCTTCACAATGAATTCTGGGAGGAATTACCCGCTTCGGTACACGATCTGTTGTGTGATCAACCTCTTCCATATGGCTTGTTTTTCAGATGGCTGGACAACGGGATTCAAAGGGATGGTCCAGCCCCTGCCGAAGACGTCATTGCGGCTATGCAGAAAGCCGAAGATGAGGCTGGCGATGAACTATCGGCTTTGCGAGAACTTGCCGGGCGCGTTTCTAGACACCTGAGGGACGTACCCGAGGACAAAGAAACGTTGACGGGGTTGATACCGTTGATTCGCTCGGTAGAACTCGACGCGCTTCTAGAGGAATTGAAGCTCCTGAACGAGTCGGGCGAGTTGTCAGATGAGGCGAACGCTCAAAAGATTGATTTAACGCGCAGGTCGATTGCGCTCAAACTTGAAATCAGTCAAAACCGACCCATCTCTGGATAATTCCGCGTCAGGTGCCCAATCCATCAAAACGGTTTTTTGACGCCCCCCTTCCATTGAGCGATAATGGAAGGTTCGATAGCACCCAGAATTCTCTTTCGAGGAAGCGCATGACCGCGAAAAAAACCGCGAAAAAAGCTGATCCCGCCTTGGATACCTTGGACAGTGGCTTGGACCGTGGCCTGACCGACAAAAGCGTCGGCAAATCGGCCAAAGCAAAGTCGACTACCAAAGTCGCTGACAAGACATCGGACAAGGTTGTGACCCGGGCCGCCAAGGCCAAGGGTGCGGATACAGCTGAAGTCGCTCCCCCTGCCGAGCCCAAGAAGCGTGGCCGCAAGCCCAAGGCTGCGGCTGTGGAAACGGTTGAGCCTGCCAAGAAGGAAGCCGCCAAGAAGGCCAGCTTCGACGAAGACGATGTGGGTGACATCGAGGCCGACGTTGAAGCCGACCTGGACGTCGGTGAAGTCGAAGGTGGTGAGGAAAGCGGCGAAGACAAGCCCAAGGCCAAGCCCCTGCGCATGAAGGTCTCGCGCGCCAAGGAGCGCGCGCTGATGCGTGAATTCGGCATCGACGACACCACGCTGACCGAGGAAGAAGTCAACAAGCGCCGCCAGGAGCTCAAGACCCTCATCAAGATGGGCAAGACCCGTGGTTTCCTGACGCACCAGGAAATCAACGACCACTTGCCCGAAAAGCTCGTTGAAAACGAAATCCTCGAGGCCATCATTTCCATGTTGAACGACATGGGGGTGGCGGTCTACGAACAGGCACCTGACGCCGCCACCCTGCTGCTGACCAACTCGGCCACCAGCACGGCCACCGAGGAAGAAGCCGAAGAAGAAGCCGAAGCCGCGCTGTCCACCGTGGACTCCGAATTCGGTCGCACGACCGACCCGGTCCGCATGTACATGCGCGAAATGGGCACCGTCGAGCTGCTGACCCGCGAAGGCGAAATCGAAATCGCCAAGCGCATCGAAGGTGGCCTGCAGGCCATGATGCTGGCCATCTCGGCTTCGCCCACCACCATCGCTGAAATCCTGTCGCTGGCCGACAAGATCAAGGCCGGTGAGCTGCCGATCTCCGACGTGGTCGATGGCTTCGTTGCCGCCGATGAGGCCGACGACTATGTGGCCGAAGAAGACTTCGACGAGTTCGACGAAGAGGACGATGACGACGGCAACGGCGGCTCCAAGGCCTTGACCAAGAAGCTCGAAGAGATGAAGAACGCGGCCATGGTCAAGTTCGACGCCCTGCGCGCCAGCTTCGACAAGATGGCCAAGTCCTTCGAGAAGGACGGCTACCGCTCCAGCCCCTACAACAAGGCCCAAGAGGCCATCAGCCAGGAGCTGATGACCATCCGCTTCACCGTCAAGACCATTGAACGCCTGTGCGACGTGCTGCGTTCGCAGGTGGACGATGTCCGTCGTTACGAGCGCGAGCTGCGCAAGATCGTGGTGGACAAGTGCGGCATGCCGCAAGACCAGTTCATCAAGAACTTCCCGCCCAACATCCTGAACCTGGACTGGGCGGTGAAGGAATCGCACGCCGGCAAGGGCTACAGCGCCGTCATGGGCCGCAGCCTGCCTGCGATTCAAGAGCTGCAGCAAAAGCTGATCGACCTGCAGGCCAAGGCCGTCGTGCCCATTGAAGACCTCAAGACGATCAACAAGCGCATGAACGAGGGCGAAAAGGCCTCGCGCGATGCCAAGAAGGAAATGATCGAGGCCAACCTGCGTCTGGTGATCTCGATCGCGAAGAAGTACACCAACCGCGGCCTGCAGTTCCTGGATCTGATCCAGGAAGGCAACATCGGCCTGATGAAGGCGGTGGACAAGTTCGAATACCGTCGCGGCTACAAGTTCTCGACCTACGCGACATGGTGGATCCGCCAAGCCATCACCCGCTCGATCGCCGACCAGGCCCGCACCATCCGCATCCCGGTTCACATGATCGAGACGATCAACAAGATGAACCGCATCTCGCGTCAGCACTTGCAGGAATTCGGCTTCGAGCCGGACGCCCCCACGCTGGCCGCCAAGATGGAGATGCCGGAGGACAAGGTCCGCAAGATCATGAAGATCGCCAAGGAGCCGATCTCGATGGAAACACCCATCGGGGACGACGACGACAGCCACCTGGGCGACTTCATCGAGGACACCAACAACACCGCCCCGATCGAGGCCGCCATGCAGGCCGGTCTGCGCGATGTGGTCAAGGACATCCTCGACTCGCTGACCCCGCGCGAGGCCAAGGTGCTGCGCATGCGCTTCGGCATCGAGATGTCGACCGACCACACACTGGAAGAAGTCGGCAAGCAGTTCGACGTCACCCGCGAGCGCATCCGCCAGATCGAAGCCAAGGCCATCCGCAAGCTCAAGCACCCAAGCCGCAGCGACAAGCTGCGCACGTATCTGGACAATCTGTGATTGGCCGGATACGCACTGCGACAGCGGTGGCCATGGCGAAGCCATGGATGCACAGCTTGCGGCGAAGCCACAAATTGCGCACATACCTGGACAACCTCTGATTCGGTTTCACCCAGAAGACAAACCCGGCCACGCGCCGGGTTTTTTCTTGCCGCCAGCCCAAGCCCGACTGAACTCCCAGCCAAAAACCGTGCAATTCTTCACGCTGGCGTTCGCCCATTCGCGTCACCATAATGCGATATGGGCACCACCAAGGAACGCGCCATCCTTTTTGCTGACCTGCGGGGCAGCACGGCGCTCTATCTCAAACTGGGCAACACCGAGGCGGCCACCGTCGTCACGCACAGCCTGGCCATGCTGGGGCAGATCATTGCCCGCGCAGGCGGACGCGTCATCAAGACGCTGGGCGATGGCCTCATGGCCGTGTTCGACGATGCGGAGCGCTCGGTCGAGGCCGCCATCAGCCTGCACGACTCGCTGGAGCGCATCGCACCGGTTGGCGAAGGCCTGCCCGTCAAGGCAGCGGCCATCAAACTCAAGGTCGCGATCGCCTGGGGCGAGATGGTCGAGGTGGACGGCGACTGTTTCGGCGATGCCGTGAACGTGGCCGCACGCCTGCTCGATCTGTCGGGCGACAACGAAACGCTGACCACGGCCCAGCTGCTGCGCGAGCTTCCCACCGATCAGCACGAGCGCTTTCGCAGCATCGACAAACTGCACCTGCGAGGTCGCAAGGAGCCTGTTGCCGTGCTGCGCATGGACAGCCGCCGCTTTGGCGACACCATGTCCACCATGATCATGGAGGCCGCGCCCAGCGACATGCCCGATGGCGTGCGCCTGACCTGGCTGGGTACCGAGCGCGTCTTCTCACCCGCCAGCATGCCGCTGGTGCTGGGCCGCAGTCCGCAGGCCTCGTTCTGCGTCAGCGACTCGCGCGCCTCACGCTCGCATGCGCGCATCGAATCGCACAGTGGTCACTTCTACCTGACGGACCTCAGCTACAACGGTACGCATGTCAAATTCGACCACGACGATCAGGTACTCACCTTGAGGCGCGGCACCTGTACGCTGCACGGCAGTGGCGTGATCAGCCTCGGCGCACCACCTACAGACCCCACCAGCACCCAGATCCACTTTGAAGTGCTCAGTTTTTCCGACACGCTGCCTCAGTATTGACGCGTAGTGGTGAGCAGCGCGTGATGGGCTAGAGTGGCTGTTTGACCGTCTCACCACGACGCCTTCATGACCTTGCACGCAGTTCCATCAGATGAAAGCGAGCGTGTGGCCCTGCTGCACGCCACCAAGCTGCTGGATACCGAGGTCGCACCGGCTTTCCAGGCCATCGAGCGCCTCATCGCCAGCACCTTGCAGTGCCCCATCGCCGCCATCAACCTGGTGGACAGCGATCGCGTCTGGAGTCTGGCCATGCAGGGGCTCGATGCCAGGCAGACACCGCTCGCCGATGCCTTTTGCCATCAGGTCGTGTCGCGCAAGGCCGGCCTGCAAATCGCAGATGCCACGCATCATGAGCTGTTCAGACACTCGCCACTGGTAACGGGGCCGGCGCAGGTTCGTGCCTACGTCGGCATGCCACTGATCGTCGAAGGCCACGCACTGGGTACCGTGTGCGCCATGGACCTGCAGCCTCGCCAATGGAGCCAACAGGAAGCCGCCACCCTGCTGGACCTGGCCGCAGCGGCCTCCGGGCTGGTGCTGGCAAGACTGGAAGCACAACGTCTGCGCAAGATGGAAGCACGGGTTCGCACCGCCAGCCTGGCCGGTAGCGACTGGCTGTGGGAAACCGACAAGAATGGCATCTTGCAATGGGTGTCGGCCGGGTTGAAGCAGCACACCGGTCTGGACCCGTCCAGCGAAATCGGGCTCAAGGGGGCTGACATCTACACGCCGCGCGAAGATGCCCTCGACAGCTGGGATCGGTTCGTTCAGGCACGTGCCAGGCGCGAACCGTTCAGCGATGCCATTGGCGTGCGCATGACGCCTCGTGGCCCTCTCACCGTGAGCATCAGTGGCACGCCGGTGTTCAACAGCCGTGGCAAGTTCATGGGCTACCGCGGGGCCAGCCGCAACATCACCCGCCAGGTCAATGCAGAACAGGAAGCCAGGCGCGCCGACCAGCTGCTGCGCCAGGCCATCGAGTCCTTCAATATCAGTGTGGTGATCACCGACCCGCAAGGGCGCGTGGTGCTGTCCAACCAGCAATGGCGCGACCATGTCGGCGAGGCACATGACGAGGCCCACCCCTACTGGGCCAACACCATGCGCAAGCTGATCCGCCAAGGGGCCTACCCGCAGGCTGTGGGGCGTGAAGAGGCCTACATGGCCTGGCGGCTGAACCTCCATCAGGAGCCTGAGGCCAGCGAGGTCCAGGTCGGTCAGCGATGGCTCCTGGTCAAGGACCACCAGTTGCCCGACAAGAGCGTCGTGCACTTCGCCATGGACATCACCCAGAGCAAACGCGACGCCGAAAAGCTGCGTGAGAAGCAGAAAGCCCTGTCTGAAACCAAGGCACGCCTGCGCGCGGTGCTGCACGCCCTGCCCGACCTGTGGTTCGTGATTGATCAGAAGGGCCGCTACACGGACGGCCATGCCGATCACCCTTTGCTGGTGCGGCCGCTGTCGGAGCTGAAGAAGACACCGCTGGGCCAGCATCTGCCACCCGAAACAGCCCAGTTGCAGATCCAGGCTCTGCAGCGCCTGCAAACAACCGGGCAGCCGCAGCGCTTCGAATATGACCTCGTCATGCGCGACGGCGTGGCGCGGCACTTCGAAGCCCGCATGACGCCCATGCCGGACGGGCAAGCCCTGTTCCTGACACGCGACATCACCGAGCGTCAACTGGCCGCCGAGAAACTGCGCGTCAGCGAGGAGCTCTACCGTTCGGTGGCCGCGACCATCAGCGACGGCCTCGTGATCGTCGAGTTGACCGGCCGCGTGGTGGCGCTCAATCCGGCCGCCAGCCGCATCCTGGGCGTCTCACCCGAGCAGTTGATCGACCTCACCTCGCCTGCCTTGCCAGGCTTGACCCTGCTGCAGGACGATCTGGCCACCCCCTTGCCCGTCGAGCAGTGGCCCATCACCCAGGTGCTCAGCACAAGCCAGCGCGTGGACAACCGCGTGTACCCGCTGCGCCGGGCGGATGGGGAATTGCTATGGGTCCAGATGTCCTGCCACCTGCTGCGCGTGGGCGTTGACGCGCATCCTTTCGCGGCCATGGCCACTTTGCGCGACATCACCCTGGAGCGCCACGCACAGCAGGAGCTCCAGTTCAGCGAGGAGCGCTGGAAGTTCGCGCTGGAAGGCGCTGGCGACGGCGTCTGGGATTGGGATCTCAGCACAGGCCGGGTCTACTACTCGCAGCGCTGGAAGACCATGCTGGGCTTTGACGAGCACGAGATCGCCAACACGGCCGAGGAGTTCTCCAACCGGGTCCATCCTGCCGATCGGGAACTCGTCGCCAACAGCCTGAACCGCTATCTGCAAGGCAGCGAAGGGGTTCACCAGATCGAGTTCCGCCTGCAGCACAAGAGCGGCCATTATCTGTCGATCCTGTCGCGCGGCAAGGTGGTCAGCCGCTACCGCGATGGGCGTGTGCTGCGCGTCGTCGGCACCCACTCCGACATCACCCCTGTGAAGCAGGCGGAGCGCGCGCTGCGGGAGAAGCAGACAGCCGAAGCGGCCAGCGCCGCCAAGTCCGAGTTCCTCTCGCGTATGAGTCACGAAATCCGCACGCCCCTGAACGCCGTCAATGGTTTTGCGCAGCTGCTGCAATTGCAGCTCACGCAGCATGGCGCGCAGGCCGGGCAGCGCAATTACGTTGAGCAGATCCTGCATGCCAGCCGCCACCTGATGGGCCTGGTCAATGATGTGCTCGACCTTCAGCAGGTGGAAACCGGCATCCTCAATTTCAAGCCCGAACGCCTGTCTTTGGCGCAAGAAGTCAAACAGTGCCTGTCCATGCTGGCGCCGATGGCCGACAAGCGCGACATCACCCTGGTCAACGCCCTGGATCAGCCCTGGCCCGTGATGGCCGATCGCCAGCGCCTGCGCCAGGTCATCATGAACATCGGCTCCAACGCCATCAAGTACAACCAGAGCGGTGGCGCCGTGCGTTTGTATGCACAAGCCTTGCCTGAAAACGAACTTGTGCTCACAATCGAGGACGCTGGTCCCGGCATGAGCCCCCAACAGTTGTCCAAGCTGTTTCAACCTTTCGAGCGACTAGGGCGTGAGACCTCAAATATCGAAGGGACCGGTCTAGGCCTTATCATCACGCGCTCGCTGCTCGAAGCCATGGGAGGTCGCATGGATATTCGAAGCCAACCCGGTGCCGGTACCCGGGTCAACTTGGTCCTCCCGCTGGCTGGCCACGCGCAGCCTCAACTTGATTCTTCCGCACCAGACTCTGCCTATCCGCCTTTGTCGGACTCGGGCAGCTCGCTCGAACCGACCATGCCGACTGACCTGACTTCAGACGGTGCACAGCCCTTGCCGGCCTTGCACGTGATGTACGTTGAAGACAATCGCATCAACGCGATGCTGTTCGAAGAGGCTTTGCGCCCTTTCCCTCAAATCGACCTGGTGATCGCCGAAGACGGGCAGATGGCCCTGTCCATGGCCCGAGACCGCACACCCGATGTGCTGGTGCTGGACGCCCACCTGCCCGGCATGTCGGGCTTCGACGTGCTCAAAGCTCTGCGTTCCCTGCCCAATCTGGCCGATGCGCCCGCCTTCATGTGCTCGGCCGATGCCATGCCCGATGACGTGGCCCGCGCCCAGGCCGCTGGCTTCACGGGTTACTGGACCAAACCGATCGACATCGTGGCCGTGACCACCGAGCTGTGCAGGCTGGCCGCCAGAGGCGACAATGCTGCGCCATGAGCGCAGTCAATTCAGAACCATCACATCAACACGGCCAGCCCGCCCGCACCGGCATCCTGCTGGTCAACCTGGGCACCCCTGAGGCCCCGACCGCAACGGCCTTGCGACCTTATCTGGCGCAATTCCTCAGCGACCCCCGTGTCGTTGAGATTCCGCGCCTGCTTTGGTGGCCCATCCTGCACGGCATCATCTTGCGCGTGCGCCCTGCCAAGTCGGCCGCCAAGTACGCCAGCATCTGGACCAAGGAGGGCTCGCCCCTGCGTGTGTGGACGCGCAAGCAGGCCACGCTGCTGCAGGGCTTTCTGGGCGAGCAAGGCCATCAGGTGGTGGTGGAACACGCCATGCGTTATGGCCAGCCCGGCATTGGCGCGCAACTGACCGCCCTCAAGGCACAAGGCGTGCAGCGCGTGCTGGTGGTGCCGCTGTACCCGCAGTATTCGGGCGCCACCACAGCCAGCGTGATGGACGAGGTCTTTGCCTGGGGGCGCCGCACGCGCTGGCTGCCCGAGCTACGCCACGTCAACCAGTTTCACGATGACCCGGCCTACCTGGATGCGCTGGTTGAAAGCGTGAAGGCGCATTGGGCCCTGAACGGCCGTGGCGGCAAGCTGGTCATGAGCTTCCATGGCATGCCGCATCGCACCCTGCTGCTGGGCGACCCCTATCACTGCCAATGCCTCAAGACCGGCCGCCTGCTGGCCGAGCGCCTGGGGCTCGCTGCAGACGATTACCTGGTGACCTTCCAGAGCCGCTTTGGCAAGGCCAAATGGCTGGAGCCTTATACCGAGCCCACCTTGCGCGCCCTGGCCAAGAAGGGCGAAAAGCGCGTGGACGTGATCTGTCCAGGCTTTGTCTCCGATTGCATCGAGACGCTGGAAGAGATTGCGATGGAGGCGCGGCAGGCCTTTCTGGACAGTGGTGGCAAGGAATTTCACTACATCCCTTGCCTGAACGATCGGGCAAGCTGGATACGCGGCTTGAGCGCCGTGGTCGTGCGCCATCTCCAGGGCTGGCCCACCACGGCCGCCGAGCAGCCCCCGCAGGAAGTTTTGCAGCAGCAACGCCAGCGCGCCGCCACCATGGGCAGGCGCTGAGTCTCAAGCCTGGGTCAAACCCGGGTCAAGCGGGCTCGACAGGCTCGACGGTCTTCACGGGCCGTATGAGCCAGCTCCTCGCTGATTCTGCGTCCAAGGGGCGGCTGAAGAAATAGCCCTGCACCACGTCGCAGCCATTCACGGCCAGCCACTCCACGCTGTCGCCGTGCTCCACGCCTTCGATCGTCACCGTCAGGCCCAGGCGGTGCCCCACCTCGATCATGGCTTGCAGCACGGCCTGTTTGCGGCCGAACTCGGCGATGTCGGTCACGAAGCTGCGATCGACCTTCATCTCGTCCAGCGGCATCTCCTGCAAGATGCCCAGCGACGAGTAGCCGGTACCAAAATCATCAAGCGCGATCTTCACGCCCTCATCGCGCAGCCTCGACAGGATCTGCGTGGCCCGCTCCCGGTCACTCAAGGCGGCCGACTCGGTCACTTCCAGAATCAACCGGCTTGGTGGGCAGCCCACTTGCCGCAAAGTCTCCAGCACCTTGTCCACAAAGCGGGGCGTGGCCAGATCGAAAGCCGTGATGTTGACGGACACGCGCACATGCTGGTCCGGCAAGGTCAATAGGAAGCGTGCGGCCTCGCCGATGGCCCACATGGTCAGGCGGTTGATGGCACCTGTGGCCTCGGCCTCGGCAATGAAA
The DNA here is from genome assembly GCA_003963115.1 of Burkholderiales bacterium. Lineage (GTDB taxonomy): Bacteria > Pseudomonadota > Gammaproteobacteria > Burkholderiales > Burkholderiaceae_C > Aquabacterium. Next base: position 131,709 of record RXJQ01000010.1, read on the forward strand.
GCACCGGGTGGGATCATGCCGCGCACCGGGTGTCGCCAGCGCACCAAGGCTTCCAGTGACTCCGTGCGGCGGGTTTCCAGCGTGACCTTGGGCTGGTAGTGCAACAGCAGCTCGCCCCGGTCGATGGCACCTTCCAGATCGAGTGTGAGGCCATAGGCCAGTTGCTCGCGCTTCATGCGCTCTGCATCGAAGGGCACGACACGCCTGTGCGCGCTGCACCACTGCAAGGCGATGCGGGCTTCGTCGCTCACGCCTGAACCCAGCGCCAGTTGAGCGGGACTGGCCATGGCCACGCCCACATGCGGATCCCACGCCACGAACAGGCCTTGCCATTCAAAGCGGCGAACGAGAAAGCTCTCCAGCTCGGTCATCAAGGTGTCGGGTGGCGGCCCCGAGGTCACAAAGGCCAGGGTGCTGTCGTCCAGCGCGGCCAGGCGGTGTTCGCCCTCTACAGCCAGGAGACGCTCGGGATGCTTGGCAACAAACCAGTTGTGCAGCTCTTCGGCATAGATCTTGACCACCGCAGTCAAGGTGTCTGGCGGCAGGATGGACTCCAGAAAGCCGAAGCGGTTGAGCTTGACGATCCAGATCGACACGCCGGTTGATGCGCCCTCCAGATGCCCTCTCACCGACTCTTCCAGCATGGCCTGATTGGGCATGCCGTAGCGCGGATGGTGCGAGACCACATCGCGCAGTTGCGCTTCATAGGCCAGTCGGCGCTCGAGCTCCATGGTGTGCTCGGCTTGCGCACGTGCACGCTCCAGCCGGTCCAGCTTCATGCGGTAGAACAGCGCCGCAGCCAATGCCAGTGCCTTGACCACGCTGGCATACATGCTGGCCAAGCCATAAGCGCCCTCATAGTAGCCCATCACGCCGGCCGCATTGATCACCAGGGCCAGCAGTTGCACGCCCATGCCCAGGCAGAGCAAACGCGCCACGGGCCCTTCGTGCCAATGGCGGGCACAGATCCAGAGCAGGGCCAATGGATAGACCACCGACACGACTTGCACCAAGGCACTGATGCCCGGCGCATGCTCCGGCAGCGCCAAGGCCGCGCCCAGAACCAGGATGGAAGACAACACCAGCACCGTGGTCACGCGGCGTTCCCACTTGCCGACCTGGATGATGAGCCGGAAGACGAGCGTGGCCGTCACGATCCCGACCAGGATCCACATATAGGGCGGCACATTGAACTCGGGATGGTTCGGCCACAGCAACTGGAAGGCATCCCCTTCCCGGCTGGCCGTGGCCGCCAGCACCGGCAGCACCTCCGCCACCATCAGGAAGGACAGCGGGTTGCCATTGACCAGCGCCAGCACCACCGACACCAGCAAGGTGAAGCCCAATGCGCCATAGCACAGCGCGCGCCCAAAGGCTGTCTCGCGTTCGCGCAGGGCGTAGTTCTGCGGCGTCCAGTACTGGAAGGTCGCGGCCGTCGAGCCGTTGTTGCGCAGCAGACAATGGATGCTGACCTGGCTGCCTGGGTAGACGCTGATCGGCAGCACCATGGCGGGATACTGGATGGCACGGGTAGCGAAGGGCCGGCGGTCGCCCATGTGGAAGATGCTCATCTGGCTGCCGTCCGAGTCCACGAAGCAATCGACGTAGTCGGTGTAGGGCTCTGTGACTTCCAACCAGCCCAGAATGGGCGCGTCAGACGAGTTGCTCAGCGTGGCCCGCGTCCAGATGCCGTTCGATTCGAACCCGATGGTGCGCACGTGGTCGCGGCGCTTGGTCCAATGCGCGTGGTCATCAGGCGGATGTGTCGGCCCGAGATCGCCGAAGCGCTGCGTGGCCACCCGTGTTTCCACGTCCACCCACTCGCCCTGGCCTGCGGCTTTGGAGATGTCGAGCGCAGCCGGCCCTGCCCACGACGGCATGGCAAACAGCAGTTGGAGCAGCAGCAGAAACAGTCTCAGCGGCAATTTCACGCGGCAACCTGGTCGACACCGACCCCAATCTCAAAGAGGATGCTTGGTATCTGTTTTTCGGTTGCCGCGCCGCATACTTGAGTCGAGCCTAGGGCATTGCCTCAGGTTTCATCCTCTGCAATGAGACCAGCCTCGCCAGGCAGAATGGCCTGGGTCTGCGCCTCGGGCATGGCCTCGACCTGCTTGAGCGCCCGCCCCATGACCCGGGTTCGCGTTTCAACGGATGAAATCGTGTTGCTGGCTTCTTCGAGCTTCTTGCGGGTCTTGGCGAGCACGTCGCCGAACCGGCCGAACTCGGTCTTGACAGCGCCCAGCACCTGCCAGACCTCGCTGGAACGCTTCTCCAGTGCCAGCGTCCGAAAGCCCATCTGCAGGCTGTTGAGCGTGGCCAGCAAGGTGGTGGGCCCCGCCAGCATCACACGGCACTCGCGCTGCAAGGCTTCCACGAGACCAGGCCGGCGCAAGGCCTCGGCGTACAGGCCTTCGGTCGGCACGAACAAAATGGCGAAGTCGGAGGTGTGCGGCGGTGCCAGGTACTTCTCCTGGATGGTGCGCGCCTCCAGCCTCAGGCGCTGCTCCACAGCCTTGGCCGCAGCCTCCACGGCGGCCGCATCGGCGCGGTCTTGCGCCTCCAGCAAGCGCTCGTAGTCTTCACGGGGGAACTTGGCATCCACCGGCAACCACAGGGGCGCATCGTCACGCCCGCCCTGGCCAGGCAGCTTGATGGCGAACTCGACGCGGGCGCCGCTACCCGGCACGGTCTCCACATTGACGCCGTACTGCTCGGGCGTGAAGACCTGCTCCAGCAAGCCCGCCAACTGCACTTCACCGAAGATGCCACGCGTCTTGACATTGTTGAGCACGCGGTTGAGCGAGCCCACGTCGCTGGCCAGGCGCTGCATCTCGCCCAGGCCACGGTGGACCAGCTCCAACCGCTCGGCCACCTGCTTGAAGCTCTCGCCCAGGCGGGCTTCCAGTGTGGCATGGAGCTTCTCGTCCACGGTCTGGCGCATCTGCTCCAGCTTCTTCTCGTTGTCGGCCTGCAGCGCTTGCAGGCGCGTGTCCACCGTGCTGCGCACCTCGGTCAACCTGCGCTCATTGGCTTCCGACAAGACACGCAACTGCTCGGCCACGCCCTCACCCAATCGGCGCAGGGCGGCCTCCTGTGCCTCGTTGAACCTGGCCAGTGCCTGGGCCTGGGCCTCGCGCAAACCGGCGGCTTGCAGGCCTTGTTGATGCGTGGTGTCGCGCAGGCTGTCGGCCAGGCCTTGCTGCATGGCAGCCAGTTGGGTGCGGAAGCTGTCGAGCTGCTCGTTCTGTGTTCGGATGGCATCGCCTTGCAGCGTCATCAGGCTTTGCTGGAAGGTGCCCAGCGCGGTGCCCAGCTCCTGCCTCGTGCCAGTAGCACTGCGCGCCACTTCATCGCGCAGATTGCGCTCCAGTTGTTCGCTGCGCTGGCGCAATTCCTGGCTCAGATCAGTGCCCAGCTTGTGCATGGCCTCATCGTTGTGCCTGGCGGGCCTCACGAGCAGCCAGACGATCAAGAGCAGGTTGAGGACAAGCAGCAGCGGGGTGATCCAGTTCATGGGCGGCATTGTCTCTCATCACCCATGAAAAAAAGCCGCCCGGAGGCGGCCTCATGCATGCCTGTCGATCTCAAGATGCGACGGTCAAGCAGGCAGATGCGACAGGTGCACATGGCAACCCGTCTTCTCGCGAATCTCCTCGGCCGTGACCCCAGGCGCGATCTCCACGCACTTGAAGCCATCAGGCGTCACGTCCAGCACGCACAACTCGGTGATGACGCGGTCGACCACGCCCACACCGGTCAGCGGCAGGGTGCACTTTTGCAGCAACTTGTGCTCGCCGTTCTTGGCGGCATGCTCCATCAGCACCACCACACGGCCCACGCCTGCCACCAGGTCCATGGCCCCGCCCATGCCCTTGACCATCTTGCCCGGGATCATCCAGTTGGCCAGATCACCCTTCTCGGACACCTGCATGGCACCCAGGATGGACAGGTTGATCTTGCCGCCACGGATCATCGCGAAGCTCTCATGCGAGCCGAAAATCGAGGAGCCCGGCAGCACCGTCACGGTCTGCTTGCCTGCATTGATGATGTCGGCGTCGACCTCGTCTTCCGTCGGGAAGGGGCCGATGCCCAGCATGCCGTTCTCGGACTGCAGCCAGACCTCCACATCGGCCGGCACATGGTTGGCCACCAGCGTGGGCAGGCCGATGCCCAGGTTCACGTAGAAGCCGTCTTGCAGTTCACTTGCGGCACGCGCCGCCATCTCTTCATGGGTCCAGGGCATGGTCAGGCTCCTGCTTGAGCGGTTGGCTTTTCGGTGATCGTGCGCTTCTCGATGCGCTTCTCGGGGTTCGGGTTATGCACGATGCGGTGCACGTAGATGCCCGGCAGGTGCACAGAGTCAGGGTCGATATCGCCCGTCTCGACGATCTGCTCGACCTCCACCACCGTGATCTTGCCGGCCATGGCCGCGGCCGGGTTGAAATTGCGGGCCGTGCGGCGGAACACCAGGTTGCCGGACTTGTCGGCCTTGTAGGCCTTGACCAGCGCGACCTCAGGCAGCAGCGCCCGCTCCATCACATAGACCTCGCCGTTGAACTCGCGCGTTTCCTTGCCTTCGGCCACGATGGTGCCCACGCCCGTTTTGGTATAGAAGGCGGGGATACCGGCCCCGCCTGCACGCAGCTTCTCGGCCAGCGTGCCTTGGGGCGTGAACTCCAACTCCAGTTCACCGGCCAGGTACTGGCGCTCGAACTCCTTGTTCTCGCCCACGTAGCTGGAGATCATCTTCTTGATCTGACGTGTATTGAGCAGCTTGCCCAGGCCAAAACCATCGACACCGGCGTTGTTGGAGATCACCGTCAGGTTCTTCACGCCAGTTGCCTGCAAGGCGTCGATCAGTGCTTCAGGAATGCCGCAGAGGCCAAAGCCCCCGACCGCGAGCAATTGCCCGTCTTTCACAATCCCAGCCAACGCGCTGGCGGCGTCGGGATAGACCTTGTTCATCCATTCACTCCTTGGGGAAAAAGAGGCGCGGATACCGCATTTGAATAGCGCTTTCGCTGCACCGCAACATGGAAAGCGTACACCGGGTCACACGCAAAAATCCAGCGGTTTGAATGAAAAAGACACGCCGGCCTGCGCCTGACGCGTCTTGTGCACGCCCCAGGGGCGATGGCTGTGGTTTTAGTGCTGACCCGTTGTGGTGCGCGGGTCAGGTCGTGGCGCTGTTGCCTCGCTCCAGGCGCTCACTTGCCTGGCAAGGCCGGCGGCACATCTCGGCCAGGCAACGCCAGCGTGCCCTTGAGTGCACGGATCGGTTCGGGCAAAGGCACCGGCCTTCCATCACTGCCACTGACCCACACCAGCGTGGCGCCACCGGCCGCATAAGGCGAGCCCGGCTCGTCGGTGCGCTCGATGGTCACGAAGGTGTCGATGCTCGTGCGGCCCGGGTCGGCCACATACAGCTTGGCCACCACATCACCCGGAAACACAAGCGGACGGTAAAAGTTGAAGAAGGCATTGGCGATCACCGGCCCATCCTGCTTGCTGCCGACGGCCCCGCTGATGGACTCGATCCACGACACCCGCGCCTGCTCCATGTACTTGAAGTAGATCGTGTTGTTGACGTGGCCCAGTGCGTCCATGTCGCCCCACAGGATGGGCAGGGTCAGTTCATGGACAAGGATCTTGTGCTCGGGTATGTCAAGGCGCATGGTTCTCGGCTCGGTTCATCTCATCGACCGGTGTCGATGCGGTGCGGATGCTGTGCAGACAGCAGATGGGGCGTGCAGGCGCGATTTCAAGCGCGCCAAGCCGGCGTCCTTCACCACACCCCCACTAAACCCCTCACACCAGCGCGCGAGCCTATCATGCAGCCACCATGCCGTCGTCCGCCGAGATGACCGCGCCGTTGATGAAGTCGCTCTCGGCCGCGCACAGGCTCACCAGCAGCGTGTCCAGATCCTTGGGTTGGCCGACACGCTTGCGTGGCAGCATGCTGATCAGCTTCTTGCCTGCATCGGTCTGCCAGTGATGGTGGTTGATCTCGGTGTCGATGTAACCCGGGCAGATCGCGTTCGTGGTGATGCCAAAGCGGCCCCACTCGGCGGCCATCACCTTGGTCATGTGGACCACCGCGGCCTTGCTCATGCAGTAGACGCCGATCTGCGGCATGGTGCGCAGGCCAGCGGCCGAGGCGATGTTGACGATGCGCCCACCCGTGAAGGTGCCCGGCGCGGAACCCTGCGCACGAGCCAGCATGCGCTTGGCCACTTCCTGCGCGACGAAGAAGGCACCGCGCGTGTTGGTGTCGAAGATGAAGTCGTAGCTTTCTTCGCTCACGTCGACCAGGCGCTCGGTCGTGCTCACGCCCGAGTTGTTGATGAGGATGTCGATGGCGCCGACCTCGGTCTCGGCATGGGCCACGGCCGACTTGATGGAGCCGACATCGGTGACGTCCAGCCCCACCACATGAGCATCGCCACCGTAAGCCTCGATCTCGGAGCGCAGCGTCTTGAGCCGCTCGACACGGCGACCTGCCAGCACCACCGCCGCACCGGCCTTGGCCAGGGTGTGCGCGAACTGGGTGCCCAGGCCGCTGGAAGCGCCAGTGATCAAGGCCACGCGGCCGGACAAGTCGATGGTGTAGCTCATGTGTTTTTTCTCCGTCAGAAACGGCTGTGACCTTAGCATGCCTGCCCCCGCTTCATCCGTTTTGTTGTGGCACGCACCACGGCCAATCTTCATCCCCCGCGTTGATGGGGTAATTTTCGAACGGTCGTGCTATTTTTTGTCAGAATACGGGACCAACCCCGACATAAAATCGCGGACTTGATCAAAAAACAACCGATCGCTGTTTTTGCGAACAGAAGGAATCTCGATGACGCCACAGGAAATCCTTGAACAGTTTGGGCCCCGCGAGTCGATGGAATACGACGTCGTGATCGTGGGCGCGGGCCCTGCTGGTCTGTCCACCGCCATCCGACTGAAGCAACTGGCCGAGAAGGCTGGCAAGGAAATCAATGTGGTCGTGCTCGAAAAAGGCTCCGAGCCTGGCGCGCACATCTTGTCGGGTGCCGTGATGGACCCGCGCTCGATCAACGAGCTCTTCCCCAACTGGAAGGAACTGGGCGCCCCCTTGAACCAGCCCGTGACTGGCGACGAAGTCTATGTGCTGACCGAGACCGGCAGCATCAAGACGCCTGACGCGCTCGTGCCCAACTGCATGCACAACGAGGGCAACTACGTCATCAGCCTGAGCGATGTGTGCCGCTGGCTGGCCCAGCAGGCAGAGAGCCTGGGCGTGGAGATCTTCCCGGGCTTTGCTGCTGCCGAGGTGCTGTACGACGAGAACGGCGCCGTCAAGGGCGTGGCCACCGGCAACATGGGCATCGACAAGTCCGGCGAGCCCACCAGCGACTTCCAGTTGGGCATGGAACTGCTGGGCAAGTACACCATCTTCGCCGAAGGCGCGCGTGGCCACCTGGGCAAGCAACTGCTGGCCAAGTTCAACCTGGCTGACGGCAAGGCACCGCAGAGCTACGGCATCGGCATCAAGGAACTGTGGGAGATCGACCCGGCCAAGGCCAAGCCCGGCCTGGTGGTCCACACCGGCGGCTGGCCCATGGACACCGAGACCTTCGGTGGCGGCTTTCTCTACCACCTGGCTGACAACAAGGTCACGCTGGGCTTCGTGGTCGGCCTGGACTACAAGAACCCCTGGCTGAGCCCCTTCGAGGAAATGCAGCGCTGGAAGACCCACCCGGTCATCAAGCAATACCTGGAAGGCGCCAAGCGCATCAGCTACGGCGCGCGCGCCATCAACAACGGTGGCCTGCCCAGCCTGCCCAAGACCATCTTCAAGGGTGGCGCGCTGGTTGGCTGTAACGCTGGCTACATGAATGCCGCCCGCATCAAGGGTTCGCACGCCGCGATGAAGTCCGGCATGCTGGTCGCCGAAGCCGTGTTCGAAGCCGTGACGGCTGGCCGCGAGCGTGATGAGCTGACCGCCTATCCCGAACTGTTCGAAAAGAGCTGGCTGCACGACGAGCTCAAGACCTCGAAGAACTTCAAGACCTGGTTCAAGAAGGGCTTCTACGTCGGCACCATCATGACGGCTGTCGAGCACTGGCTGCTGCCCCGCCTGGGCATCAAGGAAGCACCGTGGACGCTGCGCAACCCTGCGCCGGACCACACCTTCCTCAAACCCGCCTCCGAGTGCGCCAAGATCGAGTACCCGAAGCCGGACGGCAAGATCACCTTTGATCGCCTGAGCTCGGTGTTCATCTCGAACACCAACCACACCGAGCACCAGCCTGCTCACTTGACGCTCAAGAACGCGTCGGTGCCCGTTCAGACCAACCTGAGCAAGTTCGCCGGCCCCGAGTCGCGCTACTGCCCCGCGGGCGTGTACGAGTTCGTGAAGAACGAGGACAACAGCGACCGCCTGCAGATCAACGCGCAGAACTGCGTGCACTGCAAGACCTGCGACATCAAGGACCCGACCCAGAACATCGTCTGGATCACGCCGGAAGGCGGCGGCGGCCCGAACTACTCGGGCATGTAAGCTTGAGGTCGACGACAAGGGAGCTGAACGGCTCCCTTTTTCTTTGAGCCCGCGGCGGCGATACAAGACGACATGCAAGACGATCTGTTTGGGAATGGATCTGCTGAGCCCAAGCCGGCCGCCACGCACAAGACGGCTGGCAAGGCCGCGGCGGAACGCAAGCATGTGCAGCCGGCCGAGACACAAGCGCAACACATCGAGTTGGCGGCTGGCCTGCCACCGCAGTTGCGCATGGGCACCTCGTCTTGGTCCTACCCAGGCTGGACGGGGCATGTATGGGGCAGCGACGTGGGTGAGGCGCTGCTGTCCAAGCACGGTCTGCCCGCCTACAGCCGCCATCCCTTGCTGCGCACCGTCAGTGTCGATCGGGCCTTCTACCGCGCCTTGAACGTGAGCCAGTACGCGGCCTATGCCGCCCAGGTGCCCGAGGATTTCCGCTTCATCGTCAAGGCGCCCTCCTCAGTCTGCGATGCCATGGTGCGCGACGAGCAGGGCCGCGGCCAGCAGCGCAACCCGGTCTTTCTCGATGCGGCGCTGGCGCAGCAGGAATTCGTCCAGCCTGCGCTTCAAGGCCTGCGTCACAAGGTGGGCGCGCTGGTCTTCCAGATCAGCCCCTTGCCGCACGAGTGGCTTCGCCAACGCCAGCGGCTGCTGGAGCACCTGCATGCCATGCTACGCGCCCTGCCCTCGCTTCAACCCACGGCGCCCGACGGCGTGGTGGCGGTGGAGTTCAGAGATGCCGCCATGGTCACGCCCGATCTCATGCCTGAACTGGTGGCCATGCTGCGCGATGTGGGCGCCACCTACTGCCTGGGCCTGCATGCCAAGATGCCGCCCATCGAGGCGCAACTGCCCATCCTGCGTGCACTGTGGCCCGGGCCCCTGGTATGCCGATGGAACCTGCATCGGCGGCATGGCGCTTACGGCTATGAGGATGCCCGCGCCATGTACGCGCCCTTCAACCGCATCCAGGATGCTGATCTGCAAACACGTGACACCTTGGCCCGGGTGATCGTCGGAACGACGGGTGCAGGTCAGCAGGCCTATGTCTCGATCAGCAACAAGGCCGAGGGCTGCGCGCCTTTGTCGGTCGAGCTGCTGGCGCGGGCTGTGCGAGCGCAGATGACCGCTGCCTAGTCGTGCCCTGCATCCTGTTTTGGCCTCAAGGCTTGTCGCTGTCGCCCACCCCGTGATCGACTTGCGATGCCCGGTCTTGCATCATGCGGTTCACATCGTCTTTCACCTGATCCTGAAGCCGGCGTGCATCGGCCGCGTTGTCCACCTTGGGCAGCTCGATGCCCGCTTGCGAAGCGGCCGTGGCGGATGCACTCGGCGCGCCTTGGTGCGTCGCCACCAATTGCTTCTTGACCAGCACGGCCACGATCACCAGCGCCAGCAAGATGGACAGCCATCCCAAAGCTCTCATGCGGGTCTCCTCATGATGTTGTCACGCCGGATCATCTGGTAGCTCGATGACCTGGCCAATCGGAATGGCATCCGGTTCGTCATCAGGCTCGACCACATCCACGCCATGCAAGGCCTGGCGGGAAGCAGCGGCCCGCCGGGCATCGCGCAAGGACCTGATCTGCGCACGCCGCTCCGCAAAGAACTGCTTGAGCAACTGGCTGCTCGCCTCGGCCAAGACGCCACCAACAATGGCCGTGTGGTGATTGAGCTGCTTGTTGGCGAACAAGTCGAGCACAGAGCCGGCCACGCCCGTCTTCGGGTCGGTGGCGGCAAACACCACGCGCTTGAAGCGCGCGTGCATCAGCGCCATCGCGCACATGGCGCAGGGCTCCAGCGTCACGAAGAGCTCGCACTCGGGCAGGCGGTAGTTCTCCAGCAGCTGAGATGCATGGCGCAAGGCCACGATCTCGGCGTGCGCGGTCGGGTCATGCGTGGTGATGGGGCGGTTGTAGCCGGTAGCAATCACCTGGCCCTGGCGCATGATGACGGCCCCCACCGGCACCTCGCCCGCCAGCCAGGCGTTCTGGGCCTGGTCGAGCGCGATGCGCATGGCGTACTCGTCAGTTGCATTGATGGGGGGCTGGCTATCGCTCATGGTCGGGCAGCCTCGCTCGCGGGCAGCAGGGGCCAGCGTTCCATGACGATGTAACGCCCTTGCCCGATCAGGCTGCGGATGAGGACAAACTCCTTGGCAACCCAGTTGATGGGCTCGATTGCCTGCTCGGGCACGGATTGGTGGCCATATAGCAAGGTCATGTGGGGCGTGAAACGCCTTCTGGCGCCAGGCTCGACCAGGCCTGCACGGTGCATCTGCGTTTCAAGCTGGTCGTGAAAGCCGTCGAGCGCTCCACCCTCGTCATGCCCCAACAGGATCACCGGCAAGCGCCTGGGTGCCCCACGGAAGCTCGTCACCCTGTCAAAGCGGATCGGTAAAGGCGCGGCCTGCACATGCTCGGCCGCCTTGCAGGCTCGCCCGATGGTCTGGAGCGGCAAGCCATCGAAGTCGCCCACATGGAACAGTGTCACGTGGAAGCGTTCTTTCGCATGCGCACGAGGCTTGATGCCTTGCTCGCCACCCAGTTTCAGCGAGAGGGCCTCGGCCGCATGCGCTGCGGCAGCATCCGGCATGAAGGCAAAAAAGAGCCTGTCCGTCGGTGCTGCCGGCGGCGCGAAGCCATCCAGTAATCCCTGTTCGGACACGGTCTTCCCCTTCTAAAGGCTCATTCCCACTCGATCATTTCCGGCACCTTGGGAGCCGCATGGCCATTGGGTTCTTGATGTTCCAAGATTTCTTTCTACCGTCTTTTTTACCGACGCTGGAAGGTGGTGATTGCAACGATGGTTGCCGGTCAGCCGACAGCCATAACGCGGTTTCTAGTGTACACGGCGAGCCTGTAAAACGTTGAACTGTAGCGCGCCAAAGAAATCAGAACGCGGCGCAGGCAACGCAACTGCCTCGCATAGGAAGACTGCCCATGAGGCTTTAAACGGATCACCTCGCCGATCAGCAGCAGAGGTGATCTACTAAGTGCGTGGTGGTCATCACGGCGACTTGCTACGCATGCTTGCCAGAGTTTTCGTCATCCAAAAATCGCTGCATGGCTTCAAAGGCTCGCTGTTCGTTGTCTTTGAGACTGACCACAGAAACCGGGTCGGGCGTCGGGCGAAAGCTTGAAAGCGTCTGCTCAGTTTCTCTTCGAGCTGCAATCCAAGCCTGAAGCAACGGCTGCCACTGCTGACTCCAAAAGGAAAACGGACGAGAATCAGGGGACGCCACCTTACGCAGCGCGTGATGCATGACGGCTCCCGCCGTTCGCGATGGATCATCCCATTTAACCGGGATACTCCAGCCTGCATCCCGAAGCCCACTGGGATGCCCCATATCTGGACCGACCATTGCCGTAGGTGCATCGCTGACAGTCCCAAGGCCAAATATCTTGTGATCGACTCGATCGCCTTCTTCAAGTGGACTACCTGCGACTGCCATTTTTCAATCTCCTTGTTTAACATCGTGACTCAAAACCATGAAGGCTGGTTGAGCGACTAGCACTGGACTGATCACATCGCGAATCTCGCTCAACCCTGCAATGAGCAGGTCATATTGCTCGGTTCTTCGCCCTTGATCCCAAATGACCGGCAGCACTTTGCGGTATGGACTGCCAAGCTTCAGATAGAGGCTAACGTCCTCACCTATTTGGGAAATCAGCTCTTGCGGTGAACTCTTCTCCCGCCAATATTTGACCTCAATGACGAGATGAAGCGACGGGATAACGAGGTCTGCGCGAGGTTTCTTCTGTCCGACCGATGCAAGCCACTCTTCGTCACGAAGATCAGAAAAAACTGGCGCCAACACGGCGCAAAGAAGATTCTGAAAGTGGTACTCATTTTCGACAGCCCACTTCTGTGCGGTCGAATTCGGCGTCTTCTTTTGCTCGTCCCAGGTCCATCTACGCAGCCCAGCCGGAAGTCTTCGGAGAATAAGCCCCACGTCATCCAGGCTGGGTGCTCGCAGATCAATTTGTAATGCGCCCTGGGCGAGGAAGCGAAAGGCAGCAAGATCCAGCGCTGCTTGCTCAGGCTCGCTGTAAACAACCGACTTGATGCGTCCAAGCACTTGCGCCGAGATGTCGGCGCTTGCTGTAATTGACTCCGCCAGTCCCCGCGCCACGTAAATCGTCGCACCGACTGTGGACAACGAGACCTTCGGTACCTCAGCCAAAGTCAGCCCGGATCGCACCTTGATCATGGCCAGAAGTTCTTGACGCCATCCAGCGTTCTCACATGGCTGCAAGTTGGCAACAAGCGATGAGAACCACGAGCCAAACCTTTGCCATCGCTCGCTATCAGCAACGGTGAGCAGGCCAACCAACACACCTGTATGCGCCAATGGCTGCATCAGGCTGGCCATTGATGTCTGCGAGCCGCCGTTTCGCCCCGTTAGCCAATCCACCCCTTGCGAGAAGGAGTTACGACATGAAGTGCCGAGCACGGAATCAATGGCTAGCAAGAAGCCCAATGCCGAGACTGCATGAATGGAACGGCCGCCTCCAGCTATCTCATTGCACAGTTCTTCAGCCACTTGGGTGATCTGGTCGCGAGGCAAGTCTTCCTCAAGGACCCAATGATAGAAAGCTTGCGAAAGCGCACCAGCATCTTTCAAGGTCTGAGCCTGCGCCTCCACCGCCAGTAGAGATTCTGCCAACATGGAGTTCGCTTGACTCATAGAAACCACCGTGTGGTTCCGATCTTGCCCAGCATGACGCTCGGGCTCCACCGATTTCCTAGGCGATCCAGCCTCCCGAGAAGCCCCGCTACCAAGTCAGAGTAGTAGATCGTGACCGGCATCGCTGCGGGTAGGAAACTTCGCCACGAGTGATTCGAAAACCAGTAAACCTGTTTCGTGAGATAGATGATGTCAGTGAATGTCGAATCACGATGCAGCGTCAACAGCAACGGTTTGGGCAAGCCGTCCGTTGGCCGCTTGAGCTGCTGTGGGCCGGTTAAGGTCAACAGTGTTTCGTTGTTACCGATCTCGGAGTAAAGGCCGCGCACCGGCGTCTTCTCACCTCGACCTTTCACACCCACCGATTCGTCGTCGAATAGCAAGTAAGGATGGTCCTCCTTGACATGTAAGAACGCAAATCGAAGGTCAAAGTCCGAGAACTCTGCCAGCGCAGCCTTCACAGACTCAACCTCTGTATTGCGCATCGGCTTGAAGGCATGGACGATCACGCGAACCGAATCCCCCTTTATCCAGTTCATCTCGGTGCGGACTCGCTGCAGCGTTGCTTGCAGAGAGTCGGTCAAGGCCTCACCGTACTTTGCCATTGGGACCGCATTTGACAGGTTTGACAGCAGGTAGCCGCCATCCCCTCGGAATACACTTGTGATACCGACAATCCGCTCCTTCTTCGAAAAGCGTGAATCTCCGATCGCGGCACTGCCAAGGCCGATAACCACCTCGTGGGCAATACCCTTGTCGGACTTGATCAACCATGGAATGCCGCCCAGCTTTGCGTAGACGGCAAGGGCTAGATTACTAAGGGTGTATGCCAGGTTGCCAGGGGCCATGGCGAACGTCTCGCAGGCAATGAACTGCGTGGGAATTTGATTGGAAAGAAATGCCGCCTTCGCAACCAAGTACGGGTTGTCCTGAGGTGGTAGTTGACGTGAGTCCCTCTCCGTCTGAACCAGCGCCAAATGCCAGGGCGCGCCTTCGGCAGCCATACGCACAGCTTTGGAAGCTGCGGCGTGGTAAGCCTCAGCGGTGAAGCTATCGGCCTCTACGAAGGTCAGCGCTATATCCTGAAGACCGTAGATGCCCAGCAATCCTCTACCGAATGGCAGTGATCTTCCATCGACAGTCAGCCCGTCTCGCAACTTTCTTAGGAATAGTTCGAACTGCCCCCTACGCTTGCGGTCACAGATCACGCACACATTAGGTCGCGTAGGTGTGAACACATGCCTGCTGTACGGGCCATACTTCGCAAGCCCGGTTGCAGCCTGGGATGCCGATTTGAGCGTGCCAGCGTCGAAGACATACGTAGGAGTGCTGGCTTCCGCGAAAAGCGGAAACGAAATACCATCCCCCTCTTTGATCAGATCCCCGATGGTGACGCTTATCCTCTCCTGCAGTTCAATGGCGCCCAAACTCCGTACCCACGCTGAAATCCGCGTGATGTGCTCCATGCGAGCACGGCCCTTGCTATGCTCAAACACAATCTCGTCAATCTTGCCCTGAACCCTACCAGTTGCGCTTCGGGCAAAGTGCTGAAGAAGTCTTCGGATGTTCTCCGGCGACGCTTCCAAATACAGTTCGTCGAGAGGAAGGAACTCATCAACACTGTGAAACCGCTCTGACAGCCGCGCTTGGTCCCCAACAATTCCGCCCACACGGCCCACAAGCTTGCGTCGCTGGAGCATGCGGGTATCCTCAACCGGCAACCTGCGCTCAACCGCCAAGCCCTCCAGACGAACACCGCACTGAGTCAATTCGAGCAAACTAGTGGCGCATGACTTCTGTATTTCAATGTCCCAAAGAAGACCAAGTGAAGACGCGCCGTTTGTCTTCAACGACCTGATCGCGATGAGTACACGGGACTGTAGATGGATGTGCCGGTCAACGTCAGCAAAGCCCGTTGGCAAGATGCGTCCAATGGTGGTCAATGGGTTATAGCGCGCCACTGGGCGCCTGTTCGAGCTCAACAGCGTAACCAGCCGACTCTCCAACAACGGACGGATCAGAGTAGTGTTTTCGGCCAATGGCACTAGCGACTCTGTTCCGAGACGTGGAACATCGGCTGCAAGCGGTAACGCAGCGATTTGATCGCCACGACGGGTCACAGCGTACTGAGTGCGGTACTGATCACGGAGCGAGCGCAATTGCTCCGAGTCTTTGAAGGGAAGAGTCTGCAGCCGAATCGCATCGCCGTTAATGTTCACAGGTGTGAAATTGAGCTGCAGCAGTCTTCCCATTTATGTCACATCCTTCCTGTGTACCAGACCATCGCTTGGAATCTACTTTTTAGTTCATTGAGAAACACCGTGGCCTCGACCATGCGTCTTCACGCCCTAGCGGACACATTGCTCGTCATTGGCTCAATGGCAGATGCCAACATTTCCACATTCCCCTGAATCGCTTGGCCGTGCGCTTAACGCGAGACAGCCCACTTTTTGCAATAGTAACAAACGATTTTCAGGGGCTTGACGAAAGCAAACCACTCATTCGCTGGCCGGTGGCCCAAACAGATCGTTGGTGATCATTGAGCCACTTGTCTCGGCCAACAATTCCCGATGACTTGAACTGCTGGGCACCAAGTGCCCGCATTGGGCGAGCAAGCCATCGTAAGCAAGCACCCGCAGTCGATTGATCCTCTTCGTGCCCTTGGGGAACTGGATCAGATCGTCGTACAGCCTGGGGTGATCGGCACGCGCCAATTCAAAAACCAGACGGATTGGCTCTCCACTGACCTTGGCGTTGGCGCTCATGGCCTGCTCCCCGACGGCGTCACACCTTGATCAGCCCGTGGCGCGGCCATCACCGTCCGCGCATAGTTCTGCCCTGCCAGTTGAAAGCCCCGTACATTGGCAAACATGGGTTCCTTGACCTCATGGATCTTGTGATTCGGGAACGCAGCCTTCACCGCCTTCTTGAACAGGAAGGCACCGCCGCCGACCAGGATGATGTTCTGCAAGCTGTGTGGCGATTCGATGTACTGCTTCATCGCCGACACGGCCTGCTGCGCCACCGCCTCAGCCATGGGCATGAATCTGGTGATGTCGTAGGACTTCTGAAAAATCACCGGCTGCTTGCCCGTTCGCAAGGCCAGATCGATGGCGTCGAGGTCGCGATAAGGGCTGCCGATGTCCTTGGTAATCTCGGCGGCGATCAGCCGCAGCACATCCGACATGCCACGGTTGAACGAATGGCTTTGCTTTTGCACCTGCCTCATGCCCCTGGCCACCAACCAGTCGAAGGTTCGTGAGCCAGGGTCGATGATCAAGCTGTGCTCGTTGCCGATGGTGGCCATCTTCTTGTGCACCGATGCGTAATGCGCCAGTGCTCCCTGAGGCTGCGCCACAGCGAGTGCCTTGACGACAGTCACCGTCTTGCCACCCCCAACGTCATGCGTTCCCATCATCGCCTTCTCCAGCGCCGCCTTCTTGAGGTGCAGCAGGGCCACAGGCAGGCCCACCACCAGGAGGTCGATGCGACTTTGCTTCATGAGATGCAGGGCGCCTCGAAGCAAGGCCATGTACTCGGGCGTGTCGGTGTACTCGTCGTGCAATTGGGTTGCACGCACGGAATCGGCCACCAGGTGGACATCCGGCCCGACCTCGTAGAACAAGTGTCCGATGGGGATGGACACGGTTTTGCGCCGCTCGGATGACGACCAGGCCTGAGTCTCGCTGGCGCTCGGGTAAGCAATGGAAGGAAAGCTGGCGCAGCGGATCTCGGTGCCCTCCGTGCCAACGACGTATTTGGTGTTGCCTGATCCGACATCCACCGCTCTGACGATCAAATCCATGATGAGCCTCCGAGGCGTGGGTTCATGAGCGATCAGCATCAGCAAGCTGACACGATCCCGCCACGGCAAACCCCGACTCAGAACACATGATTTCGGCATCGGTGCAGATTCACTGTCAGCCTGCATGCGCCGCAATGACATTGGCCTGTT
>RXJQ01000077.1 GCA_003963115.1 Burkholderiales bacterium
GCTCGAGGAAGTCGTGGGCGGTGACGAAGTCGAAGGACTGCTCGGGGAAGGGGATGGGATCGACCACGAGGTCGGCGCGGAAGATGCCGGCGTCGATGTTATCGCGCACGTCGATGCCATAGACCTCGGTGGCGTTGAAGGGGTTCTTGGGCTTGGGGCCGCAGCCGATGTCCAGCGCTTTGGTCATGAGTCGGTCTACCGTGAGGTGTGCATGGGGTTTCGTGTGGCAATGGTGGGCCTCTCGGCGCCGCGCGTTGGGCCGAAAAGGACGGTCAACCGTGCACATTTGCACGGTTAGCCAGGCTGGAACAGGCTGAAGAGAACGGTCAGATCAGCGGGGTGTTCTTGTGCTGGTCGTCCAGGAGCTGGGTGTGGTCCACCGTGGCCACATGCACGTCGGCGGGCACCACGGCAGCGGTGGCCACCACCTCGGTGTGGGTGCTGGTCGAGCTGCTGGCGAGCAGGTTGTCTCCCGGGTGCGCCAGCAGGTCGCCTGCACTCACGCCCAGGATCGACGTGGCGGTCGATGTGGCGGCCGTCGTGGCGTGGTCGGCAGAGGCTGTTGCTGTCGCATTCGCAGACGTTGCTGCAGCATGCTGGGTGGCGTCTGTCGTGGTCTGATTCTGCGCAAACCAGACATCGGCCATCTCGTGGGTCTTGCCGTCGGCCGTTTTGTAGCCGGAGATGAGCCCCAGCAGGTTGCCGTTGTTCATCTGTGTGGAGGCGTGGGCGTTGAGGTCCAGCTCGACGATGCCCAGGCTGGACAGGTCTTTGAGCTCACCTGCATCGGAGACGCCGTTGCTGTTGGCATCCACCCAGACCTTGAGGTCGGCGAAGTGGGCATCAAGCGCGGTGATCTTGCCGTCGTGGTTGCTGTCCAGCGCGGCCAGGGCGGCGTAGCCATTGCCCGCCATGTGGCCATCGATGATGGTGCCGGCGCCGAACAGCTCCTTGCCGTCGTTGATCTTGCCGTCGTGGTTGAGGTCCATCACCAGCAGGCCGTCGGAGGGCGCCACCCAGCCGACGTGGTGCTCGATGCCGGTGCCCACGAGGTCGAAGTTGACGCCGTGCTGGGCCGACAGGGTCTGGATGCCGTCGCCATTGAGGTCCAGCGCGATGGGCGAGATGCCTGAGAGGGCGTTGGACTGCTCGGACGTCAGCGCGTTGAACTGGTCGGAGGTGAGGGCCGCGCCCTGAACCATGCTGAAAGAGGCCAGGTCGGTGGTTTCGAAGCCGGCCATCTGGGCGGTGGTGAAAGCCTGGATCTGGTCTGTGCCGAGCGCGTGGATGTGCGTTGTCGTGAAAGCGGCGATGTCATCGGTGCTCAGCACGGCGATGTGGGCGGTGTCCAGCGCTGCCAGTTGCGCGGTGCTCATGGCCACGATGTCGGCTGTCGTCAGGTGGGCGATGGCGTCGGTGGACAGGGCGGCGAATTGTTCGGTGTTGAGTGCCTGCAGGTCGTCGGTGCCCATGGTGATGATGGCGCTGGAGGACAGCACGGCGATCTGGTCCGTGCCCAGGGCGGCGAAGTCGGCGGTGCTCAGTGCGGCGATGTGGTCGGTGGTGAAAGCCGCGAAGTCCGTGGTGCTCAGGTGGTGGATCTGGTCGGTCGAGAAGGCGGCCACCTGATCGGTGTGCAGGGCCGCGATCTGGTCGGTGTGCAGGCCCTGGAGCGACTCGGTGTTGATCGCCTGGATCTCAGCCGTGTTCATGCTCAGGAGCTGGTCTGTGCTCAGGGCAGAGATCTGGTCTGAACCCAGCGCGAAGACCTGGGCGGTGTTCAGCACGGCGATGTCGTTGGTCTCCAGTGCGGTGATCTGGTTGGTGTCCAGGGCGTGGATCTGCGCCGTGGTGAAGACGTCGAACTGCGTGGACGTCATCGCACTGATCTGGGCGGTGCTCAGGGCGGCGATATCGTCCGTGCCCAGGGCATGAATGTGGCTGGTGTTGAGCGCGGCGATGTCACTGGTTTCGATCGCGGCGATCTGGGCGGTGTTGAACGCGGCCACCTGCGCCGTGTTGAGCGCGGCCAGGTCGCTGCTTTCAAGTGCAACGATCTGGGCGGTGGCCAGTGCGGCGAGCTGTGCGGTGCTCATGGCCGCGATCTCGGTCGAGCTCATGGCGATGACCTGGGCGGTCGTCAGGGCGGCCACGGCGTCGGTGCTCAGGGCGGCGAGTGCGCTGGTGCTCAGGGCGCTGATGTCACTGGTTTCGATGGCGGCGGCCTGGGCCGTATAGAAGGCGGCAGCCTGGGCCGTGTTCAAGGCGGCGATCTGGCTGGATGTGAGCGCGGCGATCTGGTCGGTGCCCAGGCCGCTGATGCCGTCGGTGCTCAAGGCGCGGATGGCACTGGTGCTCAGCGCGCTGATGTCACCGGTCTCGATCGCAGCGACCTGGGCGCTGTTGAAGACGGCCACTTGAGCGGAGCTGAAGGCGGCGAAGTCACTGCTTTGCAGGGCGGCGATCTGGGCGGTGGTCAGCGCGTCGGTCTGGGCGGTGGTGAGCGATGAGGTCTGTGCCGTGCTCAGTGCCTGGATCTGGTCGGTCGTGAGGGCCTGGAGGGCATCGGTGCCCAGGGCGCGCAGATTGGTGCTGCTGAGGGCACTGATGTCGCTGGTCTCGATGGCAGCGGCCTGGGCCGTGGTCAAGGCGGCCACCTGGGCGGTGTTGAGTGCCGCGAAGTCCGTGCTTTGCAGCGCGACGATCTGTGCCGTGGTCATGGCCTCCACCTGGGCGCTGCCCAGCGCAGTGATCTGGGTGGTGGTCAGGGCCTGGATCTGGTCCGTGGTGAGGGCCGCCACCGCGTCAGAGCCCAAGGTCCTGAGTGAGGCGGTGGAGAGCGCGCTGATGTCGCTGGTTTCGATGGCCGCGGCCTGGACTGTGTCGAAAGCGGCGGTCTGTGCGGTGTTGAGGGCGGCAATCTGGTTGGAGGTGAGCGCGGCGACCTGGGCCGTGGTCAGGCCGGTGATGCCGTCGGTACTCAAGGCGCGTATGGCGTTGGTGCTCAGGGCGCTGATGTCGCCGGTTTCGATGGCAGCGACCTGGGCGCTGTTGAAGACCGCGACATGGGCCGAGCTGAACGCGGCGAAGTCACTGCTTTGCAAGGCGGCGATCTGTGCGGTGTTCAGTGCGTCAGTCTGGGCGGTGGTGAGCGACGAGGTCTGAGCGGTGGTCAGGTTGGCAATCTGGTCCGTGGTCAGCGCGTTGATGTCGTCGGTGCTCAAGGCGCGGACGTTGGTGGTGCTCAGAGCGCTGATGTCGCCAGTCTGGATCGCGATGGCTTGTGCCGTGGTCAGGGCGGCAACCTGGGCCGTGTTGAAGGCGGCAAAGTCTGTGCTTTCCAGCGCGGTGACCTGGGCGGTGGTCAGTGCCTGGACCTGGGCGCTGCTGAGCGCGCTGGTCTGCGCGGTGGTCAGGGCCAGGATCTGGTTCGTGTCCAGGGCCGCGATTGCGTCTGTGCCCAGTGTGCGCACGGCGGAGGTGGCCATGGCGCTGATGTCGCTGGTCTCGATCGCCGCCGCTTGTGCCGTGGTGAAGGCAGCTGTTTGGGCGGTGTTGAGTGAGCCAACTTGGTTGGAGGTGAGCGCGGCGACCTGGGCGGTGGTCAGGCCGCTGATACCATCTGTGCTCAAGGCTCGGACGGCGTTGCTGCTCAGGGCACTGATGTCACCGGTCTCGATCGCGGCGACCTGAGCGCTGTTGAAGACCGCCACCTGGGCGGAGCTGAAGGCGGCGAAGTCCGTGCTTTGCAGCGCCGCGATCTGGGCGGTGTTCAGGGCATCGGTCTGTGCGGTGGTCAGCGCCGAGGTCTGTGCCGTGGTGAGCGCCTGGATCTGGTCCGTGGTCAGCGCGTTGACGGCGGCGGTGCTCAGCACGCGCACATTGGTGGTGTTCAGCGCGCTGATGTCCCCGGTTTCAATCGCGGCAGCTTGAGCGGTGTTGAGTACGGCCACTTGGGCGGTGCTCAGAACGGCCATGTCCGTGCTTTGTAGCGCCGCGATCTGGGCGCTGGTCATGCCTTCGACCTGGCTGCTGCTGAGCGCGGCGGTTTGCGCCGTGGTCAGCGCCAGGATCTGGTTGGTGTCCAGCGCAGCGATGGCTGCGGTGCTCAAGGCGCGGACCGAGGCCGTTTGCATCGCGCTGATGTCGCTTGTCTCGATCGCAGCCGCTTGTACCGTGGTGAAGGCAGCTGTTTGGGCTGTGTTGAGCGAGGCAACCTGGTTGGAGGTGAGGGCCGCCACCTGGGCGGTGCTCAGGCCCGTGACGCCATCGGTGCTCAGGGCGCGGATGGCGTTGGTGCTCAGGGCGCTGATGTCACCGGTCTCGATCGCGGCGACCTGAGCGCTGTTGAAGACGGCCACCTGGGCGGAGTTGAAGGCAGCGAAGTCCGTGCTCTGCAGCGCCGCGATCTGGGCGGTGTTCAGCGCATCGGTTTGCGCGGTGGTCAGGGCCGAGGTCTGGGTCGTGGTCAGTGCCTGGATCTGGTCGGTGGTCAGCGCATTGATGGCGGCAGTGCTCAGCAAGCGCACGTTGGTCGTGTTCAGCGCGCTGATGTCGCGTGTCTCAATGGCAGCGGCTTGCGAGGTGTTGAGCACAGCGATCTGGGCCGTGTTCATCGCAGCGAAGTCCGTGCTCTCCAATGCGGCGATCTGGGCGCTGGTCATGCCAGCGACCTGGCTGCTGCCGAGCGCGGCGGTTTGCACTGTGGTCAATGCCAGGATCTGGTTGGTGTCCAGGGCGGCAATCGCGGCGGTGCTCATCGAGCGCACGGAGGCTGTGGCCATGGCGCTGATGTCGGTCGTCTCGATGGCCGCTGCTTGCGCCGTGGTGAAGGTGGCTGTCTGCGCCGAGCTCAATGCGCCGACTTGATTCGACGTCAGCGCCGCAATCTGGTCTGTTCCCAAGCCCGTGATGCCACTGGTGGTCAGGGCTCTGACCGCGTTGGTGCTCAGCGCGCTGATGTCGCCCGTCTCGATCGCGGCAACCTGGGCACTGTTGAAAACCGCAACCTGGGCCGAGCTCAGGACGGCAAAGTCCGTGCTTTGCAGGGCGGCGATCTGCGCGGTATTGAGCGCACTGCTTTGCGCGGTGGTCAGGGCCGAGGTTTGCGCGGTGGTCAGGGCCTCGATCTGGGCCGTGGTGAGTGCATTGATGGCCGCGGTGCTGAGCACGCGGACATTGGTGGTGTTCAGCGCGCTGATGTCGCCAGTTTCAAT
>RXJQ01000031.1 GCA_003963115.1 Burkholderiales bacterium
CGGCTGCTCGCTGTGCATGGGCAACCAGGCTCAGATCAAGGAAGGCTCGACCTGTATCTCCACGTCGACGCGTAACTTCCCCAACCGCCTGGGCAAGAACACCAACGTGTTCCTGGGCTCGGCCGAACTGACCGCCGTCGCTTCCAAGCTGGGCAAGCTGCCGACGCCGGCCGAGTACCTGGCTGAAATCGGCGTGATCACCAAGGACGCCGACAAGATCTACAAGTACATGAACTTCAACCAGATTGAAGAGTACGTGGAGACCGCCAAGGAAGTGAAGGCTGCCTGATCATTCATCAGCGTCACCTGAGGTCTCGAACCCGCCAGCAAACCTGGCGGGTTTTTTTTCGCCTGCTCGCAACTGGCGGGGCTTCAACCTGTCGTATTAGCTTCCTTGAGAGCAGACCCACCACCTGTTTCAGGGGGAGGCGGATCTTTCCTCGTTAATCGACACTCGTTTGCCTTGGATTTTCGGTCAAGGCGACCTCCACCACCTCTGACGTCAGAAAGAAAGGAAGCAAACACATGAGATCGACATTCACCCGCACAGGCATCGCGCTCGCCCTGGCCATTTCCGCCGCGTCCGCAGCTCACGCCGACATCCTCGACACGCTCACCGGCAAGGTCGCCGTGACCTGGTGGAAGTGGGCCTTGCAAACACCCGCCGCCGCCAACCCCGTCACCGACACGACGGGCGCTCACTGCGCTCAAAGCCAATCCGGCCCGATCTGGTTCCTGGCCGGCACCTTCGGCACTGATCCGGTCACCCGCAGCTGCGACATCCCCGCCGGCAAGTTCCTCTTCATCCCACTGGTCAACTCCTTCTATGGCGCTTTTCTGAGCGACACGCCGGAGACCCGCACCGAAGCCTATGTCCGCGCCCAGGCGGCCTGCACCGATCCTGTCACGATCACCCTCACCCTGGACGGCAAAACCATCCCTGGTACCAAGCAGTTCTTCACCGGCACGCCCGGCTCGCTGTCTCCGCTGTTCGACATCCAGCTGCCCGTGGACAACATCTACGGCGTGGATGCAACCACCGTGCCGCAACTCAAGCTCACGCCTTCTTCGGAGCAAGGCTACTACTTTGCCCTGCCACCTTTGCCCGGCGGCCCGCACACGGTGCACTGGGTGGCAACAGGTTGCAAGCCCGGCACCGTGCAAGACATCACCTACAAGCTCAGCGTCAAGAAAGGCCACTGAACAAGGACAAGGCATGGGCAAGCTATGGCGGGTTAAAGTCTCGCCGCCATGCTCGCCCTCTTTGCCACCATCTGGCACTACCTCCAGCTCTGCGCCCCGATGTTCCTGATCGTCGGGCTGGGGTATGGGCTCACCCGCTGGCTGAAGTGGCCGGACGCCATCAACGAATGGCTGTCGCGCTTCGTGTTCAATGTGGCTTTACCGGCCCTGCTCTTTCTGCTGATGAGCGATCTCTCGCGCCTGCCCCCGGTGGATTGGCGCGTGCTCATCGCCTTCTTCGGCAGCTGCCTGGTGGTCTTCGTTCTGGCTCGCCTGCTGGCCCGGAAGTTCTTCAGGCTGGATGGCGTTTCGCAGTCCCTGTTTGCGCTGGCCGCGATCTTCTCCAACAACGCCCTCCTGGGCCTGCCTCTGGCCAAGATCACGCTGGGCCCGGCGGCCATCCCCACCGTCGCTCTGGTGCTGGTCTTCAACTCGCTGACCTTGTGGACGCTGGTCACCGTGTCGGTGGAATGGGCGCGTCATGGCAGCCCTTCGCTGGCGGGGTTCCAGGCCACGCTCAAGAGCGTGCTGACCAACCCCTTGATCATCGCCATCCTCAGCGGCACGGGTGTCGGGCTGATGGGCTGGACGCTGCCACCTCCGGTCAAACTGCCACTGACCTGGCTGGCCAACATCGCCACGCCTCTGGCCTTGTTCACCCTGGGCCTTGGCCTGGCCGAACATGGCATCCGCACGCACTGGCGAACAAGCCTGGCCATGACGGCCATGAAGCTGGTGGTGCAACCGCTGGTCGTGTGGCTGCTGGCCCGCATGCTGGGCCTGGGCCGCATGGAGACCAGCGCCGTGGTCCTGTTGGGCTCGATCTCGGTGGGCGCCAACGTCTACCTGATGTCACGCTATTTCCGGGTGATGGAAGGCCCTGTGGCCGCCAGCCTGGTGCTCTCCACGGCCGGGGCAGCGATCAGCACGCCCGTCATCCTGGCCTTGACGGCCTGACCGGAAATCCGCCCCTCTATCCCCTCGTAATGGGGCACACCTTTTGTGACGGACGGCATCGATCCTGGGCCGATAATCCAGCGCGCCCCTGGCTGTGGCCGGCGGCCGTACCCATAGGATCCCTGCATGTCCGAGAAGTTGGAAGAGATGTTGGAAGAGATGTCGTCACCGGCCCCTGACACCGGCCGCCCCGTCTGGATGAAGCTGGCCTGGCTGGCCGCCACGGCTGCCGCGATCGGGATGCTGGCCCTGCTGCTCTCCATCGCGGTGCTCTACCCCCAGTTGCCCGATACACGCGGCCTGGCGCACTACCAGCCCAAGCAGCCGCTGCGGGTGTACACGGCCGATGGCGTCGAGATCGGCGGCTTCGGCAATGAGAAGCGCCAGTACCTGCCCTTCGCGCAGATCCCCAAGCTGATGCGCGACAGCCTGCTCGCCGTTGAAGACTCGCGCTTCTACGACCACCCGGGCATCGACGTGGTGGGCGTGCTGCGCGCCGTCGTGGCCAACCTCACCGGTGGCCGCACGCAAGGCGCCTCGACCATCACCCAGCAGGTCGCACGCACCTTCTTCCTCACGCGCGAGAAGACCATCAGCCGCAAGCTCAAGGAGGCCATGCTGTCGCTCAAGATCGAGCACGAGCTCAGCAAGGACCAGATCCTGGAGCTCTACATGAACCAGATCTACCTGGGCGCCCGTGCCTATGGCTTCGCGGAAGCCGCCCAGACCTACTTCGGCAAGCCCTTGAGCGAGTTGTCGGCCGCCGAATGCGCGATGCTCGCAGGCCTTCCCCAGAACCCATCCAACGTCAACCCGATCCGCAACCCCGAACGGGCAAGGGCACGGCAACTGGTGGCGCTCATGCGCATGCACAGCCAGGGCGTGCTCAACGATGGGCAATACGAAGCCGCCAAGGCTGAAAAGCTCAGCGTGCGCAGCCCAGGCGAGATGGACGTGCACGCCGAGTTCGTGGCCGAGATGGCCCGCGCCCAGGTCTTTGCACGCTATGGCGATGCGGCCTACAGCACCGGCATGAAGGTGATCACCACCTTGCGTGCCAAGGAGCAGGAAGCGGCCTACAAGGCTGTTCGCAAGACTCTGATCGACCGTGAGTTGCAGCAAGCCTGGCGTGGCCCCGAAGACCACGAAGACCTTGACGGCAATCTGGAAGACAGCGACCCCGCCGTCGCCCAGGCCCTGGCGGAGTACAACGACGACGAGGTCCTCAAGATCGCCATCGTGACCGACGCCTCACCCAAGCGCGTGACGGCCGTGCTGGCCTCGGGCGAGGTCATCAACATCAGCGGCAAAGGCCTGCGCCAGGCTCAGGCGGGTCTCTCCTCCAAAGCCAGCAACAAGCTCAAGATCAGCCGTGGCTCGGTGGTCCGCCTGCTGCACCTCGGCAAGGACTGGACGATCACGCAATGGCCTGAAGCCGAAAGCGCGCTGGTTGCCCTCAACCCGCATGACGGCGAAGTGCACGCCCTGGTTGGCGGCTTCGACTTCCGCGCCAACCAGTTCAACCACGCGACCCAAGGCTGGCGCCAGCCCGGCTCCAGCTACAAGCCCTTCCTCTATGCCGCCGCGATGGAAAACGGCGTGATGCCCGAGACCATCATCAACGACGCCCCCCTGACCGGCCTGGGTGACTGGAACCCGCAGAACGCCGACGGCAGTGCCGATGGCCCGATCACGCTGCGTGAAGCCCTGGCGCGATCCAAGAACCTGGTGAGCATCCGCCTGGTGCAGTTGATGGGCCCGGATGCCGCACGCGAATGGACTGGCCACTACGGCTTCGATGTCGACAAACAACCCAACAACCTCACGCTTGCCCTGGGCGCCGGCTCCACCACGCCCTTGCAGTTGGCCAGCGCCTACGCCGTGATCGCCAATGGCGGCCTGAAGGTGACACCGGTGGTCATCAAGCGCATCACCGATGCGGAGGGCAAGGCCGTGTTCGAAGCCCCACCCGCTTTGATGGACGAAACCCAGCGTGTCATCCCCGCGCGCAATGCCTTCATGACGGCTTCGCTGCTGCAGGAGGTGGCGCGCAGCGGCACAGCGGCACGCGCCCAGGCCCAACTCAAGCGCCCCGATCTGTATGGCAAGACCGGCACCACCAACGACGTGGTCGATGCCTGGTTCGCCGGTTTCCAGCCCAACCTGGTGGCTGTCGTCTGGGTGGGCTACGACAAGCCTCAATCGCTCGGCGGCCACAGCTCGGGTGCCTCGCTGGCCCTGCCCACCTGGATCCAGTTCATGGCCACGGCACTGTCGCATGAGCCCGTGCGAGAGATCGGCCCGCCCGAAGATGGCCTGGTGCGCAGCGAGCGTGACTGGCGCTATGCAGAGTGGGCCAATGGTGGCTTCATTCCCTCGCTTGGCCTGGATGATCAGGTCATCAACCGCACGCTGATCCCGACGCCGCCGAGTGCCGCGTCCGGGGCTTCGGAGCCAGCTTCGGCCGCCACGGTGGACAACTCGCCATTCCCGGACATTCACCCTTGAAATTTCAGTATTGACAGAAATAACAAACAAGATAGACTGGGCGACATGGAATTGAGCAAAGTCGCCAGCAAGTTTGTGGTTCACTGGGGTGAGATGGGCTCCGCGTGGGGCGTCAACCGCACCGTGGCCCAGATCCACGCCCTGCTGTTCTTTCACGGCAAGCCCTTGCACGCCGAAGAGATTGCCGAAACGCTGGGCGTGGCGCGCTCGAATGTCAGCACCAGCCTCAAGGAGCTGGTCAACTGGAAGCTGGTACGCACCACTCAGGTGCTGGGAGACCGCCGTGACTACTTCGAGACATCTACCGACGTATGGGAGTTGTTCCGCACGGTGGTTCGCGAGCGCAAGGAGCGAGAGTTCGACCCGACCACGCGCATGCTTCAGGATCTGGTCAAGCAGCCCGAATTCAGCAAGGAAGCCGCCGACGCGCAAGACCGTGTGCATGAAACACTCAGGCTGATGGAAGCGCTGGGGTCTTGGTCTGACGAGATGCTGCGCCTGTCGCCCAGCACGCTTGAGAAGGTGCTGCGCATGGGTGCCAGCATCCAGAAATTCGTGCGAGGTTGAGCCTCATTTTTTTGTCTCAATATTTCTTTTAATACTGAAATTTCAAAATAAAACGACAATACCTTTGATATCCAACTCTGACCGAAAGGAGCCCATCATGAACACCGCCCTCTTTCTCCTTTCCCTGCTCATTGCCGCGGCAGGCCCGCTATTGGCCATCACTTACCTCAAGCCCATCCTGATCAAGGTGCTGCATTCCCTGTGCAATGCAGAGGGTGGCGCTGAATTCTGGGTGCGCAGCGCTTATGTTCTGGCTGTCTGCGGCACCTTGCTCCTCATGCTGACCTTCGGCGAATTCAATGAAGGCACCCCAGTGGTCGACACGCTTCGCCGCGCCCTGTGGCTGGTGTTCGCTGGCGTGTTCACCTCGGTGGCCGTCATCTCTCGCCAGGTGTGGGGCCAGGTGCGCATCATGCTCAATCAAAACGGAGACCCGTCATGAACATCCTGCTGTGTGGTACCTCTGGCTTCATCGGGCGCCACATTCACCGCGCACTGGCCCAGGCCGGACACCAGGTGCGTCCCACCACCTCAAAGCCACCTCATGGCTCGACGCAGTCCATCACCGTGGACTTCAATCGGGACACCGATGCCGCCGCCTGGCGTGATCGGCTTCAAGGCATCGACGCCGTCATCAATGCAGTGGGCGTTCTCAGAGACACAAGACAACGCCCCATCCAGGCGGTGCACACCGACACCCCCAAGGCCTTGTTCAATGCGTGCGCCCAGGCTGGGGTCCGCCGGGTGATCCACATCTCGGCTCTGGGCATCGACCACAGCAAGGTGCTCTACGCCACGACCAAGCTTGCGGCCGAGCAGCATCTGCTGAGCCTCAACGCACAAGGGCTGCTTGACGCCGCCATACTGCGCCCCAGCATCGTGTTCGGCGCCGGAGGCGACGGCAGCAAGCTGTTCATGGCACTGGCGCAATGCCCCGCCTTGATGCTGCCGCGCGCCATGTCCAGGGCACGCGTACAGCCCGTGGCAGTTGGCGATCTGGCCGATGCCGTGACGCGCTTGCTGGGCGAGTCTCGCACTTTCAGGGGCATCATGCCGTGTGTTGGCCTGGCGCCCTTGAGCATGCTCGAGCTCGTGGCCAGCCTGCGCCACCAGCTGGGCAAGGGGCGTGCCTTGGTGCTGCCTTTGCCAGACCTCCTGACCACCTTGAGCGCGCGCATTGGTGACCAGATCCCGGCTCTGCCTTTTTGCACCGACACACTGGCCTTGATGCAACAAGACAATGTGGCCGCACCACAGCCTTTCGCCGCCCTGCTCGGCCGCGAACCCATTGGCTACCAACACCTGGTGAGCACCTCATGGCATTGAACCCGGCCCAAACGCGATTGGCACGTTACAGGCCAGCCCCCGCACATGAACACCTATCTCGTCCTCAAGTGGCTCCACATCGTGTCAAGCGTGCTGCTGGTGGGCACAGGCTTTGGCTCGGCGTTCTTCATGTTCTTCACCAACCGCAGCGGGTCGGTCGCGGCGCAGGCTGTGGTGTGCAGGCTTGTCGTTCGCGCCGACTGGTGGTTCACCACGCCCGCAGGCATCGTGCAGCCGCTTTCTGGTTTGTGGCTGGCACACATGGCCGGCTGGTCCTGGCACACGCCCTGGCTGCTGACGGCCATCATGCTCTATGTGCTGGCCGGCTTGTGCTGGTTGCCTGTGGTCTGGCTGCAATGGCGCATGGCCAGCAGCAGCGCCCAGGCCCAAGCCTCGGGCCGGGCACTGCCACCCTCGTACCAGCGTCAGGCGCACCTGTGGGAATGGTTGGGCTACCCGGCTTTCCTGGCCATGCTGGCCGTTTTCTACCTGATGGTGAACAAGCCCCTGCTGTGGACAGCCTGAAAGGCCGGGCTCAAGCCTTACGCCGGCTCTGCGTCAACTCCGCCACTTCAGCCATGCGCCTGCGCACGGCCTCACCCGCTCCGGGCCCGGGCACCGGCATCACCTCCGACACGTCCAGCGCCTCGCCACTGGCCGCACGCATCACCATGGGCGCGATGGCTTGCCCGGTGCGGCGCTCGACGATGCGCACGGGCGGCCCTTCTGGTCCGCTGGCGTGCTTGTCGCCCCATTGCAGCATGGCCACCAGCACCGGGAACAGATCCCGCCCCTTGGGGCTCAGCCGATAAGACAGGGCCTTGCCATTCTGGCTGGTGCTCTCCACCACCAGGATGCCGCCCTCCACGAGCTTGGCCAGGCGCTGCGTGAGCACATTGGGCGCGATGCCCAGCGCACGCTCGAACTCGCCGAACTTGCGGCTGCCAAAGAAGGCTTCGCGCACGATCAGGAATGTCCACCACTCGCCCACGATCTCCAAGGTGCGGGCAATGGAGCAGCTCATGTCGGCGAAAGAGGTGCGGCGCATGGTGGTTGTGGTGGTTTGTTTCGACGAGTTGACCCGCTGAGTTGCAGGGTTGAAGTTTCGTCCATATACTCCGCTAAATACTTCTTTTATGCAAGTATTTCTTGGAGACAGCACATGAGCCAAGCTCAACAAGACACCGCCTTGTTCGTCCACTCCACGGGCATGGGCCCTTTCATGTGGAAGCGCCTGATGGCCACCGTGCCCGAAGGCATGCGCAGCCTGGCCGTCGTCAACCGTGGCTATGCGCCTGACGACCTGATGCCAGCCGGCACGCCCTTCACCATGGACATGGACCTGGCGCACATCCGCCAGCAGATCCCCTCGGACACCAGCGGCCTGCATCTCGTGGCCCACTCCTATGGCGGCCTGCTGGCGCTGCTGCTGACGCTCGACCGAGATCTGCCCATCAAGTCGCTGTGGCTGTACGAGCCGGTGATGTTCGGCTCACTGCGCAAGGTACAGGACGAGCTGGATGGCGAACTCGGCGTCGAGATGCGCACCATGTATGGCGAAGGCAGCGTCTTCACCAAGGCAGAGCACGGCGGCACCGACGAATGGCTGGAAGCCTTCATCAATTACTGGAACGGCCCCGGTGCCTGGTCTCTCATGCCCGACAAGGTCAAGGCCCCCATGCGCGCCTTCGGCTGGAAGATGTCGCAGGAGGTCAACCTGATCGGCAGCCTGCCCCGTGCCTTCGAAGACTTCCGCGTCGATGTGCCCCTGACCCTGGTGCACGGCGAGCGCACCCGCCTGCCGGCCCTGGAGATGACACGCCGCCTGGCTCGCGTAAACAGTCATGCGCTGGTGGAGACCCTGCCTGGGCTGGGCCACATGTCCGTGGTCACCGATGCCGATCGCGTCGCGCCCAATCTGCAGGCGCACTGGCAGCGGATCACTCAAGCTGCGTCGACTGCGGTGCCTCAGGCCCTGCGGGCTTGACGTCATTGAGCCTGGCCAGATCCTGCGCCACGAGATGGAGGCGCAGGTCGAACTCGTACTGGTGGTAGTGGGGTTCCATGTGCAGGCACAGCTGGTAGAAGGCCTTGTCATGGGCCTTCTCTTTCAAGTGGGCCAGCTCATGCACGGCGATCATGCGCAGGAACTCGGGCGCCGTGTCCTTGAACAGGCTGGCCACGCGGATCTCGCGCTTGGCCTTGAGCTTGCCGCCCTGCACGCGTGACACGGCCGTGTGCGTGCCCAGCGCCTGCGTGATGACCTTGAGCTTGTTGTCATAGGCCACCTTGCTGATCTGGTCGGCATGGCGCATGTGGCGCGCCTTGAGGTCCATCACGTACTCGTACAAGGCCGAGTCCGACTGGATGCTGTGCCGATCCGGATAGCGGCGTGCCAGCGTCTCGGCCAGCGTGCCCTCGACGATGAGCTTTTGCACCTGTTGCAGCAAGTGCGGCGGGTAGCCCGTGAGGTAACGCAGATGCGACGGCGCGCTGCGGATGACGGGCACCAGCGTGGTCACGCCAGGCCGGGCACCACCGCCATCATGGTGCGCATCAGGGCGCGCATCAGGGCGCGATCTGTTCGGCATAGTCGTACAGCGCCCCCAGAATGTCCTGGCCACGCTCATCGTCTTCTGGCAAGGTTTCGCTCAAGGCATCGATGCGCTCGAAGAAGGCCGACAGCGACAAGCCACCACCCTGCCCCTCGTGCAAGCGCGCCACGCGCAACTCATGCCAGCGCGCCTGCTCAGCCTCGCTCAAGGTGTCGGGGAAGTTGCGGGCACGGTAGCGGAACAGCAGTTCCTCCAGCCGCTCGTCCACGAAACCCGGCGTGCGCTCGGCCAGTTGCTGCGGCGACAGGCCGCGCAGGCGTTGCAGCACGCGGCGGTCCTCGTTGCCCACGAAGCCACCGTAGAGGTCTTCGTCCACATCGGCGGGTTCACGCTTGTCGTCGCGCGCGTACAGCTCGGCCCAGATGCCATCCATGCTGGCCGCACGCTCGGCCGCGAGCTCGGCATGTGCGGCTGCCTGCTCCAGGTTCAAGCCCCACTTGGCGATCAAGGCCGGGCTCAGGATCTTGAGGTTGCCGATCACGATGGGTGACTTGTTGATGTGCACGCTCTTGACGGGCAGGCGCGTCACGCCTTCGGGCAGATCAGCCGTCTTGGTGAACAGGCGCAGGCGGATGTCGGCAGCGCTCAGCGCAAACAGCTCGGCGGGATCATGGGCCAGGTCCCATACCAGGATCTCGTTCTTGTTCGATGGATGCTGCGCCAGCGGGTAGACCAGGGCCATGCAGCCTCGCTCGGGGCCGAACATGCCGGAGATGTGCAAAAAGGGCCGCCACGATGAACGCGGCTTGTCCAGGCCAGCCTCGGCCAGCACAGCATCTTTCTTGCGCAGCTTCAGGCAAAAGTCCCACAGCTTGGGCTGGGCCTGCTTGATCAAACGAGCCAGGCCAATGGTGGCGCGCACGTCAGACAAGGCATCGTGCGCGGCCTCGTGGCTCAGGCCATTGGCGGCCGTCAGGTGCTCCAGCTTGAAGGACGGGCGCCCATCTTCATGTGAAGGCCAGTTGATGCCCTCGGGGCGCAAGGCCCAGGTACAGCGCACCACGTCGAGCAAGTCCCAGCGGCCACAGCCGTTCTGCCATTCGCGGGCATAGGGGTCGATCAGGTTGCGCCAGAAGAGATGGCGCGTGACCTCGTCGTCGAAGCGGATGGTGTTGTAGCCCACGCCGACCGTGCCCGGCAGCGCCAGCTCGCGCTCGATGGCATCGGCAAAGCGGTACTCGGGCACACCGCGCTCCAGGCAGGTCTGCGGCAGGATGCCCGTGAGCAGGCAGGACTCCGGATCCGGCAGCGAGTCGGGCGCAGGCTGGCAATACTGCATCAGCGGCTGCCCGATCTCGTTGAGATCCGCATCGGTGCGGATGCCGGCGAACTGCGAGGGCCGGTCACGGCGCGGCACGCGGCCGAAGGTTTCGTAGTCGTGCCAGTAGAAGGTGAAATCTTGGCTCATGATGGGGCAAGAAAAAAGCCCGCAGGTTCACCCGGCGGGCCATGGTCGGCCAATGGTCAATATAGGGTCGGGGTACGGGGATTGTGCCTGCGTGGCCACTCCGCCCGATGGGGGATCGCTCGGTCGCTCTGGGAGATCAGCGCTTGCGCACCACCACGCTGCCCACCGAGTAGCCCGCGCCAAAGGAGCAGATCACGCCCAGCTCGCCCGGCCTCATGTCGCCATGGTGCAGGTGAAAGGCGATGATGGAGCCAGCCGACGAGGTGTTGGCATACTCGTCCAGGATCAACGGCGCAACCTCGGGGGTGACCTCGCCACCGATGAGCTTCTTGACGATCAACTGGTTCATCGACAGATTGGCCTGGTGCAGCCAGAAGCGGCGCACATCGGAGGGCTGGACGCTCAGCGTCTGCAGTTGCGACTCGATGTGGGCCGAGGCGATGGGCACGACTTCCTTGAACACCTTGCGGCCTTCCTGGCGGAAGGTCTTGTCGCGGGCCTTGGGGTCGCTGTCTTCGCTGCGGTTGAGGTAGCCGAAGTTGTTGCGGATGTTGTTGGAGAACTGCGTGGCCAGTTGCGAGCCCAGCACGTCCCACTGGTCGGCCGAGGTGGCGGTGTCGGCGCGCTCGATCACGGTGGCCGTGGCCACGTCACCGAAGATGAAATGGCAGTCGCGGTCCTTCCATTCCTGGTGGCCGGAGGTGATCTCGGGATTGACCACCAGCACGCACTTGGCCGAGCCGGACTTGACCGCGTTTACCGCCTGCTCCAGGCCGAAGGTCGCAGCCGAGCAGGCCACGTTCATGTCGAAGGCATAGCCCTTGGCGCCAATGGCGTTCTGGATCTCGATGGCGATGGCCGGATAGGCGCGCTGCAGGTTGGAGCAGGCACAGATCACGCCGTCGACGTCGGCACCGGTCTTGCCGGCTGCGGCCAGGGCCTTCTTGGCGGCCTCCACGCCGATCTCGGCCAGCATGGACAGCTCGTCATCAGTGCGTGATTGCAAGCGCGGGTACATGCGCTTGGGGTCCAGGATGCCGGACTTCTCCATCACGTAGCGCTGCTTGATGCCCGAGGCCTTCTCGATGAACTCCACGCTGGAGGGAGCCAGCGCCGTCAAGGTGCCCGCTTCGATCTCGCTGGCGTGCTCGGTGTTGTAGTGGTCAACGTAGGCGTTGAACGATTCCACCAGCTCAGCGTTGGTGATGGTATGGGGCGGCTGGTACAGCCCAGTACCGCTGATGACGACTGCAGTCATGGCATCGGGTCTCTGACGAAAAGCGGAGATTTTGCCACGATGGGCCTGGCCACCCATCACCCCAGGATCTTCGGACAAGGCAAAGAGGCCGATCGGCTCATGCACTTTGTGGTCAAAGCACGCCAGCTTGTCTTAAATCGTGGCGCGGGGGCATTCCGCGTTGCCCGTCGGGGGCTCGGTCTGATAGAAAGTCATGAGCAGATTGCGCCAAGCGATCGGCGCGGAGCCCAGTAGTTCGGTCACCAAGGGCTCGACGAACTGGAGCACCCCCATGGATCAGGAATTTCCGACAGCGGCATCGGACATTGGTTGGCTTCGGCGCAAGCTCTCGTGGGCCGCGCTGATCTGGACGGGGCTGGTGATCCTCAC
Organism: Burkholderiales bacterium; assembly: GCA_003963115.1. Lineage (GTDB taxonomy): Bacteria > Pseudomonadota > Gammaproteobacteria > Burkholderiales > Burkholderiaceae_C > Aquabacterium. The sequence continues at coordinate 12,251 of RXJQ01000031.1, forward strand.
GGCGGTGTGGGCCCTCCAGTTCCGCATCCAGGGCTTCCGGCACGATGCGGTCAGCAGCAGCAACGCGCGCCTGAGCAGCCTGCAAGACAACATCGAGAGCCACTTTCGCTCACTGGCCGCGCTCGGGCAGGTGCTGGCCCGCCAGCCCAGCCTCATCGAGTTCATGCGGCTGGACCTCGCCCCTGACCCGGATCGCAAGGGCCCGATCGAACCCGACAAGCTGGGCGATGAACTGACTCGGCGCTCTGAAGTCCAGAAGATGAGCCACCAGCTGGATGGCATCGTCCGCGACTTCCAGATCAGGCAGATGTACATGCAAAATGCCTACGGCACCTCCGTGGCAGACAGCAGCTACCTGGACAGGACCTTCTCCACCCTCGGCCACAATTTCAGGACCCGGGAGTACTTCACCGGCGCGATGGAATCGGGCGCGGGATTCCAATTCGTGATGGGCCGTGTCAGCCACAAGCCGGGCTTCAACTTCTCTGCCCGCATTGACGACGGGCCGCGCGCGCTGGGCATCCTGATCCTCAAGACCGACCCGGCCACGATGGCGAGGCTCTTTACGGACACCACGGGCCGCCAGCTCAATGTCGTCGACAGCAATGGCGTGGTCGTGGCGGGCAACTCGCCGGACTTGCTGATTCGCCAGATCCCTGAAGGCCCTTCGCTGGCAGGCCGGGAAAAGGTGCTGATGGGCGCCTACATCGACATGCCCAAGCGGCTGGACTGGCCTTTGCTGAACATCAGGGTGGATGGCGCCGATCTGCGCGGCGTGGAGATAGACCGCCAACGCTATCTGAGCCTCACGCGCCAGCTCAATGACTATCCCTACACCTTGTGGGCACTCATTCCGCTTGCACCTGAAAGCGACCTGCTGCTGTCCACGGTCTTGAGCGCAACGGCAATCACCTTGCTGGGCTGGCTGGTGATCTGGGCCTACTTCAAACGCATGGAGCGTGAATGCGCGGTCGAGCAGGTCCGCCGCGAAACCCTGGACATGACGCGCGCCCTGCCGCTGACCTTGTTCCGCTACCGCGTCTCGCCAAACGGCCAGGGCCGCTTTGCCTACATCGGCCCAGGTGTGCGCCAGCTCTTTGGCGTGGACGAAGGCACCCTGGCATCCACGCCTTCTTCCTCCTCGGCCATATGGGGGCCGCCAGGACAAGCCGAGAACCATCCGCCCACCCAGCCCATCGAGTTCGCCGTGGAGCAACCGCATGCGCACTGGATCAGCGTCAACAGCGCGGTTGCCAGCACGCCCGATGGCGGCAAGGTCTACGACGGCTACTGGCTTGATGTCACCGCCAGACGCCAGGCCGAACAGCGCTTTGAGGCCGTCTTCACACATGCCTCATCGGCCTTCATCTTCTTCCACCGCGAGCGTGGCATGCTGCGCTGCAACGCCGCTACGCTCAAGCTCTTCGGCGCCGAGCGCTTCGATGACATCAAAGGCTTGCTCCCGTGGCTGGCGCCACTGTCGCTGCCCAAACAGCCCAATGGCGAGTCCAGCAAGGAACTGGCCGAGCACCTGCTGGACACCTACCAGGACGGCGGCCAGCCCGGCCGCATCGAGTGGCGGCTGTGCCGGCTGGATGGTCAGACCTTCGACGCCGAAGTGATGCTCTTGTGGCTGGGCCACCAGGACGACGACCTCTACTTCGCCATCGTCGACGACGTGACCGCGCGCAAGAAGACCGAAGAGGCCCTGCGCGCCGCCAGCAAAGCCGCGCAGGAAACAACGAGTGCCAAGTCGGCCTTCCTGGCCAACATGAGCCACGAGATCCGCACACCGATGAACGCCATCATCGGCATGACCCATCTCGCGCTGGACGATGCCCCGCCCGACAAATTGCGCCAATACGTGCTCAAGGCCCACCAGGCGGCCAACAACCTGCTGCAGATCATCAACGACGTGCTGGACATGTCCAAGATCGAGGCCGGCCACCTGGAACTGGAGGCCATCGACTTCTCGCTGCAAGAGGTGCTGGATCAGGCTGCGGACGTTCTCGGGCTGCCCGCTGAGCGCAAGGGCCTGGAGCTGCTGTTCACCGCCCCGCCCGATCTGCCAGCGCACCTGCTGGGCGACCCGACGCGCCTGCGGCAGATCCTGGTCAATCTGGGCTCCAACGCCATCAAGTTCACCGACCAGGGCAGCGTCACCATCGGCCTGGAGATCCAGCACCGCAACAAGCAGGACGTCGTGCTGCATGGCTGGGTCAAGGACACCGGCATGGGCATGAGCCCCGACCAGCAGGGCAAGCTCTTCCAGCCTTTCAGCCAGGTCGACGTGTCCACCACGCGCCGGTTTGGCGGCACGGGGCTGGGCCTGACCATTTCCAAGCAGTTGACCGAACGCATGGGCGGGCGCATGTGGGTCGAGAGCACGCTCAACCAGGGCTCGAACTTCCACTTCACCGTGCGCATGAGCCTGCCCGATCACCATGCCCCCATGGCCATGCTCAGCAAGGACTGGGCAGGCAAGCATGTGCTGCTGGTCGATGACAACGCCGATGCCCGTCAGGTGCTGGGCCAGATGACAGCCCAACTGGGGCTGGATGTGGACCTCGCCGGCGACGGCCAGGAAGCCCTGGACATCGTCCACCAGGCCGACACGCCCTATGACTGGATCCTGTTGGACTGGAAGATGCCGGGCATGGACGGCGTGACATGCGCTCGTGCCATCCACGAACTGGCGCAGCAACGCTTTCCTGACCACATCCCCTGCATCCTGCTGGTCACGGCATTCAACCGCGCCGATGCCCTCAAGGCGGCTCAGGACGTTCCCCTGGCCGACGTGCTCACCAAGCCGGTCACGCCCTCCACGCTGTTTGACAGCCTCAACCGGGCTCAAACCGGCCGAGGCCAGTTTGCCGTGCCCCAGCCGTTCACGAGCCCGGTGCCGTCCCTGTTGCCTGCCGCGAACCCCAGTCTGCGGGGCCTGCGCATCCTGCTGGTGGAAGACCAGCCGCTCAACCAGGAGCTGGCCAAGGAACTGCTGGAGCGCGTCGGCATGGAGGTCGTCATCGCCGAAGACGGCCGGCAAGCCCTCAGCAGGCTGGACGACAGCGCCCCGTTCGACTGTGTCCTCATGGACTGCCAGATGCCCCACATGGACGGCTACACCGCCACCGAGCGCATCCGACGCGATGCCCGCTGGCAACACCTGCCCATCATCGCGATGACGGCCAGCGCGCTCGTCAGCGACCGTGAGCGCGCGCTGGCGGTGGGCATGAACGACCACGTGCCCAAGCCGCTCGATGTCCACCAGATGTACCAGGCCATTTCACGTTGGGTGCAGGTTGCGCGCCGGGCGAAGGTAGAATCATGAATGCGAATCATTCTTGATCAAAAGTTCATCACCATGAAAACCTCCTTTGCCCTGACGGCCCTTCTGGCCGCCGCGCTGCCCTTGTCTGCCTTGGCCAGCGCCGATTGCCCCGCCCACCCCAAATCCGAATGGATCAAGGATGTGGACGCCCGCGCCAAGTTGGAAGACCTGGGCTACAAGATCCGCAAGTTCAAGGTCGAAGGCCAGTGCTACGAGATCTACGGCTGGAACAAGGACGGCAAGAAGGTCGAGATCTACTTCGACACCAAGACACTGGAGATCGTCAAGGCCTACATCGAGAAATGAAGGTGGGCCGACCACGGGTCCGCATGGTGCCCGTCTGGAGCACGGCGGTGCGGATCAGCCACGCGCTGGTGGCGGCCATCGTCTTGTTCAACCTGTTCAACGAGACCGGCCCACTGCACCGCTATATGGGCTATGCCTCCGCAGTGCTGGTGCTGCTGAGGCTGGCCTGGGGGCTGACACGCCCACGCACCGACACGGCCCACGTGCGGCTGCCCAGCTGGACGGCATTGAAGCGCCACGCGCAGGATTTGCTCCAGGCCAGGCGCAGCGGGCGGGTGCTTGAGCGCAGCCTCGGCCACAACCCGGCGGGCCTGTGCATGGCCTTGCTGATGTGGACACTGGTACTGGCATTGGGCCTCAGCGGCTGGCTCAGTCAGCTGGACGCCTTCTGGGGCGAGGACGGGCCCATTGATGTGCACACCGCCCTGGCGCGCGTGCTCCAGGTCTGCATCGTGCTGCACTGGCTGGGCGTGCTGCTGATGAGCCTGCTCCAGCGCGAGAACCTGGTGGCGGCCATGATCAGGGGGGGCAAGCGCGCCAGCGACAAGGCCGGCGACCAGCCTTAAAACGGTGCAGGGCTGCTCAAGCTCAGCATCTCACCCGACATGGGATGCGGCATGTCGATGCGGCAGGCGTGCAGCATCAGCCGCGGGTACGCCTGTTGCACGGTGGCATCGCCATACAAGGGGTCGCCGGCAATCGGGTGTCCCATGGCCAGCATGTGGACGCGCAGCTGGTGCGAACGGCCGGTGATGGGCTCCAGCTCGACACGGCTCAAGCCTCGATCGACATCACGAGCCAACACCCGGTAGCGCGTCAGCGAAGGCTTGCCACGCTCATGACAGACCATCTGCATGGGGCGACGCGGCCAGTCGGTGACGAGGGGCAGGTCCAACTCCCCCGCGTCTTCTTTCAACAGGCCGTGGACCAGCGCCACATAGCGCTTGCTCACGCGCCTGTCCTGAAACGCCATGCTCAAGGCACGTTGAATAGCCTCGCCGCGTGCCAGCACCAGCAGGCCCGATGTGGCCATGTCCAGCCGGTGAACGATCATGGCGTCTTCAAAGCGCAGGCAGACGCGGCTCACCATGCAGTCAGCACGCCCTTCGCCTCGACCAGGCACCGACAACAGGCCCGAAGGCTTGTTGACCACCACCATGGTGTCGTCACGGAAGACCACATCCAGCCCGGTATCGGGTGGTGGCAGGTAGTCCACATCGGGTGTCGCGGAAGGGATCGAAGAATGCGCAGGCGAGGACATCGTCGAGCAAGGTAAGGCGCGTGGTGGGGCCACTCCAGAAGTATTGTCCACCGCGCCTGCTTGCTGCCAAAATGAAGTTTTGTCTCTTCCACCAACCACCGCAGACGGAGATCCATCCATGGCCAAAGCGTCCCAGGCAAAAGCGTCCAAGGCAAGTCAGTCAGCAAGCCAACATGCGTTTGCGCAGACCGTGAAGTCCTTCAAGACCCGCACCGGTCAATCGCTGAAGTACTACGCCCTGCCCGAGCTGGCCAAGCTCCACCCCAACGTCAACAGACTGCCGGTATCGATCCGCCTCGTGCTGGAGTCCGTGCTGCGCAACTGTGACGGCCAAAAGGTGACACCCGAGCATGTGGCCCAACTGGCCAACTGGCAACCCAAGGCCGAGCGCGTGGACGAGATCCCCTTCGTCGTGGCCCGTGTGGTGCTGCAGGACTTCACCGGCGTACCGTTGCTGGCCGACCTGGCTGCCATGCGCAATGTGGCCGAAGGCCTGGGCAAGAACCCCAAGCGCATCGAACCACTCGTGCCGGTGGACCTGGTGGTGGACCACTCGGTGATGATCGACCACTACGGCAACAAGAAGGCGCTGGACCTCAACATGAAGCTGGAGTTCCAGCGCAATGCCGAGCGCTACGAATTCATGAAGTGGGGCATGCAGGCCTTCGACACCTTTGGCGTGGTGCCGCCGGGCTTTGGCATCGTTCACCAGGTCAACCTGGAATACCTCGCGCGTGGCGTGCATCAGTCTAAGGACGGCGTGGCCTACCCAGACACCCTGGTCGGCACAGACAGCCACACCACCATGATCAACGGCATCGGCGTGGTGGGCTGGGGCGTGGGCGGCATCGAGGCCGAGGCAGGCATGCTGGGCCAGCCTGTGTACTTCCTGACGCCCGATGTGGTGGGCTTTGAGCTCACCGGCAAGCTGCGTGAAGGCGTGACGGCCACCGACCTGGTGCTGACCATCACCGAAATCCTGCGCAAGGAAAAGGTGGTGGGCAAGTTCGTCGAGTTCTTCGGCGAAGGCACGGCCTCCCTGGCCCTGCCCGACCGCGCCACGATCGCCAACATGGCACCGGAATACGGCGCCACGATGGGCTTCTTCCCTGTGGACGACAAGACCATCGACTATTTCAAGGGTACCGGCCGCACCAAGGAGGAGATCGCCGCCTTCGAAGGCTACTTCAAGGCTCAGAAGCTGTTTGGCGTGCCCAAGAGCGGTGACATCGCCTACTCCAGCGTGGTCAAGCTGGACCTGGGCAAGGTCGCACCTTCGCTGGCCGGCCCCAAGCGCCCTCAGGATCGCATCGAGATCACCAACCTGAGCAAGGCTTTCACCGAGCTGTTCTCCAAGCCGGTGGCGGAGAACGGCTTCAACCAGAGCGCCGACAAACTGGGCAAGACCTTCACCACATCCAATGGTGTCGACATCAAGAATGGCGATGTGCTGATCGCGGCGATCACCTCCTGCACCAACACCTCCAACCCGAGCGTGCTGCTGGCCGCCGGACTGCTGGCCAAGAAGGCCGTGGAAGCCGGGCTCAAGGTCAAGCCCCATGTGAAGACCTCGCTGGCCCCTGGCTCGCGCATCGTCACCGAGTACCTGGAGAAGGCCGGCCTGCTGCCCTACCTCGAAAAGCTCGGCTTCGCGGTCGCCGCTTATGGCTGCACGACCTGCATCGGCAATGCCGGCGACCTCACGCCCGAGATCAACGAGGTCATTCAGAATAATGACCTGGTGTGTGCCGCGGTGCTGTCGGGCAACCGCAATTTCGAGGCGCGCATCCACCCCAATCTGAAGGCCAACTTCCTGGCCAGCCCGCCGCTGGTGGTAGCCTATGCCATCGCAGGCAATGTCACGCGCGATCTGATGACCCAGCCGGTTGGCAAGGGCAAGAACGGCAAGGACATTTACCTGGGCGACATCTGGCCCAGCAGTGACGAGATCTACAAGCTCATGAAGTACGCCATGGACGGCAAGACCTTCAAGGCCAACTACGAGAAGGTCAAGAAGAAGCCCGGCAAGCTGTGGGAGCAGACCAAGGGTGTCAAGGGCCAGGTCTACAACTGGCCCAAGAGCAGCTATATTGCGCGCCCGCCCTTCTTCGAGGGCTTCGAGCAGCAACCCAAGGCCATCACACTGGGCGTGGAGAAGGCCCGCATCATGGCCTTGTTCGGCGACTCCATCACCACCGACCACATCTCACCGGCTGGCTCCATCAAGGAAGCCTCGCCCGCCGGCCAGTACCTGATCGGGCATGGCGTGCAGAAGGCCGACTTCAACAGCTATGGCTCACGCCGCGGCAACCACGAGGTGATGATGCGCGGCACCTTCGCCAATGTGCGCATCAAGAACCTGATGCTGCCGACCAAGGAGGACGGCAGCCGCGAGGAAGGCGGCCTGACGTTGTTCCAGCCAGGCAATGAAAAGATGTTCATCTACGACGCGGCCATGAAGTACATCGAGCAGGGCACGCCCACGGTGATCTTCGGCGGCGAGGAATACGGCACCGGCTCCAGCCGCGACTGGGCGGCCAAGGGCACGCAGTTGCTGGGCATCAAGGCCGTGGTGGCCCGCAGCTTTGAGCGGATCCACCGCTCCAACCTCGTGGGCATGGGGGTGCTGCCGCTGCAGTTCAAGGGCGAGGACTCCTGGCAGTCTCTGGGCCTCAAGGGCGACGAGGTGATCAGCATCGACCTGGGTGGCGAGATCAAGCCACAAGCCGATGCCAAGCTGATCATCGAGCGTGCGGATGGCAGCAAGAACGAGGTGGTGGTCAAGCTGCGCATCGACACGCCGATCGAGGTCAGCTACTACCAGCACGGTGGCATCCTGCCCTTCGTGCTGCGTCAATTGCTGGCAGCGTGACAAAGGCCCTTCGGCGCAGGTGATCTGATCAAGCGGCTCATCAAGGAGCTGGCCGCTTTCACATCACATGGCGCGACGCAGCCGGCGCAAGGCCTGCGGGATGAAGTAGTCGCGCCGCAACTGGCCAGGCTGAGACACGAACAGCGGCCCCCACGAGGGGTTGGCGTCATGCAGCTTGTTGAGTTGCGTGATGAGGTTGGCCTGCAGCTTGCCGATGTCCTTGCCTGTGGCCAGGGCCTCCATGACCGCAGCTGACACCAGGTGCGCGGCATAGAGCTTCTCGCCACCCGGTGTGGGCGGCAGCGGCTTGCCGTCACGCAGAGGCCCACGCATGGCCTGCACGATGGCCTCGTCCGAATCGGCCCAGCCCTGGATGTCGCCCAGCGCATGGCCTTCCAGAGATTGCGTTTTGCCTTGCACCAGGGTCTGGGCCACGATCTTGGCCGACTTGCGTGCCAGCGCAGGCGAGATGGTCTGGCCTGCCAGGGTGATGGTGCCGCGATCCTTGTCGGTCTCGGCGGCAATCAGCTTGGACCAGGCCGCATGGCCTGAGAAGCTCAGCAAGGCCACGACCTCGGCGGCCAGGTAGCCGCGCACAATGTCGGCTGGATGCGGGTCGTTGTCAGGGCCGTCGCTGCGCAGCTTGGCGGGTTGGCCAAAGGCCGCGCCCAGTGCCCGGAAGTAGGCGATGAGGCCAATACCGGCTGCGGGCCCCAGGTTGAGCAGGCCCATGACGTCGGACGAGGTCTCGTCAATGCGATCGGCCCAATACGCAGCCAGGCCATTGCCCAACGAATCCAGGTTGGTGCGCAAGGCCTGCGCCAGCTCGGGCTGCAAGCCCTTATCGGCATGCAGGATGTCGTGCCCTGCGGTTTCATGGCCCAGGGCTGCCCAGGCCACCAGGCCGCCATCGGCATTGCCCGGTGGCATGTTGACCACGCCGGCACCGACATTGAAAGACTTGGCTGCATCAATGGGCCAGGTGTAGGGGCCTGCATCAGGGTTGCCCCATTTGGCCAGCGGCGGAATCACGCCCAGGTCAGGCTCCTTCACGCCACGGCGGTCTTCGGCACTGAGGAAGCCGTCATACAAGTCGGAGATGAACTCCTGGAAAGCACGCGTCTCGGGCTTGAGGTAGCCCTCACCGTGCTGGAGGATGGCCTGACCGAGATCGAACATGAGGCCGGCCGCACCTTCTCGATCAGGGTCGCTGGACAGCACCTGGGCGAACTTCGCTGCACCCAGCCCCGTGATCGTCTGGATGTAGGGTGTCACATAGGACTGCTCATACAAGGGCGGGAACTTGCCTTGCACGGCCTTGAGCCGCTGCACGAAGGTGTTGTAGTTGGTCGGGTCGGCCGGCCCTTTGCTGCTGGAAACGGCCGCCTGGCGCGCATCTTCGATCACGGCCTTGAGGCCCGCCAGCTTGAGCGGGTCGGCCTGCGCGCCGGCGGCCGGTTTCGTGCTCTTTGGTTTCTTCGTGCTGCCCATGATGATCCTGTCCCCAAGTCGTTGATGGTGCTTGGGAGTCTAGGTAGCCGCTGCAGGCTCAGCCATCCCTAAGTCTGGCCACCAAGTTCGTGGGATTGATCCTGCTCAACAGGCCTTCACGAAGGTGTGGCGAGAAGGTCAAGCCAGGGTTGCGAACTTGTCTTCGTCGAACCCGACGCTGACGACCTCGCCCGCGTTCTCCACGACGGGGCGCTTGATCACGCTGGCATTGGCCAGCATCAGGGCTTTGGCGCTTGCGACGTCGACCACGGCGGCCTTGGTGGCGTCATCGAATTTGCGCCAGGTCGTGCCTTGGCGGTTGACCAGCACTTCCCAGCCGACAGCCTTGATCCAGGCATCGAGCCGGTCGGTGGGCACACCCTGCTTCTTGTAGTCGTGGAAGGTGTAGGCCACACCTTGTTCTTCCAGCCAGGTACGGGCTTTCTTGACGGTGTTGCAATTGGGGATGCCGTAGACGACGACCTTGCTCATGACGATGGGACTCCTTGTGCGATTCAGGCTGAACTGTGTCACAAGCTGGGTGTCTGAGCGAAACGGTTTTGCTTGGGGCCTGCATGGGGTTCTTGGTTCATTGCATGGGTTGGTGCGGTTTGGCGGTGCGGCCGCAGGTCGGGTGGCTGAGGGGGCATCCGGCGGAGCTTCGATGTTGGTGGTCCCGCTTTTCAAGCGGGACTGCCCTGCGCTGCTCAGGCCAAGGTGGCGCTGGCGAACTCGCTCCAGGGCCTACCGGCCCTTACGCTCAAACAACGCCAGCGAGTCAGATGATTGATGCGCACTGCGTGCGCCCACCTTGACCCTCCGCTGCTCGGCACCAACAAGGCGCCCCGCCGGATGCCCCCTCAGCCCCTTGTCCGACCTGCTCGTGGCGTGCACAGATTCTTAGACTGGGATATGCATAGGTTTGCGTGTTCAACTCGCATCGCCAAGCCGCGCTACAGCCAAGCGCCCACAACATCGCAGGCCTCTATTCGTGGCATGCCACCAGCGGGGCGCAAAAAGGACTGAGTCGGTGTTGGGCGGGGCGCCTTGTTGGTGCTGAGGCGCGCAGCGAGGAAGTGGGCACGCGCAGCGTGCTTCGTCATCTGACTCGTCGGAGCTGTTTGACCGGAGCGGACTTCCGTCCGCGCAGGGAGTTCTCCGACGCCACTGCCTTGCGAGCACCGCAGGGCAGTCCCGCAAGGCGGGACCACCAACATCGAAGCCCCGCCCAACACCGACTCGGTCCGCGCCCCGCGCTCCCCCGACAAAGCGCACAACCCCAGCAAGTCAAGAACAAAAAAAGAGGGCACAAGGCCCTCTCAATGTCATGAAGACAAAGTCGCGGAGAAACCACCAGTCGGTGTGATGCAGCAGGGATCAACCCACCAACATCGCTGGTCCAGGCCTGGTGTGACACAGGCCTGCCCGGAACGCCACGCCACCTCTTTTGGATGCGGCATAGCGCCCCGGCCCAGCACAACGAATCAAGACGTTGTTCCTTCTTGAAGCCGATCAGAAGAAGCCCAGCTTGTTGGGGTCGTAGCTGACCAGCAGGTTCTTGGTCTGCTGGTAATGGTCCAGCATGTCCTTGTGCGTCTCACGCCCGATGCCCGACTCCTTGTAGCCACCAAAGGCCGCATGCGCCGGGTAGGCGTGATAACAATTGGTCCACACGCGGCCAGCCTGGATGCCACGGCCAAAGCGGTAAGCACGGCTGATGTCACGCGTCCACACACCGGCGCCCAGGCCATACGGTGTGTCATTGGCGATTTCCATGGCTTCTTGCTCGGTCTTGAAGGTCGTCACCGCCAACACCGGCCCGAAGATCTCTTCACGGAAGATGCGCATCTTGTTGTGGCCCTTGAACAGCGTCGGCTGGATGTAATAGCCGCCACTGAGTTCACCTCCCAGTTCGGCCTTGTCACCACCGATCAGCACCTGCGCCCCTTCCGCCTTGCCCACGGCCAGATAAGACATGATCTTGTCCATCTGCAAAGACGAAGCCTGTGCACCCATCATCGTTTCCGTGTCCAGCGGGCTGCCTTGCTTGATGGCCGCCACGCGCTTGACCGCCCGCTCGATGAAGCGGTCGTACATCGACTCCTGGATCAGCGCACGCGACGGGCAAGTGCAGACCTCCCCTTGGTTGAACGCAAACAACACCATGCCTTCGATGGCCTTGTCGAGGAAGGCATCATCGGCTGCCATCACGTCATCGAAGAAGATGTTGGGGCTCTTGCCACCCAGCTCCAGCGTGGCCGGGATCAGGTTGTTGGCCGCAGCCTGCGCGATCACACGCCCAGTGGCGGTCGAACCCGTGAAGGCGATCTTGGCGATGCGCTTGCTGTTGGCCAGCGGCATGCCCGCTTCCTTGCCGTAGCCGTTGACGATGTTGAGCACACCTGGAGGCAGCAAGTCGGCAATCAACTCGGCGAGCACCATGATGCTCACAGGTGTCGACTCGGCCGGCTTGAGCACCACGCAGTTGCCAGCCCCCAGCGCAGGTGCCAGCTTCCACGCCGCCATCAGGAGGGGGAAGTTCCAGGGAATGATCTGGCCGACCACGCCCAGTGGCTCGTGGAAATGATAGGCAATGGTGTGGCCATCGATCTCGCTGAGCGCGCCTTCCTGAGCCCGCACACAACCGGCGAAGTAGCGGAAGTGGTCCACCGCCAGCGGGATATCGGCATTGAGCGTCTCGCGTATGGGCTTGCCGTTGTCGATGGTCTCGGCGTAGGCCAGCTTTTCGAGGTTCTGCTCAAGGCGATCGGCGATCTTGAGCAGGATGTTGGCGCGCTCGGCGGGCGAGGTGGCGCCCCACTTCGCAGCCGCAGTGTGTGCCGCGTCCAACGCTCGTTCAACGTCCGCCTCGTTCGAACGCGCCGCCTGTGTAAACGCCAGGCCGTTGATGGGCGTGACCACGTCGAAATACTGGCCGCTCACGGGGGCCACGAATTGGCCGTTGATGAAGTTGTCGTAGCGCTTCTTGAATGACACAGGGGCGCCGGCGGCTCCGGGGAGGGCGTAGATCATGTCAGGTCTCCTGGCTCACGGTTCACACGGGATTGACCTGGCCGTTGTGCAGCCAGGGGCATGGCCTGTATAGCGCACGGTGTGTGCCATCTGGGGTTCGCCCTGATCCGGCTTGCACCCTCGCCTGTCGCTCGCGTTCTGCTTCGGGCTTGAGGTGTGTCAAACCGACTGCGCCACAAACGCACACTGTCCCAAAATGACACAGGGTGACTACGGGTGTCGCCCCCTGCGGGCGGCGCGATACTGCGCTGGTCGCGTCCCCCGGCCCTGTTCATGCCACACCACATCGTGCAACACCCGTCCGTCACCGAGCTGCAACAGGCTCGGCGCTGGATGCTGGAGCGCGGTGAGGTGCCGCAAGGCCTGATCGACGAGTCCCTGTGCCGATCGTGGCAGCGCAGCCAATGCGCGGGCCTGAGCCCCATGGATCTGGCCAATGAACAGCCGCTGTGCAATGGGCAGGACCTGCGTCAGGCGTTGGGACGTCAGCATGAGTTTCTGGCCCATGCCCGCCCCGTCATGGAGTTCGTGTTCGACCAGATGTGCGGCAGTGGCAACCTGGTCGTGCTGTCTGACGCCCGCGGCCTGCTGCTGCACAGCCTGGGCGACCCCGAATTCGTGGATCGCGCGGACCGCGTGGCCTTGCGCCCGGGTGCGCTCTGGCACGAAGCCGATCGAGGCACCAATGCCATCGGCACGGCGCTGGCCGATCAGCGTCCCGTGGTCATCCATGGCGCCGAGCACTATCTGGAGCGCAACAGCTTCCTGACCTGCGCCGCCGCCCCCGTTCGCACCTCATCGGGCCGTCTGCAAGGCGTGCTAGACATCTCGGGCGATCACCGCAGCTACCACCCCCACACTTTCGCGCTGGTGAGATCGGCCGCGCGCATGATCGAAGACCGGCTCTTCCATGCCCGGCACGCCCGTGACCAGATCCTGCGCCTGCACCATCTCCCGGAAGGCCTTGGCGCGGTCGGTGAAGGCCTCATCGCCCTGTCTGACGACGGCTGGGTCGTGGGCGCCAATGCCCTCGCGCAGCAGTGGCTGGGGCTGGATGAAGCCCACATCGGCAGCGGCACACTGGACCAGCTCACCGGCATCCAGGGCCGCCTGATGCCACCCGGCAAGGTCATGCGCCTGCATGCCGTGGGCAACCGCGCGCTCTACGGACGCATGGAGCCGCGTCAACGCCTGGTGCTCAACGTGCCCTCGCGTGCGCCCACCTCGCCTACAACAGACAACGAACAGACCGACCAAGCAGACCCGCGCCTGCAAGAAGCCTTGAGCCGAGCCCGCCGTGTGCAGACACAAGGCATCGCCGTGCTCATCCAGGGCGAGTCAGGCAGCGGCAAGGAGGTCTTCGCCAGATCGCTCCATGCCGACGGTGACCGAGCCCACAAGCCTTTCGTCGCGGTCAACTGCGCCGCCATCCCCGAAACCCTGATCGAGGCCGAGCTGTTCGGCTACGTGGGCGGCGCCTTCACTGGCGCGCGGCGTGAAGGCTCACCAGGCCGCATCCGCGAAGCCCATGGCGGCACGCTCTTCCTCGACGAGATCGGCGACATGCCTCTGGCCTTGCAAGCCCGCCTGCTGCGCGTGCTGCAAGACAAGGTCGTGATGCCGCTGGGTGGCAGCAAGCCTCACCCCGTGGACTTCCTGCTGGTCTGCGCCACGCACCACAAGCTGCGCGAAGCCGTCACGCAAGGGCGCTTCCGCGAAGACCTCTACTACCGCCTCAATGGCCTGACCGTGACCTTGCCCGCCCTGCGCGAGCGCCACGACTTCGACAGCCTCGTGCACGGCATGCTCACCCAGCTGTGCGCGGACATGGGCCGCCGGCCAGTTGAACGCATCCACCCAGGCCTGATGCAGGCCATGAGCCGCTACGACTGGCCCGGCAACCTGCGCCAGCTCCACGGCTTGCTGCGCACGGTCTGCGCCCTGCTCGACCCCGATGAGCACGCACTCGACTGGCATCACCTGCCCGATGACATGGCCGAAGACCTGCGCGCGTCCGTATCACCTGCCGACGCTTCGCCCAGCGACGCCATCGCCAACCCGACGGGCCACCCAGCCAGCGCGGAAGCCAACCTGCGCCGCCTATCCGACCAGGCCATCCACCAAGTGATCCAGGCCACGCAAGGCAATATGTCCGAAGCTGCTCGCCGCCTGGGCATCAGCCGCAACACGCTCTACAGGCGCCTGAAACAGACCGGCCACTGAAAAATCGTGGCAGACACGTGCATAGCGCCATCCTTTGGGTAGCATCTTGCCCATGATGACCAATGCCGACCCCCAAGAACTCGCCAAATTCAGCGATCTGGCCCACAAGTGGTGGGACCCTGAGAGCGAATTTCGCCCCCTGCACGAGATCAACCCGCTGCGCCTGGACTGGATCGACCATTTGGCCGCCATCAGGGGCAAGAACGTGGTGGACGTGGGCTGCGGCGGCGGCATCCTGGCCGAATCCATGGCCCGCAAAGGCGCCAACGTGCTGGGCATCGACCTGGCCGACAAGCCCCTGAAAGTGGCCCAGTTGCACGCCATGGAAGCTGGCGTCGCCAACATCGACTACCGCAGCATCGCCGCCGAAGCCCTGGCCGCCGAGCAGCCCGGCCAGTTCGACGTGGTCACCTGCATGGAGATGCTGGAACACGTGCCCGACCCGTCCTCCGTCGTGCGCGCCTGCTTCGAGATGGCCAGGCCGGGCGGCTGGGTGTTCTTCTCCACCATCAACCGCAACCCCAAGGCCTTCCTGTTTGCCATCGTCGGCGCGGAGTATGTGCTCAAGCTGCTGCCGCGCGGTACGCACGAGTTCGCGCGCTTCATCCGCCCCGCCGAGCTGGCCCGCTGGATCCGCGATGCGGGCCTGGATGTCGTGCAGTTCAAGGGCATGGCGTACAACCCGCTGACACGGCGCTACTGGCTCTCGGGCGATACCAGCGTGAACTACCTCGTGGCCTGCCGCAAGCCGCTGGCTGCCTGAAGCGCTTGAGGAAGACCATGACGCTGTCTGCTTCCATGCCTGCCGGTGGCACGATCCACTGGCGCCTGCCACCACAAGCCGTGCTGTTCGACCTGGACGGCACCCTGGCCGACACCGCCGGCGACCTGGGCGGCGCCCTCAACCAGTTGCGCCTGGCACGTGGCCTGCCCGCCCTGCCGCTGGATGCCCTGCGCCCATACGCCTCGGCCGGCGCGCGTGGCCTGATCGGCGTCGGCCTGGACATCCACCCGGGGCACCCCGAGTTCGAGCCCCTGCGCGAAGCCTTCCTGGCCGCCTACACCCAATGCCTGGCCGACACCACCGCCTTGTTCGACGGCGTGGCTGACCTGCTGTATGAGCTGGGCGCCCGCGGCCTGAAGTGGGGCATCGTCACCAACAAACCGCACCGCTACACCCTGCCCGTGATGGAGGCCTTAAGCTTGCGCGAAGAGGCCGCCACCATCATCAGTGGCGACAGCACCGCCTACGCCAAACCGCACCCCCTGCCCTTGCTCACGGCTTGCGAGCAAATGGGCGTGTCGCCCGAAGCCGTTTTGTATGTGGGCGACGACCTGCGCGACATCCAGGCCGCGCAAGCCGCCAACATGCCCAGCGCTGCGGCAGCCTGGGGCTATATCGGGCACAACGGTGAGGTCGATACCTGGGGTGCGGATGTGGTGGTGGCCCACCCGATGGACTTGCTGGCCCACCTATTGGTTTGACCTCGGCCTGACACAGCCAGGGCACCAAAGAAAAAGCCACCTCTGATCGGTGGCTTTCTCATGTCATGTCCATCACAAGGCCATCAAGCCGAGCGCCCGTAGTTGTCCTGGAAGCGCACGATGTCGTCCTCGCCCAGGTAGCTGCCTGATTGCACTTCGATGATCTCCAGCGGGATCGTGCCCGGGTTGATCAGGCGGTGCACCGTGCCCAGCGGGATGTAGGTCGACTGGTTCTCCGACAGCAGCACCACCTTGTCACCCACGGTGACTTCGGCCGTGCCGCTCACCACGATCCAGTGCTCGGCGCGGTGGTGGTGCATCTGCAGGCTCAAGCTGGCCTTGGGTTTGACCATGATGCGCTTGACCTGGAAGCGCGGGCCATGGTCGATCGAGTCATACCAGCCCCATGGGCGGTGCACACGGCGATGGATGGTGCCTTCAGTGCGGGCCTTGCTGTCCAGCGTCGAAACGATCTTCTTGACGTCCTGGCTGCTGTTGCGGTCGGCCACCAGCACGGCATCGGGCGTCTCCACCACCACCACATTGTCCAGGCCCACTGCGGCCACCAGGCGGCTCGTGGCATGCACCAGCGTGTTGCTGCTGTTCTGGAACAGCGCGTCGCCTTGCGAGGCATTGCCCTTGTCGTCGTGCTCGCTGACCTGCCAGACGGCATCCCATGCGCCCAGGTCGGACCAGCCCGCATCCAGCGGCACCATGCGCACCACGAAGCCGCTCTCGGGCTTGCTCGGGCACTGCTCCATCACGGCATAGTCCACCGACTCGGAGGGTACATTGGCGAACTCGGCCTTGCCGGGACGCACGAACTGGGCATCGGTGGAGCGCACGGCGAACGACTCGCGCGTGGCCTGGGCGATATCCGGGCGGAAGTGCTCCAGCGCGGCCAACCAGCGCGAGGCCTTCATCACGAACATGCCGCTGTTCCAGAAGTAGCCGCCATCGGCCAGGTAGGACTTGGCCGTTTCCAGATTGGGCTTTTCGACGAAAGCGGCCACGGCGCGTGCACCTTGCGCATCGGCAGCGCCCGTGCGGATGTAGCCAAAACCGGTTTCAGGGCGATCCGGCGTGATGCCCAGGATCACGATGTCGCCATTGGCCGCGGCACGAACGGCCTTTTGCAGCGCCGCCGTGTAGGCGGCTTCATCGGTCACCGTCTGGTCGGCAGGCGTCACCACCAGGATGGGATCGGCTCCATCGGCCGTGGCCTGCAGCGCGGCCAGCGTCACGGCCGGCGCTGTGTTGCGGCCAACGGGCTCCAACAGGAGGGAAGAGGGCTCGCCCTTGAGTTCGCGCAGCTGATCGAGCACCAGGAAGCGGTGCTCCTCATTGCCCACCACGCAAGGTTTGCTGACCTCGATGTCTTCGGCGCTCAAGGCCTGCAAACGCAAGTGAGCCTGCTGGAACAGGCTCTGGTTGCCTTGCAGCACGAGGAACTGCTTGGGGTACAGCGCACGGGACAGCGGCCACAAGCGGGTGCCGGAACCACCGGCCATGATCACGGGAAGCAAGGAATGTTTCATATCAAACCATCACACAGTCGGCACAAGCAAGACAAAGCCGTTGATCGACATACCGACCTTCGGAAATCAACCTTCAAATCCATTCGGGTTGGATGACTGCCAGCGCCAGGAGTCCACGCACATCTGCTCCAGCCCTCGCGTGGCCTTCCAACCCATTGTTGCAAAAGCATGGCTCGGGTCGGCATAGCACGCATCGATATCCCCCGGCCTGCGGGGGGCGAACACCAGCGGGATCTCACGGTCGGCAGCCTTGCCATAGGCCTGGGCCAACTCCAGCACACTGTAGCCCTGGCCTGTGCCCAGGTTGACGGTCAGCGACTGCTTCTGCTCGGCCAGGTAGCGCAGCGCGGCAACGTGCCCTTCGGCCAGGTCACACACGTGGATGTAGTCACGCACACCGGTGCCGTCAGGCGTGTTGTAGTCGTTGCCAAACACATTGAGATGCTGGCGCTTGCCAACCGCCACCTGCGCCACATAGGGCATGAGGTTGTTGGGCACGCCTCGCGGGTCTTCGCCGATCAAGCCGCTCTCGTGCGCGCCCACCGGGTTGAAGTACCGCAGGTAGGCCACATGCCATTGCGGATCACAGCGCTCCAGCTCGCGCAGCATCTCTTCGCCCAGCAGCTTGGTCTGACCGTAGGGATTGGTCACGCGCAATGCCGCGTCTTCGGTGATGGGCAATTGGTCAGGCTTGCCATAGACCGTGGCCGACGAGCTGAAGACCAGGTCATGCACACCGTGGCGCTTCATGGCCTGGCACACCGACAGCAAGCCACCGAGGTTGTTCTCGAAGTAGTCCAGCGGGCGCTCGATGGATTCACCCACCGCCTTGAGCGCCGCGAAATGCACGACCGCCTTGATGCCACCAAACCGCGCCTGCCCCACCTCGAAACAGCGGTCCATCACCGAGGCATCACGCACATCGCCCTGCACGAAAACCGGCTCGCGCCCGCCGATCGTTTGCAGGCGATCCAGCACGCGGATGGAACTGTTGACCAGGCTGTCCACACCCACGACATCGAAACCGGCCTCTTGCAGGGCCAGCCAGGTGTGGGAGGCGATATAGCCGGCGGCACCGGTCAACAAAATGCAAGACATGTCAACGCCGTTAATTCAAAGGGTTGAGGGTAAAGCTGGCCGTGCAGTCAAACTCTCGGCCGCTGTACTTCAAGTGATACAGGATATCGGCACCCTGGCTGTAGCGCTGGTAGTTGCAGCCCAAACTCACGGATCTCAACACGTCGTAGCTGAGGCCGACCGAGGCGACGTGGTTATAACTGCCAACAGTTTGCGATCCAAAACTGTTGGAACTGCTCGCATCCTGAAAAACAAGAGAATTAACTTGATCTGCCGAAAACTTTGTCACTGAATAACCAGCCGTTGCTGCAAATTTACCTGTCAACTGAGCGCGGGCACCCAAATTAAGCGACGTCGTAATTGTATTATTATTTATCTTGGAAACCGCATTGTCATAAACAGCCGCCACCTGACCGTTAGTTATACTATAATAAGCGAATTGACTACCGCTATACGACTGCCGATCCGCACCTGTCGTGCGCGAGAACCCCACATTGTAAGTCAATATGCCATGCGGCGTGTAAACCCAGTACAACGACCCCGTCCAACCCTTGCTACCCGCAATATTATCTGGAATATAATTTGTAGAGCGCCTCGTCACAGTCACATTTAAATTACTCAAACCAGAAACCTGCCAATCGGATGACAAGTCGATATTATGATCCGTCGCCTGGGAATATGACAAATTATTGGGATAACTGGTCACCACCGACCGCTCACCCAAACTATAACTCAACACATCAGACGCATAATAAATCACCTTCAAACCAGTCGAATGCTGCCTGGCATCCTGGTTATTCAACGAATTGTCTGAATAATTCAGTCTATTTGAATCATAAGAACCCGCAACAGCCCACCTACCACCGTTCCCATACTGCACCGAAAACCCACCGTCTCGATACGTTCGGATGTTTTTTGCCGTACGATCATTGATTGAATTATTCTGCACCAGGTTAAGCGCCTTCGAATACATACCATTGGCACTGATGAGCCAATCACGAAGCATTTCTGTAGAAAAGGCAAAATTGCCATCAACACCGCTATTGTCCAGATATCCGAAATTATGGTATTTCTGATCTGACAGCTTCAAACTACCTTGGTATGTCTGGCGGCCATATTGCTTGTTGAGGCTGACCTGAGCCGCTGTAGTCGCGATCGTTTCTGGCACCCTGGCCGCGTCATTTTTGGTGAAATTGGAGTCCCGCGACACAGCCTGAGACAGCGTCAAGGAAAGTGGGAAATCATCCTCCCCAGCAAATGCCCCATTTGACGTCGAGAGCCCCAACAGCGCCACAGCCAGTGCCACCGGAGACCATTTGCTCGTGGATTGAATCGCGTACACCTCAGCTCCTCTCAATATGCATTACGGTCAAAAATCATCAGGCGGATCGTGCGGATGATGATCTGCAGATCAAAGCCCAACGACCAGTTGCGCAAATACTCCAAATCGAATTCGACCCGGGCCTGCATTTTCTCAATCGTGTCGGTTTCACCGCGCATGCCATTGACCTGGGCCCAGCCCGTGATACCCGGGCGCACCTTGTGGCGCACCATATAGGCCTTGATCAGACGACGGTATTCCTCGTTATGCGCCACGGCGTGCGGACGCGGCCCGACGATGCTCATGCGCCCTTGCAGCACGTTGATGAACTGCGGCAACTCGTCCAGCGAGGTCTTGCGGATGAAGGCGCCAAACGGCGTGATGCGGGGGTCGCCCTTGGTGGCCTGCTTGACCACGGTGCCGTTGTCCAGCGCCCGCATCGAGCGGAACTTGTAGACGATGATCTCTTCCCCATCCAGACCGTTGCGGCGCTGTTTGAAGATCACGGGCCCGGGCGAGCTCAGTTTCACGCCAATGGCCAGGCCGATCAGGATGGGCGAGATCAGCACCAGGATGATGCTGGCCAGCACGATGTCCGACAGCCGCTTGACGAGGTCGTTCGTGCCCGTGAAAGGGGTTTCGCAGATGCCGACAACCGGCACACCGTTCATGTCCTGCAAACGGCCCTGGATGATGCTGATGCCGAACACATCCGGCACGAAGTAAAGCGAGGCCGTGGTGCCCTGGACCGCTTCCAGCAACTCCACGATGCGGGGCTGCGAACCCAACGGCAGGGTGATGTAGACCTCGTGCACGCCATGCGCATACACGTAGTTGGCCACATCACGCAGACCACCCAGCCGCATGCTCACGGCTTCAGGCAGAACGCGGCTGTCAGTGCGGTCGTCGAAGTAGCCGATGAATTCGGTGCTCTGATCAGGGTTGCTTTGCAACGCACGCGCCACCTTGCCGCCCAGCGGGCCCGCGCCCACCACGATGGCGCGGCGCTTGGCGTTGGGCTGCGACGCACGGTGCTTGAGGATGGCCTTGCCTATCAGCACAGCCACCCACTGGTAAATGGGCGTGAGCACCGCCCAGGCCAGCATCACGTTGAAGTCGAAGAACTGCAGGCTGTTGGTGGCGTAGCCGCACAACCACAAGATGGCCAGCATCGAGACCCAGGAGCTGACGATGTCGACCCCCGCCTCCAAGCGCGAATCCGTGAAGCGGTTGCGCCCGGGAAAGGTCAGCGCGAACACCAGCAGGCACAAGGCCATGGAGGCACGCAACACGGGCTCTTCAAAGTAAGCCAGCGCCCCCAACAGGGAGGCAACGGTGATCGACGGCTCAAGAAAAGCCGCGACAAACGAGGTCACCGATTGCGGAGCGTTGAAGAACGTGCGGTTGTAGTTGCGGTTATTGAACATGTACACCAGGGGCTCACCCCAAGCCCCGGAAAGCACCTCGACCTCGGCACCTCATGGCAAGCCGGATCACGGTGGACGATTTCGTGACAGACAAACGAGCCTCAAGCAAAAGGCTGGCCAGACATTGTGGACCAAAAATAATGACAACTGACCTCAGATTCGCGGGGTGGCGACGGAGTTCCTAGGGGCTTGTCAGGGGGACCCTACAATCGCGCCATGGCACCTCACCCGCTCTCCTGGATTGGTCAGCTCGCCCTGCCGCGCCTGACCCTGTTGCTCAACCACATCGTGGCCAGCGAACCCGTGGCTGCGGCCAAGCTTCAGCCTCATGCGGGCCGCATCATCGACATCCGCTGGGAGTCTTCCTTCAAGCCGCCCCTGCCTGCATTTCTGGCGCGAGCCATGCCCACCGGCGGCACGCAACCCGCCTCCTGGCAGTTTCTGATCACCCCCGCCGGTCTGTTTGAAGCGGTCGAAGCCGCCGGGGCCAGCAAGGCGCCCACGCAGGCTGGCGAGAAATTTGACACAAATGTCACGAGCGCTAACAGCAGCCTGAATGGTCTGGTTTTGACTGTGCGCCTGGCCGACCCGCTCACGATGGCGCGCCAGGCCCTTCGCGGCGAACGCCCGGAGGTCGCCATCGAGGGTGATGCAGCGTTGGCCGAAGTGGCATCCTGGATGATGAAAAACCTGCGCTGGGACATCCAGGACGACGTCGCCCGCTGGATGGGCACGGCCCCAGCCGAAATGTTGCGCACGGTCGGTGCCGGTATCAAGGACAGCCTTCAGCGTTGGCGCCCGCAGTCCGGCCAGCGCCCCGGCAGCCGACGCTGATGAAGCGCTGACCGCCCCATGCGCGCGCTGTTCCGTCCTGCCTTCATTGGCTTGATCGCCCTGCGCTACGGGCTCGACGGCCTGTTCCTGGACAGCCTGCGCCGCCCGGGTCTGAGCGCCCTGGCCCGTGTCCTGTCCTTCGGGCGCCGGCTCAACGCACCACGTGGCCAGCGTCTGCGCGAGGCACTGGAGCGCCTGGGCCCCATCTTCGTCAAGTTCGGGCAGATGCTGTCCACCCGGCGCGACCTGCTGCCGGCCGATGTGGCCGACGAGCTGGCCAGGCTGCAGGACCGCGTGCCACCCTTCCCCAGCGACGAGTCGATCAAGCTGGTGGAAAAAGCGCTGGGGCGCCCTATCTCGGCCATCTTCAAGCAGTTCGACGCCGAGCCCGTGGCCAGTGCCTCGGTGGCGCAGGTGCACTTCGCCGTGCTGCACGATGGGCGCGAGGTCGCCGTCAAGGTGCTGCGCCCCGGCATGCTCAATGTCATCGACGACGATCTGGCCCTGATGCGCACACTGGCGCGCTGGGTTGAACGCCTCTGGGCGGACGGCCGGCGCCTCAAGCCGCGCGAGGTGGTGGCCGAGTTCGACAAGTATCTGCACGACGAGCTGGACCTGATCCGCGAGGCGGCCAATGCCGCTCAATTGCGCCGCAACATGCACGGGCTGGACCTGGTGCTCGTGCCCGAGATGATCTGGGACCTGTGCACCTCCACCGTCATGGTGATGGAGCGCATGAAGGGCGTGCCCATCAGCCAGATGCAGCGCCTGCGCGAAGCCGGGGTCGACATCAAGAGGCTGGCGCGCGACGGCGTCACCATCTTCTTCACCCAGGTGTTCCGCGACGGCTTCTTCCACGCCGACATGCACCCGGGCAACATCCAGGTCAGCCTGGACCCGCTGACTTTCGGCCGCTACATCGCGCTGGACTTCGGCATCATCGGCACGCTCACCGAGGTCGACAAGGATTACCTGGCTCAGAACTTCGTGGCCTTCTTCCACCGCGACTACAAACGCGTGGCCGAACTGCACATCGAAAGCGGCTGGGTGCCGGCCAACACCCGCATCGACGAGCTCGAAGGGGCCGTGCGCACTGTCTGCGAGCCCTATTTCGACCGGCCGATCAAGGAAATCTCGCTGGGCCAGGTGCTGCTGCGCCTGTTCCAGATCTCGCGGCGCTTCAACGTCGAGATCCAGCCGCAGCTGGTGCTGCTGCAAAAGACGCTGCTGAACGTGGAAGGCCTGGGCCGCGAACTGGACCCCGACCTGGACCTGTGGAGCACCGCCAAGCCCTTCCTGGAGCGCTGGATGCACGAGCAAGTGGGCTGGCGCGGCCTGTTTGAGCGCATCAAGCGCGAAGCCCCACGCTACGCCAAGTTGCTGCCCGAGCTGCCCCGCCTGGTCCACCGCAACCTGGAACGTGGCGACTCGGCCTTGCGGCGCGACCTGCAAGCCATCCTGCAAGAGCAGCGCCGCACCAACCGGACCTTGTCGGCCCTGCTGTGGATCGGGCTGGGCTTCCTGCTGGGCTTGCTGGCTGCGCAGTTCGTGATGCGCCTGCATGGCGTGGGCTGGCTGTGACAGCCATGCTTGGCTTGGCCCCCTGCCTGAGGGGGGATCAGCACGCGGGCGAGCCCCGACCATGCATGCGGCCCGCCAGGCACTAAACTGCGCCCCGCGCATCTGTCGACAACCCCCAGCAACCTTGATCGGAAGACGGCTGACATGAACACCACCTTGCTTGCGTTTGTGATCCTCTATCTGGTCGGCACGATGGGGATCGGCATCTACGCGGGCACCCGCATCAAGGACACCACCGACTTCGCGATCGCTGGCCGCAGCCTGCCGCTGGCCATGGTCATCACCACGACCTTCGCGACCTGGTTCGGCGCCGAGACCGTGATGGGCATCCCGGCCAAGTTCGTGCAAGGCGGCCTCAACGCTGTGGTGGAAGACCCGTTCGGCGCCTCGATGTGCCTGGTGCTGGTGGGCGCCTTCTTCGCCTCGCGCCTCTACAAAATGGACCTGCTGACCATCGGCGACTTCTACCGCAGCCGCTTCGGCAAAGGCGTGGAGATCTTCTGCTCCGTGGCCATCATCCTGAGCTATCTGGGCTGGGTCGCCGCCCAGATCACGGCGCTGGGCCTGGTGTTCTCGGTGCTGTCGGGCGAGCAGATCAGCCCCGAGTGGGGCATGGTCATCGGGACCACGCTGGTGCTGATCTACGTGCTGATCGGCGGCATGCTGGCCGTGGCCTGGACCGACTTCATCCAGATGATCGTGCTGATCGTGGGCCTGTCGCTGATCGCCATCATGGCTGGCCATCAGGCTGGTGGCGCCGGCAAGGTGCTGGACATGGCCCAGGCCAATGACTGGTTCAAGCTCTTCCCGGCCGAGCACACGGCCCACAGTTGGATCGCCTTCGTGGGCACGGCCATCACGATGATGCTGGGCTCGATCCCGCAGCAGGACGTGTTCCAGCGCGTGATGTCGGCCAAGGACGCCAAGACGGCACGCAACGGCGCCATGATCGGCGGCTTCAGCTACCTGGCCTTCGCCTTCGTGCCCATGTTCATCGTGGCCTCGTCTCTGATCATCATGCCCGACCAGACCAAGACGCTGCTGGCTGGTGATTCCCAGAAGGTCTTGCCCACGCTGATCCTGACCCACATGCCACTGGTGGCCCAGATCTTTTTCTTCGGGGCACTGGTGTCGGCCATCAAGTCAACCTCGTCGGCCACGCTGCTGGCGCCTTCGACCAGCTTCGTGGAAAACATCCTGCGCAACATCAAGCCCGGCATGAGCGACAAGCAAGTGCTGCTGGCCCTGCGGATCACGATCTTCACCTTCACCGCGCTGGTGCTGACTTACGCCATCAAGATGAAGGGCACGCCCATCTATGACATGGTGTCCGCCGCGTACCAGGTGACCCTGGTGGGTGCCTTCGTCCCGCTGACTTTCGGCCTGTACTGGAAGCGCGCGACCACGCAGGGTGCCATCTTGTCGATCATCGCCGGGATCGGCACCTGGTCGCCCTTCGTGATCAACAGCGTGTTCGGTGACGGCAAACTGAACGAGGCCTTCCCGGGCCAGCTCGCCGGCCTGCTGGCAGCCCTGGCGGGCATCGTGCTGGGCTCGCTGCTGCCGCAACTCATCCCCGACGCTCACGGCCGCAAGCACCATCTGGACAAGCCCACGCTGGGCCACCACTGAGTTCAGTCGGCTACTTCTTGAAATGCCGACGCCGCGCCCCAACTAGAATGGCGTCTTTACGGGATTGCCCGAGGTTTTCACATGCCGATTTACGCCTACCGCTGCCAGTCCTGCGGTCACGCCAAGGACGTCTTGCAAAAAATTTCTGACCCGGTCTTGACCACCTGCCCTGCTTGTGGCGCCGAGTCCTTCACCAAACAAGTCACCGCTGCCGGCTTCCAGCTCAAGGGATCGGGCTGGTATGCCACCGATTTCCGGGGTGGCACCAGCGCCACGGCTGCCAGCTCCAGTCCCTCGGGCGACAGCGCCGCAGCATCCTCGTCGTCCAGTGAGGGCGGCTCGTCCTCGGGTGGCGACACCTCGGCGGCCGGTGGCTGCGGAACGTCCTGCGCCTGCCACTGAGCCGCCCCCGAACCCTGAGCTCTCAAAAAGGCCTTCGTGAAAAAATACATCCTCACCGGACTGCTGGTCTGGTTGCCCCTGGCCATCACGATCTGGGTGCTGATGCACGTGCTGGGCACGCTGGACGGCGTGTTTGCCGCCGTGATCGTGGCCGCCCAGACGGTGCTGCCCGCCAGCCTGCGGCCCATGCTGCAGGAGCTGCGCGACATTCCGGGCCTGAGCGTGATCATCGTGATCGGTGTCCTGTGGCTCACCGGCCTGGCCGTGACCAACATCGCGGGCCAATGGCTGCTGACGCAATCCAACCGGGTGCTGTCCAACATCCCCATCGTCAAGAGCATCTACACCTCGGTCAAGCAGGTGTCGGACACGCTGTTTTCCAGCAGCGGCCAGGCTTTCCGCCAGGCGGTGCTGGTGCAATACCCACGCGCCGGGTCCTACACCATCGCCTTTGTGACGGGCAAACCCAGCGGCGAGGTCGCCCACCACCTGCCGGACGACATGCTCACGCTGTACGTGCCCACCACGCCCAACCCGACCTCGGGTTTCATGCTGATGGTGCCCCGCGCCGACGTGGTCGAGCTGCACATGTCGGTGGACGAAGCGCTCAAGTACATCATTTCCATGGGCGTCGTGGCTCCGCCGCCGTCCGCGCACGGCGATGGTTTGCCGCCAAGTTTGCCCGCCAACGGGCCAACGACCCAATCCTGAACGACAATCGAGGGTTTCCGGGCCGGCTGTGAACTTCGGGTTCGCTGTGGCCGGCCGCCCGAATTTCATCTCCGGAGAGAACAACAATGCGCACCACATACTGTGGTCTGGTCAGCGAAGCGCTGATGGGCCAGACCGTGACGCTGATGGGCTGGGCCCACCGTCGCCGCGACTTTGGCGGCGTGATCTTCATCGACCTGCGCGACCGTGAGGGTCTGCTGCAGGTCGTGTGCGAACCTGACAGCCTTGCGTCTTTCAATATCGCCGAGAGCGTTCGCAACGAGTTCTGCCTGAAAATCACCGGTCTGGTTCGCGCTCGCCCCGAAGGCACCGAGAACGCCAACCTCACCAGCGGCAAGGTTGAAGTGCTGGCGCGTACGCTGGAAGTGCTGAATCCTTCCGTCACGCCCCCCTTCCAGATCGACGACGAAAACCTGTCCGAGACGACCCGCCTGACGCACCGCGTGCTGGACCTGCGTCGTCCCTACATGCAGAAGAACCTGATGCTGCGCTACCGCGTGGCCATGGAGGCGCGCAAGTTCCTGGACGAGCACGGCTTTGTCGACATCGAAACCCCGATGCTGACCAAGTCCACGCCCGAAGGCGCCCGCGACTACCTGGTGCCTTCGCGTGTGCACGACGGCCAGTTCTTCGCCCTGCCCCAGTCGCCCCAGCTCTTCAAGCAGCTCTTGATGGTGGCCGGTTTCGACCGCTACTACCAGATCACCAAGTGCTTCCGCGACGAGGACCTGCGTGCCGACCGCCAGCCCGAATTCACCCAGATCGATATTGAAACGAGCTTCCTGACCGAGCAGGAAATCCGTGACATGTTCGAGGGCATGATCCGTCACGTCTTCATGAAGGCATTGAATGTGGACCTTGGCGAGTACCCGGTGATGAAGTACTCGGACGCCATGTTCCTGTACGGCTCGGACAAGCCCGACCTGCGCGTCAAGCTACAGTTCACGGAGCTGACCGACGTGATGGCCGACGTGGACTTCAAGGTCTTCTCGACACCGGCCACGACCAAGGGCGGCCGCGTGGTGGCCCTGTGCGTGCCCGGCGGCGGCACCATGAGCCGCGGCGAGATCGACGCCTACACCGAGTTCGTCAAGATCTACGGTGCCAAGGGCCTGGCCTGGATCAAGGTCAATGAAGTGGCCAAGGGCCGTGAGGGCCTGCAATCGCCCATCGTCAAGAACCTGCATGACGCGGCCATTGCCAAGATCCTGGAGCGCACTGCTGCCCGCGACGGCGACCTGATCTTCTTCGGTGCCGACAAGGAAAAGATCGTCAACGATGCCATCGGGGCGCTGCGCTTGAAGGTGGGCCACTCCGAGTTCGGCAAGAAGGCCGGCCTGTTCGAAGACCGCTGGGCCCCGCTGTGGGTGGTGGACTTCCCGATGTTCGAGTATGACGACGAGTCCGAGCGCTGGAACGCCGTGCACCACCCCTTCACCGCCCCCAAGGACGGCCACGAAGACTACATGGACACGGACCCCGGCAAGTGCATCGCCAAGGCCTATGACATGGTGCTCAACGGTTGGGAACTGGGTGGCGGCTCGATCCGTATCCACCGCGCCGAGGTTCAATCCAAGGTCTTCAAGGCCCTGAACATCACCGACGAAGACGCCAAGGTCAAGTTCGGCTTCCTGCTGGACGCCCTGCAATACGGCGCGCCTCCGCATGGTGGCCTGGCCTTTGGTCTGGACCGCTTGGTCACGCTGATGACCAAGGCCGAGTCCATCCGTGACGTGATCGCCTTCCCCAAGACGCAGCGCGCCCAGTGCCTGCTGACCGGCGCGCCGTCCAATGTCGACGAGAAGCAGTTGCGCGAGCTGCACATCCGCCTGCGCAACACCCAGGCTGCTGCACCGGCGGCTTGACGGCACAGCAGCTCGGGCCACCCCACGAAGCGGGTCACCAGATGGTGGCCCGTTTTTTTGCTGCCTTTGGTGCTGACACATGGCCATGCCACACTGATGTGATGACGTCTTCAGTTGAGTACAAGATCCCGCAGTCCGTGCTCGTGGTGATCCACACGCCCGAACTGGATGTGCTGCTGATCGAGCGGGCCAAGCAACCTGGCTTCTGGCAGAGCGTGACGGGCTCCAAGGACGTGATCGAGGAGAATTGGGCACAAACAGCCGTGCGCGAGGTGCAGGAGGAGACAGGCATCGACGTGGGCTCGGCTCAGGTGCCGCTCGACGCGCTGAGCGACTGGGCAGTGGAGAACGTCTACGAGATCTACCCAGTGTGGCGCCACCGCTATGCGCCCGGCGTGACGCACAACACGGAGCGCGTGTTCGGCCTGTGCGTGCCACGCGGCACGCCCATCACGCTGGCACCGCGCGAGCACACCCAGTACGTCTGGCTGCCCTGGCGCGAGGCGGCAGACCGTTGTTTTTCCCCATCCAACGCCGAGGCCATCTTGCAGCTGCCGCAGCGCTTGCGCCCAGTCAAATAGAAGAGCTGGAGGGGAAAGCCCCCGCTTGAACGGCTTCTCACCGGGGTTCGGAAACGGTTATCTTTGCCAAATACGTTTACCGTTTCAGGCCTGCGTCGTGCTCAATCCGCTTCAGTCCTCCCTGCTGCCGCCCACCACGCTGTCATCCAGCAGCCTGCGCGTGGCCACCTACAACATCCACAAAGGCGTGCGTGGCGTCGGGCCGACCAAGCGCCTGGAGATCCACAACCTGGGCCTGGCTGTCGAAGCCATGGATGCCGACATCGTCTGCCTGCAGGAGGTCCGGCGCTTCAACCACAACGAGGCCCAGCGCTTCTCGCGCACCGATTTCGGCCCCCTGTGCTGGCCCAACCTGCCCCAGGCGGAATACCTGGCGCCAGAGGGCTATGAGGTGGCCTACCGAACCAACGCGGTCACCAAGAGTGGCGAGCATGGCAATGCCCTGCTGGCACGCTGGCCCATCGGGCACATCGGCCACCATGATGTCTCGGACCACCGCTTCGAGCAGCGCGGCTTCCTGCATGTGTCGGTGCACTGGCGCGGCGTGGAAATCCACGTGGTCGTGGTGCACCTGGGGTTGATCCACGCCAGCCGGGTGCGCCAGGCCGAGCGGTTGGCTCAGTTGGTGAAGCAGCACATCCCCGCCGATGCCCCGGTCGTGATCGCCGGCGACTTCAATGACTGGAACGAAAAGCTCGACCATATCCTGGAGGACGTGGGCATGAGCCGTGCCTCCACCAACACGGACGAACGCACGCCCACCTTCCCCTCGCTGGTGCCGGTGCTGGCGCTGGACCGGGTCTACACGCGCGGCATGGCCTGCCAGTCGATCATGGTGCCGCGCGGCGGTGCCTGGGCGCGGCTGTCCGATCACTTGCCCCTGGTGGTGGAGCTGGACCTGGCGTCCTGACCATGCTGGACGACCCCACCTCGGGCAGCCAGACAAGCGAAACGCTGAAAAAGCTGGCGTGGTACGCCCAGCGCAAACCGGTTTATACCGGGGGCAACCAGGTCAGGCTGCTGCGAGGTGGCACGGCGCTGTTTCCGGCGCTGAGCGAGGCCATCGATCACGCACGGGCCA
This sequence comes from Burkholderiales bacterium, assembly GCA_003963115.1. Taxonomy (GTDB): domain Bacteria; phylum Pseudomonadota; class Gammaproteobacteria; order Burkholderiales; family Burkholderiaceae_C; genus Aquabacterium. The sequence continues at coordinate 42,324 of RXJQ01000031.1, forward strand.
GTGTGTGGCTGGCGCTCTACATCGTCTCGCCCTATGGGCAAAGCAACGCGGTGCTGCAGTCGCTCATGCGTGCGGCCCGGCGCGGTGTGCATGTGTTTGTGGTGGTGGATGGTTTCGGTTCGCGCGAGGCACCGGAGAGCCTGTGGCAGGAGCTGGAAAAAGCCGGCGTGAAGCTGGCGGTCTACCGCCCGATGCACCGGCTGTGGGGCTTGCTGGATGCCAGCCAGTGGCGGCGCATGCACATGAAGCTGGCCGTGATCGATGACGCGCAGGCCTTCGTGGGTGGCATCAACCTGATTGACGACCACTATGACCTCTCGCACGGCTGGTCTGACACGCCGCGCCTGGACTACGCCGTGCAGGTGCATGGCCTGGTGACCACGCCGGTGCTGCACACCATCAAGGCGATGTGGACCCGCGCCCAGTTCGGCCGGGACTGGCGCGATGACCTCGCCCAGCTCATGCAGCACCAGCACAAGATGCGCCGCCTCAAGCGCTGGATGCAGCAGGCCCGCATGCGCCTGAACCCGCGTGAGCAGGGCAAGCTGGCCCACGGTGCGGCCTTGCATGCGCCCATGCGCAGCGCCTTCGTGCTGCGCGACAACCTGCGGCAACGCCGCACCATCGAGCAGGCGGCCTTGCAGGCCATTCACCAGGCCCGCCAGCGCATCGACATCGTCACGCCCTACTTCTACCCGCGCCGTGCGATCAGGCTGGCTTTGCGCGCGGCAGCGGCACGTGGCGTGACCGTGCGCATCTTGCTGCAAGGCAAGCTGGACTTCATGATCGCGGGCTTTGCGGCACGCGTGCTGTACGCCGAGTTGCAGCACCACGGCGTGCGCATCTTCGAATACCAGCCGGCCTTCCTGCACGCCAAGGTGCTGTGCGTGGACGACGAATGGGCGACGGTGGGCTCGTCGAACCTGGACCCGCTGTCGCTGGTGTTGAACCTGGAGGCCAACCTCATCGTGAAGGACCGTCAGTTCGTGCGGGCCTTGTCGGCAGAGCTGAGTGTCGACTTCGCGCAGAGCCAGGAAGTGCGCAAGGCCGGCGATGCCTCGCCACGCTGGATCACACGGGCACGACGCGCCCTGGTCCGGGCGGTGGCAAAGGCTTATCTGAGGCTGGCTGGGGTGGTGGGTCGCTACTGAGGCACCAGCATGCGCCATAGGGTGGCGAGGCGGGCCACTGCGTCGGCTGCGAAGGCCGATCTGATCTCGTGAACAGCCATTGGGCGGTCAGCATCCAGCCGGCATGGGCCACCACGATGCAAGGCTGTGGATGGCCGGACGCGCGCATGGTCGAGCGCCATGACTGAACGCGCGCGAAGACATCGCCCAGGCACTCGCCTCCGCCCGGACGCGCACTCAGAAAATCATCGCACCAGGCATCCACCTCCGACTGCGGGATGCTCGCCCAGGGCAGCCCATCCCAACGGCCGAAGTCCATCTCCATCAAGGCGGTATGAACGTGGTGACGCCAACCCCAGCTTCGCAGCATGCGGCCGACCAGGGCGCAGCGCTGCAAGGGCGAGGTGTGTACCACACGGGCCAGCCCCTCGCGGCGCGCGTGTTGGCGGATGCGGTGAGCCAGGCGCTTGGCCTTGCGTCGGTCCACTGGCAGGTCGGTGCGCCCGATGCAGCGCCCCGCATGGCCGATGGGTTCAGGATGGCGCCAGGCCCAGCAGGTGAAGGCGCCGGTGAAGGGATCGGCCTCGGCCATCGCTCAGCCAACAGGGTGCACGACCATCAGCCAGGCCAGGAGCCCCAGCACTTCCGCGATCTGCTGACTGGCGCCCAGCGTGTCGCCCGTGAAGCCACCTAGCCGCCGCCAGAACCATCGCCCGCACACCACCGCGCCGATCACCATGGCCGATGAAGCCGACAGCAGCGCGCTCATCAAGGTGTCCACGGGCCAGCCGGTCTGCCCAAAGCACATGAGCATGACCAGGGCGATCAGGCTGGTCACGGCCGTGGCAATCAGCACCTCGATCCACGACACCCGCATGGCCAGGGGTTTGGCCTTGGCATGGTCCTTGTCGCCCGCGTAGGGCAGCAGGCGGATCAGCCAGACCGGCACGAGACGCGAAGCCGCATGACACCAGACCAGGCCCATCATCGTCCAGGCCAGCAGCACCTGGCGCACATGGCTGGACTCGGCACTGTCCAGCTCGCTGAAGAGCGGCGTGGCCAGCGAGATGAGCACCGCCGCCTTCAGGCCCAGCATCAGGATCAGGCCCAGGGCGCCATAGGTGCCGATGCGGGAGTCCTTCATGATGGCCAGGGCGCGCTCGCGGCTCGCCGCGCCGCCCAGGCCATCACAGGTGTCGGCCCAGCCGTCTTCATGAAAGGCACCCGTCAGCCAGATGGTGAAGGCCATGCTCATCACCACGGCCACCGTGGGCGGCCACCACCAGGCGGCAGCGGCCAGCACCAAGGCACCGCCCAAGCCCACCACGGCGCCCACCAGCGGGAAGTAGCGCAGGCACTCCTGCAACCACGCTGGCTGAAATCCCACCCACGCCGGCACCGGGACGCGCGTCAGGAACTGCAGGGCGATCAGGCTCAGGCGGATCTCGTGGAGCAAGGCTTTCATGCCCGCCTCATGCCTCGCTGCCAGGGGTCTGGCCGGTATCCTGATCGGAGGTGCTCACGCCGGCCGACTCGAAGCTGGCCATCTCACGCAGGATGCGGCAGGCCGACTCCAGCAGCGGCCAGGCCAGCGCGCCACCGGAGCCCTCGCCAAGGCGCAGATTGAGCTTGAGCAGGGGCTTGGCATGCAGATGCTTGAGCATCAGCGCATGCCCCGCTTCGTCGGACTGGTGAGCAAACACGCAGCGCTGCAGCACCTTGCGGTCCAGGGTGGCCGCCACGAGCACCGCGCTGCTGGCGATGAAGCCGTCGACCACGATCACACGGTTGTCGGCGGCGGCTTGCAGCACGGCGCCCACCATCATGGCGATCTCGAAACCACCGAAGGCGGCCAGCACCGCCAGAGGTTGTGTAACGTGCGCATGGCGGGCCAGGGCCTCGCGCAGCACATTGACCTTGCGAAGCAGGCCGCTGTCGTCCAGGCCCGTTCCACGGCCGGTGCAGGAGCCAATGGGCTCGCCGGTCAGGCGCGACAGGATCAGCGAGGCACTGGAGGTGTTGCCGATGCCCATCTCTCCCATCAGGATTGCGTTGCCCGGCAGGTCACGCACGACGTCCTGGCCATGCCGCAAGGCTTGCTCGCACTGTTCGGTCGTCATCGCGGGCTGCTGCGTGCAGTCGGCGGTGCCTTTGGCGATCTTGCGAATCTGCAGGCCAGCTCGCGGCTGGAAGTCATGCGCCACACCCGCGTCCACCACGCTGAGCGACAGGCCGTGCTGTCTGGCCAGCACGCTCACCGCAGCGCCACCGGCCAGGAAGTTCTCGACCATTTGCCAGGTGACGTCGCTCGGGTAGGCCGACACGCCACGGGCTGCCAGCCCATGGTCGCCGGCGAACACGATCATCTGCGGCCGATCCAGACGCGGCTGCTCGCTGCCCAGGATGCGCCCCAGTTGAACCGCCAGCGGCTCGATCATGCCCAGGGCACCGAGCGGCTTGGTCTTGTGGTCGATGAGGTGTTGCAGGCGCTGCGCGAGTTCGACCCGGGAGAGGTCGGCAATGGAGGGCATCACGAAAGGCATGGGCGATGTGTCTCAGTCAGGAGGAGGAAGGAAGCGTCAGGGATTCAGGAGTGCCATCAGGGCACCGGGTTCAAAATGATGCGCCACAGTATCGGCCAATCCATCGAACACGCTGTCCAATGTGCGTGTCTGTTGACCAAAGAGGGCATGCATCGCGGCATCCGACTCGAACAGGCCATGCAGGTATACACCGAGCACCGCGCCGCGCTGCCAGCCCAGGGCCTGGCCATGTTCGTCGGTGACCACGGCGTCGGGCGCCTTGTGGTGGTCGGCCCAGGTGGTCTGGCCATGATGGATTTCATAGCCATCGACATGCAGGCCGTGCATCGCGGACCACGGGCTGGGCAATGTGCTGGGTTCGGCGCTGGCCGAGGCTTTGAACCGGGCCTGCGTGATGCGCAATGACTTGGCGGTATCGAAGTGCGTGCGCAGCGGCAGCAGTGCCAGGCCAGTTGATGAGCCAGGCGAGTGTTTTGAGGCATGGTCCGTTTGGCCCAACCCCTCCACGCCGTCAGGGTCTTCCACACTCAAGCCCAGCATCTGCAGGCCACCGCAGATGCCCAGCACGGGGCGGCCTTGCGCTGCATGGGACTGAATAGCCGAGGCCAGTCCTTGTTCGTGCAGCCAGGCCAGATCGGCTCGCGTGTGCTTGGAGCCCGGCAGCACCACCCAGTGCGCCCCATCCAGATCACGCGGCTGGCGAGCCCAGGTCAGGCGGACATGGGGCAGGTTGCGCAAGGGCTGGAATTCGTCGAGATTGCTGATGCGCGGATAGGCCACGATGGCGATGCGGCAGATGCCCGAAGACGACGGGCTGTGGCTCGCCGTTGACGGGGCCTCGTAAAGACCGTCTTCTTCCGGCAAGCCATGGTGGCGCTGCATGGGGATGACCGCCAGCGTGGGCACGCCGGTCAAGGCCTGCAGCTGCTGCGGCCCGGGCGCCAGCAAAGTGGCATCACCACGAAAGCGATTGAGTACGAAGCCACGAATCAACGCACGCTCACGCTCAGGCAAGAGCTGGTGCGTGCCATAGAGGTGCGCGAAGGCACCGCCCCGGTCGATGTCGGTCACCAGCAGGCAGGCAGCTTGTGCGGCCAGGGCCGAGCGCATGTTGACGAAATCCTGCTCATGCAGGTTGATCTCGGCAGGCGAGCCCGCACCCTCCATCACCACCACATCGTGGCCCTGCATCAGGGCATGCAGCGCCTCTTGTGCATGAGGCCACAGCAGCTCGCTGCGCGCGCGCCAGGGCATGGTCGAGTAGTCCCGCCTCACCTGCCCCATCACCACCACCTGGCTGGCCGTGTCGTGCTCGGGCTTGAGCAGCACTGGGTTCATGCGCACATCGGGCACCGCGCGCGCGGCCAGCGCCTGAAAGTACTGCGCCGAGCCGATCTCGCCAATCGAGCTTGGCTCAAGCCCCGGCACGACCCGCGCGTTGTTGCTCATGTTCTGGGCCTTGAAGGGTGCCACCTTCAAGCCTTGACGCGCATACCAGCGGCACAGCGCCGTGGTCAGCCAGCTCTTGCCGGCACCACTGCTGGTGCCCAGGACCATGACCGCGCGTGCCCGCATGCCTGATCTACCGCCTCAGTCCTCGATGCCACGCTGCGCGGGGATACCGGCCTCGTAGGCATGCTTGATCTTGCGAACCTCGCTGACGGTATCGGCCACGGCGATGATCTCGGCCGGACAGTCTCGGCCCGTGATGACGACATGGACCTCCTTGGGGCGTGACACCAGCGTCTGCACCACCTCATCGAGCGGCACCCAGCCGTAGATGAGGGGATAGGTCATCTCATCGAGCACGACCAGGAAGAACTCGCCGCTGCGGATGGCCTCGGCCGCGCACGCCCAGCCCTGACGGGCCAGTTCGGCCGAGTGTTCCAGGTCCTTGCTCTTCCAGCTGAAGCCATCGCCCAGGCCCTCGATGGGCACACCCAGCTGCTCGAAAGCGCGGTGCTCACCAAAGCGTGCGCTGGGCACCTTCATGAACTGGAAGATCTTGACCGGCTTGCCACGGCCATGGGCCCGCAAGGCCAGGCCGAACGCCGCCGTGCTCTTGCCCTTGCCATCACCTGTGTTGACGATGAGCAGGCCACGGCGCTCGGCGCGCTCGCGTTGCTGAGGGGCTTCTGTGGGAGGATTCTGAACGTCCATCTTCGTGTGCCTTGTGAATGTGAAGGGGTATTAGAACTTGTCCGTCAATAGGCGAGGTCGGTTTGACGGCCCATTCGGGCGCACAGCGGCGTTGCAAATCCTCGCGATACCTTCCGGTATCGCTACGGTGTTGCGCCTTGCTCTGCATCCCGAAATGCCTCGCCACCCTCCTCTCGCCTATTGACGGACAAGTTCTAAAAGGCGGGCATCACGGCCCAGCGCTCGCCGATTCGCGAGATGCTCACGGCCTGATCAAACACTGATTCGATCGCACGGTGTACCTGCAGGTCATCACGACGACCGTGGGCCACCACACGGCCATCTTGCATGATGGCCAATTGATCGGCGGCCAGCGCCAGCGGCAGCTCATGCAGCACGCTGACCACGCATCGGCCTTGAGACGCCTCTCGGCGCAGCACCTGAGACAGCAAACGCTGGTGCGGCGCATCGAGGTGGGCCACGGGCTCATCCAGCAGCAAGACCGCAGCCTGCGCGGCCAGAGCACGTGCCAGATGCACGCGCTGGCGCTCACCGCCCGATAAAGCCGACATCCGCCGCTCGGCAGCCCAAGCCATGTCGGCATCCTGCAAAGCCTGCTTGACGGCCAGTTCATCAGCTGTGCGCACGCCCGCCAGCCCCAGCCAGCCTTGATGCGGCAGGCGCCCCAGGGCCACGGTGTCATGCACGCTCATGGCCGGCTCGCCGTGTACCTCCTGCCCCAGCCAGGCCAGGGTCCGGGCACGTGCACGGGCCGGCCATGCCGACAAGGCTTGGCCTCGCAGCCGCACGGCACCTGACTCGGGCGCCAGCAAACCCGCCATGCAACGCAGGAGCGTGGACTTGCCCGCCCCGTTGGGCCCCACGATGGCCAGCCACTCGCCAGCGCGCGCCGACAGGCTGACATCGTGCAGCACGGGCTGCGCCCCATGCCCGGCCACCAGCCCAGACACCTCGATGGCCACAGGATGGTGGTGACTCATACCGCCCTCCGATGCAGCAGGACAAGGAGGTAGACACCGCCCATCACGGCCGTGAGCACCCCCACGGGCAGCTCCTGAGGCGCGATGAGACTGCGCGCCAGCACATCCGAGGCCAGCAACAGCACACCGCCGAGCAAGCTCGAAGCCCACAGCATCGAGGCATGACGCGCCCCAGCCCAAGGCCGCGCCAGATGCGGCGCCACCAGGCCAACAAAAGCCACCAGCCCCGCCTGCGCAACGGCCGCCGCCGTGCTCAGCGCCAGCACGGCCACGAGCACGCCACGCGCCGTCCCCAAGGGAATTCCCAGCGTTCGGGCAGTGTCCTCGCCCAGGCTCAGCGCGTCCAGCACGCGCGACAGCAACATGCCCACCGGCCAGGTCACCGCGAGCATCAAGCCCATCAAACCACATGCAGGCCAGCCCAGCATCGAGGTATTGCCCAGCATGAAAGCCCGCATCGTGCGCCAGGCTTCGGCCGACCACAACAGGACCAACTCGGTCACCGCCCCCAGCACCACACCGACCACCACGCCGCCGAGCAGCAAGCGCATGGTCTGCGTGGCACCTCGCGAGAGCATCAACGTCAAGGACACCCCGGCCACCGCCCCGACAAAGGCCGCCCCGGTCAGGCCCAGCCGAGCCAGCCAGGTCGAGGCGTTCACCCACGACGCGCCCATCGTCAGCATGAGCACCAGCCCCAGGCAGGCACCCGACGCGCTGCCCAGCAGATACGGCTCAGCCAAAGGGTTGCGGAACAAGCCCTGTGCCACCGCGCCACCCAAGCCCAGCAAAGCGCCCACCAGCAAAGCCCCCACGGTGCGGGGCGCACGGATCTCCCACACGATCTGGCGCAGTCCGTCGTCCGACCAGGCCTGCCATGGCGACTGCCAGCCGATGCTGCCCACGCCCAGCCCCAGCCAGACCAGGGCCGTGGCCATCAACACCAGCACCAGGGCGCCGATCATGGCTTGACCGCCATCGCCGCGCCTCATCGCTTTTCTCCAGATTGCTTTTCTGCCGATGAGTTGGTCTGCACGGCCTCGGCATAGCGCGTCAGGCAACGCGCCAGCACGCCAGCAGCCTGCCCGAGACGAGGCCCGGGGCGCGCGAGCAAATCGTAGTCGGACAAGGTGAGCGCACAGACGCGCCCAGCGCGGGCTTCTTTCACGGCACGCATCACCGACCAGCCCGGCCGAGCTGGCAATGCATTGGCCTCATCAAAACCAATCATGATGAGGTCCGGATTGGCACGCACCACGAACTCTGGATTGAGCTGAGGAAACGGCCCCATGGATGCAGGCACGATGTTCGCCACGCCCAGCCGGGTCAGCAGCTGCCCAATGAAGGACGCCTCACCTGCGGCATAAGGCGTGGCCCCCACCTCGAAATAGACACGCACACCCCGCGCCGCATTCGGCACCTGCGCACGTGCCGCGTCGATTTCAGTTTGCAATGACGCCCACACAGGCGCTGCGGCCTGCGGCGTGCCGATCAGGGCTGCGACCTTGTCGAACAAGCGCTGCGCCTGCGGCAGGTCCTGCGCGTCCAGTTCAGCCACGGTCAAGCCCAGCCCACGCAGACGCGCCGCCACACGGGACGACGGCGCCACCAGCACCAGGTCAGGCCGCTGCGCCACGACCAACTCGACATTGACGTCATCGAGCCCACCCAACTTGGGCAAGGTACGCACCGGTGCAGGCCAGTTGGACCAGCGGTCCGTGGCCACCACCCGGCGACAGGCACCCAGCGCGCACACGGCCTCGGTCAGCGAAGGCAACAGCGTCACGATCCGCATGGGGGCGTGTGCCAGCGTCACCAAGGTGCCACGGTCATCTTGCACACGGATCGCGGTCGACGGGGCTCCAACTTGCGACGGCACTTGCGTCTGCGCCAAGGCTGTACTGAGCACGCTCAGTAGCACCAGGCTCAACAGCCCGACACGCCACGCCCATCGTCTCATGCCCTTCACGCCCACTTCTCCACAGCCTTCGTGAACGGCTGCCCGGCCACCATCAGCGTGAGCTGCGCACAGCATTGCGCCACGTCCTGATTGAGGCGCCCCAGCTCATCTACGAACTGCCGGACTTCCGCGCCCATCGGGATCACACCACAGCCAATCTCGTTGGACACCAGCAGCACCGGACTGGCCAGCTCTTCATCCAAGGCAGACAAGAAGTCCATCCGCAGATCAGACCAGACCGCCCGCACAGCGGCGGCCGACACGGGGCTCGAAGCATGCTCTTGCACATGCATGGGCATCAGCGCATTGACCAGCCACAAGGTCAGGCAGTCCACGATCAGCAGGCGCCCTGGCGCAGAAGCTGCGCGCAAGGCCGCCCCCAAATGCACAGGCGCTTCCACCGTTTCGAAGCCATCAGGCCGATCAGCCCGATGCCGCGCGATGCGCTCACGCATCTCCTCGTCCGATGCCACAGCGGTGGCCAGCACGGTCACGCTGTGCGCATCGGACTGCGCCAGCCACCTCAAGCCCAGCCGCTCGGCGTGGCGAGACTTGCCGCTGCGCTGGCCGCCGGTGATGAGGTGATGTGAGGGCATGAGGATGACAGGCCTTACTTCATGACATAGCGCACGCCAACAAACAAGCTGGCACCGGGCGTTGCAAAGTCTTTCACCAGAACATACTTTTTGTCGAAGACGTTGTTGGCCCGAGCAAAGACCGACAAGCCGTCCGTCACGCGATAGCTCGCCGTGAGATTGAACACCGAGTAGCCAGCCAAAGCCTGCGTATTCGCCGTATCCACGAATCGTCTGCCATAGGCCTGGACTTCACCGCCGACGTTCATGTTACCGATATCGCGACTCACGGCGAACTTGGCCACCTTTCTGGCTCGATAGATGAGTGTCTTGTCCAGGACATCGTCCTTCGGATCTTGCAGATCCAGACTGCCGGACACCTTGTACTCCGCCATCTTGCCGCTGGACGCCAGAGTCCAGCCCGTGAGTGTGGCGCTGGCAACGTTGGATGGGGTATAGCCGTAAGTCGTCACGAAAGTGGGATCGATCGGCGCCCACTGAATCAGGTTCTTGACATCGTTCTGATAGTAGGTGATCGACGCATCCAGACCCGTTGCTTCGTAGTGAAGCGAGGCTTCTCTGTTGACCGCAGTTTCCGGCTTCAGATTCGGGTTGCTGACATCTCCATAGGCATCTGCGGGATAGTACAAGTCGTTGAACGTGGGTGCCTTGAACGCCGAGCCCCATGACAGACCGGCTCGCCAGTTGCTGGCCAACTGATACCCATACGCCAGCATGCCGGTGGCCTTGTCGCCAAACTGCGAGTTGTTGTCTTGACGAACGTTGACCTGCAGGGTGTGCTCCTCCACATGGCCAGACCAGCCAGCCAGGATCGAATTGATGCCACGCTTGTTCACCGCAAAGCCGGTATCGGAGTCCACACGCTGCTCCAGACGCTCCACCCCTAACAAGGCTGTACCTACTGGCAGCTTGAAATCGCTTTGCCACTGATACTGTGTCTGCGTCGAGCGGAAAAAGGATGAACGCACACCATTGTCCAGGTTGCGGCTGTCATCAGAGCTCTGCCCAATCCGCACCGTGCTGGTCCAGATGTCGGTCAGCTGGTTGCGGCTGTACAGATTGACGCTGGAGATCGTCTCTTTCTGTTTGTAGTCATCGCTGGCGGGCGTAGAAAAGGGGCCTCCTGAATCGAAGCGACTCCACCCATCGGCGTACATGAAGTTGACACCGAATTCATGCCCCTTGGCAGGCGAATAGGACAGATTGCCAGAACTGGCAGTGGTCCGATAGCCATCCTTGTCCGGGTTATAGGCTGGATTCGTCGGATTGGTGATGGCCGAAAAGGAATCGCTGTGCTTGTTGGACACCTGGAAGCCGTAGCGCAGACCGTCCTGGCTGCCCGAGAAGCCCGTGGACAGAGCCGATGTGTTGTAGGTGCCATAACCAGCCTCAACAAAAGGCTGAAAAGGGCCTTCACCGCGTTTGGTGAAGATCTGGATGACGCCGCCCATGGCGTCCGAGCCGTATAGCGAGGAAGCCGGGCCGCGCACGATCTCGATGTGGTCGATCTGCTCCAGCGGCATGTACTCCCAGGTGGGACTGCCCGTCGTCACCGAGCCGACCCGAACGCCGTCCACCAGCAACAGCACGTGATTGGAATTGCTGCCACGGATGAACACACTGGAGGACCCGCCCGGGCCGCCGTTTTGCGTGAACTCGATCCCCGGTTGCCGGCCCAACAAAGCCGCCAGCGTGGTCGTTGGTCCCGCTTGTCGAATCTCTTGAGAATCGATCACAGTCACGTCAGAGAGCACTTCAGAGACTCTCGTGTCTTGGCGAGTGGCTGTCACCACCACCGGCTCGACCGACTCCCGCGCCTCTTTGACCTGCGCCATCCCGGCGCCAGACAGGGTCAAACCACACGCCACGGCCAACACCGAGCGCACCCCAGGTGCCACACGCACCGAGTTCAAGAACAACATGATTGAACAGACAGAACAAGAGCCCCGGCCAGCGTCCCCGCAGACCATGGGCGATATGGCAAGGCGAACCTCACCCCCTGTCGGCCGGTATCCGGGCTAGGCGGTGTCAGACCCGTGAAGCCTTCCCAGTCATTGGCATGACCAGTGGCTGCGAGCACGGGCGGAGCATCGCTTCAAGGGTGAAGCAAAGACTCAACCGCCGACCGTTGCGGGGGCAGCGCAGTTCAGGCTGGCGCCGTCGACGAGCGTCGCGACGCGGCAGGCCCTCCTGCTTCCCGTTTAACTGCACCGGACGAACCCCAGTGCGAGCACCAACGGCGCGCATTGTAAGGCGCCTACAATGTCTGCTCCGCTGTTGTGCCCTCCGCCCATGTCCAGAATCGACGAACTCACGGACCGCATCGAGCGCCTGCTGCTGCGCCATGAAGAACTGCGGCGCACCAATGCCCTGCTGCAACAGCAGTTGGCGGTGACCACGCAAGAGCGTGACTCGCTGAGGGCGCGCCTGTCCGCCGCCCGCTCCCGCATCGACGCCCTGATCGACAAGCTGCCCTCGCATGCCGGCGAATCGGGACACACGCCGGACGGCACCACCCATCCTGACGCCTGAAGACGCGAGGCCCGACACGCATGAAGCAGATTGAAGTTTCCATCATGGGTCAGAGCTACCTGCTGGGCTGCCCCGATGGCGGTGAGGAGCGCCTCAGGGAAGCCGTGCACCAGGTCGACCGCGAGATGTGCGCCATCCGTGACAGCGGCAAGCTCAAGGCCCGCGAGCGCATTGCCGTGCTGTCTGCGCTCAACCTGGCCTATATGCTGACCGAACGCCATGCGGCGCCCGCCGTGGCCGCCAAACATGGCAACGAAGCCTCATCGGCCCTGCCCTCGCCCGAATACATCGACAAGCTGATCGAGCGGCTGGATCAGGCGCTCGACAGCGACGGCCACCTCATCTGATCCGGCTCCTGATCCGGCACATCGGCGATCAGGGTAACAACCCCTTCAACACGGCGTATTTGCACAGTCAGCGCGGGCAAGAGCACGTAGAATGGGCTTGTCCGTCGCGTTCGTGGTTGTTTTTATTTCCTTGAACCGATGCTCTACGAGCCAGGGCTTGGAACATTGTTGTACTGGTGTGATCGTCTCGCGTCAGATGAACCCGAAGTGCTCCTGACCTCGCCCACCTGAATCCCCTGGGTTCAGGAATGCGGCAACCAGTCCGTGGCGGACCCTTATTTCCAAGCAAAACGGCCAGACCCTTCTCAGGTGTCTGGCCGTTTTCTTTGTTGACTACTGCTTGACTCAGTTCACAGGCACGAACTGGATGCTCGCCAGCACGATGCGGTTGCCGCCCTTCTCGCGGGCCGAGGCCATGGCGCGGTCGGCGCTGCGCATGAGCTCGTCGATGCCGCCGGCCGTGTGCGGGAAGCTGGCCACGCCCATCGCCACCGTGAAGGGGATCTGCTGGCCGTTGTAGGGCACGATGTGCTGCGCGCACTGGCGGCGCAACTGCTCCATCCTTGAATGTGCGGTGGCCAGGCCGACACCGGACAGCAGCACCACGAATCGGTCGCCACCCAGTCGGCAAGGGGAGTCCATGGCGCGGGTATTGGCCCGCAGCAAGCGCCCCAGTGCCTCGACCACGCGCTCGCAACCCTCGACGCCATGCACGCGGCGGATCTCGTCGATGTTGTCGATGCTGACAGACACCAGCGCGAATTCGCGCTGCTCGCGGCTGGACAAATCGGCTTCGCGGCGCAGCTGCTCTTCGAAATGGGCGCGGTGGTAGAGGCCAGAGACGGCATCGCGCACCTGGTTGTCTTCCACGTCGCGGCGCAAGGCATCGTTGGCCTTTTGCTGCTGTTCCAACTGAGCCAGCGCGGTTTGCAGCTGTGCTTCACGCCGACGCGCTTCGCTCACGTCCTGCCAGACCGACAAGAGCTTGCTGGCACCACTGCCTTCGTCCACAAAGGTCTGGCGCCATGCCACGAACTCCTGGCGGCCGTTGCTGAGCTCCAGCTTGTGCTCGGCACGCACGCCGTCCGGCACGGCCTGGGCCTGCTGATCGGCTGCGCGCAAGGCCACTGCCTGGGCGGCATCGAACAGCTCGGCATCCACGGCGCCAACGATCTGGCGATCGCCCAGGCCCAGCATGCGCGCAGCCGCCTCGTTGGCCACATCGTACCGACCGCTTGCCACATCCTTGACCAACACGGCCAAACCCAACTGGTCCAGCGCACGCAAGACCTTCTGGTTCAGTGCCCCGCTCTGCAGCGTTTCGGCTTCAGTGGTATCGCCCATATCGGTTGAATTGTTCTATTGAGACGACCGGCACCCAGCCTGCGCCGGCACCATGAATGAGTTCTGGAATGTTCGCTGAAAATACACCGTCTGACTGTCCTTCAAACAAGGGATGTGCAACGAGTTTCGGCGACATCTGCGGCTTTTGACACACGGTCTGGCCCTAATTCCAGAAGTTTGGCAGACAAACCACAGCGCCAACACAATGCACTGTCTGCCTTTGCTTACCAAATCGAGCACCGCGTTTCCACCTATATGAGCCACCAATCGATGCAGATCAGCCTGCTGGGCTGCGGCCTGATGGGCACCCCCATGTCCCGCCGCCTGCTGGCTGCCGGCCTCCCCTTGACGGTCTGGAACCGCACACGCGCCAAGGCCGAAGCCCTCGCCGCCGATGGCGCCCAGGTGGCCGACACGCCCGCGCAAGCCGTGGCCCAGGCCGACATCGTCATCACCATGCTGGAGCATGGCGGCGTGGTCGAGGGCGTGCTCTTCAACCCCGACCTGCCCGGCGCGGCCCTCGGCTTGCGGCCTGGCACGCTGCTCATCGACATGAGTTCCATCCTGCCCGAGCAGGCCCAGCGCCACGCCGCCCGGCTCGCCGATCTGGGCGTGCAGGCACTGGACGCGCCTGTTTCGGGTGGCACGGTGGGTGCAGAAGCCGGCTCGCTGGCCATCATGGCCGGCGGCATCGAGGCTGACTTCGAGCGCGCCCGCGCCATCCTGGAGGTGCTGGGGCGCCCTGTTCATGTGGGCCCAACCGGCTCGGGCCAGCTGACCAAGCTGGCCAACCAGATGATCGTGGGCATCACCATTGGTGCCGTGGCCGAGGCCTTGCTGCTGGCCGAGCGCGGCGGCGCCAACCCTACCAAGGTGCGGCAGGCCTTGCGCGGTGGCTTCGCGGAAAGCCGCATCCTCGAGGTGCATGGCCAACGCATGGTGGATGGCGACTTCACCAAGCGCGGCTCGCTGGCCATCCAGCTCAAGGACCTGCGCAATGCGCTGCACACCAGCGCGGGTTTGGGCTTTGATGCCCCGATCACGCAGCACCTGGCCGCGCTTTACGAACAGGCCGCCCAGCATGGCTTTGCCGAGCTTGATCAGTCCGGGCTGTACCGCGAGTTGCAGCGGCGTCAGACAGACCCAGACGCTTGACGTGTTCTCGCCCCGTCCCTGCCGCACCTGTCGCTAGAACGCCAAGCAAAGCCAAAAGCCTTGGTTCTAGGTATCCGCTATCCGGTCTGTCCGCGATTAACATGGCGCGCCAATTCAGACGCATTCGGCTTGACACATTCGCCGTGTCCAATCGATCCCACATTGCTGTACACAGGTCATGAGTGACACACCGACAGATCGTTTCATCCAAGGTCAGGCTGCGCTTTCACGCATCCATGGCCATGTGGGCGAAGAGGTGACGGAGATCATCATGCAGATGGCCGTTTACGCAGGCTTTACTGCGACCGTGAACGCCCTGCTCGTTGCCAAGGATCTGTTCACCGAACTGGATACCGCCGACACGCTCAAAACAAGCTGACGCCCCCTGCCTGGGCACAAACCTTGCTGCCCGAGCCACCGTTCCCAAAAACACCAAAGCCACAAAAAACAGACCAGGGATGGCCCATTAGAAAGCTGAGCCAATCGATGAAGCGCCCCATCTCGATATCCACCTTTGCCCTTGCTGTGTCGATGCTTTGCCTGTCGAGCGCCAGTCGGGCTGCTGCCCCCGTCGGTGACGACATCCTGGCCTCGCTGTCGCGTTGCGATGGCAGCTTCTTCGAGAACCTGCAACGCCAGGAAGCTGTACTGTCGGCGTCCCCCCATTTCGTCAAGGCCGCCGGTGTGGCCTATTTCAAAGTGGCCGACCGGACCGACCCTGCAGGCAGCACCCGGCGCTTTGCCGCGCCCTTGAAGATCAGTGGTCTGGACGCCGTGGCCTATTTCGACGAAAACATGGGCCTCAGCGGCGACGAAGCCTTTATCTCCTGGGGCTTCTTGCTTCGGGCATCAGTGGACGAAGTCTTGCAGGCCACCCAGGGCAAGGTATGGGATGGCAGCCGTCTGTTACAGGACGGCTCAAGCTACACCCGCACCGAGTGGCGGGATGCCAATCAGGCCGACAGCAGTTGGCAGAAGGTGGAAACACCGGGCGGCGCCGAGCCTCAGCCCGGTACGGTCGAGCGCATTCTGGTGATCGAGGCTTACGACAAGGACCCAGCCCTCACGCGCTTCGGCTGCACACTGCAAGGCACCGTCACACCGGCCCTGCTCAAGGCCGCTCGCCCCGATCTGAAAAGCGCCAAATCGAAGTAGCCGAAATAGCGCCCGCATTGCCTACACTGTGGCCTCATGGCCCACAAACTCACGCTGATCGACAAGGTCCAACCCAGGCACGAGCTGCCCAGCATGGCAGCGCAGATATCGTGCCGCACCATGCTGGCCCGAGCCGCAGGCATGACCCGGTTCAGGCAGGCGTGAGACATGCTGAACTTCGTCCATCAGCTCCACTGGCCACTGTCCGCAGTCGAACACGGGGCCTTGGTGCTGGCCGGCCTGCTGATCTACCTCACCTCCACCCGGCTCACGCGCCAGCACCGGCACCCGTCGGCCGCGCTGGCCTGGGTGCTGACCATCGGCCTGCTGCCCTACCTGGGCATCCCCTTTTACCTGCTGTTTGGCGTGCGCAAGGTGCCGCGCCCATTGCCCTCGCCCATACGGAGCCGGCCCGTGGGCGACGATATGCTCTCAAACTGGGCCCAGGGCTTGAGCCAGGCTTTGTCGCTGCCAGCCCCGACGCGCAACGACGACATCGTCTTTCAGCCCAATGGCCGCGCCGCGTTGGAGTCCTTGCTGGACCTCATCGCCCAGGCACGGCAACACATCGATGTGTGCAGCTTCCTGCTGGGCAACGACGAGACGGCCGCCGCCATCTGCAAGGCCCTGGGTGATGCGGCACAACGTGGCGTCAAGGTGCGCGTGATGCTGGATGCGCTGGGGTCGTGGTCCACCTCGCCCCCCATGTTCAAGTCCTTGCGTGCCAGTGGCATCGAGGTGCGGCCCTTCATGCCCCTGCTGCCCAATATCCGCCGCGGACGCGTCAACCTGCGCAATCACCGCAAGCTGGTCGTGGTCGATGGTCGGCGCGTCTGGAGCGGCGGTCGCAACCTCGCGGCCGAGTACTTCGTGGGAGAAGCGCAGAACTCGGCCTGGGCCGACATCAGCTTCGTGGTCACCGGCCCGCTGGCCGCGCAGGCGCGCATCCTGTACGAGCAGGACTGGCAGGTCGCCAGCGGTGATCTGGATGAGGTCGACGCCGAGATTGCCGTGCTGCCACCGGAGTCGCCCCCACATGGCGATGTGGCCCAGTGGATCCCCAGCGGGCCTGATCACGCCGAAGACACCGCCTACGCCATGCTGCTGGCGGCCGCCTTTCGGGCCGAGCAACGCATCGTCCTGATCTCGCCGTATTTCGTGCCTGATGACGCCTTGCTGTCGGCATGGTGCATGGCTTGTCGACGCGGGGTGCGGGTCACGCTCGTGATCCCGGCGAAGTCCAACCACAGGCTGGCGGACGTCGCCCGTTCGCCATCGCTGCGCAGCCTGATGTCCTCAGGCGCACAGGTGATGCTCTACCCTCGCATGCTGCATGCGAAGGCCGTGATCATTGACCAGGAACTCGCGCTGTGCGGCTCCACCAACCTCGACAGCCGCAGCCTGTTTCTCAACTACGAGTTGACCACGGCCTTCCACGGCACCAAGCAGATCGACTGGCTGGCCGATTGGGCACAGGGCCTCATCGCAGAAAGCCGCCATGCCTATTGGCAACGGCCATCAGCCGCGCGTGAGTTGCTGGAAGGGCTGGTGCGCATCGTGGGCTTTCAGCTCTGACTCAAAAGCGCACGCCACCAGAAACACGCCATGTGTCATTGGCAGAAAAATTCTGTTTGGGGTCTCGGGCCAGGCGCACGAACCAGTTGGGGAAGTCCCAGGTGACGCTCAAGGCCCAGGCCTTGATATAGCCCACATCGCTGTCACCCGATTTGCGCATCAGGTCCAGCGACAGGCGATCCGCATCAACGGGGATGCGCGCCGTGAGGTGCCAGTCGGTCTGCCCCGTGTGCAGCCGATCATCGTGGATCACGAACAAGGACCAGTTCTGACCGTTGTCGAACTGATGGCCGCCACCCAGAGTGATCGCGTCATTCGGGTCAAAGTTGAGGTTGAAATAGGGCTTGAGGTTGGTGCGCCCAAAGCCCAGCAGGCCATACCAGGCATGGCCAACTTGCGCGTTGAGGCTGCCGCCCACGAAACCACCTGTGGCCGCCTGCACGGAGGGTTGCAGAGACAGCCCATCCGTCACCTCATAACTGGTATCTGCGCCAACGCGGTCCTGCCCCCCAAAGGCATGCTCTTCATAGTGGCCGAGCCAGACATGGCTGTCGCCATGCTGCCACCTCAGGTTGATGTCCTTGCCTTCGTCGTCCTGGTACTGGTAGTAGCCCACCGTCAACTTGAACGGATGCGAATGGGCACCGTCCCCGCCTTGATCCTGGGCACTGGCCCCGTACGACACCATGGCCAATGCAGCACACAAGCCAGCATGGGCAAGGTGACGGGTGACAAGCTTCATGTGGATGACTCCTCTTTGGTGTCTGGCGCCACAGCGTCGTGCGCACCAACATGTACAACAGGCAGGCTGATCTGCACCAGCAGGCCATGGGGCTCAACCAGCTGGACTGCCAACCGGCCTGCGTGCAAGGTCGCAATCTCCTGCACGATGGCCAGGCCCAGGCCCGATCCGCCCGTGGGGCTGCCGCCAGGCCGATGGAAGCGCTCTGGCAATTTGCCCAACTCACCGGCCGCCACACCTGGGCCATTGTCTTCGACCACGATGGCGGCCTGCGCACCTTGCAGCAACACCCGCACCGTGACCAGCGCGTGTCGCCCCGCGTAGCGCAAGGCATTGTCCAGCAGGTTGTTGACGACCTCCTCCAGCAGCAGCGCATCACCCCTCACCGTGGGGTGTACTTCGCCTTCGAAGCCAAGGTCCATCTCTGCGGCCATGTATTGCGGCAACCAGCGCATGGCCGTCTGGTGGACCAGGTCATGAAGGTCGATCGGCTTGAAGCTACTAGCGGCCAATGCGCCGGGCTCGGCGCGGGCCATGGTCAGCAACTGGTTGGTCAGTCGAGAGAGCCGATTGAGCCCGCCACGCAGTTGCGTCAAGGCCTGCATGTGCCGCGAAGGATCGGGCTCGCGTATCGCATGCTCCAGCTCGACCTTCAAGGCCGCCAGCGGTGTGCGCAACTGGTGGGCCGCATCGGTGATGAAGCGCCGCTGCATGTGCCCGGCCTGGTCCAGTTGCTCCAGGATGCCATTGATGGCGTCCGTGAAGGTGCGCAATTCCTGCGCCACATCGGTATTGGGCAGCCGGGTCAGATCCCCATGAGGACGCGCCCGGATGGACTCGGTCAGGCGGGCCAACGGCTTCAGGCCCCGGCTCACCGCGTCCCGTGCCAGCACCACGGTCAGCAGGCTCAGGATGCCGCTGAGCACCATCACGGTTCCCAGCAAGCGCGAGGCCAGCCTATGGCGCTTGTGCAAGGTCTCGGCCACCAGGATGCTGACCGCCTTGCCAGGGTGAATATCACGACGGATGACCTGAACGCCCCGCATGGCCTGCCCCTCCACCCACATGTCCAGGTAGACCACCTCGTCGCGGCGGAAAGCCGGCGCGTGCAGCACGGGCTGGCCCGCAATCAAGCCATCGCGCTCGTCATCGATGCGAAACAGCACACGGTCATGGGCATCGAAGATGAAGGCCTGCAAGGTCGACCCTGGCAGGTCCACCGCCACCCGGTCGTCCCTGAACTGCGCCAGTTGCGAGAGGGATCGGGCCGAGTCCAGCAGCCACTCGTCATAGGCCTCGTCGGCAAAACGCAAGGCCATGCGGTAGACCACCACCGAAGCCAGTGCCGAGAACACCAGCATCAGCGCCCCCAGGCGCATCAGCAAGCCGCGCCTGAGGCTCAAAGGCCTCACGGTTTGTGCTCCAGCAGATAGCCAAAACCGCGCAGCGTGCGGATCACCAGCGTGCTGCCCTCCAGCTTCTTGCGCAGCCTGTGGATGAGGATGTCCAGGGCGTTGGCACTCATGTCCTGTTCGAAGTCGCTCAGGCGGCTGATCAACTGCTCCTTGGGCTGGACCTGACCGGCCTTGATGGCCAGCATCTGCATCAGCGCAAATTCCTTGGTGGTCAGGGCCAGTTCGTCTTCTCCCAACTCCGCGCGGCGCGCATCGATGTGCAGCCTCAAAGGCCCGACCTCCAGGACGTTGTTCACCCGACCACCCTGCATGCGGCGAATCAGCACACGCAGTCGGGCCTCCAGCTCGTTCACATCGAAGGGCTTGACCAGGTAGTCGTCTGCCCCAAGGTCCAGTCCGCGCACACGGTCGTCGATCTCGTCTCGCGCGGACAGGATCAGCACAGGCGTGCGCACGCCTTGTTGGCGCCACTGCTTGAGCAATGTCAACCCATCGGCATCGGGCAGATTGAGGTCGAGCACCACGGCGTCATAGGTCTCGACAACCAATGCCGCACTGGCATGCGAGCCGATCTTGAACCAGTCCACACCATAGCCACCCAGGCGCAGGCTCGCGGCCAGGCCTTCGGCCAAGGGGACATCATCTTCTACGAGCAAGAGGCGCATATCGATCAGGCAGCCATCAGAAAGGTTCGTGAAAGGACGGGGCTGGACACTCGCCCGGCGAGAAAGTGTGCCACCGAAGAAGAAACTGATGAAGTCTGCGCTGAGCTTGTCGATGACGACCCTTGCCTGTGTCCTGGCATCGGGCATGGCCCGTGCCGATACAACCGAACTTACCCATGGCTGGACCTTGGCGGCCGTGCTGGAGCGGACCGTGCAAGCCAATCGTGACATTCAATCCGCACGACGCGCGGTCGATGCCGCCCAGGCGGACAAGACTTCGGCCAGCGTCACGCCACCGGCCCAGTTCAGCTTGCTGAGCCAGGCCATCGACCCCAACCACCTCGGCAGCGGTTCGCTCTGGCATCGCCCTATCGACACGATTGCCCGCATCGACAAACCCGTGGAGCGCGGCAACAAGGCGCAATGGCGCGAGCGCGCAGCCCAGGCGGGCCTGGCGGCAGCCGAGCAAGACAAGGCCGACGTGGTGCGCACCCAAGGCCTGACCGCCGCTCAAGCCTATTGGGACCTCAAGCTGGCGCAAGAACAAATGACCATCAGCGAGCACAACTGGCAACTGGCCCAGGACAGCAGCCGCGCGGCCCAGTTGCGACTGGCGCAAGGTGACCTGTCCAGGCTGGAGGCCACACGACTGGCGGTGGAAGCCGACCGGGCCGCCAACGAGCGTTCGCAGGCACGGCTGCAGTTGACGCAGGCCAGCATGGCCCTCAGCCAGGTGCTGGCCCTGGAACGAGATGCGGGTGTGCAAACAGGCTTGCAGGCAGTGGACCCTTGGCCGGATCTCGGTCAGCCATCGCCAGCCAATCGCCCTGCCCCTGACCCTGCGCTAGAAGAGGCCTGGCTGGCGGCCCGCCCCGATGTGCAAGCCGCCACCAGGCGTGTCGAGCAGGCGCAGTCTGCCTTGTCCCTGGCCGAATCGCAGCGCAGCGCCGATGTCACCTTGAGTGTGCAGTTCGAGCACAACCCGGGTGTCGGCGACCGCTTGTGGGGCGTGGGCGTGGCCTTTCCTCTGGGCGTCGATGGCCGTCAGGACGGCCCTGTGAAACGCGCGTTGATTGCGGTCGATGAAGCACAGAGCCAGCTGGAAAAGGTCAAGGCCGCCGCCCTGGCCGACCACCGCATCCAGCAGGAAGCCCTTGACACCGCACTGGCGCGCGTCGACAGGCTGGACAAGCAACTCCTCCCGCAAGCACGCGAAGCCCTCAAAGGTGCAGAGTTTGCCCGCCAGCAAGGGGCTTTGTCCTTGCAAGACGTGCTCGATGCCAGGCGTGCCCTGCACGCCGCCGAACTGGACGCGGCCATGGCCCATGCCGATGCGGCCAAGGCCTGGACCGCGCTGACGATGACGACCCCAGAACCCCATGCGGTGACACCGTGAAGCTCAAGCTCTTTCCCTATCTCTCCGCAGGCATCGCGGCTGCGCTGCTGGCTGTCTACATCGCTCACCTTCAACAGGCCCAGGCCGACGAAAACGCGGCGGCTGCGGAGACCACCCGCATTGCCCCCGATCAGTTGCGCTACCCACCGGGATCGCCTCAACTGGCCTACCTGAACATCGAGGCGGTGAAGTCACTGACGCCCCCCGTGATGGAACCATTGCCTGCGCGCATCACCTTCGACGAAGACCACACTGTGCGCGTCTTCAGCCCGGTGGCCGGCCGCACTCAGGACATCGTGGCTCAACCGGGGCAGACTGTGCACGCAGGTGATGTGCTGGCCTGGCTCTTCGCGCCCGACTACGACACAGCCGTCGCCGACCTGCACAAGGCTCAGGCCGATCACGACAGCAAGCAAAGTGCCTTCACGCGCGCCCAGCGCCTGCATGAAGCCGGCGTGATTGCCACACGTGATCTGGAAGCCGCCCAAGCCGATGCACGCGGTGCTCAAGCCGAACTGGAACGCGCTACAGCCCGGTTGCGTGGCCTCAACAGCGTGGGGCGCGACGGCCGCTTCGCGCTGCGCGCGCCCATCGGCGGCGTCATCGCGGAACGCCACTTGAACCCGGGTCAGGAACTGCGCCCCGATGCGAACGACCCCGCCTTCGTCATCACCGACACGGCTCATCTCGACGTCGTGGCCGACGTGTCGGAGTCTGATGTGAAGAAGCTGCGCGCAGGTCAGGCCATCCGCATCGAGAGCAGCGATGCGCTTGAAGGTGACCTCAGCGGCAAGATCTCGACCGTGGGCGTGGCCATGGACAGCAACACGCGCCGCATTCCCGTGCGGGCTCACCTGGCCCATCCGCCTGTTGGCGCCCGCCCCGAGATGTTCGTGCGCATGGCGCCGCTGGACGATGCCTCGCAGGCCGCCGTGGCCATCCCCAACACGGCCGTGGTCACGACCGGGCAGCAAAGCTTCGTGTTCGTCGAACGATCACCCGGCCTGCTGGTCAAGACCCAGGTCACCTTCGCCATGCGCGGGCGTGACCTCAGCTACGTGAGCCAGGGGCTGACACCGGGCGCACGGGTCGTGACCAAGGGCGCCATTCTGCTTGACGCTGAACTGGCATCGGACAACTGACATGCTCGACAGGCTGGTTCGCTTTGCGCTCACGCAGCGCGTCTTCGTGGTGCTTGCCGTCATCGGCCTGCTGCTGGTGGGCGGCTATGCCGTGATCAACCTGCCGGTGGAGGCCTTCCCCGATGTGCAGGACGTGCAGGTTCAGATCATCACGTCCTACCCCTCCGGCGCGCCGGAAGAGGTGGAACGCACCATCTCCAAACCCATCGAGGTGGAGATGAGCGGTGTGCCCCACATCACGCAGTTGCGCTCGATCTCGATGACGGGTCTGTCGGTCGTGACCCTGTTGTTCTCAGATGGCACGGACGACTACTTCGCCCGCCAGCAGGTACTTGAAAAGCTGCAGAACGTGCAACTGCCAACGGGCATCACGCCGCAACTTGCGCCTTTGTCCACCGCCGTGGGCGAGATATACCGCTACACACTGCGCGGCACCAAGGGCATGCCCTTGTCCGATCTGCGCACCATCCAGGACACCATCGTGCGCCCCGCCCTGCGTCGCGTGCCCGGTGTGGCCGACATCGTCACCATCGGCGGCGCGCTCAAGGAGATCCAGGTCCGTGCCCAGCCCCAGGCGCTGGTGAAGTTCGGCCTGAGCTACCAGCAACTGCAAGATGCGGTGAGCAACAACAGCGCCAATGGTGGAGGCGGCATCCTCAAGCGTGGCGACGAGGCCCTGGTGGTGCGTTCGCTGGGCCTGTACAAGTCGCTCGACGACATCCGCCACACCGTGGTGTCGGTGCACAACGGCCAGCCCGTGCTGGTGGGCGATGTGGCCCAGGTCGACTATGGCGAACACGAGCGCTCGGGCATCGTGGCCCTCAACCACCGCGACGATGTGGTCGAAGGCATCGTGGACATGACCAAGGGGCAGGATCCCGCCAAGGTCATTGCCGAGCTCTTCAACACCATGCAGGTCCTGGGCACGCACCTGCCCAAGGGCGTCAGCATCGAGCGCATCTACGACCGGCGCGACCTGATCGAGCACACGGTCAGCACCGTGACCGAGAACATGATCACGGGCGCCATCCTGGTGGTCGCCATCCTGGTGATCTTCCTGCGCAACTGGACCGCGGCCCTCATCGTCGCCAGCGTGATTCCCTTGTCCTTGTTGACGGCCTTCACACTGATGCACCTCAAGGGCATGTCGGCCAATCTGATCTCGCTGGGCGCGGTGGACTTCGGCATCATCATCGACTCGGCCGTGGTGCTGGTCGAGGCCCTGATGGTGCGGCTCACGGCCGAGGCCGCTGAAGGCGCACTCAAAGCCGATGGTTCGCACCGCCTGACGGCACTGCGGCAGACGGCCACGAGCATGGGCCACCCCATCGTGTTCTCCAAGGCCATCATCATCCTGGCCTTCCTGCCGATCTTCACTTTCCAGCGCGTCGAGGGCAAGATCTTCTCGCCCATGGCCTTCACCCTGTCCTTTGCCTTGGTCGGTGCCGTGCTGCTGACCATGACCTGGGTGCCCACCATGCTGGCCTTCATGCTGACCAAGCGCAACCTGCTGGAAAAGCACCTGCATTGGGTGGAAAGCACGAAGGCCACCTACCGCGCGATGCTGTCGCGCTGCCAGCAGGCCAGCGCCAAGGTCGTCATGGGCTCGCTGATCGCGCTGGCCGGTGCGCTGGCGCTGGTGTCGGTGCTGGGCAGCGAGTTTCTGCCCAAGCTCGATGAGGGCAATCTGTGGATCACACTGAGTCTGCCACCGGCCAGCAGCATCGAGGCCACGCAAGCCGTGGAAAAGCAACTTCGTGCGATCTTGCTGGACACCCCCGAAGTCAGCAAGGTGGTCAGCCACATCGGCCGACCGGATGACGGCACCGACCCCAAAGGTCCCAACAACATCGAGATCCTGGCCGATCTCCATGACCACGAGACCTGGCGCTTCAAGGACAAGGAAGCACTGATCGAGAACATCTCCGCACGCATGAACGCCCTGCCCGGCGTCCACCCCAACTTCAGTCAGGTGATCGAGGACAACGTGGAAGAAGCCCTGTCAGGCGGCAAGGGCGAGCTGGCCGTGAAGATCTTCGGGCCGGATCTGGACGTGCTGAGCCAGAAGGCCGATCAGGTCGCAAGCGTGCTGTCGTCGATCAGGGGTGCCGCCGATGTGGAAGCCATCCGCATCAATGGCCAGAGCGAAGTGGCCGTCACACCCGACCGCGACCGACTGGCTCGCTACGGCGTGAGCATCAACGACTTCAACAACCTCGTGCAGGCCGCGCTGGGTGGGGTCAGCGTGAGCACCTTCTTCGAGGAGCGTCGCAACCTGGACATCACCCTGCGTTTCGACCGCCCCTATCGCGACTCCATCGACGCCGTGGGGCGCCTGCCCATTGCCCTACCTAGCGCCCTGCCTGGTGGCGCCAGCATCCCCTTGTCGGAATTGGCCACCGTGGAGGTACGCCAGGGCCCGACGCGGATCTCGCGCGAAGCCGGCTTGCGCATGGTGCACATCAAGGCCAACCTGCGCGGCCGTGACCAAGGCAGCTTCGTGGCCGAGGCCCAAAAGCGCGTGGCCGATGCGGTGAAACTGCCCACCGGCTATTCGCTGACCTGGGGTGGCCAGTTCGAGAACCAGCAGCGTGCGGCCAAGCGCCTGATGATCGTGGTGCCGCTGTCCCTGGCAGGCATCTTCGTGCTGCTGTTCTGGGCCTTCAAGTCGGTCTCCCGCGCGGGGCTGGTTCTGGCCATGGTGCCCTTCACGCTGATCGGCGGCTTTGGCGCACTGGCACTCGCTGGCATGCACCTGTCCATCTCAGCGGCGGTGGGCTTCATCGCCGTGGCCGGCATCTGCGTGCAAAACGGCGTGATTCTGGTCGAGGAGGTGCAGACCAATATGAACAACGGCCTGGCCAAAGGCGTGGCCATCGTCGAAGGGGCCGTGGCCCGCCTGCGCCCCATCCTGATGACGGCCCTCATGGCTGGCCTGGGCCTGCTGCCTGCCGCGCTGTCTCATGGCATTGGCTCTGAAACCCAGCGGCCTTTCGCCCTGGTCATCGTGGGTGGCATCGTGTCAGCCACGGTGTTCACCTTGCTGCTCCTGCCCACTCTGCTCTTTGTTGCTGAAAAGGACGACGCGCCATGACGCCGACTCGCTGCCTGCTGGCGCTGCCCCTGGTTCTGCTGGGCGCTTGCACCACCACGCCGGATGCCCAGCACCCCATGGACCAGGGCTGGCGCGTGGCCCATGTCGACCACGAGGTCGCACTGGACGAGTCCACTCCGCTGGTGCGTTTCTCTGAGGACTGCCGCTCGCTGATGCCCTCGGCGCAAACGGATGGCGTTCGATGGGCGCTGCTGCACTTTCGCCGTCCGCCCGAAGAGGTCTTCCGCGTGGTGCCGCTGAAAGATGGGCAACACCTGAAGGAGGAACAGACGGTCTACGTCAACGTGGACAACTGCACGCAAGCCGTGGAAAGACGCTGACGCTCAAGTGTCTGATGTTGCCAACGCTGTCAACCACAAGTCAGACGACTGCGTTATGGTTCGGTACCCAATAGGATTGGGTGATTCGTTCGCTCCAACCAGAGCACGCTCATCACAGAAGGACATTCACCATGAAAAAGTCGCTCCTCATCGCATCGGTTCTCGCCTTGTTCGCCAGCATGTCCTTTGCACAAGCCCAGCCTGCTCCGATGGGCGAACCGGCTGCTGCATCGGCACCCGCCAAGCACAAGAAGCACCACAAGGGCGCTCACAAGCACAAGAAGCATCACAAGGCTGCTGGTGCTGCTTCCGGCGCCAGCAACTGAGCTGACGTTGATTTCGAGCAAGAAGCCGGGGGTTCCCGGCTTTTTTATTGTGCCCCACATGCATACGCGCCATCAGGTCTGAAAGACTTTGGAAAGACCCAAGGCGGACACTGGTTCGCGCTTCTTCCACTGGACCAGTCGCTTGCGCCACCTCTTGCTTTCCTACCGCCGCGCTTGGTGGGCCGTCTGGGTCATGACCCTGGGCTTGTTGCTGGCCGGCGCAGCCTGCGCCCAAGCCGAAGCCAAAACGGAAGCGGATGGCATCGCGTTCGACTGCGCCCCGCCATCGATACCGGCGATCCAAGTCGGCATGGGGCGCTACCTGGCCGAACTGGGGATCCCACCCTCGCTGTACGTCGCCACGCGCAACCCTCAGACTGGCGTGCTGAACTACGCCCTGCGCACCAGCGCGGACGACCACAACACGCTCGATCTTTTCCAGCGTCCCGGCTATGAGGTCGGCCAGGACACTGTGATGCTGCCCAGGCTGCATCGTCCGCCCGAAGCGGTTCAGACCGTGTCGAAAAAAGAAATCGTGCTCGCCCTCATGCAACACGGGCGCCGCACGACGTTCAGTGGGGCCGCTTGCGACGTGCAGGCCCTCAAGGACCATGTCGGCCTGCGCCAGAACATCGTGGCCTGGACCGAGCACCTGCACTGGGTCTGGCCGGATGGCGGCTCAGCGCAATGGCATACCCGCTATTGGCGCAAGGGCACGCC
The DNA here is from genome assembly GCA_003963115.1 of Burkholderiales bacterium. GTDB lineage: Bacteria > Pseudomonadota > Gammaproteobacteria > Burkholderiales > Burkholderiaceae_C > Aquabacterium. Next base: position 69,642 of record RXJQ01000031.1, read on the forward strand.
GACACCAGGCCAGCCCCTGCACACGGCCCTGCTCGACGCCTTCACCCACCAGGACCGCTACACGATTGGCTGCTACACGGCGACCAAGCTGGTCCTGCTGCAAGGGATCATCGACTTCTACCGCCGTGTCAAGGAAGACCCCGCCACGTGGCAGTTGGTCACCCAACGCGTCCAGTTGGACGGCGACCCGCTGGTCCACATCGAACCAGGTGACATGTGGCAGTTCGAGGAGGATTTCGACCCGAGCGAACAGGATCGCCCCGGCAAGCTCATGAGGATTCAGGAGAACGTGGCCCCCACCAACTTCGTGCCTGGCGATTGGGCCTACATGGTCAACACCGACCCGCACACCCATCACAAGACGGGCTACGAGGGCTCCAATGCGCTGTACCTGGGCCGCAACCGCTTCGACGACTACTTCAACGACCACGACCATGCCTACAGCTACGAGGAGAAGCTGGGCGAGGTCTTCCAGTGGCGCAACGGCGTGTTCAGCCGCTCGCGGGATGCGGACAAGATCCAGCCGCTCAATGCACAGGACATCCAGAAACTGGGGCTCAAGCCTGTACAAGGCGGGCTGGTCAAGGGCTACCGCGTGGTGCCCTATCTGTTCGCCTTCGAGCAACTGCCCGCCATGGCCAACCCCTGATCAAGCCGTTCAAGCTTTCGGGTAAAGGGCCAAAGCCAGTGGGTTGGGCGTGGGCTCGGCGAGCTTGCTGAGCGTGTTGCGGTCGCGGTGGTGGAAAGGCTCGGCCTGGCCGCGGATCTCCATCACGGTGTCCTCGTCGTAAGACCAGGTGCCGTCCGGGTTGATCGTGACCTGGATGCGGAACTCCACCGTCTTGAAGGCATGCTCCAGAAAGGGCGTCGAGCAGATGCCGTAGTCCAGCTGACCACGCGTGGCCACCAGCTCGAACGTCGTCGCATCGGCGGCCGCCTTGCCGACAGCCATCACGGTCTGCGCACGGGGAATGGTCAGCGTGTGGATGACGGTGTCCGTGGCGGGCTCCCACAGCCAGTAGCCGACCTGGTCGTGGTAGGTCTTGACCTGCTCGGGCTTGGTCACGTGGGTGTGATAACGCAGGCCGTAAAACAACTGTGGGCCATTGGTCTGCGGGTCGATGGGTTGCAGTTCGATGCGCTCCACATAAGCCTGCTTCTTGGCGCCCTCGGCCTTGGGCTTGACGTCCAGACCACGGGTGCCCTGCCAGACGCCGGCCATGCCACTGAGCGGCCCCAGGTTTTTAAGGGTATCGACATCGACATTCGACGGTTCGGTGTAGATGTCCTGAGGGAAGTCACTCATGTCTGCTCCTAACGTTCAAAGGTGGAATGGCTGCAATTTAGCGTCAATTCTCGCCGCCCTTTGCGCTGATCACCATTGACGGCGTGCTGAACTGCGGTACTCTGTTGCTGTGGACGGCAAGGGCCAGGCTGAACAACAAGGATCAGGACACCCATGTGCACCATTTGCGGCTGTGAAACGACGCCACATCCGGCGCACCATGCGCCCGAGACGCATACCCGCATCCTGCAGCTGGAGCAGGACATCCTGGCGGGCAACAACCATGTGGCCAGCCATGTCCGCGAGCATCTGGCGGCACACCACACCCTCGCGCTCAACCTGGTCTCCAGCCCCGGTTCGGGCAAGACCACCTTGCTGGTCGAAACCGTGCAGCGCCTTCGAGCCCGACAACGCCCTGTGGCCGTGATCGAGGGCGACCAGCAGACCAGCTTCGATGCCGAACGCATCCGTGCCACGGGTGTGGCAGCCATCCAGATCAACACCGGCAAAGGCTGCCACCTCGATGCCCGCATGGTCCATGACGCCCTGCATGACCTGCCGGCGCTGGACCATGGCGTGCTGATGATCGAGAACGTGGGCAACCTCGTCTGCCCATCGGCCTTCGACCTGGGCGAGCACGGCAAGGTGCTGGTGTTCTCGGTGACCGAAGGCGAAGACAAGCCACTGAAGTACCCCGATATGTTCCAGGCCGCGAGCCTGATCCTGCTCAACAAGTGCGACCTGCTGCCGCACCTGCGCTTCGACGTGGACGAGGCGCTGCGCTTCATCCACCAGGTCAACCCGGATGCCGCCGTCATCCAGCTCTCGGCCACCACGGGCCAAGGCTTCGATGACTGGATGGGCTGGCTGGAGCGGCAATGCACCGCCGCCTAGCCGTGCGGGGGCTGGTCCAGGGTGTGGGCTTTCGCCCCTGGGTCTGGCAGCAGGCCACCGCGCTGGGCCTGATCGGCTGGGTGCGCAACACCAGCTTCGGCGTGGAGATCGACCTGCACGGCGAACCGTCCCTGATGGACGACCTGCAAGCCCGTTTGTGGCAGGCACCGGCACCGGCCAAAGTCGAGCGCGTGGACGTGCTGGCCTTGAGCACCGAAGAGCCCCCGCCCGCGCAGGACAAGCCCTTTGACATCCAGCCCAGCGTCAGCGAACCTCATGCCCACACGACAACCATCGGGGCCGATCTGGGCGTGTGCTCGCGCTGCCTGTCGGAGTTGTTCACCCCTGACAACCGACGCTGGCGCGATGCCTTCATCAACTGCCCGCAATGCGGGCCGCGCTACACCGTCACCCGCAGCCTGCCGTTTGACCGCGCGCACACCAGCCTGGCGCGCTTTCTGCCCTGCCCGACCTGTGATGCCGAATACAAGAACGGTGCCGATCGGCGCTTCCATCACCAGACCAACACGTGCCCGGCATGCGGCCCGCAGGTCTGGCTCAAGCTGACAGATGGCAGCGAGGACAGGCAGGCGCCCGTCACCGCGGCCTGGAAGCTGCTTCAAGACGGCGGCATCCTCGCCCTCAAGGGCCTGGGCGGTTTTCATCTGGTGTGCGATGCCAGGCAGGCCGATGCCGTGGCCCGCCTGCGTCAACGCAAACGCCGCGAGGGCAAGCCCCTGGCCGTGATGATGGCCAACCCGGCCTCCATGCCACCCTGGGCCCATATGACACCGCACGAGCAGCGCTGGCTGCAATCGGCCGAGCGCCCCATCGTGCTGCTGCCACAGACCCAGCGAGCCCGTGACCTGCTGCCCGGTGTGGCCCCCGATCTGGCCTGGCTCGGCGCCATGCTGCCCTACACCCCGCTGCACTACCTGCTCTTCCACGAAGCCGCTGGCAGCCCTGCCGGCACCGACTGGCTCACCCGACCGCAGGAGCTGGTGCTGGTGGTGACCAGCGGCAACGTCAGCGGCTCGCCCCTGGTGATCGACAACGAGACCGCCCTGCTGGAGCTCGCAGAAGTCGCCGATGGCTGGCTACTGCACGACCGGGACATCCTGGCCCGCAACGATGACTCGGTGCTGCGCGTGCGGCCGGACGGCAGCGCCTGCTTCATCCGGCGCGGGCGCGGCTATGCCCCCATGCCCATGGCCTTGCCCTCTCACGAGGGCATGAAGCACGATGCGCACCAGGACCCGGCGCCATCCGTGCTGGCCATGGGCGCCCTGCTCAAGAACACCCTGTGCATCACCCAGGGCGACCGTGCCCTGATGTCGCCGCACATTGGCGACCTGGATGCGGTCGACACGCGTGTGGTGTTCACGCGCATGGCCGATGCCTGGCCCGCTTGGCTACGGACCCAGCCTGAGGCCCTGGCCTGCGACCTGCACCCCGACTTCTTCAGCACCATCCTGGCCGCGCACATGACCCATGCACAGGCCTCGGCCTCATCGGGCATTCAGCCGCTGCCCCTCATCCAGGTTCAGCACCACCATGCCCACGTGGCGGCGGTGCTGGCCGAGCACGCCGAAGAGCCGGGTGCACACGCACCGGTGATCGGTCTGGCGCTGGACGGCCACGGTCTGGGCAGCGATGGCACGGTCTGGGGCGGGGAGCTGCTGTGGGTGCACGATGACCAGGCACAGCGCCTGGGGCATCTGTGGCCCCTGTCCATGCCGGGCGGCGACGTGGCCGCGCGCGAGCCCTGGCGCATGGCCTCTGCGGCCCTGCTCACCATGGGCCGCGAAAACGAGATCAGCCGGCGCTTTGCCTCCACCCAGCAGGCCCCCATGTTGCAGCAGTGGCTGACCCAAGGCAGCAGCAAGCTCGTGCAGACCACCAGCCTGGGCCGCTTGTTCGATGCCGCAGCCGGCCTGCTGAACGTGCTCGCCCCCTACAGCCAGTCGCGCTATGAAGCGGAAGCGGCCATGCGCCTGGAAAGCCTGGCCCACGCATGCTGGCCCGCCAAGCCCCTGAAAGACGGGTACGCCATCACGGCAGACCTGGTGCTGGACTGGCGCCCCCTGATGGCCTGGCTGGCTGATCAGCACGATGCCCCCATGGCCGCCGCCGTCTTTCATGCCACCATGGGCGCTGCCCTGGCAGACTGGGCTGCCTTGGCCTGTGAACGAGGTGGCCTGCGCACCGTCGTGCTGTCGGGCGGCTGCATGGTCAACCGCCTGCTCGACGACGCCCTGCACGCCGCGCTCACACAAAAGGGCCTGCGGGTCTGGCGGCCGGCACAATACCCATGTGGTGACGGTGGCCTGAGCCTCGGACAAGCCTGGGTCGCCCTTCAACGCCTGACTAAATCCGACTCATGTGCCTCGCCCTCCCCGCCCGCGTGATCGAGATGGATGCCACCGGCCAGCACGGCACGGTGGACATGGGTGGCGTGCGCAAGCAGGTCTCGCTGGCCCTGCTCGATCAAGTCCAGCTGGGTGACTATGTGATCGTTCACGTGGGCTATGCCCTCACTCTGCTGGACCAGGCCGAAGCCGAACAGACGCTGGCCCTGTTCGGCCAGATCGCCCAGATGAACGCGGCGCCATGAAGTACGTCAGCGAATTCCGTGACCCGCAACTGGCCCGGCAACTGGCCCGGGCCATCGCGCGTGAAGCCCGCCCTGATCGCATCTACCGCTTCATGGAGTTCTGCGGCGGGCACACCCATGCCCTGGCCCGCTATGGCGTGCTGGACCTGTTGCCGCCGCAGGTGCGCATGGTCCACGGCCCAGGCTGCCCTGTGTGCGTGCTGCCCATCGGCCGCATCGACATGGCCATCGGGCTCGCGCTGCGCAGTGGCCTCACCCTGGCCAGTTATGGCGACACCTTGCGCGTGCCTGCCTCGCAAGGTCTGAGCCTGATGCGCGCCCGGGCGCAAGGTGCCGATGTGCGCGTGGTCTATTCGGTGGACGACGCCTTGCAGCTGGCGCGCGCCATGCCGGAACGCGAGGTGGTGTTCATGGCCATCGGCTTCGAGACCACGACGCCACCCACCGCCGTAGCCGTCCTGACGGCCCAACGCGAAGGTATGCACAACTTCAGCGTGCTGTGCAACCATGTGCTCACGCCGGCGGCGATGCAAGCCATCTTGGCGCAGCCCGAACCCGTGGCGCTGGATGGCCTCGTTGGCCCAGCCCATGTCTCCACCATCATCGGCTCACAGCCCTATGAGGTATTCGCTGAGCAATACGGGCTGCCCGTGGTGGTTGCAGGCTTCGAGCCACTGGACGTGATGCAGGCCATCCTGATGCTGATCCGCCAGGTCAACGAGGGCCGAGCCCAGGTGGAAAACGAGTTCACGCGTGCGGTCAACTCACAGGGCAATGCGCGGGCCCAGGCGCTGATCAGCGAGGTCTTCACCTTGCGAGACGGCTTCGAGTGGCGCGGCCTAGGCCGCATTGCGCACAGTGCCTTGCGCTTGCACGACGCCTACGCGGTCTTCGACGCCGAGCGCCGCTTCCATCTGGAGACGGTGTCCGTGGCCGATCACCCGCGCTGTGAATGCGGCCCCATCCTGCGCGGCCACAAACGCCCCGAAGACTGCGTACTGTTCGGCCACCTCTGCACGCCAGATCAGCCCATGGGGGCCTGCATGGTCAGCTCCGAAGGGGCTTGCGCGGCCCACTATCTCCATGGTCGCCACAGAACGATGGAGGTGCAGACATGAGCACCGTCAAACCCGGCTATGTGCGCCCGCTGGACCTCAGGCAAGGCCGCATCGACCTGACCCATGGCGCAGGTGGGCGGGCCACGTACCAACTGATCGAAACGGTCTTTCGCCCCGCCTTCAGCGAGACCTGGCCGCGCGGCTGGCAGGCCACCGGTGACGACGGTGCGCGCTTGCCGCCCTTGCCACCCCCGCTGCGTGACGGCCGGCTGGTCATGGCCACCGACGCCCATGTGATCACGCCCCTGTTCTTCCCGGGCGGCGACATCGGCAGCCTGGCCATCCATGGCACGGTCAATGACCTGGCCATGATGGGCGCCAAGCCCTTGTACATGAGCGCGAGCTTCATTCTGGAAGAGGGCTTGCACCTGTCGGATCTGGTTCGCATCGCGCAATCCATGGCACGCGCCGCCAAGGAGTCGGGCGTGGCCATCGTGGCGGGCGACACCAAAGTGGTCGAGCGTGGCAAGGCTGACGGCCTGTTCATCAGCACATCAGGCCTGGGCCTGTGCTCAGAGAACCTGCAACTGTCCGGGCAGATGGCCCGACCGGGCGATGCGGTTCTGCTGTCAGGCAGCGTGGGCGAGCATGGCATGGCCGTGCTGAGCCAGCGTGAAGGCCTGCGCTTCGATTCACCCATCGTGTCAGACAGCGCCCCCCTGCACGAGCTGGCGGCACACATGCTGGCCACCGGCGCGGCCTTGCGCGTGCTGCGCGACCCCACGCGCGGCGGCCTGGCCAACACGCTCAATGAGATCGCCTCGGCCTCCCACGTGGGCATGCTGCTCGACGAAACCGCCATTCCCGTTCTCCCCCCCGTGACCGCCGCCTGCGAACTCATGGGGCTAGATCCTTTGTACCTGGCCAACGAGGGCAAGCTGATCGCCATCTGCGCCGAGGCCGATGCACCTCGTCTGCTGGAGGCCATGCAGGCGCACCCACTTGGCCGGCGAGCCTGCCGCATCGGCACCGTCACGGACGATGCCAACGGCTTCGTGCGTATGCAAACCGCGTTCGGTGGTCAACGCATACTCGACTGGCTCATGGGGGATCCTTTACCCCGCATTTGTTGATCTGCATCATGCTTCCTGAACGGACAGACCAAGCAGTTGGACAAGACAGCGTCACAGTCATCCGATACTTTGAAGCATGCCCACTGACACCGACATCAGCGACATCCTGAGCCGATACCCGGCCGGCCCGGGATCGCTGTTGCAGGCGCTCAGGCAGGTGCAGGCGCGCCATCACCACATCCCTGCATGGGCCATCGAGCAGTTGGTGAATGACTGGGGCTTGAGCCATGCAGCTGTGCGCAGCGTGGTGGGCTTCTACCACTTCTTGAGCTTGGAGCCGCGAGGCCGCTACACGCTCTACCTCAGCGACAGCGTGACCGACCGTATGCTGGGCAGCGAGGCCATCATGCAGCGTTTGTCAGCTCGACTGGGTGTGATGCCCGACGGCGCCACGCGGGCCGATGGCCTGGTCTCGCTGCACCGCACCTCGTGCACCGGCCTGTGCGACCAAGGCCCCGCCGGCCTGCTCAACGACCGCCCCCTGACGAGGCTGACACCGCAGCGCGCCGACGAGGTCGCCGACCTGATCCTGAGCCAGACGCCGCTGGACAGCTGGCCCGCCGAATTCTTCGCGGTGGACAACCCCGTCTGGCGACGTGAGCTCACGCTCAAGCACCCCATCGCACCGGGCCAGGCCATCGCCCGACTGCTCGCACAGGGTCCAGACGCGATGATCGACGCCCTGCGCGCATCAGGCCTGCGCGGACGCGGTGGCGCGGGCTTTGCCACCTGGCAAAAATGGCAGGCCTGCCGCATGGCACCGGGCCCTCGCGCCATCACCTGCAATGCCGATGAAGGCGAGCCCGGCACCTTCAAAGACCGCTTGCTTCTGATGCAATGGGCCGATGAAGTCATTGAAGGCATGACGCTGGCGGCCCTCACCGTGGACGCGTCGCAAGGCCTGCTGTATCTACGTGGCGAGTACGCCTTCATCGAGCCGCATCTGAACGCGGTGCTGCAGGCCAGGCGCGATCAAGGCCTGCTGGGGCCATCCATCATGGGCAGCCCACATGCGTTCGACATCAGCTTGCACCTGGGTGCTGGCGCCTATGTCTGCGGTGAAGAAACAGCCTTGATCGAATCAGCGGAAGGCAAGCGTGGCATTCCCCGCACCCGCCCGCCCTTCCCCGTCGACCGTGGGTACCTGAATCAACCCACGGTCAACAACAATGTCGAGACCTTCGTACAGGTCGCGCAAATCGCGGTACATGGTGGCGACTGGTTCGCGGCCCATGGCACGGCGGCATCCAAGGGCACACGCCTCCTGAGCATCGCCGGCGATGTGACACGCCCAGGCTTGTATGAAATTCCCTGGGGCCTGCGCGTGGCCGAGATCCTTCAAGACTGCGGCGCCAGCGATGTGCAGGCCGTGCTGGTTGGCGGCCCTTCGGGCAAGCTGATCGACACCAGCCAGTTGCAACGCCAGCTCAGCTTTGAAGACCTGCCCACGGGCGGCGCCTTCACGGTCTTCAACCGCAGCCGGGACATGGTGGAGGTGGCCCGCCAATACACCCGCTTCTTCGCGCACGAGAGCTGCGGCTTTTGCACGCCTTGCCGAGTGGGATGCGGTCAACTGGTCGATACCGCCGAGCGCCTGGTCAAAGGCCAGGCGAGTGAACGCGACATCATCCGCCTGAAGGACATGGCCGAGCTGATGCGGCACTGGAGCCACTGCGGACTGGGACAGACCGCCGCCAATCCCTTGATGGATGTGATCCAACACTTCCCGGATCAGGTCACCCGGCGACTGACCGACAATGCGCACGCCGTCGACCTGGATGCCATCGCATGAGCAAGCACCCCACCTTCAAGCTCGATGGCCGTGAGATCCCCTTCACGCCGGGCCAGACCATCATGCAGGCCGCGCAAGCCAGTGGCGCCTATATCCCGCACCTGTGCCACCACGCCGACTTCACGCCCATCGGCAGTTGCAAGCTCTGCTGCGTGCGCATCCAAGGCCGCATCCACACCTCGTGCACGACACCGGCCAGCGAGGGCATAGAGGTCGAGTCTGAAGCGGCCGACATCAACCACGACCGCCAACGCCTCATCCAGATGCTGTTTGTGGAGGGCAACCACCACTGCCCGTTCTGCGAGAAGAGCGGCAACTGCCATCTGCAAGCGCTGGGCTATCACCTGGGCATGCAGGATGAACACTTCACCCTCGCATTCCCGCACCACGAGGTGGACGCCTCACACCCTGATGTCTGGCTAGACCGCAGCCGCTGCATCCTGTGCGAGCTGTGCGTGCGCGCCAGCCGCGAGGTGGACTGCAAGAGCGTGTTCGCCGTGGGCGGACGCGGCTTGCAGACCATCTTGCTGGTCAACAGCCCCAGCGGCCTGCTCAAGGACAGCGACGTGGCCGCCACCGACCGCGCCCTGTCCATCTGCCCGGTGGGCGCGCTGATGCCCAAGCGCCAGGGTTTCGTCATCCCCATCGGCCAGCGCCGCTATGACCAGGCCGACATCGCCGAGCGCCCGGAGGACAGCTGAGATGAGCCGCAAGCTGCGCATCGCCACCTGCTCGCTGGCCGGCTGCTTTGGCTGCCACATGTCCGTCCTCGACATGGACGAGGCCCTGGCCGACCTGATCGAGCACATCGAGTTCGACCGCAGCCCCTTCACCGACGTGAAGCATGTAGATGAGGAAGGCGTGGACATTGGCCTGATCGAAGGTGGACTGTGCAACCGCGAGAACGTCGAGGTGCTGCGCGAGTTCCGCGAGCGCTGCAAGGTGCTGGTGGCCGTGGGGGCCTGTGCCATGTACGGCGGCGTGCCGGCCTTGCGCAATGGCATCCCGGTTTCCGAGTTGATCCAGGAGGCCTATCTTGGCGCAGACCTGCTCAACCCGCAGGTGCCGCAAGACCCCGAACTGCCCCGCCTGCTGAACAAGGTGCTGCCCGTGCACGAGGTGGTGGCCGTCGACTACACGCTGGCGGGCTGCCCTCCGCCCGCAGCGGCCTTTCGTGAATTGATCGAAGCCACGCTGGCACAGCGCACACCCCACTTGCCCATCGAGCTTCGCCGCTTCGACTAGGGCCCGTTCACACCAGGACACCATGCCCCATCCTCTTGAAACCGCCTCCAGCACCGACGGCCTTCAACGCGTGGTGATCGAACCCGTGAGCCGCGTGGAAGGCCATGGCAAGGTCACCCTGCTGCTCGACGAGCACCGCAAGGTCAGGCAAGCGCGCCTGCACATCGTCGAGTTCCGCGGCTTCGAGCGCTTCATCCAGGGCAGGCCGTATTGGGAGGTGCCCACGCTGGTCCAGCGCCTGTGCGGCATCTGCCCGGTCAGCCACCTGCTGGCGGCCAGCAAGGCCTGTGACGCCTTCGTGATCGGCTCATCGCGCATCACGCCCACCGCCGAGAAGCTGCGCCGCCTGCTGCACCATGCCCAGGTCTTGCAGTCCAACGCCTTGCACTTCTTCCACCTGGCCTCGCCCGATCTGCTCTTTGGCTTTGACGATGCCGTGCCTCACCGCAACATCGTGGGTGTGCTGCAAGACCAGCGTGAACTGGGCCTGCAAGGCATCCGCATCCGCAAGTACGGGCAGGAGGTGATCCGCCTGCTCACGGGCAAGCGCATCCATGGCACGGGTTCGGTGCCTGGCGGTTTCAACAAGGGTTTGTCGTCAAGCGACCGTCAACTGATGCTCGAAGACATCGGGCAGATCACCGACTGGTGCGCCGCTGCGCTGGTATTGGCGCGCGACCTGTTCTTCGCCGGGCAGCCCGAGCAGGGCGAGTTCGCCAACTTCCCCTCGATGTTCATGTCCCTGGTACGGCCAGATGGCGCGGGCGATCTGTATGACGGTGCCTTGCGCATCAACGATGCACACGGCCTGCACGTGGTCGACCACGTGGATGTACACGACTATAACAAGCTGCTGATAGAAGAGGTCAAGCCCTGGACCTATATGAAGTTCCCCTTCCTGCGCAGCCTGGGCCCGGAGCACGGCTGGTATCGCGTGGGCCCGCTGGCTCGCATCAACAATGCCAGTTACCTGGACACGCCCCGCGCCGAAGCCGCGCGTGAAGAGTTCAAAGCCTGGAACCATGGCAAGCCCGTCACCGCCTCGCTGGCCCAGCACTGGGCCCGCATGATCGACATGCTGCATTGCGCCGAAACGATCGAGCGCCTGCTGGGCGACCCCGACATCATCGGCACCGACCTGATGGCCAAAGGCACACCGCTGCGCGAGGGCATTGGCGTGATCGAGGCGCCACGCGGCACCTTGATCCACCACTACCGCATTGGCGAAGACGAACTCATCAGCCACGCCAACCTGATCGTCTCGACCACGCACAACAACACCGCCATGAACGAGGCGGTGCGCCAGGTGGCCGCTACCTACTTCGATGGCCGCGAGCTGAGCGAAGGCTTGCTCAACCACATCGAGGTGGCCATCCGCGCCTACGACCCCTGCCTCTCATGCGCCACCCATGCGGTCGGCAAGATGCCCTTGCGTGTGGAGCTGCTCGACCACCAAGGTCGCCCCGTGGACCTGCTGCTCAAGCACGAGGACGGTCAGATCGAACATCCCGATATGGCCCACCGCACTGGCGCGAGCAACTGGGAAAACACCGGGCCATGAGCCTCATCAGCACAGGCGAGCCCAGGGCACCCATCTTGGTCCTCACCATCGGCAACCCCAGCCGTGGAGACGATGCCTTCGGGCCCGTGCTGGCCGGCATGCTGCAAGACTGGCTTGCAGCAAAGACGCCAGCCGTCCAGCAGGCGATCGAGCTGATCAGCGAGCAGCAACTGATGGTCGAGCACGCCATGGACCTGGCGGGCCGCCAGCATGTTCTGTTCGTGGACGCGGCCGCGCAAGGCGATGAGCCCGTGGCCCTGACCCCTTTGAGCGCGCCGCCCCCCGATGCGAGCTTGAAGCCCTTCGACAGCCACCGCAGCTCGCCAGCCCAGTTGCTGAGCCTGTGTGAAGCCGTGCTGGGCACCACGCCACCACCGGCTGAGCTGCTGACCCTCACTGGCAGCAGCTTCGAGCTGGACACGCCCTTGTCAGCACGAGCCCAGGCCCACTTGCCGCAAGCCTGGTCGCTCCTGCAAAGCTGGCTGGACCGCGTCTTGCACCATTGACAACATGCACGAACTCTCCCTGGCCATCGAGATCGCAGACATGCTGCAAGCGCATGCCCATGAGCTCAGCCGCATCACCCGTGTGACGCTGGACATCGGCACGCTCAGTTGCGTGGACGAAGCCGCCTTGCGCACGGCCTTGTCCGCCGCCTTGCATGGCACCCTGGCCGAACAGGCCGACCTGGTCGTGCAGACCATCGAAGCCCGGGCAGATTGTCAGGACTGCGGCCAGCACTTCAGCCCTGCCAGCCGCATCGACCCCTGCCCCGCCTGCGGATCGTTCCACAAAGCCTGGCTGGCCGGCCAGGACTTCAAGGTGCGCAGCGTCGAGGGCCTGCCACCAAGCTAAGGCAATGCTGAATAAGTCCCCGCCATGCGCGTTCGTCCCGCATCGGGATGAGTGGCTTGCCAACATTGCGCAGCATGTGCTGGTGGCACATGCAAGCGATTTGGTGAGCCAATCGCCCGCAAAGATCCCGCCGCGCACGGCGCGGACTGATTCAGCATTGCCCTAACAAAGCTGTGGACTGTAGCCACGCGTTGGCAAGTGCCATGCGCGAAGCCGCTCGGGCGTCTCCGGCCTCGCTTGAGACAGGTAGCCCGAAATGGCCGCCGCCCGCAACAGGTCAGCCTCACCCAGGCTGTCGAGCCATCGCTCGAATGCGTCCATGACACCGCCTTGCAGCCAGACGTCCCACCGTTCGTCGTGCGAAGGGATCAGCTTGAGGCCTTCGTGCACCTGATGAACGAGGGCTTCGAGCTTGAAGCGAGCGGACTCATGACCGCATGCCGGATAGAAGGCCCTCAGCATCTGGTTCTTGCCCGCTTGCCGCGCACAGCCTTCCGTCAGCAGGCGCTGGATCTGCTGGTAGGCCAGGCGAACGGCACGACAGGGCAGTGGCGCACAAAGCGGCAAGCGCGGGGCCTCATGCTGGCGCAGCGCGTAAGCCGGGCCAAGCATCAAGCTCGCCATGCGCTGCCATTCCAGGCAAGACAAGCCACCGCCATCCCGCCCCTGCTTCACCCGGGCATGCACCTCGTCGAAGCTCAGCGTGCCCTTGGCCCGGTTGGCCTTGACGCTCATGACAGCCAGGTTGCTGGCGGCATAAGCCCCATCGTTGTTCAGGCGGTCGACAGACCAGTCCGACTCCTGCAAGGTGCCGTGCGTCAGCCGGACGCGCAGCACGGGGCAATGCGTCACGTCGATCTGGCGCAGCAGATCGGGCGTGACGTCCGCCGCCACGATACGGCCCCGCTTCCATGCATTCAGGCGCAGTTGCAGCCACTTGCCCACGAAGCGATCGGCACTTTGCCGCCGAAGTCCCTGGTGGGCGGCCATCTCGAAGCCCTCCATGACCGGCCTGGGCCAATTGAGCTGCCGCGGCAGGCAAGTCTGGGTGTGGATGTCGTGGCCAAGCGCACGCCCGGCCTCATCAAAATCAGAGGTATTCCATTGCGTCATGACATATCCCGCATGGCCATGACGTGAAGCCATGGCCAGAAACAATGTGCTGAAGGGCAAGCAAGCCCTGGACTGAATCGCCAGGGGGCTGATCAGCAGCGCGGGGGACGCTCCATGGGCGCACTGACGTGACTGCGCCATGGGAAGGGATGGACGATATCCCAGACTTCTCTGGCTACGCCACTGACAGGCGCAGCGAGTACAGCTGAGGCAGGGATGGGCAAGGCCCCACTGATACCCAAACCCGCCGATGCCCCGCCTGGCGCATCGTGGCCAGATTCGCTTGGCCCAACGGGGATCACACTGCCATCTCTGGCGTCGTGCCGGTGCCGCTGCAAGCCATCGTGGGAGTGCACATGCTGATCATCCGACACATGCAGCCGATGCGACGAGGCCAGGGCAGATCGAACGGGCAAGGCCCCCTTGTGCTGACGGGCGTGCACTTCGTCGATGATGTCCATCGCACCCGCACCGATCACGCTTTCGATCATGCCCCTGATCGACCAGCCCGCGCCATCGACAACGGCGGCATGGCGCGTGTGGTGACTGTGCTGTGGCCCCAGCACGCTCAGCAGCACGCTGGACAGCCCGTTGATGGGCAAGGTCAGGACGACCACCCACACGACGACCAGGCGCATGAGCGAGGTACGGCAGCGATGAAGGAGATCGACACGCATCTGGGGCGAATATCCAGGGCAAACAGCAGCACTGACAAAGCCTGAAAGGGGCTTGTCCCAGTTGGCCTTTTACGCGCTCATCGTGAAAATCCGATGACGGCTCATGTGCCGCCACCTGGCGTGCAAGCACCAACACTGACCGGCAGCGCCTGGCACCCGCCCCTTGCTACCGCGCCTTGCGTATGACCATAGAGACCGGGTAGCCACTCATGGTGCCCAGGCTGCCGTAGCCGGCCACGGTCGTGCCGGTCATGCAGGTCGCCCCCATCATCCCGCCGGCCGTGCAATCGGCATAGGCGAGCTTGTCGATCTGGGCCTGCGTGGGGCTGGCAGTGGGATCGGCCAGGTTGACGAAGATGCGCACATAGGCGTTGCCCACGCCGCCGGCCGCTGGGTTTTTCGCCGATGGGAAGCCGGCATACAGGCCAAAGCCCGCGCCCGGCGACCAGCCGTCTCCGCCAAATCTGGTGGTGAAGGTGTCCTTGGTCGGCAACAGGAAGGTGGTGACCAGCACACCGCCCAGCGCGTCATCCTGGATCACCGACAACTGCTGCTGGAGGCTCAGCAGCGTCATCCCATAGTCTGGCGCGGGCAGGCTGAGATCGCCGGTCATGGATTCGGTCAACGTGCCTTGCAAGGACGACACCTCGCCCCTTGTGGCGTCCAGAACGAAGGTCCCCTTGAAGACCGTGTCGCGCGGTTGCGTGTCGGGCTCGTGGAATGTTTCACTCACCTCATACAAGGTGACGATGTGCGTGGCGATGGAGGCAGGCCCCTCGCCCAGCACGTTGCTCGCCGAGACCGTGAAGGCCAGCCCCCTGCACGCACGGCCGCAGGCCACGGTGGCGGGCAAGGCCGGCACAAGCTGCGAGACCGCACCCGAGGTGGACCGGATCGTGTAGTGCGTGATCGGACTGCCGCCGCTGGCCGTGCTGCTGGCCGAGACGGTGACCGCACCCGGGACATCGGCGGCCGTCACGCTCACCCCGGACGGGGCGGCCGGCACGGACATCCCGGGCGGCACGGTCACGGGCAAGGTGAGACGCGCTTGTGGCGCGGGCAGGTAAGTCACATCGCCCGCCTGGTCCGCAGCGATGATGCACTCGCCTGGCCCTGCGCTCGTGACCAAGCCCGAAGCGGCATCCACGTCGCACACAGTCGGCGTCTGGCTGCTGTAGGCCACCGCCAGCCCCGATGAGGCTTTGGCCATCACCGTGGCCGTCCCCCCCAGCACCAGTTCAGGCGCGCTCTCGAAGCTCAGGGTCTGCTGCGGGTTGACATCGACCTGGAAGCGCAGAGTCACCGATGCCGCCGGCGCATGGTTCTCATCCCCCGCCTGCGACAGGGTGATGACACAGGTGCCGGTCGCCAATGCCGTCACCATGCCGCTGTCACTGATGCGACATACCTGCGACGACTGGCTGGTGTAGCTCACGCGCAAGCCCGAGCTGGCACTGGCCCGGATGCTGGCCGTCTGGCCTTGCTGCATGGAGGGCATCGCGTCCACGCTCAAAGACTGCGGGTTCGCATGGACCGCATCCCCTTGCCCGCCACCGCCACACGCCGTCAGCGACCAGGCCAGCCCCAGAGCGGCGAGCCATCGCCAGTGACACCACGCGCCTTGGTCTGAGGTGGCATGGAGGGAAAGGTGTGCAGGAGCCAGCATGCTTGTCTCGCCAGTGTCGAAGATGAATGAAATGCCGGGCCTCGGCTCAGTAGAGCAGGGTCAGCGCGGCCGTGAACGACCTGCCCGGCCCCGGCACGACCTGGCCCCAGGGGATGACGTTGCTGGCCATCGAGTTGCCCTGCCCCAGATAGGCCCCGCCCAATGGCGGTCGGTAGAAGCGGTCAAGCAGGTTGTCGATGCCCAGGTCCAGGCGGGCCTTGGACCACGCCAGGTTGCTGCGCCAGTTCAGCAGGCTGTACCCGGCGGTCGGTATCTCATTGCGCACGCCCGACACCTGGTGCTTGCCCGCGACCAGTTGCCACTCGAGCGTGTGCGCCCAGCGCTCGAGCTGCTGCGTGAGCGACAGCGTGGCATTGGCCGGCATCATGTTGTAGAGCGGCTGGTGGGTGTCGAGGTTGATGCCACGCAGCAGGTTGAGCACACCTTGCAGGTCAAAGCGCCCCCATGCCTCGCTGCGCACCATCATGCCCTTGCCCGAGATGTCCATGCCCTCGATGCGCGCGGACTGGTTGGCGTACTGCAGCAGCACGAACCGGTTCTGGTTGCTCAGGTTGGCGGCAGCACATTGCCCGAAGTCGCAGCGCCGGGCATCGATGTAGTCGTCGATGTGGGTGACATAGGCATTGGCCTTGATCTGCCAGGCCTGCGGCTCGGCGGCGCGCCATTGGCCAGCCACGCTCAAGGTCTGGGCCACTTCAGGGCGCAGGTCTTCGCGGCCGATGTAGCCATTGCCATCGCCCACGAAGTTGTTCATCAAGGCGGCCATCGAATTGGTCGACCAGGGGTAGCGCTGATAGAGATTGGGCGAGCGCGTCTTGCGGGCGTAGCCCAGCTCCAGGCCGCTGCGCGCGGACGGTTGATGACTGAGCTGTGCGCTCAGGTCCCAGTTCTGGTCGACATGCCGGTGCTCGCGTGCATTGAAGGCTGCGGCATCGTCCCCCCAGGCTGCGGCCAGCCCGTTGTTGTAGCCCTGGACATCGGACGCATTGGTCTCGACACGCTCGCGTCTGAGGCCGATGGTGCTCTGCCATTGGGGATGCCAGTTGCGGGACCACTCGGCATAGGCCCCCAGGCGGTTGCGCCGGCCGTTGTCGATGTTCCAGAAGGTCTGCGGGCCCATGGAGCCGCCCACCGGCGGCCACCAGTCGTAGAGGGTGTAGCGCAGGTACTCGGCGCCGGTCTTGATGGTGTCGATCTCACCCAACGGGATGCTGGCGCTGAGCTCACCGCTGTCTGTATCGGCCCGGGTGAGCATGGGCATGCCTGTGCCGTATTGGTAGCGGTCGGTCCCCATGTCCATGGCATGCCGGGTTCGCTGGGTGCTGAGCCTGGCGTTGAGCTCGCCCCATTCATACTCGCCTTCGTAGCGCAGGTTGACGGACTGGTTCTGGTTGTCCGTCATGTCCATGCGCTGGTTGGGATAGCCCTCGAAAAACACGTGCTGATCGCCCACGTTGAGCTTGAGCAGATGGTGGTCCAGGCGCAGGGCCACACCGAAGTCATGGTTGAGGTAGTGGTAGGCCGACGAGGCCACTTCATCACCCGGTACGGGCGAGCCGCCTTCGGTGCCCGGCTCCGCCGCCTTGAAGGGCTGGGCCGCATGGTAATTGCGTGCCTGAGCCGTGCTGCCGCTGTAACTCAGGCTCCAGGCCTCACCGCCCCAGGCCGCCCTGGCCGAAGCGCCGCGCACCTGCCCGTTGCTGCGCAGGAAGGCGCGCACCTCACCTTCGGTGACCGGCGGCTCGCCCTGCGCGGCGAACACCGGCGGCGCGCCGCGCACGTCGATGCTGCCCCCCAGGCTGTCACCACCGGCACTGACCGGCGTCACGCCGGCCTGCACAGTCAGGGACGACACGTCCGACGGCGCGATGTACGACAAAGGCGCGTTCATGTGGTTGGGACAGGCCGACTGCAGGTCCATCCCATTGACCCGCACGCGCAGGCGATCGTCAGCCATGCCGCGCAAGACCGGCAGGCCCGACAAGCCGCCCGCACCATACATGCTGAAGCCTGGCTGGCCACGCAGCAAGTCCGTGGTGTCGGTGCTTGCGGCCTGACGCTCAGCCAGCCCGCGCTTCTTGTTGATCATTACCTCGGTGGTGGGCGTCGCCGTGACCGTGACGGCAGGCAAGGCCTGGTCCTCACCGCGGGCAGCAACACCCCAGCACATCAGGATGGCCACGGTCAGGCAGGCTGGCGGATGCAGTCGATCCGCAAAGGGCTTGTCTTCGAACTTCATGCGGGCAAACAGCAACTCAGGGTGTGGCTTGCGAGGGCCACACCCCGGTCATGCAAGGCGTGTCAGAGAATGTGGCGGCGACGCGCCACCAGGCAACCAAAGCCGAGGCCCAGCAAGGCCAAGGCCATGGACGATGGCTCGGGCACGGCCGTGATGGTCTGCGACAGCGGGTAGCCATCCATCGTGCCGGCCATGCCATAGCCAGCCAGGCTGGTGCCGGTCATGCAGACAGAGCCCATCATGCCGCCGCCCATCATCATGCCCCAGGCCGAAGTGGGCGTGCAGTCGGCATAAGCCAGCTTGTTCAACTGGGCCTGGTTCAGGCTTGTCAGCGGATCGTCCGGCACGAAGATCAGGGCATAGGCATTGCCCGGGTTCGAGCTGGACTTGGGAAAGCCAAAGTAGACCGCGCCGTTGTCCACGCCCACCTGTGGCGACCAATGGTCGGTTGCGGTGCCATCGGCGTTGTAGAAGGTGTTGGTGTTGCTGTTCTTGAAGGCAGCCGCGAAGGTGCCACCCAGTGCGCCGTCGTACCACGACACCAGCTGGTAGTTGAGGCTGAGCCACACCATGCTGTCATTCGGGTAGGCCAGGTTGGCGCCGGTGTTGGTCATGGCCTCGCTGAGCTTGCCCTGCAGATTGGTGATGGCGTGCGTGCTGCTGTCGTAATCGAAGCTGCCCACGAAGACGGTGTTGCGAGGCTGGGTCTGAGGTTCGAGCCAGGTGGTGGTGATGCTGTAGCTCGACGCACTGGCCTGGGCCTGCGGCACCAGGGCCATCAAGCCCAGCGCCATGGCGGCGGCGGTGCGAGTCCGTGTACGGCGCAGGCGCAGCCCCCCCATGCCCGCCAGGCCCATCAACAACAATGCGGCACTGGCAGGTTCCGGCACGGCGCTCACGGCCGATACGCTCAGGGTGAAGGCATAGGCCTTGGTCGAGTCGGCCAGGCTCTTGCCGGCGATGTTGTTGCCGCCCAGGAACACGGTGTAGTCGCCGGGGCCCAAGGTCAGCGTGGTGCTGGCCGTGCCGTTGGCCACGGTGGTGGCGCCATAAGCCAGGAACTTGAAGGTGCTCAGCGCGCTGGCATCGCCCACGGGGTCGCCATCGCCACCGAGCGACCAGTCGCCTTTGGCGTTCCAGCTGCCATTGGTGGCCCGGTAGTCGTAGCCCGCGCCGGCATGGCTTTGCGCAAACGTCGTGCGCCAGGCTTGCGAGGCCGCCGCGTAATCATGGTCGGCGCTGGTCTGCGGAGCCGTGAAGGGCGATGTGGCAGCCAGTCCCTGGTAGAGGGAGAAGGCCGGGGTCAGGCCGCTGTCATTGCGGGCCGATGCCGTGATGGTCACGCTCAGGGCCGAGTCCAGGTGCAGCTTGAAGGCCTTGCCCTTGTGGCTGTCGCCCAGGTAGAGGTCGTCGGTACCGGTGCCGCTGACAAAGGCGGCCTCATCGGTGCGAGGGGTGGATGCCAGCACGGCGTTGAACACCAGCGAATCGTCGGAAGCGTCCGCCCAGCCGTAGTTGCTGGTGACCGACTGCGTGGCGATGCTCACATTGCTGCCGTCCGCCAGGCTGCCGAAATCGCGGCCGCTGTAGCTGATGTGGGCGTGGGCAGGCAGGCTGCAGACCAGTGCCAGCACGGCCAAGGAAAACGCCGCGCGGCTGGCGAGGTGTGGTCGAGAAATCATGAGAGGACTCCTATGAGTTTGATGCTTGAACAGGGCAGACGCGCACAGGCCATCTCGCCAACCCAAGGGGTTTGCGATGCATGAAGACAGGGTTTGGTAAACAGCCTGCGCGCCGGCAGGACGGACTCCCGCGACGATGTCTCCCAGCAGATGGGACAACCGTTCAGTGGGAATGCGCCCGCCGCAAGGCGAAGCCGGCTCCAGCAGGAAACCGGCTCAGAGCAGGATCAGGCGAACAGTGGTGGCGCACGCGCCGCAGCGGGCGACCAGACGTGCAGCGTTCGGGGGGAACGCAAGAACAGCATCGGCAGCAGGGCCGATTGGGATGCCGGCATCACGGCCAGCGAGACGGGCGTCACAGGCAGCGCGGGCGAGTGGTCCTGCAACAGGCAGAAAGGGCAATGGCCCTTGCCGCCGTAGACATGTCCCGAGCCCTCATCGGGTACCTGATTCCCAAGCGCACGAACCCATTTGGGCCCTTGCACCGAGCACACCTCGATCCATGGGGTATCAGCAGACGCGCGCACCGACATCAACCACGCCGAGATGGTTGGCATCAAGGCCGACAGGCTGAAAACCCAGAGGGCCAGCCAAACCAATCGGCTTTTCAGCAGGGGTTTGTGCAGGGCGACGCGCATGCGGAACATGGGCGCAAGTCTAAGGGCTTTGCAAGGCTCTTCACAATCCCTCAAGCTGCGTAGCGTCGTTGACGCACGTCAACGCTTGACCGGGGCCCCGCGCCTTCAGGCCTTGAGGGACACCAGATGCAGCTTGCCGTGCTTGACACCGGGTTGAGCCAGCACGGACTCGGCAAAGGCGCGGACCTCATCTGACCGCCCCTGCAAGATGACGGTTTCAATACACAGATGATGATCGAGATGGGCGTGCGTGGTTGAGATCGTCAGATCGTGGTGATCATGCTGCATATGGGCCAGGCGCATCGCCAGCTGCCGCTCGTGGTGGTCATAGAGATAGCTGAGCGTGGCCACGCAAGGCCCCTTGGGATAGGCCTGCAGGCGCTGGCTGTCCAGCTCAGCCCGAAGCAGGTCGCGAAAGGCCTCCGAGCGGTTCGCGTAGCCCTGGGTGTTCACCAGCTTGTCGAACGTGTCGGCCAGGTCGTCGTCAATCGAGATCGTCAGCCTGCGCATAAATCCTCCAGTGGCCCGCATTGTCCTCTGCGCCGCGACACGAGTATGACGATCACATAAATTGTCACACTCGCTTGCTAGCATCTGAACGTGATGTACCTGCGTATTAAGCGGAGCATCCCATCATTCAGGAAGTACCGACATGCCCGCCTCGACTCTGCGCGCCACCGCCCTGGCCAGCGCCTTGTGCACGCTTTGCACGCCATTCTCCGCCTCGGCCCAGGAGGCGAAAGAGCTCCCCTCCGTCACCATCACCGGCAACTACAACAATGCCGTCGGCAGCAGCGAGGCCGCCAGTGAAGGCACGGTCACGGCCAAGCTGATCCAGAGCCGCCCCACCCTGCGTCCCGCCGAGGTGCTGGAGTTCGTGCCCGGCGTGATCGTGTCGCAGCACAGCGGTGACGGCAAGGCCAACCAGTACTACCTGCGTGGCTTCAACCTCGATCACGGCACGGACTTTGCCACCTTCGTCGATGGCATGCCCATCAACATGCCGACCCATGCGCATGGTCAGGGCTATACCGATCTGAACTTCCTGATCCCCGAGCTTGTGCAGGCCATCCATTACCGCAAGGGCCTGTATGCAGCAGAAGACGGCGACTTCAGTTCGGCCGGCACCGCACGCATCCGCCTGGTTGACCAGTTGCCCAAAGGCTTGCTCTCCACCACGGTGGGCGAACATAACTACGTGCGGGCCCTGGTGGCCAACAGCACGGACCTGAGCACAGGCAAGTTGCTGTACGCTGTCGAGGCCGCGCACAACGATGGGCCCTGGGAACACAGCGAAGACTTTCGCCGCTTCAATGGCGTGCTGCGCTACAGCCTGGCCGAGGGCGATACCCAGCAGTCGCTCACCGCCATGGCCTACACGGCCAAGTGGAACAGCACCGACCAGGTGCCGCAGCGTGCCGTCGATGCTGGCCTGATCGGACGCTTCGGCGCGATCGACCCCAGCGACCACGGCGAGACCTATCGCACCAGCCTCTCATGGGACTGGCTCAAGGTACAGGACGATGGCGAATGGCATGCCAATGCCTACCTGATCCGCTCGCATCTGGACTTGTTCTCCAACTTCACCTACCTGGACGATGCCGGCAACAGTGCCCAGTTCGAGCAAGCCGAAGACCGCACCGTCATGGGCGGAGCCTTCAGCCGCCTGTGGCAAACCACCTTGGCTGGCCTGGATACCCGCAACACGCTGGGCCTGCAATGGCGCCATGACCACCTGGACCCGGTTGGCCTCTACACAGCTCAGAACGGCCAACGCGACAACACCACCCAGGAAAGCCGCGTCAACGAAAACAGCCTGGGCTTTTACGCCCAGAACGACACCCGCTGGTTGCCCTGGCTGCGCAGCACCGTGGGCCTGCGTGGCGACCGTGTCGATGCCGATGTCACCAGCTCGCTGGACGCCAACAGCGGCCACCGCAGCGCCTGGATCAACAGCCCCAAGCTGTCCCTGATCTTCGGCCCCTGGTCCAAGACCGAGTTCTTCGTCAACACCGGCTTTGGCTTTCACAGCAACGATGCGCGCGGCATGACGGCCCAGGTCACTGCCAAAGCCCCACATGACGCGATCCCCTCCGCCGTGCCGCTCGTGCGTACACGCGGCAGCGAGTTGGGCCTGCGCACCGAGTGGATCCCTGGCCTGCAAAGCTCTGTGTCTCTGTGGGAGCTGATGCTGGACTCCGAGCTGGTGTTCGTGGGTGATGCCGGCGAGACAGAGGCCAGCGGCGCGTCCAAGCGCTATGGCATCGAGTTCAACAACCACTATGTGGCCACGCCTTGGCTGCTGCTGGACGCCGATCTGGCCTTCTCGCAATCGCGCTTCAAGGAGACCCAAGGCGCAGACACGAACATGGGCCGCTACGTGCCCGGCTCGGTGCGCACCGTGGTGTCGATGGGGGCCACGGTGACCGAGCATGGCCCCTGGTTCGGCCAGTTCCAGCTGCGCTACTTCGGCCCGCGCCCACTGATCGAGGACAACAGCGTGCGCTCCAAGGGCACCACCCTGGCCTACGCCCGCATTGGCTACAAGCTCAACCCCGATATGAAAGTCTCGCTGGACGTCTTCAACTTGTTTGACCGCAAGGCCAGCGACATCGACTACTACTACGCCTCCCGCCTGCCAGGCGAGCCTGCCGGTGGCGTGGCCGACATCCACTCGCACCCCGCCGAGCCCCGCACGGTTCGCGTCACGCTCAACGTGAGCTTCTGAGCCTGATGCGCATCTTCAGGCCCAAGGGCACCATGGTCAGGGCCATGTGCTCCTCGGCCTCACGGCCATCAGGGGTGTCAACCACAACGACGTCGAAATGCTTGAGCAGCATGGCCGCGGCCAGCTTGATCTCCAGCAGCGCGAGGTAGCGCCCCGGGCAGATGCGCGGCCCGGCGCCAAAAGGCATGGACACGCGCTTGGCGTGGCTGGGTGCCAGCGGCAAGTCCTCTCCCAGCCAGCGCTCGGGCATGAAGTCCCCCGCTTGTGCAAAGACATCCTCGCGCGAGGTGTCGTGTCGCATGACCATCACCACCGAGGTGCCCTTGCGGATGCGCACATCGCCCACCACGGTATCCTGCAGTGCCTCCACCACATTGAATGGCCCCACCGGTTTGATCCGCATGCTTTCGTGGATGCAGGCTTCCAGGTAGTCCAGCCTGCCCAGGTCTTCCGCGCTCCAGTCGGCCATCTCACCCAGGCAGGCATCGACCTCTTCACGCGCCTGGCGCAAGGTCTCAGGCCTGCGGCTCATGAGGTAGATCATCCACGACAGGCTGGTCGCCGTGGTGTCTTCGCCAGCCAGCAGCATGGTGAACACATTGCCCACGACATCCTCGTCGCTCATGCCGCTGCCGGGCTCATCGGCAGACACGAGCATCGCCTCCAGCATGTTCTGCGGCGCGGCACGGCGAGCGGGGTCGGCCAGACGGGCGCGGGCCTGCGCCATGAAATCGCGGATCGCGGCCTTGACGGCCAGCATGCTGCGGTCAAGCCTTCTGTCACGCGGCAGCTTGACCCAGCGCCAGTAGGGCACCAGCGCGTGGGAGCGGCGCCAGATGGTGGGGAAGATCTGGTCCAGATGCCGCTGGATCACATCCTCATCGGATGACAGTGTGTCAACCTCCACGCCAAAGGCCAGACCAGCAATCACATCGACGGTAAAGCGCATCAGATCAAGTTGCAGGTCAATGGAGCCACCGGCGCGGGCCGTGCCCACCCAACGTTGCCGCAGGCGCTCGGCCACGCGGTGCAAGGCCGGCATATACGCCCTCACCTGCCCCGGCGCGAAACTGGCCATCACCATGCGGCGCTGGCGCTCCCAATGCGCGCCCTCGGCCAGGAAGACGCCATCCGGGATGCCCATCTCTCGCATCACTTGCTGCATGCGCGAAGGCCGCCGAAAGCCTTGCGGCCGGTCTCGCAGCAGCTGCGCGATCAGCTCGTGGTCTGAAATCACCAGCAAGGGCACACCCCCGAGCTTGACACGGATGAGGGGGCCGTATTCGCGCACCCAGGCTTCCACATGCTGGTGGACCTTGCTCAGGCGCACCTGCAAGGCATTGCCCACCAGCGGCCAGGGGCGGGGCCCAGGCAGTTCGCGCAGGCCGCGCAGCTGGGGTTCGGCATCGGCCGGGCGTTGCGCATGGGGCAGATCAGTCAAGTTCATGGTGCCAATGTCGCCGCCGACACCCTGCGCTGTCATTGGCCGCAGGCACCGCTGGATTGACCTCAGACGCCTGTGGCGTTTCCTGCCCTAACATTGGCCGCGTTGAGCCCCTTGCCGATGTACGACAGCAACACGCCCGCCCCACTTGGTTTCCACGCCAGCTATGCCCGGCTGGTGGCCGACCACGTCCGCGCGCAGGATGTCGGCCCCCGCCCCGTTCTGGACGCGCTGGGCTTGCCCGAGCTGGCGGCCGATTCACAGGCGGACGCCACGCCGATCTGGGTGCCGGCACAACGATTGACCCAGGCCTTGCACCTGGCCGCCCGCTTGTGTCGCGACCCTCACGTGGCCCTGCACATCGGCCAGCAGGTTCGCCCCGCCAACATGGGCGCCCTGGGCTACATGCTGATCAGCTGCGAACACCTGCAAGATGGCCTGGCCATGTACGAGCGCTTGCAGTCCCTCGTTTGCACGCAGGTGCGCGCCGAACACCGCGTCAAAGGCGAGTGGCTGGAAACCGCGCTGGTGCCGCTGGGCGATATCCCGCGCGACACCCTGCTGTGGACCTTCACCATGACCACGCGCCTGGCCTTCGCACGCTGGGTGCTGGGGCGCCACCTGGTACCGGCGCAGTTGAGCCTGCCCTGCCCTGCCCCGGCTGATCCACAGCCGCTGCGCGACTATGTCGGCGGCCCGGTCCTGTTCGACGCGCCTGTGGCCAGCGAGCGGGTACCCACCTCCTGGCTGCAACTGCCCAATCCACATGCCGACCCTGGCCTGCACCGCGTGATGAGCGCGATGACGCAGCGGCAGTGGACCAAGCAGAGCCGCTCCATCGACCAGTTGCTGGGCCTGCTGCGCCACCGCATCGCGCAGCAGCTTCAGGCCGGCGAGCTGCCGCTGTTGGACAAGCTCGCGCCCGATGTGGAAGAAGCCATGGGCCTTTCACCGCGCCAGTTGCAGCGCCGCCTGGCCGAGCAGAACCAGAACTTCAAGGACCTCGTGGAAGAAGTCCGGCGCGAACAGGTGCTGCATGAATTGCGTGACACGCAGTTGCCCATCGTGGACATCGCGCGACGCGCCGCCTACGCCGAGGTCAGCTCCCTGCACCGCGCGGTGCGGCGCTGGACAGGGCAAACGCCACTGGCCGTGCGCCAGGGCAGCCCCTTGCCAGATGGCCACGACGGCACGGGCAACAGCGTCAGTCCTTGAACGTTGGCGTCTGTTTGGCCATGCCGGCCATCATGGCAGCCGACAGGTCGTTGGACATGAGCATGGCCGCGTTCCAGGTCGCGATGTAGTTGAGCCCATCAGCCACGGAATGGTCGCGGCTGTAATTGAGCATCTCCTTGACACCCCGGATCGACAGCGGCGACTTGGCCGCGATCTGCGCAGCCAGTTCACGCACGCCGGCCTGCAAGGCCTCACGCGTCTCGTACACCCTGTTGACCAGGCCCAGTTCGCGTGCTTCGTTGGCATCGACCTTGCGACCGGTATAGGCCAGCTCGCGCACCATGCCCTGGCCACCAATCAACTTGGGCAGGCGCTGCAAGGTGCCCACGTCAGCCGTCATGCCGATGTCGATTTCCTTGATCGTGAAGTAAGCATCAAGCGAGGCATAGCGCATGTCGGTGCAGCAGATCAGGTCCACCCCACCGCCCACGCAGCCGCCGTGGATGGCGGCCAGCACCGGCTTGCGGCAGCGCTCCATGCTGGTCAGCGTGTCCTGCATGTCCAGGATCACGCGGCGCAGGTTCTCGCGGGTGCGGCCTTCGCAGTCGTTTTTGATCTGGGGTAGCAGGCCCATCATCATCTGCAGGTCAATTCCTGATGAAAAGTGCTGGCCCTCACCTTCGATGATGGCCACGCGCGCGTCCACGTTCTCGTCGATCCAGGTGAAGGCCTTGCGGATGTCCTGCCACATGGCGGCGTTCATCGCATTGGCTTTCTCCGGGCGGTTCAGGCGAACCACGGCGACATGGTTGTCCAGGCTGACGGTGACGGTTTCCAGTTGCATGGTGTCTCCTCGGTCTTCACGGCATACGTGAAAGTTCGATTGGGTCTATTTATTGGTTGTGATTGGCCTTATAGGCCGGCAGATAAGCCGCCAGCCTCGCACCCATCTCGGCACCCAGCGCCTGCAAGGCATTGAAGGGGCGAACCATGACCTCGAAGTCGACGATCTTGCCCTCTTCATCGAAGCGGATCATGTCGATGCCCTTGAGGGACTTGTCGCCCACATTGGCACTGAACTCCAGCACCACACTCAAGCCATCTTCCGACACCAGTGTGCGGTGGTAGGTGAACTGCGAGAACACCTGGATCACCGTGTTGAGAATCAGGTTGACGGCCGTGGCACTCACATAAGGCTTGAAGGCCATGGGTGAGCGGAACACGGCCTCGTCATGCAGGATGGTGGGCAGCTTGCCCAGATCCCGTCGTTCGACCATGTCATGCCACAGGGCCAGGGAGGCCGCCGCGGCAGGCTTGAGCGCAGTGTGCTGAGTCATGAGCGAGCTCCTGTCTTGAGGGTCACAAGGCCGCGGCGACTTCCGTGCCCTGCTTGATGGCACGCTTGGCATCGAGCTCGGCGGCCACATCGGCACCGCCGACCAGCGTCACCTTCACGCCAGCGGCTTGCAGGCCGGCTTGCAGTTCACGCTGCGGCTCCTGGCCGGCACAGATCACCACATTGTCCACGGGCAGCACCACGTCCTTGCCGCCCACATTGATGTGCAGGCCCGCGTCGTCGATCTTGCTGTAGCTGGCACCGGCGATCATCTCGACATTGCGGTTCTTTAGCGAGGTGCGGTGGATCCAGCCCGTGGTCTTGCCCAGGCCATCGCCCACCTTGCTGGTCTTGCGCTGCAGCAGGTAGATCTGGCGCGGAGGCTTGGGCAGGTGCGGCACCTTGACGCCGCCGCGCTGCGTGTAGCTCGAATCGATACCCCACTCCTCGTTGAACTTGGCGAGGTTCAGCGCAGGGCTCTCGCCTTCGTGGGTCAGGAACTCGGACACGTCAAAGCCGATGCCACCTGCGCCGATCACGGCCACGGTCTTGCCCACGGGCTTCTTGTCGCGCAGCACATCCAGATAGCTCAGCACCTTGGGATGGTCGATGCCCTCGATGGCCGGTGTGCGGGGTGCCACGCCTGTGGCCAGGATGACTTCATCGAAGCCGCCCTTGACCAGCTCATCGGCGCTCACGCGGGTGTTGAACTGGGCCTTCACGCCGGTCAGCTCGATCTGCTTGCGGAAGTAGCGCAGTGTCTCGTAGAACTCTTCCTTGCCGGGGATCTGCTTGGCGATGTTGAACTGGCCGCCCACATCGCTGTCCGCTTCGAACAGGGTCACATCGTGGCCGCGCTGTGCGGCGGTCGTGGCGGCTGCCAGGCCAGCGGGGCCGGCGCCCACCACGGCCACGCGCTTCTTGCCGGCTGCCGGCTGGATCACCAGCTCGGTTTCATGGCAGGCGCGGGGGTTGACCAGGCAGGAGGTGATCTTGCCGCTGAAGGTGTGGTCCAGGCAGGCCTGGTTGCAGCCGATGCATGTGTTGATCTGATCGGCCTTGCCGCTTGCTGCCTTGTTGACGAAGTCGGGATCGGCCAGCAGCGGGCGGGCCATGGAGACCATGTCGGCACAGCCATCGGCCAGGATCTGCTCGCCCACTTCGGGCGTGTTGATGCGGTTGGTCGTGATCAGCGGGATCTTGACCTTGCCCTTCATCTTCTGCGTGACCCAGGCGAAGGCACCACGCGGCACGCTGGTGGCGATCGTCGGGATGCGGGCTTCGTGCCAGCCGATGCCAGTGTTGATGATGGTGGCGCCCGCGGCCTCCACGGCCTGGGCCAGTTGCACCACCTCATCGAAGCTCGAACCGCCGTCGACCAGGTCCAGCATGGACAGGCGGTAGATGATGATGAAGTTCGCGCCCACGCGCTCGCGGGCACGGCGCACGATCTCGACGGGGAAGCGCATGCGCTTCTCATAAGAGCCACCCCACTCGTCGGTGCGCTGGTTGGTGCGCGCGGCGGTGAACTCGTTGATCAGGTAGCCCTCGGAGCCCATGATCTCGACGCCGTCGTAGCCGGCCTTCTGGGCCAGGGCGGCGCAGTTGGCGAAGTCTTCCACGGTCTGCTCGACCTCGGCGCTCGTCAACTCGCGCGGGGGCATAGGCGAGATCGGCGCCTTGATGGGGCTGGGTCCGACCAGGCCAGGGTGATAGGCGTAGCGGCCGAAGTGCAGGATCTGCATGGCGATCTTGCCACCTGCAGCGCGCACGGCGGCGGTCACCATCTTGTGCTGCGCCACTTCTTCTTCGCTGGCCAGACGGGCACCACCGGGATAGGGACGGCCGGCATCATTGGGTGCGATACCGCCTGTCACCATCAGTGCCACACCACCGCGTGCACGCTCGGCATAGAAGGCCGCCATGCGCTCGAAGCCGTTCTTGGCTTCTTCCAGCCCCACGTGCATCGAGCCCATCAAGACACGATTGCGCAATGTGGTAAAGCCGAGGTCCAGCGGTTGCAGCAGATGGGGATAGGCGCTCATAGGTGTCTCTCTCGGTGTAGATGGGATCTGGAAGGTCGCAAACTATGCAACCAGTTGCATGAGTGAGCGGATATTAGGAGAACTCAGGCAGTTATGCAACTGGTTGCATAGTTGAACGCCACGCCTTAGACTCGGCCCATGTCCCTATGCCACGCCTTGATGACGTCGTTGCTGGAAAAATCGTCGTCAGGCTATGACCTGGCGCGCCGCTTCGACAAGTCCATCGGCTTCTTCTGGCGCGCCACCCACCAGCAGATCTACCGAGAACTGGCCCGCATGGAAAAGGCCGGCTGGATCGCCTCCGAAGCCGCCCCCGATGGCGGCCGCACCCGCAAGCGCATCTACCAGGTGCTCGACGCCGGTAGGCAGGAGCTGGAGCGCTGGGTGCGCGAGCCCGCCCCCGTGCACGACCAGCGCGACGAACTCATGGTGCGCATGCGCGCCGACGCCGTCATCGGCCCGCTGGGCCTGGAAAAAGAAATCGAGCGGCGCATGGCCCAGCACGCCACCATGCTGGCCGCCTATCACCAGATTGAAGAACGCGATTTTTCTGCCGATAAGACATTGACCAGGGAAGCCCGCATCCAGCATCTGATCCTGAAAACCGGGATCATGTACGAGCAGGGCTGGCTGAACTGGTCCAAGGAAGCCTTGCAGGTTCTGAAAGAGACGGAACTCGCAGATCATCCACCGGGCTGACCCTCGTCACGTACGTGAGGCGGCTCAACAGCCTGTGCCTTCATGCACCCTTTGCGCGCGCGCCAACGTTTGTTCAAGTTGATGCCCTTGCTGGCGCAGACCCTGGCATTGATCCTGGTGCTGATGCTGCCGTCGTGGCTGGTGGCCGCTGAGCTTGCTAACGAAGTTGTCCCTGTATCGCCTGCTCAAGGCGAGCTGCAACTCGGCCCTCACACCCAGGTCCTTGAAGATCCTCAAGGTCAGTGGACGCCGACCACTCTGCCCCAAGCCAGTGGTGCATGGCAGCCGCGCTCCACGCCCTCGCTCAATTTCGGCTTCTCGAGGTCCGTCTGGTGGACGCGTACCACCTTGCGCAATACCAGCTCGCAACGGGTCGAGCGCGTGCTGGATGTGGGCAGCTCGCTGGTGGACCGCGCCGATGTGTTCGTGCTGGGCCCTGATGGCCGCGAACGCCTGCACATGGCCAGCGGCGACCGCCGCCCCTTCTCGACCCGGGGCGAGCAGGTGCGCACCATCGCCACGCGCCTGAGCATGCCGCCCGGTGAAAACCTGACCGTGCTGATGCGCATCGAATCGCAAGACGGGCTGCATGAAATCTTCACGCCCACCTTGTGGACCAACGAGGCCTTTGCCGAGCACATGCAGACCGAGACGCTGTGCTTCGGCCTGTATTACGGCGTGCTGGGGACGATGCTGCTCTACAACGCCTTCCTCTTCATCTCGACACGGCAAAGCACCTTCGGCTTCTACGTGGCCTACATCGCCAGCTTCCTGATGTGGGGCCTGGTTTTTCGGGGCTATGCCTTCCAATACTGGTGGCCCAATTCGCCTGACTTCAACAACCAGGTGCTGCCCGTCGTCGTCAGCCTGGTGTACCTGAGCCTGGGCCTGTTCCTGATGCGCTACCTGGACACCCGCCACAGCGTGTCCCCACGCCTGCACCGGATCGTGGCCACCTGCACTGCCGCCAATGGCATCGGCATCCTGCCTGCCTTCCTGGGCCTGTACGCCATGGCCTTCGTGCTCAACACCCTCATCGGCCTGTGCCTGGTCGCCAGCCTGATCGCTACCGGCCAGGTGTTGGGATCCCAAGGCTCGCGGCCGGCCCGCTATTTCGCCGGGGCCTTTACCCTGCTGGCAGTGGCCGCCCTGGTGTATTACCTGCGCGTGCTTGGCGTGGTCCCCGCCAATACCTTGACCGACAACAGCGTGCAGATCGGTTCGGCGGCCGAAGCCCTGATCCTGGCCTTCGGTCTGGCCGATCAGATGAACACGCTCAAGACCGAGAAGCTGCGCGCCGAGCGCCAGGCCCTCGCCGCACAAACAGCCTTGACCACCCGCTTGGAGTCATTGGTGTCCAGCCGCACCCAGGAGCTCGAAGCCGCCAACCAGCGCCTGGCCAACCTCTCGGTGACCGACGAGCTCACGGGCGCCCACAACCGCCGCCAGTTCAACAAGGACCTGGCTGCCGCCGTGGCGCTGCACAGCCGCCATCACACGCCTTTGGCCCTGTGCCTGCTGGATGTGGACCACTTCAAGCTCTACAACGACCGCTATGGCCACCCGGCCGGCGACGAGGTGCTGCAAAAAATCGCCCAGACCCTGCGCCAGCAATTGCAACGCGCCAGCGACCATGTCTACCGTGTCGGGGGCGAGGAGTTCGCGGTGTTGCTGGACATCAATGAGCCGCCGGAGAAGGTGGAGAGCTTCATTGGACAGATGCTTGCGGCGGTACACGCACTAGGCATCATGCACGAGGGCAGCCCCGTGGGCGTGGTCAGCATCAGCATGGGGCTGGTGATCCTCAAGGGCCTGAGCGCCACGCGCAGCCCGGCCGAGCTCTACAGCCAGGCCGACACCCTGCTCTATCAAGCCAAACAGGCCGGCCGCAACCAGCTCGTCAGCCAGACACTGGACTGAGCGCGGCCACCGCGCGGTTGCGCCCGCCTTCCTTGGCCCGGTAGAGCGCGGCATCGGCCGACGCCACCAGGTTCTCGACGGACCCCGGCATGCGCGCCGGCCGACAGACAGCCACGCCCACGCTGATGGTCACATGCGGCGCCGTGGTCGAGGCCTCATGACGCAAAGCCAAGGTCTGCACGGCATCGCACAGGCCTTGCGCCACCTTCATCGCCTGGGCCCCGTCTGCGCCCGGCAAGGCCACGATGAACTCTTCGCCGCCCCAGCGCGCCACGCAGCCTTGCTCGGCGGGCACCTTCTGCTGCAAGGCCTGGGCCACGAGCTTGAGGCACTGGTCGCCAGCCGGATGTCCATAGTGGTCGTTGAATTTCTTGAAGTGGTCCACATCGATGAGGAGCAGGCCCAGCTCGGCGTCTTCGGCCGCAGCCTGATCCCACCCCAGGCGAACGTATTCATCAAAGTGACGCCGGTTGGGCACGCCTGTCAGTGGGTCGCGGCGCGACATCTCGTCGAGTTGTGCCTGCGATGCGGCCAGCTTCTTGTGCAAGGTCTGCGCCCGCACCGACCACTGGAAGCGCCGGCGCTCTTCCAGTTCATAGCGGTAGTTGATGACCAGGGTATGGCCGCACATCAGCGACACCAGCAGGGTCAAAGGGATGTCGAAGACGTCATAAGGATGCTGCTGCCCGAAGCGCACCCATACACAGCTGATGGCCACACCGACCACCACCACCGAGAACAGCAAGGCATAGCGAAAACGAAAGCGCTGCACCAGGTTGCCGTAGATGATGATGGGCACCAGACCCGCCGTGTACATGCCTGCGTAGGGGCTGTTCGACTGCACCAGCAGCCAGCCCATGCTCATGGCCGCGACAATGCCCGTCAGCATCAACAGGGATTCGAGCAAGGCGCCCGGCAGCAGGAGCACAAAGGACCTGAATCGCCATCCGATGAGGATGAGCACCAGCGCAAAAGGCGTGAAGGTGAACATCCTGAACTTCAGCGCCACGGCAAACACGTCGGGCACCATCTCCCTGTCGGCCAGCAGGAAGAGGTTGTAGATCAAGAGTGCCAGCAAGCCGCTCCTGACGAAATGGTCCAGCCGCGCCTGGCTCTGGGCATGCTGGAAATGCGCCTCTTCGATCTCATCGAAACGCAGCACCGGCGGGCGCCAATGCAGCATCTCCCGCCAGTTGAGCTCCAGCGGCAAGGGCGCTTGCTTCACTGCACCGCCTCCACCTTGCGCTGCATCAGGAACGAACTGTCATAGCCCGCATGGATGCGATTGCGCCCGGCGGACTTGGCGCGATAGAGCGCGTCATCGGCCAGTTGGAGCAACTGGTCCCAGTGGCTCTGCGCGTTCGGCCGCATGCTGGCGCGTCCGCCGCTGATGGTCACACGCGGCAAGCAGCGTGAGGCTTCGTGGACCAGGCCCAGCGCCGCCACGGCTTCACGGGCACGCTCGGCCGCGGCCGCTGCGGCGTCTGCATCCGCGTCCATCATCACGATCACGAACTCCTCTCCGCCCCAGCGTGCCACCAGGTCACCCGGGCGACGGATGCTGCTGCTGAGCGCCTGCGCCACCGACACCAGGCAACGGTCGCCCGTCTGGTGGCCATAGCGGTCGTTGTAGAGCTTGAAGTAGTCCACGTCGATGATCATCACCGACACCACGCGCCTTTGCGCCTGCGCGCGCTGCCAGCATTCACCGAGGAACTCCTCGAAGTAGCGCCGGTTGGCCAGCCCTGTGAGCGCATCGGTCGTGGCCATGCGGGTCAGCCGCTCGTGTGCCACCGTCAGCTCGGCATTGAGGGCCTGCTCACGGGCATCGAGCAGGAAGGCCATGCGCTCGTCGTGCTCGAGCTTGTAGGTACCGTATAGCACGAAGGCCATGCACGTCATCATCAACAAGGTCGTGTTGGTGGCCAGCACGCCCGTGCTGTCAGGCATGTGGGTCACCAGGTACGCATGGATCGCCCCCACCGAGACCGTCAGCGTGACCGCAGGCCAGAAGCGGGCCAAGGTACAGGTGTAGACCACGATGACGTTGAGCTCCACCACCCTCGCCATCGACAGCGATCCCGGGCTGATGTAGATGATGAAGGCGTGCAGCAAGGCCGCGTACAGGCCGCAGCAGGCAACCAGCCATTCGTTGACGGCCGGCATGCGCAAGATACGCAGCACATACAAGCCCGCGAAGATGGCAGGGCCGAAAGCCAGCAAACGGATCAGGAAGGCATACAGCAGAATTTCGCGCGAGAGCAGGAAGTCGGCGATCAGCATGCCCATGAACAGTGCGATGGCCGCCGCCCCCGACATGATCATCAGCGTGAAGCGCTTGGACTCGCCCTCTTGAAGAAAGCGGTCTTCCAGCTCCTTGGGAAACATCAACAGCGGAAAGCCCTTGGCAATGGTCCGCCCGACCAGATCAGCCTGATCGGACGATGGTCTGGGCTTATCACCAGATGAAAAAACCGCGACACCAGCCAAAGCAAAACTCCTGTCGGACCTTGCGCCACTGCGTCATCACCTTGCCACCAGAGCAGGTTAGGCCCTGTGACCGATTGTGCCCAGCAGGGGACACTTTCCGATACAGGGCTTACGCGTCATTCAAAGCGGGCACCCCTGGGCAACGGGCTAAATTTGCATTTGCAGACACCACATCCGAGGGGGCCCTCGATAGGTGACGCAAGGGTTTTCACGCAGACACAAAATGACCTCACGTCAAGGCCGTGCCGCTGCATTGCGCTACGTCAAATCGGGTTAGGTCCGCATGTCGGCTGGCGGACAGACGAGCACCCCCATCATCGACACACTCAAGCGGCACCCCCTCCTTTTCGGATCTGCCGTGACACTCCCCCTTGACACCACGCACACCATCGTCATCGGCGCCGGCCTGGCCGGGCTGACCACCGCCCTGGACCTGCTGGACAAAGGGCACCGCGTTGACCTGATCGACCGCGACGACGAAAGCCGCTTCGGTGGACTGGGCCTGCATGCCTTCGGCGGCATGGCGCTGGTCGACACGCCACTGCAACGCCTCAACCGTATCCATGACAGCGCCGACATCGCCCTGGCCGACTGGCTGGCCTTCGCCGAGTTCGATGCCACCGACCTCTGGCCGAGGCGCTGGGCCGAGCACTACATCCAGCGCTGCGTGCCCGAGGTCTACGAGTGGCTGGGGCACCGCGGGCTGCACTTCATCCCTGCCGTGCAGTGGGTCGAGCGCGGCTGGATGACCCGCGGCAACACCCTGCCCCGCTACCACGTGCTGTGGGGGACCTCGCGCCACATGCTGCAGACCTTGTTGAAGGCCTTGAGACAGCATCCTCATCGCGGTCGGCTCAACATCCTGGCCAGACACCGGGTGGACGGCTTGATCGGTCACGCATATGGCATCCATGGCTGCCATGGCGTCCATGAAGCCGATGGGAGCGGCTTCGAGTTGCACGCCGATGCGGTGGTCGTGGCCACCGGCGGCATCACCGGGGACCTGCGCCGGGTTCGCCAGCACTGGCCGGCAGACTGGGGCACGGCGCCCAGCACCTTGCTCAATGGCTCGCACCCGCATGCCGATGGCCGCCTTCACGATGCCGTGAGCACCATCGGCGGCGCCGTCACGCACCTGGACCAGATGTGGAACTACGCCGCCGGCGTGCGCCACCCAGACCCGCAGTTCCCGGGCCATGGCCTGAGCCTGATCCCGGCCAAGTCCGCGCTCTGGCTGGACCCTGATGGACGGCGCATCGGCCCCGTCCCCTTCGTGACAGGCTTCGACACGCATGAGATGGTCGCGCAGATCGCCCGTG
The DNA here is from genome assembly GCA_003963115.1 of Burkholderiales bacterium. Classification (GTDB taxonomy): domain Bacteria; phylum Pseudomonadota; class Gammaproteobacteria; order Burkholderiales; family Burkholderiaceae_C; genus Aquabacterium. The sequence continues at coordinate 105,272 of RXJQ01000031.1, forward strand.
CCCAATGGCCCTGGACCTGGCAGGTCCTCAACCGCCGTATCGCCGAGAAGGAACTGGCGGCCTCGGGCGCCGACCACAACCCACACATCCGCGACCGGCGTCTGCCCGCGCTCATGTGGCAGATGCTGCGCGGCAACCGCGAACTCGTCGATGAACTGGTGAACCAATGCCCCGATGTGATCGTGGCCGACGACCTTGCTGAACTGGCTGGACGCATGAACCGCCTGTGCGGTGACCAGCGCATCTCGGCCGATGGCCTGCTCGCGCAGATCCAGCCCTACGACGACCAAATCCGCCGCGGCCCCCGCCTGCACAACGACGACCAGCTCAGGCGCATCGAGCAACTCAGACGCTGGCCTGGCGACCGCTTCCGCACCTGCCGCTACCAGCCCGTCCTCGACCCAGCGGCCGGCCCCTTGATGGCCATCCGCTGCCAACTGCTGACACGCAAGTCCACTGGCGGCATCCAGACCGATCTGCAAAGCCGCGTGCTGGACCTGCGTGGCCAGCCCATCGCCGGCCTGTACGCCGTCGGCGAGGCCGCCGGCTTTGGCGGAGGTGGCTCGAACGGCCGCAAATCGCTCGAAGGCACCTTCCTCTCGTCCTGCATCCTCACGGCCCATGCAGCGGCCCGTCACATCCAAAGCGGCGCCGTGCAGAGTACGGGCTGGATGGCACCATCACAACACAGCACACCCGTCGCGGCCACAAGGAGACACGCATGAAAAAGACCGGCGCCGAACTCGTCCGCCACGCCCTGGAGCAACTGGGCATCCGCCACACCTTTGGCATTCCCGGCGTGCACAACACCGAGATCTATGACCAGCTCGCCGGCTCGGCCACCGTCCAGCCCATCCGCGTGAACCACGAGGGCTGCGGCGCCTTCATGGCCGATGCCGTCAGCCGCACCAATGACTTCAACGGTGCCCTGCTCATCGTGCCCGCTGCCGGCACCGCCCTGGCCATGGCGGGCATCGGCGAAGCCTATCTGGACGGCATCCCCATGCTGGTCATCTCGGGCGGCACGCGCACCGACACCGGCTACACCTACCAGTTGCACGAGATGGACCAGCTCGCCATGGTCAAGCCCATCACCAAGGGCGCCTGGCGCATCACCGAGCATCGCCAGATCGTGCCCACCTTTTATGAGGCCTGGCGGCTGGCCAACTCGGGCGAGCCCGGGCCCGTGTTCATCGAGATCCCGGTCAACATCCAGCTCTTTCCCGGCGAGGTGGACGAGCTGCCCACCTTCTCTCACAGCCCTGCGCCGACACTGGACGCAGGCACCCTGAGCACCATCGAGCAAGCTGCCGCGCTCTTGCGCCAGGCCCGCTGCCCAGGCCTGTTCCTGGGCTGGGGCGCGGTCCATGCCACCGAGCTCAGCGTGCGCCTGGCCGAGGCCTTGCAAGCGCCCGTGGCCACCACTTTGCAGGGCCTGAGCGCCTTCCCTGGCCAGCACCCGCTGCATGCCGGCATGGGCATCGGCCCGGCCGCCGTGCCCGCCGCCGAGAACGCCTTTGCCGACTGTGACGTGCTGCTGGCCATCGGCACACGCTTTGGCGAGATCGCCACCGGCAGCTTCGGCATCAAGCCCACCTGGGAGCTGATCCACGTCGACATCAATCCCGCCGTCTTCAACGCCAACTACCCCGCTCGCCTGAGCATCGAAGGCGACGCCCGCCTGATCCTGAACGCCCTGCTGGATGAGCTGACCGCCACGCCCCTCGATGCCGCAAGCCTGCAAAGCCGTGGCCAGGTCCTTCGCCGCCGGATCGCCCAGGACAAGCAGGACTACATCCAGGAATGGCTGGCCCACGACAGCGGCGCGCGCGTCAACCCCGGCCGCTTCTTCCACACCCTGCGTGACCAGCTGCCCGACGAAAGCTACCTCGTCACCGACGACGGCAACCACACCTTCCTCGTGGCCGAGCTGTTCGAGTCGCGCCGCAGCCGCCACCTGATCACCCCCACCGACTTCAACTGCATGGGCTACTGCGTGCCAGCGGCCGTGGGCATCAAGCTCACCCACCCGGACAAGCCCGTCGTGGGCATCGTGGGCGATGGCGCCTTCCTGATGACCGGGCTGGAGCTGCTGACCGCCACGGAGCATGGCCTGGGTGTGATCTGCTGTGTCTTCAACGATGGGGAGCTGTCGCAGATCTCGCAGGCCCAGAGCCTGCCCTACAACCGCAAGGCCTGCACCGTGCTGCCCGAACTCAAGCTCAAGGGCATCGCCGAGGCCGTGGGCGCCCACTACCTGCGCATGAACCGCGACCCGGACATCGCGCCCATCCTCGAGCAGGCGCAGAGGCTGTCAGCCCAGGGCAAGCCGGTGATCGTGGACGTGCTGATCGACTACAGCAAGCAAACGCGCTTCACAAAGGGTATCCTGCGAACCAACCTGATGCGCATGGACCTGGGCAACAAGCTGCGGATGATCGGGCGGGCCGCCTGGCGCCGCGTGGTACCCACGTCGTGAGGATCAGGGTCAAGGTGGCTGCGGTTCCGGGCCAGTCGATGAACCTGCGAGATACCGACACCCACGCATGAGCACCACCGCCCATCCCCACATCGCCGTCCTCGGACAAGGCTATGCCGTTCCGGACATCATCCGCGGCAACGACGACCCCATCTTCGACTGGCTCAAGAAGCACTCGCCATCAGGCAGCGACCTGTTCAAGGGCCTGAAGTACCGACGCGTGCTCCCGACCGCCGATGGCGTGATCGACATCATGGCCAAGGCCTGCGAGCACGCGCTTCACCAGGCCCGCGTCAAGCTCGATGAGGTCGACATGATCATCGGCGCCGGCTCGGTGAGCGGCTACATCGCGCCCAACAACCTGTGCGTGGTGCACCATCAGCTGGGTCTGTCAAACAACTGCCGCATCCTGCCACTCAACAGCGACTACTCGACCTTCCAGGACGGCTTGCGTCTGGCCACCGACCTCGTGCGCTGTGGCACGGCCCGCCATGTGCTCGTGGCCTGCGGCAACAACTGGACCCACCATGTGGACTACCATGAGCCCGTGTCCCTGGCCGCCTCGGATGGCGCGGGCGCAGCCCTCGTTGGCCCCACACACGACCCGCACCTCTTCAGGCTGGTCGACTGGGCCAACGAGACGCAAAGCAAGTGGTATGGCGCTTTTCGCATGGCTGCACGCCCTGCCGGCACGCACAGCTTCACCACGCCCTTGATGAAGCTCGATGACCAGACCGGCCAGGAAGCCTTCAAGGAATTCGGCTTGAAGGTGCCAGGCCCCATGATCCTGGCCATGCTGGCCAAGCACGGCCTCACCGGGCAGGACATCACCCTGATCACCCACCAGTCCTCATCCGTGGTGCAGCAGGCCTGGGCCGCAGCCATCCAGCCCAAGCACTACATCAGCACGCTGGAGGAGTTCGGGGACATGGTGTCCTCATCCGTCCCCGTCAACCTGGCCAAATGCCATGCCGAGATCCACACGAAGCACCTGGTGCTGCTGGGGATCGGCATGGAGATGCACGCGACGGCCTTGCTGTTGGCCCGAGGATAAAGAGCCTTACGCCAGATAAGGCGGCTTGGGCAGGCCCAGGTGGTTCTGGAGCATGTCCTCGGCGGTGGCCAAGGCACCTTCAACCCAGCCTTGGGCATGTGAGTAGGCCTCGCCACAGATGTAGACAGGCTTGCCCTTGACTGGCTGAACGATGCGCTTGGCCACGTGGATGCTGTCCACATACTGCGGCCAGAAGTTGGCGCCACCGCCGAACGGATCGTCGCCCCAATCACGGTAGGCAGCGGCATAAGGCGGCGCGATGTGCTTGTCCTGCAAGCCGTGGATCTCCACCAACTGGCGGTGGGCTTCCTGCACCATGAGGGCCGGTGCCGGGTGCTCCTTCCACTCGGTCACCGGGTTGTTGCTGTTGCAGTCCTCGTCATTGGGATAGAGGTTCGGGTCCTCGCGCAAGCCTGCCCAGTACTCCAGGTCCAGCCCGTCGTTGTAGATGAGGATGGCGCCATGCTGGGTGTCCCCACCCACGGGCCAGTAATAGAACTGGCGCACCGGCAGGTCGGTGATCGACTGGCCTTGCGTGATGCCCAGCGCTTCCCACCAGCGTGTCCGATAACACAGGGCCAGCTTGAACAAGGGAATCGGCACCACCGACTCGATCAGCTTGTGCACCTCGTGCTGCGCTTCGCCCAGCACGGAGCCGGTCTGCTCCAGCAGCTCCAGCGAGCGACGCGGCATGGCCAGGATCAGCCTGCGGGCACGCACCTGCTTGGTGTGGCCTTCGTGGTCGATATGCAGCTCCACCCCTTCACTGCCGTCGTCAAGCTTGACGGTGTCGAAGCGCACCAGCCGATGGTGGTAATGCAGCTTGCCTCCTGCCTCCTCGTAGCGCTTGAGCAAGGTCTTGGGCAGCATCTCGTAGCCGTCCTTCAGGCGTTTGTACTCGATCGATGCACCATAGTCGCCCAGGTTCCAGGGGAAGCCATCGGCCGCATTCCAGGTGAAGAAGATGCTGTCGTAGCCGCTGGTGTCCTCCGCGAACTGGAAGGACTCGTGCGCGACCGAGCGGTTGTAGATGTAGCGCATCGTCAGGTCGATCACACGGTGGCCTTCATAGCGGCCGGTCTGGGCCACATGGTCCCAATCGACCGTCTTGAGGTCCACATGCTTCTTGTGCAGCACCTCTTGCAGGTAGCGCTCGGCGGCCAAGGCCGTGAAGCCCATTTTGAAGCCTCCTTCATCGGCCTTGGGGATGTCGTAGGGCACCTTGGCCGGATCGGACAGGTCCTTTGTCCGCAGGTGCCGGCCACGTAGATAGGCCATGTTCGGGTCTTGCGAAACCACGAAAGGTTCAGTCTGTAGTTGCAAATAGGAGACAAGTGAGGCCACCGTGGTCTGCCCTGTCGTAAAGCGCATGCCGCCCAGTTCCACACGGCCTTGCGGCATGCCGGGCGGCTCCACCGACATCAGGCGCCCACCTGCGCGGTGGCTGAATTCGAACAGCTCGACACGGCTGCCCTTGCCTTTGTCGCTGGTCAACCAGCGCCAACCACTGTAGACACCGGAAACACCTGCGCCGACGATGGCGACATCCAGAACGGGGTTCAAAGCATCGATTTTCATGATTTAGCCCTGCGGTTATGACGGGCACCTTTTTGACACCCGTCCAGTACGACGATCTGATGATGTGTGGCCCATGTCAGGCCCACTTGAAGTTCATGCATGGCTCAGCCGACAAGGCCTAACCAGCCGATTACCCGGCGAGTCCCAACTTTCAACCCAGGAGTGCGTCGAACATGTCTTCCCCAACCCCCTCGTCTTCTACAAGCCCTTGCGGCACGGTGGCCCAGTTGTTGATCGACTACCTGAAAGCAGAAGGTGTCGACAAGATCTTCGGCATACCTGGAGGTGCCGCGGTCTGGCTCATGAACGAGCTGAAGAAGCAGTCCAAACAGATCGACTACGTCATCTGCCGGCATGAGAGCGGCGCCGCCTATATTGCCGACGGCTATGCGCGTGTCAAGCGGAATCTGGGCGTGGTGCTCACCACCTCGGGCCCGGGCGCCACCAATGCCCTGACCGGCGCCATGAACGCACAGGCCAGCAACTCGCCCGTGCTGGTGATCACCGGCGAGGTGCCAGAGGCTTATTACGGCAAGGGCTACCTGCAAGAAGGCACGGATGCCAAGCTGGATGTGCACAACATCTACCTCAACGCCCTGGCGTCAAGCGCCCTCATCTCCAGCCCACTGAATTTCCAGACGCTCTTCCAGCAGGCGCTGCGCAACGCGTTGTCGCTGCCCAGGCAGGCCGTGCACATCAGCCTACCCAACGACATCGCTGGCACATGCGTGCCCAACTACCCCGCCAGCGTCAAACCCATCACCTACCGGCCCATGTCCGCCGCCTCCACCGACGCCAAAGCCGTGGACACCGCCCTGCACGATTTGGTGCACGCCAAACGCCCCCTGATCTTCCTGGGCAACGGTGCACGTGATGCCCTGGCCGAGCCGCAACGCCTCACGGCCTTCACCGAGTTCGTCGATCGATTCGGTATGGCGGTCATGACCACGCCGGATGCCAAGGGCATCTTCCCCGAAGGCGACGCGCTGTCACTGCGCAACTACGGCATCTGCGGCTGCGCCTGGCCCAGTCTCTATATGCACCCCACCGACAAGAGCCAGCAGTTCGACGCCCTGATGGTGCTGGGCTCCAGCCTGGGCGAGTTGTCCACCACGGTCACGGCCTCGGCGCTCTACAGCCCGTCACTGGAGCCCACCGAACACTTCATCCAGGTCGACCTCAACCCCGCCGTGATCGGCCGCGACTTCCCCATCACCCAGGGCCTGGTGGCCGAGATCGGCGCCACGCTGGACCTGATGTGCGAAAAGGCCCATCACCTCAAGCCGGATGAAGCCAAGGTCAAGGCCCGCAAGGAGATCATCAAACAGATCAAGCACAGCAACGCACCTTGGGCCGACCCGGCTGGCCGCGACAGCGAAGCCGCGCCCGTGCACCCGGCCGCCATGATGCGGGTGGTGGACGAGCTGGTGCACGAAGGCCACGTCTTCATCGACGCCGGCAACTGCGTGGGCTGGTCGCTCAACAACATGGTGGTCAACCCGCCCGTGCGCTACCACAGCGCGCTGGCCATGGGCCCGATGGGCTTTGCCGTGGGGGCGGTGATCGGCGGCAAGATGGCCGCGCCTGATCTGCCCAGCGTGGGCATCGTGGGCGATGGCGCCTTCATGATGCACGGCGCCGAGATCTCCACCGCCGCACAGAACCGCGTGGGCGCGATCTGGATCGTGCTGGACGACAACGACCTGGCCATGGTCAGCCAGGGCATGGCCCAGCTCCTGCCACCAGCCAAGCAGTGGGACGACTACTACAAGCTTGGGCAGCCCGACCTGGCCAAGTTCGCAGAAGGCCTGGGCGCCCGCGCCGTGACCATCGCGCATGACCAGGGCACGGCCGCCTTCCGCGAGGCCCTCAAGCACGCGCTGGAAGATGCGCATAAACACCAGCGCCCCAACGTCATCGTGGCCCGCATCAACACCCAGGTGGCGCCGCCTTATGGCTGGCCCAAGCTCACACCGGCCGATTGCTGCACGCCACCCAGCGGCAAATCAGCCTGATCGACCACGGCCTCGGCAGCGGCCTCTGCCGTGTCAGCGGTGGCGCTGCCGAAGCACCGTCAAGTCGAACGGCACCTTCAGGTCGGCCCGCGCGATGGTCAGGTCAAACGGCGACATGGGCGAGATCAGCTCGAACGCCGTCTGGCTGACCATGCGGGTTTCGATATCGGTATCAATGACGGGCCGCAGGGAAAAGCGCGCATCAATGGGGATGTTGAGTGTGTGCGGCAACTCACCGCTGACCACCAAATCCAGATCGACCGGCACATCGGCCTTGATGGGCACGTCCATGCGCAGCGGCAGGGTCAGCGTCACCGGCAAGCTCACGGGGATGCGCGGCAACCACGAACGCAAGGCCACGGACAGGCTCAGCGTGGTCTTGACCTGCACCTGCTGGTCCACCACCACGCTTGTGTCCACGGGCAAGCTCGTGTGCAGCTTCACCCTGGCTTGTATGTGGTCTGAGAGTTGCGCGGGAATGGTCTGCTTGACAGGCACCGTCACCTCAGGCCGCAGGTTCAGGCGCGAGTGCACCGGCGAGGTCACCTCGGCCATCGCCTGCATGCCTGGCGGCAGGCGCAAGCGCACGCCATGGTCGAGCATGGTCAGCCGCGCTTCCCAATGCTCGTAGAAATACCAGACGCCCCCGATCATCAACGCCAGCCAGATCAGCAGCACGGCCCCGCCGACCAGTACCAGGGCCACCGGCCGCGCGGGTCGGTTCCAGCCGCGCGCAGATTGAGGCACAAGCAATGCGGTGTTCAGTGCGGCCATCCTTGTTCAACCACTCAGGGCTTCTTGCCCGGCTGGCTTCTCGGCGCCAGCTTGACTGCATCGAAAGGCACGGTCAGCTCCAACAGATCCAAGCCCGCCTGCACCCGCGGCTGAGGAAAGCTCAGGCGTGCGCTCACCGGCGCCGTCACCGGCAGAGCCAGCGACTCATGCACGGGCACCTTCGCCTCGATCACCGTGTCGATGCGCGTGTGCAGCGGCTCCTGCAAACGCACAGTGGCCGGCGCCACCAGCGCCACGGGCAGCAGCTTGCGCACCGGGATCACCAGTTCCACGGGCACGTCGGCCTTGACGGGTACCTTGCCTTGAATGGGCAGCGTCATCGAAAAGCCCAGTACGCGGGTCTTGACCTGCGCGTCCAGGTCCAGCACCTGATCGACCTTGACCACATGGCTCACCGGCACGTCGATGCTGATCGGCACCTGCGTGTCGATGCTTACGTTGATCGGGATGGCCTCCTGCAAGGGGATGCTCAGATCCTGATGGATGGGCACGCGCACCGGCAGGGTCTGGTTGATCTGGACCTGCACCTTGCGCTTGACCGTGGCCTCGACAGCCAGCTCCTTGGGCAGGATGATCTCGGCCTGCTGCTCCTTGAGCACCACCTGCGCGGCCAGGTTCTGCCAGGCCCACCAGCCACCCGCCGCCGCGACCAGCCACATCAGGATCAGCAAGAGTGCGGCTGTGACAATGAGGTGCTTCCACGTCACCACCCTGCCGTATACGGTCAGCATGTGCTCGCCATTCGGCGCGTCAGCAGGGGAATCGGTCACGGCTTGCTTCACCCGGCCAACTATGCCACGAGCGCCACGCCCTAAAATTGAGGGTTTGCAAGACGCTACCGACTAGTTTGCCGATGAATCCGCCGTCCCAAGCCGCATCGGATGCTGCCCTGAATGCGCTGCTCACCGAGCCCCTGTTCGACCTGGACACCACCCGCGCCATGTTCGATGTGCTGCAGGTGCGTGCGGCCGCCCAAGGTGAATCCCTGCGCCCGCCGCCGCCCGAGCCCACCACCTGCTGTGGCCGGGGCTGCAATGGCTGCGTCTGGGAAGGCTTCTACGCTGCGGCGACCTACTGGCGTGAAGAGGCCTTACTGATTCTCAGCTGACCTTGAAGCTGAACTGGCCGCTCTTGTCAGCACTGACCTTGATCTCGTGGATCGCCTGCCCCTCAGCCATGCGCACCAGCACGCTGTCGGCCACCTCGGGCAGCAGGCTGCCATTGAGGATGTGGTCGACCGCACGCGCACCGGTGTCCACCTCGGCGCAGCGGGCCAGCACGGTGTCGACCAGCGCATCGTCATAAACCAGTGCAGCCTGGTGGTTGGCGCGCACGCGATCCGCGATGCGTGAAAGCTTGAGCTCGATCACCTGGGCCAGCACATCGTCGCTCAAGGGGTAGTAAGGCACGACCTTGGTCCGCCCGATGAAGGCCGGCTTGAAGGTCTTGTAGAGCGTCGGGCGCAGCAACTCGGCGAGCTCGTCGGCCTTGGGCAGCGCCTCCCGCGACTTCATCACCTGCCCACCCAGTGCCTCGTCATGCTGGAAGCAGGCCTGCATGATGCCCTGCGAGCCGGCGTTGGAGGTCAGAATGATGACCGTGTTGCGAAAGTCGATCTCGCGCCCCTCGGCATCGTCCATCAGGCCCTTGTCGAAGACCTGGAAAAACATCTCCAGCACATCGGGGTGGGCCTTCTCTACTTCGTCGAGCAGCACCACGCTGTAGGGCTTGCGGCGCACGGCTTCGGTCAGCACACCGCCTTCGCCATAGCCCACATAGCCCGGGGGCGAACCCTTCAGGCCGCTCACGCTGTGGGCCTCCTGGTACTCACTCATGTTGATGGAGATCAGGTTGCGCTCGCCGCCGTAGAGGATGTCGGCCAGGGCCAGCGCGGTTTCGGTTTTGCCCACGCCGCTGGGGCCCACGAACAGGAAGACGCCCTTGGGCTTGTTCGGGTCTTCCAGACCGGCGCGCGCGGTGCGCACACGCTGTGCAATCGCGGCCAACGCGTGGTCTTGCCCGATCACGCGCTCCTGCAAGGCGGCCTGCAGGTTGCGCACCGTCTTGATCTCGTCTTTGAGCATCTTGCCCAGCGGGATACCTGTCCAGGCCGCCACGATCTCGGCCACCACGTGGCCATCCACCTGCATGGGCACGAGCGGCTGCTCGCCTTGTAAGGCGACCAGCTCCGCCTGCTTCATGCTCAGCAGTTCTTGATCGGCACTGTGCAGGCCACCCGCCTGCTGCTCCAGCTTCTGACGCAGCTCCCCAATGTCACGCACCAGCTGTTGCTCGAAGGCCCAGCGCTCTTCGTTGGCCTTCAGCGTGATGGCAATGCCCTCGCGCTCAGCCTGCAGGGCATCCAGCCTGTCGCCATGACGGGCACCCGCCGCCACTTCGCGGCGCAGGGCAGCGGCCTCCGCATCCAGACGCTCCAGGCGCTTGCGGGCATCCTCGATGCGCGCCGGCGTCGCGCTTTGGCCCAGCGCGACATTGGCACAGGCCGTGTCCAGCACACTGATGGCCTTGTCGGGCAACTGCCGACCACTGATGTAGCGCGCCGACAGGCGCACCGCCTCGGAGATCGCCTCGTCGAACAGCCGCACGCCAAAGTGCTTTTCCATCAAGGGCGCCATGCCACGCAACATCGCACAGGCCAGCTCCTCGACGGGCTCCTCCACCTTGACGACCTGAAAGCGCCGCGCCAGGGCCGCGTCCTTCTCGAAATACTTCTTGTATTCGCCCCAGGTCGTGGCGGCGATCGTGCGCAGCTCGCCACGCGCCAGCGCAGGCTTGAGCAAGTTGGCCGCATCGTTCTGGCCCGCCTGTCCGCCGGCCCCGATCATGGTGTGGGCCTCATCGATGAACAGGATGATGGGATGCGGGCTCTTCTTGACCTCATCAATCACGCTCTTGAGACGGTTCTCGAATTCACCCTTGACCGAGGCCCCGGCCTGCAGCAGGCCCATGTCCAGCACGTGGATGGCCACGCCCCGTAGGGGTGACGGCACATCGCCTTGGGCCACGCGCAGGGCCAGGCCTTCCACGACCGCCGTCTTGCCCACGCCGGCCTCCCCGGTCAGGATCGGGTTATTCTGACGGCGGCGCATCAGGATGTCGATGGCCTGGCGGATCTCGGCATCGCGCCCGATGACAGGGTCCAGCTTGCCATCGTGGGCGCGCTGCGTGAGGTTGGTGGTGAACTGATCTAGCGCGGGCGTCTGGCTCTGGCCCGCACCACCATGGGCTACAGCCTCACGCTCAGCCAGCGACACGGCCGACGCACCATCGGCATCACGCTGTGCCTGAACCAGCTCGATCGAACCATGCGTGGCCTCATCCAGCTTGTGCTTGAGGTCGTCCAGTTGGAAGCGGGCAAACAAGCGGGACGAGCGCAAGGCCAGTTGACTGAGCGAGGGCTCGGTCAGCATCGCCAACACCAGATCGGCACTGCGGATGCGGGCTGTGTGAGATGCCAGCGAAGCGATCAGCCAGGCGTGCTCCAACAGGGTCGGCAAATGGCCGGAGAACACCGGCGTGCGGCTGTTGCCCGTCTTGAAGCGCGTGAGCTCGGCCTCCAGGTCGCGCTGGAGTTCAGCAACGGGCACCCCGAAGCGCCAGCACAGCAGCACCAGATCGCTTTGCTGCTGCTCCAGCAGCGCCAGCATCAGGTGCTCCAGGTCGACTTCGTAGTGGCCCCGGGCCATGCACAGGCTGGCGGCCCGCTCAGCGGCCTGGCGCGTGGTGTCATTGAGTTTGGCAATCAGGGTCTTGAGGTTCTGGCTCATGGTGATGACAGCTGGTGGTTCTTATGGGTATGGATGTGGTGCGCAAGGTTATGCCGCTGCGTGAATGTCGTAGCGCACATCCGCGCGGTCCTCTTTGGCGGAGCTGGTCTGCAAGAAGGTGTCCCAGCCCAGCCTGAATGCGGCCGGGGCACGGTCTGAGTCGAGAGTGCAGCCTTGCACGTCCTCGCGTTGAAGCCGCAGCTTGATTTCGTACTCCAGGCTGACGCCGCTGAGCATGGTCAGCAATGCCTTGAGGGCCGACGCGCCCTTGCCGCCTGGCAGGAAGCGCCTGAAGCGCGCATGTGGCAGCGGTCCCAGCACCACGCGCATGCGCAGATCTCGTTGCCAGACGCGCTCGCCCAGCATGGCCGAACGCCCCAGCACACCGTTGAGCGCACCAGTGCCCGCCCTACCCTGAGACCCAGTCAGCCCCAGGTAGGCCCGGCCCGACTCCGGTAGGCGATACCACCGCCCCACAAACTGCTCGACACGCACGGGCACGCGCAGATAGTCCTGCAGGATCTGCTGCAACTGGTGCGCCGACAACGTGCGTTGCTGCAAGGTCCCGGCGTAGTAGGCCAGCGCCTCATCCGCCACGGCGCCTTGTGCTGCCCCCAGTCGATCACGCAGGCCTTTCTGCCCCAGCCCCGCCAGCGACAAGGCCAGCAGCAGAAAGCGGTCACGTCGATCGGCCTCGAACTGGATGGCCATGCGGTGCTTGCGCCAGGCCTCGTAAAAGAGGGACACCGTCCGGTGGCTGAACATGTCCATGAAGGCCCGGCCTGAATGGTCCTTCTGGTAGAGCTCGCGCTGGGCCAGCATCTCCGTGTAGAACAGGGGCAAGGTGCCATTGACGCCGAGCAGCCCCATGAAGGCCGGCGTCATGTCGATGCGCTCCACCTCATGGGCGTGGCGCGGCAGGCCATCGTCCTGATCCGTGTCGCGTCGGTGCACGGTCAGCGTCTCGATCTGACTGGGTGGAAACGACAGCGAAAGCGAGTTGCAGAAGTTCAGCCTGGACAGACCCGGCCCCTCCGATACGCCCACACCCATCCACCGATCCAGCAAGCGAACCGCCTGAAAGAAGTCAAACCGCTGAGGCTCACTCAGCAGTTGATCGATCACACCAGCGGCAACTCGCCGTTGCGGGGCGGACATGTATGCACCTCTTCCTGCGTGCGTGCCGACACCAGCGTCAAGCAGGTGAAGCTGTTGGCATGCACATACAAACCAAAGAACCGATCCAGCACCGCAGCAAACAGCCCCAGCCCCGAACCGACAAAACTGTCCTCATCCACGGTCAGGCGCACTTCCGTGCCTCGCACGAAAGTGGCGTAGGGCTCGCCTTGCAGCCAGGCGGTGCTCGGCCGGAACTCGATCGCCTGCAGCCCATCGATCTGACGGCGGTTGGCCGGGCTGCGAGGCAGGTCGTACAAACGCAGCATTTCCTTGAGCGCATCGATCCCGCCGCCTGACAGCGAAAGGTGGTTGAGCGAGAGGTGCGAGATCAAGCGCCACAAGGCACCACGCCCTCGATCGAAACGCATGCTGGGTGTCGGCTTGCGCAGCAGGCGCACCGCCTTGGCCAGGCCGCCCCCCTCCATGAAGAGGTCGCCGCCCGCACTGCCAAACGGCAGCAGCGAAGGCAGGTCGCGGTTGGTGGCCGTGACGTTCAGCGACAAGGTGTCGGTCTGCGGCAAGGCCGGGTTGAAATCGACATCCACCATCGACAGCTCCAGCTCGTAGCCCGGGCTTTCAACCGCCACATCCTCATCCCGGTGTGCCGACCAGTAGCGCCCCCCGGCACGCGAGCCCGTCGCCAGCGCCTGAGACTCGTCCGCGCCTCGCTCATCCTCATCGGCACCCAACAGATCATCGTGCCGCAGCGAGAAGAACGGCCTGAACTCCTGCACCGACTCGCCTTGCGGTGTCTGTTTGACACGGAACACCCGGTCGATCGAATAGACCTCGTAGCCGAATGCCCGACGACCATCGACCAGCACCGGGTAGGCGCTCGATGCATGCGTGACGCGGATCGGGTCCGCCGGCTGCTGAAAGAGGTTGATGACCGGCGTGCAGCCCAGCAGCATGTTGCGCGCACTGATGGCTTCGAGCAGACGGGACTCGTCCGAATCGGCGCGCACGCCTGACAGCAGCAGGTGCACTGTCAAGCTGCGTCGCATGACCATGCTGGCAGCAGCCTGGTCTGAGGCGGGAACCTGCCCCACGCCAGACAAGGCTGCGGGCACCGGAACCGGCACATCCACGAAGTTGAATTTGTCTGGGAAGGCGAAGTATTCGGTCAACAGCCGATAAGCAGGATGCGATCGCGCATCAAATTCGATCAGGGCCTCGTCATCCGCAAAGCCAGCCAGCGAAGGCTTGGTGGCAGCGCCAGGTGTCGATGCGGCAGGATCGCCCTGCCAAGGCTGGTGAGCCTGCGTCTGCACCATGATGCCCCGCACCTTGTGGCACAGAGCTTCGCGCAGCACACTCACCTGTGACGGCTCGCCATCGAGATAAAAACGCAGAGGCTGATCGGCCAGCATGGCCCAGCTCGCCTGAGGCGACAGCAGCTCCAGCGTCACGGAAACCACAGAGGTCGCGCCTGGCGGCAGACACGTGCCTTCCGGCGCCAACACCGAATTGCGGTAGGCCACATCGGCCACATGCAGCGGCATCAGCTTGACAGCTTGTGTTGTTCGGAACTTGCAAGGCACGCCCTTGACAGGCCTTGAGCTGAGCATCGTGCCCCGCTCCAGCACCACGGCCTTGCTCATCTGCCCGGCAGCCGAGCCCAGGTCAAAGTGCGCAATCGAGGCGGCAGGGAACGGCCGCAAGTAATGCGGGTACAGCACCTCCAGCAACGACTCGGTGAACAGCGGGAAGTCGTCATCCAGCCGCTTGTTGACGCGGGCGGTCAGCAAGGCGAAGGACTCGATCATCCGCTCGACATGCGGATCCTTGGCTTCGTCGGCCCCCAGTTGCAACTGCCCTGCAATGCGCGGATAGGCCTGGGCAAATGACTGCCCCCTGCGCCGCAAGAAGGTCAGCTCGTTTTCAAAATATGGCAGCAAGGCCCGCATCTCAATGGCTCACCTGGTAATACATGCCAGCCGAGTCGAACTGGGCACCAAAGCTCACGGCATCCTGAAAGCCCGTCACATGCAGCAATGCGTGGATATCAAAGGCCAGGCGATGCACTTCCCCCTGCACCTCGCGCAGCTTCACGACCACTTTGCGAAGGCGTTGGTCATGGCGCTCGATCGCGCGGCTCATGGCCAGACAGATCTGGTCGCGGTCGATGCCGCTGGACAAGCTCTTGGCAGAGAAATCCGGGATGCCGAAATTGAAAATGGACCTGCCCGCCATGGGAAAGCCGGCGAACGTTTCGTCGTCATAGCAGCGGCGCGTGTTGAGCAGCCGCTCCAGATCGCGGGCCACCTGGGCTTTCAATTGCGACAGATCGACACCCACGAACACATCGGAGCGATTGGCGTCCGCGTGCAGCAGCCGATCCCACAGGGAAGTCTGAAAACGCATAAGGAACAATGAAAGGTCGCAAAAAAAGGCCGCGCGAGGCGGCCTTCAGACCTGAGTCGATCAGCTGGCCACGGCCACGTTGCGGGCCAGATCCCAACCGGCAGGGTTGTTGCCGATGTTGTCCTTGCCCTCGGTGTTGGACCCCTTGTAGTTCCAGACCACCTTGGAGTACTTGATGCCCAGAACTTCAGTGGGCAGGCCTTCCGACTTGACCGAAGGAGACACGCTGGAGATGATGGCGTTGCTCAGCTTGATGGTCAGGTACAGGGTGCGGGTCGTACCTTGAGCACGGTAGAACTCGACCTCCACGTCATAGGCGTAGCCGGCCGAGCAGGCTTCCCAGATGTAGGGGCTGGAGGTGTCGATGTCCTTGGTGAACAGCATTTCAGCGTGTTCGCAGCGCTCCGAAGTGTGGCCGCCAGCAGTCGACGACGTGGCCGACTTGGGTTGGCGCATTTCGTGTTCCCACGAAATGATTTCCATCCACTTGCCATCCTTGTGCTTCTCGTCGAGCGACTCACCGGGGATGTCCTTCGAGTTGGTCTTCTTGATGAACTTCAGGTAGATATCTTTCATTTTTTTCCTCCTAACCACTGAGTGTTAGAGTCGTTGGTAAATGCCGCCTCGGGTCCCTTGATCAGGCACCTTGGGGCAGCTCAGCAACCAGTCGCAGCGAAACGGAAAGTTCGTCCAACTGGAAGTGCGGACGCAGGAAGGACACGGCACGGTAGACCCCAGGCCGGCCGGGCACTTCCTGAACCTGAACAGATGCCTCGCGCAGTGGGTACTTGGCCTTTTGCTCCTGCGAGGCATCGTCGGAGTTCAAGACGTATTGGTTGATCCAGCCGTTCAGATAGGTCTCGATGTTCGAGGCGGCGGCAAAGCTGCCCACCTTGTCGCGCAGCATGGACTTCAGGTAGTGAGAGATGCGGCAGACGGCGAACATGTACTGCAGTTGAGCAGACAGGCGCGCATTGGCATTGGCCGCATCCGACTCGTACTTCTTCACCTTCTGCACCGACTGCGCACCGAAGAAAGCGGCGTAGTCCGTGTTCTTGCAATGCACCAAGGGGATGAAGCCCAGGTCATTGAGCTCCTTCTCACGGCGATCGGTGATGGCGATTTCGGTGGGGCACTTCAGGGCCACCTCACCGTCGTCGGTCTTGAAGGTGTGCGTGGGCAGATCCTCCACCAGGCCACCGCCCTCCACACCGCGGATGGCCGCACACCAGCCGTACTGCTCGAAGGCATTGGTCAGGCGCGTGGCAAAGGCGTAGGAGGCATTGACCCAGAGGTACTTGCCATGATCGGTGCCGTCCGTGCGCTCGACGAAGTTGAAGCCTTCGCAGGTCACGCCGTCCTTCGGGTCGAACGGTTGGCGGCCCAGGAAGCGCGGCAGGGCCAGGCCCACGTAGCGCGCGTCTTCGGATTCACGGAAGGACTTCCACTTCGCGTACTCGACCGTGTCGAACACCTTGGACATGTCGCGCGGCTTGCCCAGATCGGTGAAGCTCTCCAGGCCGAAGAGCTCGGGCGACGCGGCCGTGATGAAGGGGGCATGGGCGGCGGCCGCCACATGCGACATCTGTTCGACGAAGTACATGTCTTCGGCGCCACGATCAAGCTCGAAGTCACCGATGATGGTGGCAAAGGGTGCGCCGCCGAAGGTGCCGAACTCTTCTTCGTAGATCTTCTTGAACAACGTGGACTGATCGAAGTCGACGGCCGTCTTGAAGTCCTTGACCAGTTCCTTCTTGGTGGTGTTGAGCACCTTGATCTTGATCTGCTCACCCGTCGAAGTCTGCTTGCACAGGTAGCGCAGGCCCGTCCAGGACGATTCGAGCTTCTGGAACTCGGCCGCGTGCATGACTTCGCTGAGCTGGTCGGAGATCAGCTGGTCGATCTGGGCGATGCGGGCGTCGATGTTGGCTGACAGGTTGGCCGACACCACGACGGTGCCATCCAGCACTTCCTTGACCAGCTCGCCGATGATGTCCTTGGCGCGGGCATGTTCGGTGTCGCTCTTGGCTACACGGCTCTTGGCCACGATGTCGTCCAGCAGGCTGACGCTCTCGGCAACGGCCCCCGTCTGGGCCTGGAGTTGGGCGCTCATGGTCTCACTCCTTGCTTTGCTGGGCCTCAGCGCTCAGCTTCATCAGTTGTTCGGTGCTGCTCAGCACTTCGCCAAGCAGGTCTTCCAGCTTGTCGTTGCCGGCCAGCTTGTTGCGCAGATCGGATAGCTTGGAGCGCGCCTCCAGCAGGCGGCGCAGCGGCTCGACCTGCTCGACCACAGCCTCAGGACGGAAGTCATCCATCTGCTTGAATTCGAGGTTGACGGCGAACTCGCCACCTTCCGGGCTGAGCTTGTTCTTCACGCGGTAGCTGGCGCGTGGCGCCATGCCGGCCAACACCTCATCGAAGTTGTCCATGTCGACGTTGACGAACTTGCGGTCCTTCAGCCGAGGCACAGGCTTGTCAGGATCGGGCTGACCGGTGAAGTCACCCATCACGCCCATCACGAATGGCAACTCCTTCTGCTCGATGGCATCGCCGATCTCGACGTCATACGTTAGCTGAACACGAGGCGGGCGCACGCGCTCCAGTCGTTTTTGCACGCTGTCTTTCTTGGCCATGATGAGGCTCCTTCCTTGAACTGATTACTGCAAAGCACCAAAGGGATTGTTCCGACCACCAGAGGCCGCACCGGCCCCACCCGCACCACCTGCGCTGGCCGACGTGGATTTGGTCTGGGCCGAAGCCACTGGTCCGGCGCCAGCACTGGCCCGGTTCACGCCAGAGGCTGCCGATGCATTGGCACGTGCGGCCCTGCTCGCTGCCGGCCTGGACTTGACTGGTTCGGATGCCGCTGCGGCCACAGGCGCCACGAGGATGGGCTCGCCCAAAGCCTCGCGGATCAGCTTGGCCACGCTTTCGGCTTCGCTACGCGCTGACCCATTGACTTCATTGGCCTTGCGCAGCTGCTCCAGCGCCTGCGCGCTCACACGCAAACCGCTGACAGCCAGGATGCTCTTGGCAGTGAGGTCGTTCACGTCACGCTGCAAGACCTCCTGGGCCTCGGTGATGGCTTGGCCATACTGCCGCACATCGAAATGGATCTGGGCCTTCTTGAGCCAAGGCGCCTTGGCGGACGGGTCTGCCTTGATGGCCAGGTCCAACTGCTCGATGGCCTGATCGGTCTTGCCCTGCTTCTGCGCCTTGTCGGCCGCAGCCAGGTTTTCATTGACCTGTTCCTGAACGGCCAGCTTGGCCGCCGCATCATCTTTCTTGGGTGCAGTTGAACACCCCACCAGGCCGGACAACACCGAAGCCATCACCGCGCAGCACATGCTGCGGCGTATGTATGCAAGACTCAATCGACACTCCCTGAGACCTTTGTTTATCGACTGCATGCTGGGCCGGAGCCCTCATGCGACAGGCCGGATTAGAGCCGAATTCAAAATGACTGCCCGCCCCCATTGGGGGGTGGTTTACAGACTCTTGCACTTGGTTGCAACTCCATGCCCCTCCGGTGGGGGGCGGTCTTCAAACAAGCCACCATCACTTCTTAAACTACGCGCCGGCGATGGGCCTCAGGCGCCCCGCTCAAAGATGTATGAAGACCAGACAGATGGGGAGGATGCGCGCCTTCATCGGCCATGCGCTGATCGCTGTGCCGTTGTTGCTGACGGCTTGCGCATCCACACCCTCCGCCCCCACCATGCCCAGCACACCCAGCACCCCATCTGGTGATGGCGGTGGTGTCATGGGCTTTCTGGGTGGCATGGCGGACTCGGCCTTGAGCGCCGTGGGCCTCAAGAAGCCTGATGTGCCCGATGTACCGCAGGTGCCCGACAGCGCCCTGCCCGACTGGAAGGTCAACTGGCGCATCTATGCCAGCGACTCGCTCAATGTGGATGCACAAGGCCGCGCTCTGGCCCTGGTCGTGCGCCTCTACAAGCTCAAGAGCCCAGACGCATTTCTGCAAGCCCCTTACGACACCTTCGGCGATGCTGCGAAAGAAAAAGTCGTGCTGGGTGATGACCTGGTCGCGGCGCGCGAAGTGCAGTTGATACCCGGCCAGCATTACGACGCCATCGACAAGGTGGCGCGTGAGGCCCGCTATGTGGGCATCGTGGCCTTGTATCGCCAGCCCTTGCAAGACCGCTGGCGATACGCGTTCAGCACCGCCGCCGCAGACAAGTCCGGCTTGCGCATCGGCGCCCATGCCTGTGCGATGAGCGTGCAGGTCGGTGAAGCCATCGGTCTGCCGACCACGGCCGTGCGCTCCGTGGCGATGCCTTGCCCTCCATGAACGCACCAGCCCTCAGCATCTCCCGAATCGTTCAATAGATAGAAAGACCCGTAGTGATCCAGTCACCCAAAATCCTGTGGGGCGAAGGCTTGTTCCTCAGGCCGCAGCACTTTCAGCAGCAAGACGCCTATCACGAGTGGCGCCTGGCTCAGATGTCGCGCCTGCTGCATCCCTATGCATGGGGCGTGCGCCACATCAAGGTCGACCCCGATGCCTTGCAGACGGGCCTGCTGCGCGTCCTGGAGTTGCAGGTCGTGTTCCCCGATGGCGAACTGTTCAATGCGCCTACTGAAGACGAGCTGCCGCCATCCGTGTCACTCAACGCCCTGCCCGACAGCGCCCAGCAGGCTGGCTCCGAGCTGGTCTTCCACCTCGCTGTGGCACCCTTGCGCACGCATGGCACGAACATGGCCTCCACGCGCGAAGAAGCCGACACCGCTGCGCGCTACTACCGCACGCCCATCCAGGCCGCCGATGCCTACACCGATGCCGTGTCAGCCGAGGTGGTGGTGCTGCGCAAGTCTTCGCGACTGCTGCCTGACAACGAGCCCCGCGCCCACCTGGTGAGCCTGCCCGTTCTGCGTCTCAAGAAGACATCAACAGGCGGCTTCGAGACCGATGGCCGTTTCATGCCGCCCTGCCTCAACATCCAGGCCTCGCCTGCGCTCTTCCTGCATCTGCGCCGTTTGCTGGACGTGCTGCAGGCCAAGGTCGATGCGCTCTACGGCATGCACCGCGAACCCAGTCAGAACATCATGGAGTTCCGCTCCGGTGATGTGGCCTCCTTCTGGCTGTTGCACACGGCGAGCGCTGCCTTCGCTGGCTTGTCGCATCTCGCACGCCACCCGGCCCTGCACCCCGAGCGCCTGTTCGAGCGCCTGCTGGAGCTGGCCGGCGCACTGATGACCTTCTCGAAGAGCTTCACGCTCGCAGACCTGCCCACCTACGACCACATCAACCCCGGCCCGGCCTTCACGCGCCTGGACCAGATCGTGCGCGAGCTGCTGGAGACCGTGATCTCGACGCGCTACTTCGCCATCAACCTGCAAGAACAAATCCCCTCCTTCCATCAAGGCAGGCTGGACGCCGAGCAGATCAACAGCAAGACGCAGCTCTACCTCGGCGTGTCGGCCGCCATGCCGCCAGCGGAACTGGTGGATGTGGTGCCCGCGCGCTTCAAGCTGGGCGCGCCCGATGACGTGGAGAAGCTGGTGCTGTCTGCCATGCCCGGCGTCAAGCTCGTCCATGCGCCACAGGTGCCGGCAGCCGTGCCTGTGCGCCCAGGCAGCTACTACTTCACGCTGGAGCCACGCGGCATGCTGTACGAACGCATGATGCAGGCCCAGGCCTTGACCATCTATGTGCCCGCCGGCATCCAGGACCTGCGCCTGGAGTTGATTGCCGTGAACGCCTGACAATCTCTTTCACAACGCCATGAGCGCATCATCCTCCAACGCCCCACGCCTGTTCGCCGACCAGAGTGTGCCTGGCCGTCAGGCCGCGTCGCAACGCCAGCCCATGCAGATGATGGCGAACAAGGAAGCATCTTCCCTGCTCGACCTGATGTACGACGGCTTCTATCTTCTCTTCCTGCTCAAGGGCAAGCATGCGCCGATGGACGCCGAGCTGTTCCGCGATCGCATCAAGCAGTTCCTGACCGCCTTCGAGCGCGGCGCCTCCAAGCTGCATGCGCCCACGGAAGACATCTACGCCTGCAAGTACGCCTTCTGCGCCACGGTGGACGAGATCGTCTTGATGTCGGGCTTCAAGGCGCGCGAGTCATGGCAGCGCCTGCCCTTGCAGTTGCAGTTCTTCGGCGAGCAGTTGGCGGGCGAGCAATTCTTTGAAAAGCTGGAGGACTTGCGCCGCCAGGGTGCACCGCGCGTGCAGGTGCTGGAGGTCTTCCACATGTGCCTGCTGCTGGGCTTTCAGGGCAAGTACCTGCTCGAAGGCTCGGAGAAGCTGGGCTACCTCACAGCCCGGCTGGGCGACGAGATCGCGCGCATCAAGGGCCAAGGTGCCGGCTTCGCGCCGAACTGGTCTGCACCAGATCGCATCCAGCATCAGCTCAAGAACGATGTGCCTTTGTGGGTCATCGGGTCGGTACTGGGCCTGATGGCCTTGTTGGGCTTTGTGGGACTGCGCTGGCAGCTCACGCAACAGACCCATCAGGCGCTGGGCGAGTACCACCACATTGTTCAGATGGCACCTCAGGTGGCCAGCATCACGATCACCCTGCCCTGAAGACCAGGGCGAGAACTAGCCACCGGCCTCTTCATCGAGCTTGCGCAGGAAGGCCATCTTCTCGGTGATCTTGGCCTCCAGCCCACGCGGCACGGGCTGGTACCAATTCGGGTCGGGGATGCCGTCTGGCAGATAGGTCTCGCCGGCTGCATAGGCATGCGGCTCGTCGTGGGCATAGCGGTATTCATGGCCGTAGCCCAGCTCTTTCATCAGCTTGGTCGGGGCGTTGCGCAGATGCACAGGCACCTCGCGCGACTTGTCCTGCTTCACGAAGGCTCGGGCCGCGTTGTAGGCCTTGTAGCCCGCATTGCTCTTGGCAGCCACAGCCAGGTAGATCACGGCTTGTGCCAACGCCAACTCGCCTTCTGGTGAACCCAGTCGTTCGTAGGTGGCCGCCGCATCGTTGGCGATCTGCATCGCGCGCGGATCTGCCAGCCCAATGTCCTCCCAGGCCATGCGCACGATACGGCGCGCCAGATAACGCGGGTCGGCACCACCATCCAGCATGCGGCACAGCCAGTACAGGGCGCCATCAGGGCTCGAACCCCGCACCGACTTGTGCAGGGCCGAGATCTGGTCGTAGAAGTTGTCGCCGCCCTTGTCGAAGCGGCGTGCATTCAAGCTCAGCGCGTTCTGGATGAAGTCGGCGTCGACGTGCGTGATGCCCGCCGCGCCTGCAGCCGTGCTGCATTGCTCCAGCAGATTGAGGAGGCGCCGCGCATCGCCATCCGCATAGCCCACCAGGGTGTCGACGCCCAGGTCCTCAAATTGCAGATGGGACAAGACCTTGGCCTGCGCCCGCGCAAGCAGCTGCTTGAGCTCGTCCTCGGTCAAGGACTTGAGCACATAGACCTGGGCACGCGACAGCAACGCCGAGTTGACCTCGAACGAGGGGTTCTCGGTGGTGGCGCCAATGAAGGTCACCAGTCCAGACTCCGCATAAGGCAGCAGCGCGTCCTGCTGTGCCTTGTTGAAGCGGTGGATTTCGTCGACGAACAGGATGGTGTGATGGCCGCGCGCCAGATGCTGCTCGGCCTGCTCCATCGCCGCGCGGATGTCCTTGACACCCGAAAACACCGCGGACAGTGCGATGAACTCGCAATCGAAGGCCTGGGCCGTCAGACGTGCCAAGGTGGTCTTGCCCACACCGGGCGGCCCCCACAGGATCATCGAGTGCGGCTTGCCGGACTGGAACGCCAGCCTCAGAGGCTTGCCCTCGCCCAGCAAATGGGTCTGACCGATCACCTCGGACAGTTGATGCGGCCTGAGGGCCTCCGCCAACGGGGGCGTGGGCTCCAGCTTGAAAAGGTCGGACATGGCCTGATTGTCGCAGCCAGTAGGGCTATTGTTTTTCGGCTAAAACGAAGCCTTGAATTGTGACGATTTGATGAAGGTTTATACCGATTTGCAGATCGCGACACAGGCGCATGCTGTCAATTCAACCCGGCGCTCGTTCAGGTCGGCCCCAATCAAAACCGCTCAAAAAGAAAGCTGAGGTGCCCCATGTTGACCCTTTCCATCGTCTGCCTTGTGCTCGTGCCCATCGCCGTGGACTTCGCACTGCGCGGTCCGCACCAGACCATCGAGCTGTCCCTCATCCGCCGGAAATAAATTTGGCCGGAAATAAGCCTGATTTGAAAGGGATGAACGCGGGGCTGGACAAATCTCGTCCAGCATAGGATAATCCCTTGCTCTGCTGAATTTCAGCAAAGAACCAAAGTTCATCCCCTCTGACCTTTTTCAAGCCGGGTCTCTACCTCGCCAGCATGACTGGTGCAGCGTGCAGACCATGAGCGTGTCTTGAGTTCCGGTTGGCGGCGATGCCGTCGCTTATCAACCGACTCACCGTGGCTGCCTGGTGCCGAGTGCGCCTGCCACGAGATGCGGACACGAATACACAGCGACCCCACATGGCTCAGGCCGTCTGACGCATGTCAACGTCCTGGCCGAGGCGTTTTGTTGCTTGCCTTCCGGCAAGTGGCAGCGCATTGCTTGAAAGAGAAGTTGTTATGCCTCAAGAAAACAAGAATGCCACTCCGGTGGATCAGAACGCGCCGTCGCTGATCGACGCGCTGGCCCGCCGCATCGAATCCGAGGCCCTGGATACTGCAGAAGGCGTCAGCGATGAAGCCGAACTGCAAGCCGCCGAAGAACAAGGCCCCCGCTTCGAAGAGCTGGGTTTGAGCCCGGCCCTGTGCCGCGCACTGGCCGACTCCGGCTACACCCAGCCAACCGGCGTGCAAGTGCAGGCCATTCCCGCCGCCATGAACGGCGCCGACCTGCGCGTGGCATCGAGCACCGGCAGCGGCAAGACCGCCGCCTTCATGCTGCCCTCGCTGGAGCGCATCATCGCCGCCCGTGGCGACAACACCAAACGCCGCGAAAAGGGCAAGACCTACGGCCCTCGCGTGCTGGTGCTGGCACCCACCCGTGAACTGGCCATGCAGGTAGCCAAGGCCGCTGACACCTATGGTCGTCACATGCAAGGCCTGCGTGTGGCCACGATCGTGGGTGGCGTGCCTTACGCAGCACAGCTCAAGGCCCTGCGTGGCCCGCTGGACGTGCTGATCGCCACCCCTGGTCGCCTGCTGGACCACATGGGGACCGGTGCTGCTGTGCTGGCCAACCTGGAAGTGCTGATCCTCGACGAAGCCGATCGCATGCTCGACATGGGCTTCATCGATGACATCGAAGCCATTGCCAACCAAACGCCCGAGAACCGTCAGACCCTGATGTTCAGCGCGACGTTCGCCGGTCACGTGGGCCAACTGGCTCAGCGCCTGACACGCGATGCCGTGAGCATCGAGGTGGCTTCGCACACCGACAGCCACGACAACATCGAGCAGCGCCTGCACCTGGCCGATTCGCTCTCGCACAAGAACGATCTGCTGGACAACATCCTGACCGCCAAAGACGTGGACCAGGCCGTGATCTTCACCAGCACCCAGCGCGACGCCGACATCCTGGCCGACCGCCTGGCTGACATGGGTCACGCCGTGGCCGCCCTGCACGGCGGCATGCCGCAAGGCCGTCGCAACCGCGTGCTGCAAGGCCTGCGCATGCGCCAACTGCGCGTGCTGGTCGCCACCGACGTGGCCGCCCGCGGCATCGACGTGCCCACCATCACCCACGTGATCAACTACGGCATGCCCATGAAGCCGGAAGACTATGTGCACCGCATTGGCCGCACCGGTCGCGCTGGCCGCAGCGGCCTGGCCATCACGCTGTGCGAGCGCCGTGACATCGGCATGATGCGCCGCATCGAGCGTTTCACCACGCAGCGTATCCCTGAAGCTGTCATCGAAGGCCTGGAGCCCAAAATGAAGGCCGGTGGCGACAGCCGTGGCCCCCGTACCGGCAAGCCCATGCCGGGTCACCGCAACCGTGAAGACCGTGGCGCACCGCGCTTTGGTGCCAACCGCGAAGGTGGTTTTGGTGACCGTGGTGGTGATCGCGGCTTCGGCGGCGGCGATCGCGGTGGCTTTGGCGGCGCGCCACGTGGCGGTGACCGTGGCGGCTTCGGCGGCGATCGCGGCGGCTTCAACAAGGGTGGCTTCAACGCAGACCGTGGTGATCGCAAGCCTTTCGGGGGTGACCGTCCGGCCTTCGGTGATCGTCCACGTGGTGACCGCCCGGCCTTTGCTGGCGACCGCCCCGCTTTTGGCGACCGCCCTCGCGGTGATCGTCCATTTGGTGATCGTCCTGCGTTCGGCGACCGCCCTCAGGGTGATCGTCCGTTCGGCAAGCCTGCCGGCAAATCATTTGGCGACAAGTCGGGTGGCGGCAAATCATTTGGCGACAAGCCTGCTTTCGGTGGCAAGCCTTTCGGCGCCAAGCCTGGTTTCAAGTCTGGCCCGAAGCCTGGCTTCGGCGGCAAGCGCCCCGGTTTCGGCAAGCGCGAAGGCTGATCGACATTGAGATCACAGGGCCCGCAGCGTACGGGCCCCAGATGCCCAACTCAGGGCTGCTTCAACACGTCGGCACCCGCCGGCGGTGTGAACTGAAACCGGGTGGCCGGCAAGGCCACCTTGGACTCGAATTGCGCAAAGTCCAGCCGTGAGTGCTGGCCAAAGCTGTCCAGGATTTCCAGGGCGGCCAGTTGGCCATTGGCTTTGCTGAAGCCCACGCGCACGGACTGGAATTGCCCTTCTTTGTGGCGCGGCAAGGCCTCCACCCATTCGAGAAGAGATGACGTTGCCTGTGAAGGCGCCGGGGTCGCGGACACCGCACCCGGCGAGGAAGCAGGCATGTTCACATTCTTAAGGGTGAAGTCCTTGTCCAGCGCCCCACCCGCCAGCAAGGCTGCGGGCGTCGCGCCCACCATGGCATTCATGGGCCGTACCGTCACCTGATTGAGGTCGGCGTCGTACAACCAGACCTGCTTGCCATCGCCCACGATCAACTGCTCGGTGGGCCCCGCATAAGCGAAACGGAATTTGTTCGGGCGCAGGAACTCCAGCGTACCCGTGGACTTGCGCGTCTTCTTGCCATCGGGCGAAGTGACCGTCTGTGTGAAGCTGCCGCGGCCTGTCTGCGCATCCTTGACAAAGGCACGCAAGGTGGCCACGGCATCGGCATGAGCCGGACCCGTGGCGCTCAGCAGCATGGCGGCCAAGGCACCAGACGCCACGAAGCGCCCG
Organism: Burkholderiales bacterium; assembly: GCA_003963115.1. Taxonomy (GTDB): domain Bacteria; phylum Pseudomonadota; class Gammaproteobacteria; order Burkholderiales; family Burkholderiaceae_C; genus Aquabacterium. The sequence goes on from RXJQ01000031.1 coordinate 131,720, forward strand.
CTTGAATTCATCTTCATGTTCGTGTTCTTCCTGGCGAGAAATCAAGCGTCCCATGGGGCCGCAGTCGCGCCACCCTCGCCACCTCGCGCCGGCGCCATGATCTCGCGGTTGCCATTGGTCGACATGGAGGACACCAGGCCCGACTTCTCCATCTGCTCCAGCAGGCGCGCCGCCCGGTTGTAGCCAATGCGCAGGTGGCGCTGCACCAGCGAGATCGAGGCCTTGCGGTGTTGCAGCACGATGGCCACGGCGTTGTCGTACATCGGATCCTGCTCGCCGTCACCGCCACCTGAGGGCGAACCATCCAGGTTGCTGCCCTCGTCGCCCAAGGTACCGCCTTCCAGGATGCCTTCGATGTAATTGGGCTCACCCTGCGTCTTGAGGTACTCGACGACACGGTGCACTTCCTCGTCGCTCACGAAGGCGCCGTGCACGCGCACAGGCAGGCCCGTGCCCGAGGGCAGGTACAGCATGTCGCCCTGCCCCAGCAAGGCCTCGGCGCCCATCTGGTCAAGGATGGTGCGGCTGTCGATCTTGCTGCTGACCTGGAAGGAGATACGCGTGGGGATGTTGGCCTTGATCAGCCCCGTGATCACATCAACGGATGGGCGCTGCGTGGCCAGGATCAAATGGATGCCGGCGGCGCGGGCCTTTTGCGCCAGACGCGCGATCAGCTCTTCGATCTTCTTGCCCACTACCATCATCAGGTCGGCCAGCTCGTCGATCACGATGACGACGTGCGGCAGCCGCTCCAGCGGCTCGGGCTCCTCCGGTGTCAGGCTGAAAGGATTGGGAACCAACTCGCCACGCGCCTTGGCCTCGTCCATCTTCTTGTTGAAGCCCGCCAGGTTGCGCACGCCCATCTTGGACATGAGCTTGTAGCGCCGCTCCATCTCGCCCACGGCCCAGTTGAGCGCGTTGCCCGCCAGCTTCATGTCGGTCACGACCGGGCACAGCAGGTGCGGGATGCCTTCGTAGACGCTCATCTCCAGCATCTTCGGGTCGATCAGGATCAGGCGCACATCGCGGGCCTCGGCCTTGTACAGCAGCGATAGGATGGTCGCGTTGATGCCCACAGACTTGCCTGAACCAGTGGTACCGGCCACCAGGCAGTGCGGCATCTTGGCCAGATCAGCCACCACGGGCGCACCCACGATGTCCTTGCCCAAGCCAATGGTCAGCATGGACTGCGCATCGTTGTAGACCTGCGAACCGAGGATCTCGGTGAGGCGGATCATCTGGCGCTTGGCATTGGGCAGCTCCAGCGCCATCAGGTTCTTGCCAGGGATAGTTTCGACCACACGGATCGACACGAGCGACAGCGAACGCGCCAGGTCCTTGGCCAGGTTCACGATCTGTGAACCCTTCACGCCCGTGGCCGGTTCAATTTCATAGCGCGTGATGACGGGCCCAGGCGAGGCGGCCACGACGCGCACCTCCACGCCGAAGTCCTTGAGTTTCTTCTCGATCAGCCGCGAGGTCATCTCCAGGGTCTCTGACGTGATGGTCTCCATGCGGCCCGAGGCGCTGTCGAGCAGGTCGATCTGCGGCAGCTTGTTGTCGCCCATGTCGGCAAACAGGGGTTTTTGCTTTTCCTTGACCACGCGCTCGGACTTGGGCACCTCGACCACCGGCTGCTCGATGATCAGCGGGATAGGCTCGGCCGGCAGTTCATGACGCACCTCCTGGGCAACGCGCTCGCGCTCGATGGCGGCCTTCTCGCCGATGCGGATGTCTTGCGCCACTTCACGCTTGGTCTCGCGCGTTTCACGCAGGCGGTCCACCAGCGAGCCAATGCGCTCGGCCAGATCCAGCCAGGAGAATTTCAAGGCCATGGAGGTTGCGGCCACAAGCAAGGCAATCCACAGCACGCCGGAACCATTGAAGCCCAGCCACTTGCTGCTCCACTGCCCCAACACCAGGCCCAGCACGCCGCCTGCGTGCTCACCCGCCAGGCTCAACTCATGGCGATACAGGCGCGTCCACTCCAGCGCGCAACTGGCCGACATCAACAGGACAAGGCCCAGCCAGAAGCGCCAGGGCGCGAACGGCGAAGCCGGCTCCACCGGAGCAGGGTTGGCGCCGATGGTCACGCTCACAGCCGAATCACGGCGCAGCCAGCGCGCCAACGCGCCCAGCAGCACGCGAAAACCCACCAGCAGCAGCCACCAGGCCGATTGCCCAAAGAGGAACTGCGCCAGGTCAGACCCGTAGGCACCTGCATGGCCTACCCAGTTGCTGGGTTCCAGATGCTGGCCAGACGTGGTGAAGGCCGGATCCAGGCGGTTGTGGCTGAGCATGGCCAGCAAAGCCAGCACCCAGAGCACACTGCCCAGCAGCAACCCACCCTGGAAGCGCAAGGTGTTTTCAACGGGCACGGCGGGCTCCATGACCGGAGCCGATTGCACGCGATGCAATCGCCCACTCACTCGCACATTGGCCGACGCATCGGCCCTGCTGCGATCGCTGCCCTTGACCGGCGCAGCACCTTCGGAACGGAGAGAACCAAGGGGAAATGTCATGCCCGCATTGTGCGTGCATTTGACCCCGCTCTCGCATCCGGTTCAGCCATGAAAAACGCCCCTCTCAAGGGGCGTCTTCTTGACAAGGCGGCCAGGCAATCAGGCGGTCGCAGCCAGGCGGTCCTTCAGCACCACGCTGCCGGTGTCCTGGGTTTCGATCAGGCCGCGTTCTTCCAGGTCCTTCATCACGCGAGAGACCATCTCACGCGAAGCACCCACGTGCTTGGCCAGATCCTGGCGCGAGACCTTGCCGCGGATCACCTTCTCGCCGGCGTCTTCGTCGGCCATGTCCAGCAGGGCACGGGCCACGCGGCCATAGACGTCCAGCAGGGCAAGGGATTCGATCTGGCGGTCGGCATTGCGCAGGCGCTGCACCAGGCCACGCAGGATGGCGTAGGACAGCGAGGAGTTCTCAGGCAGGCAACGGGCGAACTCGGCACGGCCCAGCACCAGCACATCGGTCTGCACTTCGGCGCGGACGGTGGCGGAATGGGGCTCGTTGTCGATCAGGCTCATCTCGCCGAGGTAGTCGCCGGCTTCCAGCACGGCCAGGATCACCTCGCGGCCGCGCTCGTCCGCAGCCACCACGCGGGCACGGCCCGTCAGCAGGATGAACAGGGAATTGGTTTTACGGCCGCGTTCAACGATCAGCTCACCGCGGCGGTAGCGGCGCTTGACGACGCCTTCTGCGATGGACTCGGCTTGCGCCTGGGTCAGCATCGAGAACAGCGGTACGCGCCGGATCAGATCGAGATTGGACAGCATGGCCATGGCAGTTCCTCTTTGAGTAAGACGGTGTGGGCCTGTCAAGAAAACATGAAAGTCAGGTGAGACTTTTCACCTGTGCGTGGTGTGACAAACAACCTGTCTCTACAATTTTCGGCAGTGGTGCGGAAATATTGAGCACTTTATGCAGACCCCTCGCTGATCAAGCGCGGATGAAAGGCGTGAATACGGCACAGTTCCGTACCGGCTAAGCTCCACACCAGTCACTTACCTCAAGAGCACATCAGAAAGAACGCCATGAGCGCCACTGAACACAGCAACGTCCTGATCCTGGGCTCAGGCCCCGCCGGCTACACGGCCGCGATTTATGCAGCTCGCGCCAACCTCAAGCCCACCCTGGTCACCGGCCTGGCCCAAGGCGGCCAGCTCATGACCACCACAGAAGTGGACAACTGGCCGGCCGATGTGCACGGCGTCCAGGGCCCGGACCTGATGCAGCGCTTCTTGCAACATGCTGAACGTTTCGACACCAAGATGGTGTTTGACCACATCAATGAGGTGGACTTGTCCAAGCGCCCCTTCACGCTCAAGGGCGACACCGGCACCTACACCACCGATGCCCTGATCATTGCCACCGGCGCCTCGGCCAAGTACCTGGGCCTGCCGTCTGAAGAGGCCTTCATGGGCCGCGGCGTGAGCGGCTGCGCCACCTGCGACGGCTTTTTCTACCGCGACCAGGAAGTCTGCGTGGTCGGCGGTGGCAACACGGCCGTCGAGGAGGCGCTTTACCTGTCGAACATCGCGTCCAAGGTGCACCTCATCCACCGCCGCGACAAGTTCCGCGCCGAGCCCATCCTGATCGACAAGGTCCACGACAAGGTTGCCGCAGGCAAGATCGAGTTGCATCTTTTTCAGACCCTGGAAGAAGTCCTGGGCGACCAGTCCGGCGTGACCGGCGTGCGCATCAAGAGCGTCAACGACGGTTCGACCACCGACATCAAGCTCCAGGGCTGCTTCATCGCCATCGGTCACCAGCCCAACACCGACATCTTCAAGGGCCAACTGGAGATGAAGGACGGCTACATCCTGACCAAGGGTGGCAGCGAGGGTTTCGCCACCCAGACCAGCGTGCCGGGCGTGTTTGCCGCAGGCGACGTGCAGGATCACGTCTACCGCCAGGCCATCACCAGCGCCGGCACGGGCTGCATGGCCGCCCTGGATGCCCAGCGTTTCCTGGAAAAGTGAGCTGCTTGCGGCCAGGTTCTTTGCCAAGTGCCAAGAATCTGTCTATAATCTTGGTTTTGCCGAAATTCGTCCCGGGGCGGGTGCGCTGAAAGCGTCTTTCAGCTGACCAGTTACCGGAAGGGTGCTTCACCAGGATTTGTTCCCTGTTTCAGAGATGAAATGGGGAGTCCTGCTCTGGGTACCGAACCGCAACACGAGCGCCGATTGTCAAAAGAGGCGCCATCACAGTGAACGGAGAAGCGTCATGGCACGCGTCTGTCAAGTCACGGGCAAGGGCCCGATGGTCGGAAACAATGTTTCCCACGCCAACAACAAAACCAAGCGTCGTTTCCTGCCCAACCTGCAGTACCGTCGTTTCTGGGTCGAGAGCGAGAACCGCTGGGTGCGTCTGCGCATCAGCGCTGCTGCGCTGCGTCTGATTGACAAAGTGGGTATCGACCAGATCGTCGCCGATCTGCGCGCCCGCGGCGAACTGTAATTAGGAGATTGCCATGGCTGCTAAAGGCGGACGCGAAAAGATCAAGCTGGAATCCACTGCGGGTACCGGCCACTTCTACACCACCAGTAAGAACAAGAAGACCACGCCCGAAAAGCTGGAATTCATGAAGTTCGACCCCAAGGCACGCAAGCACGTTGCCTACAAGGAAGTCAAGCTGAAGTAATTGCAGCCTAGCTGCGAAAGCAAAAACCCGCCCAGGCGATCTGCCCGGCGGGTTTTTTGTTGCCTTTGAACCTCGATGCAGGCGGCAACAGCCGATCAGCCTTCAGCCAGCTTCTTGAAAGTGGCGATCACGGCGTCGCCCTTGAAGGGCTTCACGATCCAGCCCTTGATGCCGGCGGCCTTGCCGCGCTCTTTCATGATGGGCGTGTTTTCCGTGGTCAGCATGATGATGTTGACCGAGGCATTGCCCAACTCGCCACGGATCTTCTCGGCCATGGTCAGGCCAT
>RXJQ01000086.1 GCA_003963115.1 Burkholderiales bacterium
TGGCCCTTGCGCACTTCATCGAGCACGCTCTCGGCCACGTGGGTGAAGGCCACGATGGCGTCCATCCCGAAGATGCCCGCCGAGCCCTTGATGGTGTGAGCGGCGCGAAAGATCGCGTTGATGGTCTCTTCGTCGTCGGGCTGTTGCTCGACGATCAGCAGCGCCTCTTCCATGCGCTCGAGCAGCTCGCGCGCCTCTGTGAAGAAGGCCTGCATCGCCTCATCATGCTTGACGCTCATGCTGCGACCTCTTCTTCGGGTGCGCAACGGAACTCGACGCAGATGTTGACCAGCTCGAACGCTTCCAGCAAGACCTTGGGCGGCGCTTTCATGTAGAGGCCGATGTCCCTCTGGCGGCTCTCCAGGGCCAGCGACAGCATCAGCTGTACACCGGCGCCGTCGACTTCGCCCACGCCGCTCAAGTCCAGGGTGAGCGTGCCGGATTGCCCCAGTGCGCTCAACAGTTGCTCCTTGAGCTCGTGCACCGCGTAAACGGTCAGATCCTTGTCAACCTGCAAGACCGTGTTCATGCTCGACGCCCCTTTGCTCAAAAGAAGGTGGTGTTGTCTTCCAGCAGCGCACCATGGGTGGCTTGAGGCTGGGTCTGTGCGGGCAAGGGGCGGTCTTCGTGGGCAGCCACTTCTTCCGGCGTGGTGTAGCTCTGGCGCAAGGCATCCAGCCATGGCTCGACCAACCAGCGGGGCCGCTGGCCCGAGGTGTCATGCAGGCTGCCGGCCAGGCTGTGCACGTTGTCGCCGACGTGCATCAGCATCTGGCTGATGCGGTCCTGGGCCTGCACGGCCACCAGCACATCATCGATTTCACTGCGCATGGCCGCGCCTTCCCGCAGGAGCTCCTGCGAGTCGGCCACCACATTGGAGGCAGTCTCGCGGATGCGCGACACCACGTCTTCGATGGCCTTGCTGGCGTTGGCCATCAAGGTGGCGTCTTCTTTGGCGAAGGCATCGCAACTGGTCTTGGCGCGCTGCATGGCCTCGCCAACTTGGCCAATCACCTTTTCGATGCGTGTGCCCGTCTGAGCCGACTGATTCGAGAGATGGCGCACTTCCTGGGCCACGACCGCAAAGCCCCGTCCACGTTCACCCGCACGTGCGGCTTCGATGGCGGCATTGATCGACAGGAGATTGGTCTGGCGTGCGATGGCGCCCACTTCGGCGGCCATCTCCTGCAGCTGCCCGGCAAACTGGGCCACGGCGACCACCTCGTTCAACAGGCGTGCCCGCGATGCCAGGGCCGTGCGCAGATCGTTGACCAGCCCGGTGAGCTGCGACTGCGCATCGCCCAGCGTCTCCAGCAGGCCTTCTTCGGTGCCATGTCCCGCGCGGTCGATGGTCTGACACAACCTGCCCGACATGCCGGCAAAACGCTGCGTGAGCGCGTCCATGGCCTGGGTCATCAGGGTTGTCGCGAAGGTGAGCTGGCGATGCCAGATGGGCAGCACGGCGTCGCACAAAGGCATCAGCTCGGCGGCCTGCTGGCCCCCGTCAGAAGACATTGTGGCTGTGCCCGAGGGGCGTTTTGAATACCGCCACCATATAGGCAGGGCGGTGAGGGCAAAAATTAGATTGCATAACCAGCCGAAACTCGGCCAGATACTGGTCAAGCCCATGCCGAAAATACCCAGCCCCACCAGAATCAATCCGCTGGCTTGGCGGTCAGCAAATAGATTGCCGCCGTGATGGGCCTGGCCAGCAGGGCTGGTTTCCATGAATGACGCCTGTACACCCGCTGGTATCCAGCGTGCGGACGGTAACTGCGTGTCCTTGCACTCGAGCGTCATGTTCAACCTCTACTTGAGCCGTTGACGAAGCCCGGGCGCCGGGGGCTTCGTTCATGTAGAGATGATCGTCAAAATAAACAATTTGTGAACCCTGCATGAAGGCCAGAAACATGGGCTTTTTCACGTTTTTGCGCGTGTCTGCACAGTTGTGTCTCTGGGGCGTGACAAAGCGCACACCTTATGGGGGTGTGCCGGTGGGGCACTGGCGCGGTAGGGAAGGGGGCTGGCTTCAGGCCGTCTGAGTTGCCGTCTTAGGCGTCTTGGGTGCCTGCACACCCTGCTTGAGCAGGGCGATGAAATCGTCGGGCTCCAGAGGCTTGCGCATGAAGGCGACCCCTTGGGGCAAATGGCCCTTGTCGGCCAGATCTTCCAGGGCATTGCTGGATACCGCCAGGATATACCGCGGCTTGACCGCGCAACCCACCAGCAATTGCCGCAGCATTTCAAACCCATTCATATGGGGCATGAGCAAATCGGTGATGAGAATATCGGGCGCCATGCGACCCAGCGCGACCAGGCCATGAAAACCATTGGTCGCTGCGGCCACCGTTGCTTTGGGAAAGGCCTCGGAAACCAGGTGCGCCAAGATGTCCCGGTCATCGGGGTTGTCGTCCACGATCAGGATGGACAGGGCTTGCGCGGGCGCGTCTGATGCGGGCGTGGAGGCGGGCGAAGTGCCATCGGGCTGGGCCAGGCCATGCAGGCGAAACAACAGCTCCACGCCTTCGGCTTCGATGCGGCGATGCCCGCCCAGCGTCTTCCAGGCCTTCAACTGCCCCGTGTCGACCCAGCGTTGAACTGTCTGGGTCGAGATGCCGAGGCGTTGGGCGACCTCGGTGGTTGAATAGGAACGTGTCTTGTCAGTCATGCCTGGACGGTCATTGGCCCGCAGGATGGGCGTGCGGTTCTTCGCGGTTCAGGTAACCCTGCAACTCTTCCAGCACGGTTCGCGCCTGCTCTTCCAGGGAGCTTACCTGAGCCTGCAGTTCGGTCAGGTTGCCGCTGCGAAGCGCCGTCTGGAGTGTACGGGCAGTCTGGGAGAGCGTCTCCGCACCCAGGGTGCCAGCCGATGAGATCAGTTGGTGAACGATTTCGGCGGCATGCGCATAGTCTTGCCGCTTCAAGGCCGCGCGCAGGTGCTCGACCTCGCGGCCCTTGATGTCCACGAAGCGCGAAGCGATGCGGCGATAGAGTTCGACCTTGCCCATGCAGCGGCGCATGCCGGTCTCGAAATTGACGGCGCGCTCGGCCTTCACGCTGCTTGGGGGCAAGGGCGACGCATCGCGGCTGATCGTCTTGGGTGACTCACCGACGGGCCTGATCCAGTTGGCCAGCACATTGAGCAGGACCTGTGGCTCGAAAGGCTTGACCACGCAGTCGTTCATGCCGCTGGCGAGGCAGGCAGCGCGGTCACCGGCCATGGCATGCGCCGTCATGGCGATGATGGGCAACTGGGCCCAGCGGGTTTCCGCCCGGATGCGGCGCGTGGTCTCCAGGCCGTCCATGCCCGGCATCTGCACGTCCATCAGCACGACATCGAAGCTGCGGTGGGCGAGCATCTCCAGCGCCATCAGGCCGTCTTCGGCGATGGTCACCTGCATGCCGGCCTCGTCGCTGAGCAGGTCGGCCGCCACGATCTGGTTGATGACGTTGTCTTCCACCAGCAAGACCTGACGGCCTCGCAAATGGGCCGGGACGAACACGCCATCGCCAGCGGGTTCGGCCAGCGCATGGGGCAGCGGGTTGTGGGCGCCCGTGACCTCGATGAGCACATCGCGAAGGCGGCGCAGGCTGACCGGGCGGACCAGGCTCCAGCGAACGCCGAGCTGGTTCATGTCTCGTGTGACGTCCTCGTCCAGGAAGGACGTGACAAGCACGATGGATGGCACCTGGTCCTGCCGGTGGCGGATCAGGGACACCAGCTCCAGGCTGTCGATATCGGGCAGGTTCACATCCAGCAGAACGACGTCATGCGCCTGATCGACCGGGGCTTGCCGGAGCCTGCTCAGGCCTTCGGGGCCCGACTCGGCCAGTGTAGGGATGCAGCCCAGCTGGGTCAGCAGGCTGCGCAGGATCAGACGCGATCGATGGCTGTCGTCGATGACCAGCACGCGCAGGCCACGCAGCGCGGCCATCGGAGCCAGGGGCTCTACCAGGGCTTCCAGAGACATGCCGAACTGAGCCGTGAAATCGAACTGCGTCCCCTGACCGGGCTGGCTGTGCACCGAGATGTCACCTTGCATCAGGCTCACGATCTGGTGGGAGATGGCCAGGCCCAGGCCGGTGCCGCCGTACAGGCGGGTGGTGGAGGCGTCCACCTGCGTGAAGGGCGTGAAGAGCTTGGCCTGCTGCGCTTCGCTCATGCCGATGCCGGTGTCGACCACGGAAAAGCGCAGGCCGATCTGGTCGCTGGCCGGTTGACGGTCCCGCCTGACAAGCACGGCCACCTCCCCGGACGTGGTGAACTTGACGGCGTTGTTGCACAGGTTGATGAGCACTTGGCCCAGGCGCAGCGGGTCGCCGATCAGGGTGGGCGGCAGGCCCTGCTCGACATCGATCAGGAAGTCCAGGCCCTTCTCGTGCGCCTTCAAGGCCACGACAGTGGCCACCTTGTCCAGAACCTCATCCAGATGGAAGGGGCGGGACTCCATTTCCAGCTTGCCGGCTTCGATCTTGGAGAAGTCCAGGATGTCATCGATGACCCCCAGCAGCGAGGTGGCCGAGACCATGACGTTTTGCAGATAGTCCCGCTGCTTCTTGCTCAGGTCCGTGCGCATGGTCAGGCGCGTCAGCCCCAGGATGGCGTTCATCGGCGTGCGGATTTCGTGGCTCATATTGGCCAGGAACTCGCTCTTGGCCTGGGTGGCCTGCTCGGCCTGGTCGCGTGCCTTGGCCAGGTCCTCGTTGGCCAGCTCAAGCTGAACGGTTCGATCCTTGACGCGCTCTTCCAGTTCGGCGTTGAGGCGCTGGATGCGCGCTTCGGCCGTCTTGCGGTCGGTGATGTCCATGTTGATGCCGACGAGGCGGACGATGCGCCCGACCTCGTTGCGCATGGCGATGGCTTCACCCTTGATGACCCGCTTTTCGCCATCGGGCCGCATGATGAGGAACTCGGTCGCCCATTCCTTCTCGCCGCGCAGCACGGCGTCCAGTTCCTGGTTGGCCCTTTGGGCGTCTTCAGGGGCCAGGGTCTTGCGCCAGTCCGCAGACGTGCCGCCAAAGGCGTCCTTGGGCACGCCGAAGATCTTGTGAAGCTCGTCATCCCAGACCAGTTGGTCCTGGTCGACATCCCAGTCCCACACACCGATGTTGGCAGCACGCGTGGCCAGTTTCAGGCGGTGCTCGCTAGACTGCAGGGCCTGAAAGCGGTTTTCAAGCATCTCGATCATGTCGCGGATGGAGTGCTTGAGTGCACCGAGTTCGCCAAGGAACCAGCGCTGATCAGGCTCGCCGGGCGGTTGATGGTTGCTGCCGATCGATGCGGCGTAGGTCCGCAACTGCTTGATCGGGCTGATCAGCGTACCCCACAACAAAACGGTGAGGGCCAGCACGAGGGTGACGTCCAGCGCCAGGATGAAGGCGATGATGGAGGTGCGCCGCTGGCTCAGGTTCTCTTGCAGAAAACGCGGCGAGACATAGACCTTGACCGCGCCGATGGGCTCCTTGCCATGGGAGACGACACGCTCCATCGACAGCAGGCCGGGAGCCGAGACTTCGCCCCTGAGGGGCGCGGGCTGCCAGTTGGCATCGCGCACCACGCCGTACTGCTTCTCAGGTGTGGACACGGCAATGGCATAGACGTCCCGGTCGATCATCCCCGTCGACAGGATGGTCTGGATATTGGTTTCATCCAGGTTCCAGATGGACAGGGCCAGGCCGGCCGCCTGCTGGTCGGCACGGGACGTCAGCACGCTGCGCAGCTGTGTCCAGCTCTGCTCTTTCTCGTTGCTGTAGAAGACGGCGGCGAAAACCGAGAGGAAGATCGTCACCACTGTCACCAGCCCCACGATCAGCCACAGCGCGATGGACAGTTGACGGATCTTCATGACAGCATCTCAATGAGGTTTGGCTTTGAGCTGATCCAGCGGGTGCCCTCGCCACCGACGTTGCATCTCGGCGATGGCGCCTTCCCGGAGCAGTCCTTCGTAGCCGGACTCGAAGGCCTGGAGCGCATGGCGTGCTCCCGGGTGTTGTCGGCTGAAAACAATGTACGCGCCTTCGGGCCCAAAATCACACAGGGTCATGAAGCTGCCTTTGCTGTGAGCCTGGATCGCCAGGGCCTCCAGACGCTTGACAGCATCCAGCGTGACCAGGGCGGCGTCGATGTGGCCTGCTTCCAGCTTGCGCATGTTGCTCACCTCCGAGTTGTTGTCTTCCACCTGGACCTGCGGGCTGCCCAACAGCGTCATGACATTGGCGCGGTACTCGTAGCTGGCCACGCGCCCCACTTTGACCGGGCGTGGCCATTCGGCGGGGTTGCAGCCCTGGAGGTCGGCGTTCGCGCGCGCGATCAGCACATTGGAGGCATTGAACACGGGCTGTCGCGGGTAGAGCAGCTGAGACGCCAGATCCGGCGTCCTGCTGGCTGAAAAGCAGGCGACCAGCTTGCCTGACAGCACCATGGCTTTGCAGCGCGCATAGGGCATGACCATGTACTGGACCTGCCAGCCGCTGCGTTGGAAAGCTGCACGCACCACGTCATTGACGTAGCCGGTGCCGTCGGCATAGGACCAGGGGGCCGCGTCATCCTCGGCGCCGATCACCAAGCGGCCTGATGCCAACTCGGGCTGAGCCGCTGCGGACGCCAGCACGTACCCGCAGGCGAGCCACGCCAAGACAAGCCGTTTTGGTCTCATACCTGCATTGCGCATCAAGCCCTGAACCTCTGTTTGGATGATCCGTATCTCGGCATGAAGATTGGACAACATGTCGATGCCCATGTCCATGGGAGGGGTGTGGCTTTTTGGCGCGACGGGTCGAGCTGTCACCAAAGGGTAATTCGTGGTCACTCAGCGTCAATCGCAGCCGACAGAAAGCCCGAAGAATGCCTTGCCATCGGCAACTGACTTCTCGCCCGGGCATCGAGTTCGCTGTGCGGCAACTGCTTGCGCCTGGGGGGGCTTGCGTGGTGATGACCATCTTGGTGGGCGCGCTGGTGGCCCGCGCCATCGGGTTCAACACCCTGCTTGGCCTGCTGATAGGGAGCGCCACCGCCATCTGCGGGGCGTCTGCTGCGCTGGCACCTGAAGGCGCCTTGATCAGACACCGACACGCAGGACAGCGTCTCGGCTGATGGACACATCTGGGCGACTGAAACGTGGCCTGTCTCTTTTAGACCCATGGTCATCATGAGCGGAACCATGCAGGGCGACTTCAATAGCCCAAAGTCCACCGGGATCAGCTCGCCTGCGCTTTGCTAAGTTGCTTGAGAACGAGCGCTTGCTCAGGGTCATCAGTCAGAAGGGCCTGGTTGAGCTGCCCAGGCTGGGCAAGGTATCCCTTCTTTGCTTCCAATTTGCTGGAGTGATCAATCCTCGAATCACTATTTCTTGAAGCTTGGCTAACGCATCTTCGTAAGCAGTGAAGCCCAGCGAGAGCGCTTCTCTTCTTGCGATGGCCTCTGAAGTAGCCGATCAATTGATCGTTGCACCTTCCACGTATCGTCGGCAGGATTCCCTCTGGCCAAGCCATGATCGAGCGTTAACCTGTGGCCTGATACCAGCCCCGATCGACGACACCTTTCAGCCATGAGCACCTACCCTTCGATAGACGACATCGACTTCGCCGACCTGTACCGACGCCACATGGCCGCCGTGAGGCGCCCGAAGTCAGCCGAAGAATGGGATGTCCGAGCTGAAGCCATGACACTGCCGCCGGCCGACACAGGCTACACCGCCGAGTTCGTTCGCCGCATGAACCTCAGCGGCTGCGACACCTTGCTGGATGTGGGTTGTGGTCTGGGCAACATCGCACTGGCGGTGGCGCCAAAGCTGAGTCAGGTTTATGGACTGGACTACAGCCCCCGCATGCTGGCGCGGTTCGCGCAACATGCTCGCGAGCAAGGCGCCAGCGGTGCCCACGCGATCCTGCGCTCCTGGGACGATGACTGGCATGACGTGCCCGTATGCGACATCGTGGTGGCCTCACGCTCCACGGCCGTCATGGACATGGCGGATGCACTGCGCAAGCTGCATGCGAAGGCACGCAAGCGCGTCTACCTCACCAGCGTGGTGAATGGCCAGCCCGGTGACGCCAGCCGGCCAGCGTGGCCGGACTACATCTACATCCTCAACATCCTGCATGCCATGGGCATCCACGCCAGGGTGGACTACATGGCCGGCGCCACGTCCTTCTCGGCGCAATGGGCCTTTATCGCCTGGGATGTCTTGTAGACGGCTTGCGCGCATGGCGCACGGCATGTCGCACAGCCGGGTTCAGATGATGGTGCCGATGTCGTTCTGCACGATGATGTCCAGCGCCCGTTCCACGATGGCGGCAATCGTCATCGATGGGTTGCATGCACAGGTGGCGCCCGGCATCAGCGCACCATCCAGCACATAGAGCCCGCGTTGGCCCTTGACCCGGCCTTCCGTATCGCAGACCACACCCATGCAGGCGCCGCCCAGCGAGTGCCAGGTGGTGTTGATGATGTCGTTGGTGTTGATGAGCGTGTCGTTGCTGTCCACGATGGCGGCGAGGCGATCATGGATGCGCTTGGCGACCGGGGCATCGCCCTTGGACGGCCATGACAGCTCCACCTTGTCGGTCAGCACGTTGTAGCTGAACCTGCCGCGACTGCTGCTCATGCCGTATCCCACCAGCATCGTCGAATGCATGTCGGACGACGAGCTCGTGACCGATGCGGAGGCGGCACCGGGCAGGAGCGCCGAAGGCATGGCGTTGGTGCTGGTTGCGCTGCTTTTCTTGGTCAACGGTGGCAGGGAGGCCTGGATCACCGTGTTGGCCGGCTGGCCTGCGTTCGCCCACTCCTTGCTGCCATAGACCACCGGGCCACCCTGGATGGGACCGAAGTCCTCGGTCTTGCTGGTCCAGACATAGATCTGGTCGCCATTGGTGCCGTAGCCTTCGCCCACGCCGGAAGGCAGGCCCGGGATGTCGTCACGCGCCTTGGCGCGCACGAGCAACTTCGATGTGTTGACGGTGCCGGCAGACAGGATGAGTGTCTTTGTGGTGATGACCTTGCGTTCCAGCACATTGCCGCTTTCATCGGTGCGATCGGCATAGACCAGCCAGTCGCCATTGGACGAGCGGGCAATGCTGGTCACGTTGTGCTGTGCCGCCACGGTGACATTGCCTGTGGCGATGGCCTGCGCCAGATAGGTGACGTCCACAGAGTGCTTGCCGCCATTGTTGACACCCAGGGCGCCGTCGCCATTGGTGTAGGACGGCTTCATCTCGCCCCTCAACTCGGCGAGCGCATAGTTCCAGTCGATCGGCATCGGGATCTTTTCCACACCGAAGCCTGCGGCCTGAACCCTCTCGGCGAACACGCGCGACGCCTTGTATGGCGGGCTGTTGACGAGCTCGTCGGGCGCCGTGGCCACTTGCAGCATCTGGGCCACCCGCTGGTAGTAGATCGAGCGCATCGGTTCATAGTCAATCTGCGGAAAACATGCCTTGAAGAGGCTCTCGGTGGGTCGCAGCGTCATGCCTTGATAGATGAGCGAGCCGCCGCCCACGCACGCAGGTGTCACCGCCACAATGCCTTTGCCGAAGACCGGTTCGAGCAGCCCCACATAGGGATTGATGCCGATGCGCTTGCCGTTCACCTCCGGCCAGATGTTGTAGAAGAGTTCGCGCTTGTCCAGCGTCGTGGCGTGAGGAAAGGTTTCGGCATTGGGCCCTGTTGGCCACCACTTGCCGCGCTCCAGCACCAGCACCTGGATGCCAGCTTGAGCCAGACGCAGCGCCGATACGCCACCACCGAAGCCCGAGCCGATCACCACGACACGCTCCTGCGACTTCGTCGTAGGGATGGTGCCGGCGCGCGCTGCCACGGGCACCGATGCGCCCGCCACGGCCGCGGCCGCGCTGCTCAGAAATTGACGTCGCTTCAAACCCTTCATGTGTGCTCCTCGAATGGGGGTAATGCCAGATGAAGGGATTCTTGTTGGCGCGCCTGCGCGCCTCAATAGCCAAAACTGGCCAAGCATTGACCCATGGAACGCAGGCGAGGGAAATTCCCAGGCCTTGTCATGTGAGGCTCATAGGGGTACACCGCAGCGCTGGCACGAATGGCTGGGCTCGCCGCCAGAGAGCGGCCGGTGGGGGGAACTGCCTCTTAGAGCTGAGCGCGGCGGGCACGCCGTGCCATGCAAAGGCCGCCAGTCAACATCAGTGTCCACTCGCCCGGCTCTGGCACCGGGCTGACGTAGGCGCTGGCGGTAGCGTTGACCCAGTTGGCGTATGCGTCAGTCATGCGCAGACCGATGCTGGTCTGTCCATCCACCACGTCACTGCCGCTGGACTGGATGCCGACAACCGAGCCCGACAGCACCAGCGGCGAACCGGAGTAGCCGCCGTAGCCGGCACCTTCGCCAGGAACCCAGTCCCCGCTGTCTGGTGCGTTGTAGGTCCAGCCTAGCATTTGCTGCGTGTAGACCAGCGGATTCCCGTTGGCGTCCGACGTGTACGAACCGGCGGTGAGCGTGAAGTAGGTGTTCGCGACGTTGGCGAACTGTTGCTGGGTGCCATAGCTCGTGACCGGCCCGGATTTGCCGAATCCAGTGGCCAGGAAGGTGAACGGCGGGTTTGAAGGTGCCGCGACAACGGCGAATGGGGCCAGGCCGGACAGGTAGGTCTGCGGCGAACTGCTCAGGTCCGACCAGCGGAAGGTCAGACCGATCACCGCCATGTCTTCGGTGCCGTCTGGCCCCTTGTCGAAGATCTTCACGTTGGCGGCGCTGGCTGCACTGAGGTCCAGCTTGGGAGCCGATGCATCACCGAACCCGATCGTCGTTAGCGCACCGACGCGCTGGAGCGTGTGGTCGGCCGAGAGCACGGCGAGTCGCAAGTCGTCGCCGGCCTGCGAAATGCCGATCAGGGTGCCGGTCCCGCCGGTGCCGGGCTTGGTGCCCTCTACTCGCACGACGCCATCGACTGAGCTTGGCGTGTTGGCGGCGGCACCGCCGGCCAGGCCAAGCGCCCATGTCAGCGCCAGGGAGCAGTTCGCGATCTTCTGATTCATGTGGCACTCACTCCATCCATCCATGTCAGGCGCCCCCACGCCTCGTCCCAGATGAGACTGCTTGATGCAGATGACACTGGTTTGACACTGCACGCGTTTCGGGGCGCTGGTTGTTGAAGCATGCTTCGGACCTCAACGTGGTCTCGTTGCGCGTGTGTGCTGCCTCCTCAGGCCCACGGAAGTTCAGGCAGTGAAGTTCAGCTTCCCGGCACAGCCGCGTGCTCACACGCCCGGCCAAGAGCGGGCAGCCGCGAACAGCGTTTTACCCAGGTCAATGCGGCAATCCAGGTTGCTCAAGCCCCAAAGCATTGAAAATCGCCGGATGAAAATTAAAATCGCGGGCCCGAGAATCGTTTGAAACTCGTGTCAGTACTGGCAATTGAGTCGGCTGACAAATAAAAACGGACCCCACAGTATGGACATGAGCCTTGACCTGGCGCTCGGTGCCACACATTGCGAACTGGCCGGGCCGGAATCCGGTCCCTGGGTGCTGCTTTTGCATGGTGGGACCGTTCCGATGTGGTGCTGGGATGACATCGCCGCAGCTTTGCAGGCGGCCGGCTTTCGCACCTTGCGTTATGACATGTACGGGAAAGGTGGCTCGGCCATGCCGCCGCCAAGCGTGCATGCCTTGTATGACCGTGCATTCTTTCAGCGTCAGCTGCGGGATGTTCTGGCCGCTGTCGGTGCCCCAGAAAAGCTGCATGTGGTGGGGTTTTCGTTTGGTGGCGTTACGGCGGCCAATTTCGCGCTGGCGCACCCCGAAAAGGTGCTTAGCCTCAGCCTGATCGCCCCGGCCTACCATTCAGCCCGCAGCAACACCCTGGTCAAGGTCGCACGCCTGCCACTGGTGGGCCGATCTCTGGTCAAGCGGCTCGTTCTGGGCAAGGGAGCCCAGCGCGCAGCATTGTTATGGCAGGGGCATCACCAGGCGCAACGGTACGGTGAACTCTTTGCACAGCAGGTCGTCCAGGAAGGCTTTGTGCCGGCCATGGCCGCGTTTTTGCGCAGTGATGCGTTGGATTCCTATGCATCCACCTTTGCCGCGTTGGGTCAACGTCGACAAGCCGCGCTACTTTTCTATGGCAGTCGAGATGAGGACGTTCCAAGCACCGACATGCAGCAATTGCGACAGTTGATGCCTGACGTGACCTACCAGGAACTTCCTGGCATCTCGCACGGTGTCCCGTTCCAGGCGTCGCAACTCGTCGCAGCACCCTTGATCGACTACATGAAGCGCCAAGCCCAACTGTCTGTCTGAGGTGATGCCACCAATGAAGCTGCCCAGCCGTGGCCGGTTCTTGAACGAAGAGGATTTTGGACTTGAAATTTCTTTGCGAGTCCTTATTTCCCGAACCGCTGATCGTTTGGGTCAGTAGCCCGGGCCATGGGTCTGGCAACCAAGCACCATCCAGGGGCTGCTCCAACTTTCAATAGGATTTGCCATGTCAAACAACCATATCGCCACGGCGTGCTGCGCATTGAACTCCCCAAGTCTGAGGAGGCACGTCCCAGGCGCATTGCCGTACGAACTGCTTGATGCGAACACGCCTTGACAAAGAGCAAGGTCCTGGCGTGCTGCCTCATGTCAGGACGGAGCGCGCGAAGACCGTTTCCTTGGTCCTTGGTAGCGGGGGAGCGCGCGGGCTGGCGCACATCGGCGTGATCCGGTGGCTGACAGAAAACGGCTACCAGATCGCGTCGATCTCTGGGGCGTCCATTGGCGCATTGGTAGGCGGCATTTATGCCACTGACAAGCTCGACCTTTACGCCCATTGGGTCACGGCGCTGGAACGCAAACACGTATTGCGCCTTTTGGACCCCACGATCAGCGGTCCGGGACTCTTCAAAGGAGAGCGGATCATCAGCGTGCTGCGCGAGCTCATTGGCGACTACGTGATTGAAGAGCTGCCTATCGCTTTCACCGCAGTCGCCACCGATCTGGTGTCTCGGGAGGAGGTATGGCTGCGTGAAGGGAAGCTGTTTGACGCGATCCGGGCTTCCATCGCCACACCGCTGGTGTTTACGCCTTTCAAGCACGGCGGCAGAAGACTGCTTGACGGCGCTTTGGTCAATCCGGTGCCGATCAGCCCCACGCTGGGTGATGCCACGGATCTGACTGTCGTGGTCGACCTCAGTGGTCCCGCTCAGACGGCCCACTTGCATCATGGCAAAAGACGCCTCGTCGAAGATAACGGCTATCGCGCGAAAATCGCCAAGTTCATTGATGGCCTTCAACCGGCCCGCAGGGCCAAGGAACCACGGCACGGGCTGCTCGACGTGGCCTTTCTTTCCATAGAGGCCATGCAGGACACCATCTCCCAGCTGCGCCTGGCGGGAAACTCAGCCGACGTCATGATCGACATACCCCGCAATGCCTGCGGCTTTTTTGAGTTCTGGCGAGCCGAAGAGTTGATTGCCTTGGGCCGAGAGCGTGCTGAGAAGGCGTTCGTGAAACAAGTGGAACGGGCAACGCGTTCTTGAGGAAAGACATCAGCGGTGTGACACCGTGAATGGAACACGCTTAGCCTTGGCAGGCCGCCCTACTTTTGCCCGAATCGTGCCGCCTGCCCGCTGGCATGGAATGCCTGAAGGATGTAGTCCACAAATACCCGCACCTTGGCCGGCACAAGCTTGCGGCTGGTGTAGTAGATGGACAGCGGCCGCGTCTCGGCATACCAATCACGCAGTACGCGCACCAGTGCGCCGCTCTCCAGCAGTGGTTGCGCATGCGGCATCGGCAACAGGGCGATGCCCATGCCGGTGGCTGCCGCGCGCGCCATGGCTTCGGGATCGTCCAGCACCATCACCGGGCGCACGCTGGCAACCAGCTCCTCGCCGTCGTTGTTCTTCAAGGCCCAAGGCACCAAGCGCCCGGTGGCCAGCGAGCGCCGCAACAGGCCGCAGTGGCGCGCCAGATCCTGAGGATGCTTGGGCGTGCGGTTGGCCTTCAGGTAGGCGGGTGAGGCTACCAGCACGATACGCACGCGCGAGAGTTCGCGTGCAATCAGCGCATCCGTCAGCTCAATGCCGCCACCGATGGCGACGTCGAAGCCCTCTGCCACGATGTCGACCTGCCGGTTGTCAAAATGCAGATCGGGCACGACATCGGGGTAGCGGCGCAGGAACTCGCCCAGCAGCGGCACCAGATACTCGCGGCCCACCGTGTGGGCAAGCGCCACCTTCAGTGTGCCCGCAGGCCTGCCGGCGCCCTGGCGCAGATCGGTCAGCGCGTCACTGATCTCGCGCCAGGGCATCCGCACCTGGCCATACAGCCGCTCGCCGTCGGTGGTGAGCGCGAGCTTGCGGGTGCTGCGCTGAAAAAGCCGCACGCCCAGCCGCGCCTCCAATTGCCCCACGCCCTTGCTCACGGCCGCCGGTGTGAGCCCCAGGCTGCGTGCGGCCGCGGAGAAGCTGCCTTCATCGGCAGAGGCGATGAAGGCGTCGAGATAGCTGCGCAGCTCGGTCAACATGACTGGATTTTATACAAATGGTTGAAGTTGAACGGTCAATTTAACGACTACCGGAAATAGGTGATGGCGGCCAAACTTGCGCTCATCAACCACCCAGCTTCGAAAGGAAACACCATGAGCACCACCGTCAACACCACCTCCGCCATCAGCGCCAAGCCTCTCGCCGGCAAGGTCGCTTTCATTCATGGAGGCTCGCGCGGCATCGGCGCCGCCACCGCACGCCGCCTGGCCCGCGATGGCGCGATCGTCGCAATCGGCTATGCATCCTCGGCCATCGCTGCAGAAGCGCTTGTCGAGGAGATCAAGGCCAGCGGCGGCAACGCCGTGGCCCTGAAGGCCGATGCCACCGACGCCACCGCGCTGATCCGCGCGATCGACGGCGTCTCCGACCGCTTTGGCCGCCTGGACATCCTCGTTAACAGCGCCGGCGTGCTGGCCATCGCGCCGCTGGATCAATTCACCTTGGAAGACTTTGACCGCACGGTGGCCGTCAACATTCGCTCCGTGTTCGTGGCCTCGCAAGCCGCTGCCAGGCACATGAAGGAAGGTGGCCGCATCATCAACATCGGCAGCACAAATGCACAGCGCATGCCGTTCGCTGGCGGCGCTCCCTATGCGATGAGCAAGTCCGCGCTCGTGGGGCTGGTCAAGGGGCTGGCCCGTGACCTCGGTCCGCGCGGCATCACTGTGAACAACGTGGCGCCCGGTCCGGTGGATACCGACATGAATCCCGAAGCCAGTGACTTCGCCACCGCGCTGCACGGCCTGATGGCAATCCCCCGCCATGGCAAGGCAGATGAGATCGCTGGTATGGTGGCCTATCTCGCGGGGCCCGAAGCGGCGTTCGTCACGGGCGCTGATTTGCTGATCGACGGCGGCTTCGCAGCCTGACCTTCACTGCCTGACACAAGGAGCATCGACATGGATCTTCAACTCAAGGGCAAGCTGGCGCTGGTGAGTGGCAGCACGGCCGGCATCGGCTACGCGATTGCGCAGACCCTGGCCCAGGAGGGCGCAGATGTCATCGTCAACGGTCGGACCCAATCGGCCGTCGACGAGGCAGTGGCGCGCATTCGCGCCGACACACACGCCACGGTGCATGGCTACGCGGGCGACCTGAGCAAGGCCGAAGCTGCGGAGGAAGCCGTGCAGCGCTTTCCTGGTATCAACATCCTCGTCAACAATCTTGGCATCTTCGAGCCCAAGCCCTTCGAGGACATTCCCGACGAAGATTGGCAACGCTTTTTCGACGTCAATGTCCTCAGCGGCGTGCGACTGTCGCGCCTGGTGCTGCCCGACATGAAGCGCGCGAACTGGGGGCGGATCATCTTCATTTCTAGCGAAAGCGCCGTGCAGATCCCGACCGAGATGATTCACTACGGCATGACCAAGACCGCGCAGCTCGCCGTGTCGCGCGGCCTCGCGGAATCGGTTGCCGGCACGGGCATCACTGTCAACAGCGTGCTGCCGGGCCCCACCAAGTCGCGTGGCGTGGGCGACTTTGTTGAGGACATGGCACGGTCGAGCGACAAAAGCTTCGCGCAGGTCGAGACCGAGTTCTTCGACCACGTGCGCCCCACTTCGTTGATCAAGCGCTTTGCCTCACCGCAGGAAGTGGCCTCGCTCGTGGCTTATGTGGCCAGCCCGCTTGCTTCGGCCACAACCGGTGCGGCCCTTCGCGTAGACGGTGGGGTGATCAAGAGCGCGTTTTGAGCAGAGAGCGCCGCGGTAAACGATGTCCAACCAAGCGATGCATTTGCCAAGATCCCTCTGTCCGTGACCCCAGATTGTCAAGATGTGATTGTGTTCAGACTAGATGTTCTGACTCCCAGCAGGCGTTCAACAAATTTGTGGATAACTCGTGTTGCGGAGGGCGAGTAGCCGCTGAAAGAGTGGCCAGCCCTAGCACCTCTCGAATGTGCCGCAAGTTGTGCTGGGCGTAGAGCGTAGCTTGAAACTGCGAGGGCTCAAACATATCAAGGCTCGGGGTAGCTATCGGTTGGACATATAAGTGCGGATATTGGGAATGTGCTTGTTGTGAGTCCTACGCCATAATTGAACAATGGGGCTTGAGACACATATAGCGATCGTCGGCACAGGTGATGTGGTCTTGAACCGCTATGTGCGTGGTTTGAGCGCGGCACGAGAACACGGTCTGCCAGTTGTCGTGGAGCAGGTGTTTGGGTTGGCATCGATCATGGAGGTGCAGCCCTTGTTACAAGCCCTGGGCTTGGCAGTGCAGGCATATAAAGTGCTGCCTGCGGAACCAGAGGCCGCCGCCACTTATATCCATCAGCATCTGTCATCGGATGTGCTGCCTGTACTTGCCGTTCCCACTGATCTGCATGTTCCCCTGGCTAGCAGGCTGATACGGGCCGGACGTCGCGTCGTGATCGAAAAGCCATTGACGACCGATGCAGGCGAGTTTGCATTGCTAGACACCGATCCGACCTTGAGCGGCCTGTTCAACTGGTTTCCGCTGGCCTATTACCTTTTGGAAAAGGGCCTGCCGCTGGCCGCACTGATGTGTGCCTCATTGCGGCAACCAGCCGTGCTTGATCTCCTCCACCCGAGAGTGTCGCCCCACGTCTTGGAAGGCTGGTGTCGCGAGTTGGGTGCTGTTCAAGGGCTGGAGGCCTGTCTGCTCGAAGGAGCAGGTACTGCTGCGGTTCTGGACCATCGTCCGTGGGTGCTCACGCGGTCCGGAGGTGGAAATACCTGGGAGACCATGTTCCATCTGTTTTCCATGATGGCCCTGATTCCCGGCGGCGACATGACCTTGCTGGACTCCAGCAGAGGATGCGTTACTCCAGCAGGTATGACCGGCGGGGCACTGGCGTCGCCCTATGCCGACACGGCACACTATGTGAAGGCCCGTATCGGCTCGGTGGATTGCTCCTTGCTGACCGCCAAGGCTGTATCGCCACAGGCTCATCAGCGTTGGGCCAGACTGAGGACCCACGGAGGCGAGGTGTTCATGGACTTTGAAAGCTGTACCTTGAGCGCAGACCTGCCCTCAGGGCGTGTCCAACTGGCCTTGAAAGATCGCAGGCCGTACTGGGCGCAGTTTGCCTTGGTCCATGCATGGCATGAACGGCGCTATGCACCTCCACGCGAGATCTACAGGCGGGGCTTTCGATTCACCTCACAGGCTTGGTCCGCCGGAGCCACTCAAACATGCCTGGCCTATCCACATGGCGCCGACCTTGATCTTCTGGGGTATTGTCTAGGCAGGCCTCTGGGTGATTGCTTCAGGCGATAGAGGCGGGTGCATGGGGTTCATTCGAGTGCAACGAGGCGTGCCAATTCATCAAGGGTACTCGGGTCTGAGAGATCGTGAAGCTTGAGCCTGCTGCCAGCCGATCTTACGTGGGCGTGGTTGCGTAAGGCGTCCAAAGCATCAGCGAGCCTTAGGTGTTGAAACTTTGTTGTGCCGGCATGAACCGCCGTTCTAGTGGCCAGCTCGATAGACAGGTCGCAGGTCTGACTTTCCTGAATCAGTGTGCCCATGAATGCCCCTCTAAAGATGTCCCCGCAACCCAGGGCAGAAGATGTTGCCGTCGGAACAGTAGATTCTGCTTCGATCCAGTAGGCCCTGCCATCTGGCTGAATCACCATGGCACCTGCCGCGCCCAGCGTCACAATCAGATAGGAGTGCGGCGTGCCAACATGTTTTCGCATTTCACACACGCAAGCCTTCAAATCCCACTGCAACGCCTGCACAAAGACGTGGTTCTGTACGGCTCGTCCACGCACCGTCTCCACGAGCTGCTCTTCCAGGCTTTTGTATTCTTGGTCCCATGCATCGACAGTGCTACTGCTCAATGCGTTGACGACCACATTTTTCGCACCCGTCAAGCGTGTCATGGTCGGACGAATCAGGCGCAGGCTGAACAAGGAGCTGGCCAGTAGTACGTCGATATGGCGGCCCAGCATCTGGATGCTGTCATTGAACGCTGTAGCGTCTTCAAAACCCCTGGTGCCTGTTTCGAAAAATACTTCCAGCTGCGGATATGTTTGTCGCCACGTTGCTACATGAGCTGCTACAGGTTCGAAAAACCATTTGGTGAGGTAGAGGTGGCAGCGTTGCTTGGCCGCTTCTGCCAGCCCCCGGTCCAGTGCGGGAATCAGATCGGTGCGTACGACGGAGTCGTTCACCTTTTTGCTGTTGGAGGTGCCTGAATCGATCAGGATTCGCACGTCTTCGTAAGTGACCACATAGGAACAGTCGGTGACTACCGATCTGTCTTGCTTGACACCACGCAGATCGAGGCTTGACGTCCCCATGAGATGGCGCATGACTGTGGCGCCATGTTCGTCGTATCCCACCGTGGAATACAGCGCAGGCCGACATGCCCAGGCGTCGAGCAGGAGTGCTGGGACCAGCACTTGCCCACCGACCTGATATTCATTGACGGGACGGCCGTCGGTTCTGACCTGAGTTGCGTAGGAACGCTCGAGAGCCAGTGGCCCTTCTTTGATGCGCGTGACGTAATTTGCGCTGGACTGCCCGACCAGAAAAACCTGGGGGGGCCGATGCTCTGCCATTGGAGCGGCCTTGCTGTTCCGAATGGTGTCGAAGGCCTTGACGAAGAAGTCGCTTCTGGCCTGTGTGCTTCGATCTCTCAGTCCATCCTCACGGACGATGGACTGCCGATTAATGGTGCCTTGTCGCCTGCCTTCCGATGGGCTGGGTGCAAAGGTCAGTACGATGGGCTGTGTGCTGATCTTGCTGCTGGCCTGAATCTGGGCATGCGCGAACAAGACATCCTCCGAGTTCAGACCGTGCCCGGCCACGAACCACGCCCGGCGCACATCCGGGGCTGAATTGATCAGGCCTCGCTGGATGTCGGTATGCGTGAAAATCTGCGTGACGTTTTCGAAAGCTTGGTTCAGATCTTTGCGATAGGTTTTGGATGCCGCCACAAGGTGCTTGTCCTCTCCCTCGTTCCACCAGCTTTCAAAGGCGGCCTTGGTCGGCGCATCTCGGTTACCTTCGAAAGGAAAACTGCCATGCAGTTTTACGATGTCGAGATCGACGCGGCCTGCAGGGCCATGATGGTGAGGCCCGTGCGGCTTGACGCCCACGACCCATTGTCTGAACGGCTTGCCCATGGAGACGGCAGCTCGTTCGAACAAAGTGTCGTAATTGGTCGTGACGATGACATGGAATGTGTCCACAGCAGCGTGGTGCACGAAACCTGGGGCCGAAGCAATTTCGACCTGCTCCCAAAGGGTTTGATAAAGCCTCGTCAGGTCATCGCGAGGTAGGTCCGCTCGATCTCGTATGCACTGAATGCCCTCCGACAAGCTGAGGCCATCGGCTTCAAGATAGCTCCAGGTCGCTGAATCATTGGCCAGTTCATCGAATTGATCGGCGACCCATTGGCGCCAGCTCACACCCCTGGAAAAGCTGGGCGAGGCTCCAGAGCCTGGTGTCAGCGCCAGGCGAGACAGCCCATTGCCGGCAAACAGAAACAACTGCCTTTGAAAGGCTGTCGGCAGCCCATGGCTTTCCAGAATCTGTTCGAGTTTCTCAAACGGGCTCATGTCGGGCCTCCTGTTAGTTCGTTTGACGATGAAAGTAGCACGGCGCCTTTACATTTGAGTGAAGCCACCTGCAAACTTGAGATGGTTCGTGTCTGGCAGCGACTCCTCCAAACAAATTGGAATTGCTGCTAGTGAATCAAAACTCGTCTGAATTGCATAGCTGGGACCAGTTGGTGCCAACCGCAACAGCTGAAGCACTGGGTAATCGCTTTGGGCAGCAGAGCTTCGAATGTCAGGGACTGGACAGGTTGTGAGGTGTTGGGGCTAGATGACTGCAGAGTTCTGCGCAATGGTCATCGTAGTCGTCAATTTGTCAGGATCCCCGACGACGGCGGTGTGCCAAGTAGCGTGAACTCGGCTGCTCAGGGGCGTAGGCGTGAGTTCGGCGCCTTGACAAGCAAACATGAGACCGGACGAGGCGACTCTGGCTGAGCACTAACAGTGACGATGTCGGCGGGATCTTCGATACAGGTCAGCCAGCAGGAAGAAACTCGGCATCGCGCATCTCCAAGACCGTGATGCCTCAACTCATGCAAGCGGCAGACCAGTTATGCATCGGTCTTGATCTTGTTGAGAAAATAGATCTCTCAAAAATGCTCACCGATCAAGAAAAAAGGAGGCGATCTTGATAGATCGCCTCCAGCTATTTCTTTAACAACGAAGCACCTTTAAGTCGCTTTAACGAGCTGAAATCTTGTTGATTTCAGTTGACTGCTTCCTAGAACGGAATGTCGTCATCCATGTCATCAAAGCCCGTGGACGACTTCGGAGCCGCCGGTGCGGAGGCCGGGCGCTGTGCCGCTGCCGGACGTGCTGCTGGGCGGCTGGGAGGTGCTTCCTGGCTGAAGTCGTCGCCACCGCCCTGGCCGCCACCGTAGCCACTGCCACCACCGCCGCCTTCGCGGCCACCCAGCAGTTGCATCTGCTCGGCCACGATTTCGGTGGTGTAGTTGTCCTTGCCGTCCTTGTCTTGCCACTTGCGGGTCTTCAGGCGGCCTTCCACGTAGACGGGGCGACCCTTCTTGAGGTATTCCCCGGCGATCTCGGCCAGACGGTCATAGAACACCACTCGGTGCCACTCGGTTTCCTCGATCTTGTCGCCGGAGTTCTTGTCTTTCCAATTTCGCGTGGTGGCAACGGAGACATTGCAGACGGCGGCGCCATTGGGGGTGTAGCGCACTTCGGGGTCGCGACCCAGGTTGCCGATGAGGATGACTTTGTTGATGGAGGCCATGGCCGATTCCTGAAAACTGAAGGTTGGTTAAAAAGGGTGCCGTTAGTTAGCACAGCCATTATCGCTGCTCTCCGGATACGGCTTTTCCCTCGGGGTGTGGCATACCACTGGGGGTAGACAAGGCCCGGCGTGATCCCTTATTTGGCATGGCCTGGGGGTAGGATGAGGACTCGATCCCTACCGTCTCTCTGTGGAGCGCCAAGCCATGTGCCAGTTGTTGGGCATGAACTGCAATACCCCCACCGACATCGTGTTCAGCTTTTCGGGTTTTGCCACACGTGCCTGCGAGCACGCCGATGGCTTTGGCATTGCCTTTTTCGAAGGGCGGGGCTTGCGCCTGTTCGTGGACCACGAGGCCGCCAGCGTCTCGCCCGTGGCCGAGCTGATCAAGCGCTACCCGATCAAGAGCCGCCATGTGATCGCCCACATCCGCAAGGCCACGCAGGGCCAGGTGACGCTGGAGAACTGCCACCCTTTCGTGCGCGAACTCTGGGGCAGCTACTGGGCCTTCGCCCACAACGGCAACCTGGTGGACTTCCACCCCAAGCTGCATGCCGCCTTCCGCCCTGTGGGCGACACCGACAGCGAGCGCGCGTTTTGCTGGCTGATGCAGGAGCTGGCCAAGAGCCACGCCAGCATGCCCAGCGTGCAGGAGTTGACCGCGACTTTGTCAGAACTGGTGCCGCAGGTTGCCCGTCACGGTACCTTCAACTTCATGCTCAGCCAGGGCGAGGCCTTGTGGGCGCATTGCTCGACCAAGCTGCACTATCTGGTCCGCCAACACCCCTTCGGCATGGCGCGCTTGCAGGACCAGGACGTGGCCGTCAATTTCGCTGAACTGGCGGGCTCGGATGACCGTGTGGCCGTGGTCGCCACCGAGCCCTTGACGCTCAATGAGCCGTGGACGGCCATGTCACATGGCGAGCTGATGGCCTTTGTGGGCGGCACACCGGCTGCGGTGACGCATGGGGCGCGGGCTTATTCAGCATTGCCCTAAGGATACGCTGAAGAAGCCGCCGCATTTTTGCGTTGGCGGACATCGGTGTGGTCGAGGTCAGTGAAGTTCATCACTTGGCGCATTTGCCGCT
>RXJQ01000106.1:0-22140 GCA_003963115.1 Burkholderiales bacterium
AGTCCGATGCAGTACGAGCAACGCTGGCACGCGGCACAGCACAAGAAGGCCGCGTAATCGATGAGTTAAGAACTCCGGCAATCAAGGGCAACCTCAATCGTGGCGTCGATGATGGCGCCACGCGCGCCCGAGACCTTGAGCCCCTGGCGCTCGAGCTGGCCATTGATGCGCCTGAGCAGCACCTGATCGAGCTTGGCCGTCACCAATCGATTGCGAAAGCGGCAGATCGTCGTGGCTTCGGGAAACGCATCGCCGGGCTCAAAGCCGGTGAACACCATGAAGTCAATGCGCACCTTGAGTGCCTGCTCCAGCTGTGCGTCCGATAGGCCATGCCACTGGCCCAGCAGCATGAGCTTGAACATCGACAACGGCGCATAATAGGGCTCGGGGCCTCCACCGCGCGTGATCTCTCGCCTGTACAAGCCCTTGAGCTTGTGGGCGATGTCGTTCCAGTCCAGCACCTCATGGAGTTTCATAGTTGGTGCATCTTTGACCATTGGCCGTGCACCGAGCAGAAAGAAACTGGGCATCGCGCGTCTCCAAGACCCTGATGCCTCAGTTCATGCAAGCGGCAGACCAGTCATGTATCGGTCTTGGAGGTGAGTGCGCTCTGCCTTGGTCGAGCAATCGCTACGAGCATCCGCATTACCACTGACTTCTTCGCGGGGGCCTCCATACGCCGCTTTTTCGGCCGCCGCTGACCGCCTTTACGGGCTCGGCGTAACCGATCAGATTGCACTTTGTCGATCTATGCAACCAAGCCTTGCACATTGTTGGGTTGCCATCTTCTCCGCGCATCTTCGACTGTTCCCGCCCCGGACGCACGACACACCGGTCACGCGTAGGGGTGTCGCGCTCGACAGTGCGCTACGAGTTGCTCAGCCCAGCCAAAGATACTCCTGTCATCGAAGCCATGAAGACGTTGTGGGGCAGTATCCGAGGTATGACTACCGACGCATTTGCATCATCCTGCAGCACCAAGGCATGGCACTCAACTAGTCTCGCACGCATCGAATCTGGTGTTGTGCGGGCCTGCAGTTGCCCAAACAGCGGCCCAGGCGTCGCATCGGGGCCAGTAGGCCCCGGCCGTTCACGCCATTCAAGGCCAACACGGAGTGGGTCTATGACTTCGTCTTCGACACCACGGCAGATTGTCAGCATCGATGGTACGCTGTTGCTTATATGCTCAGATAACGGGTCCGAGTTCATGAGTGTGGCTATCCTGGTGTGGATCTGCCAAGCGGTATCTGCACGGTGCTCAACGACCCAGGCAAGTCTTGGCAGAACGGGGCGCTGACAAAAGCTTCAACGGCGAGTTTCGCGATGAATACCTGTCACAGGAGTGGTTCAGGTTATGCCGCGAGGCATCGGTGATCATCGAGGCTTGATGGCGCCACTGCAACGCGGTGCGGCTCCGCAGTAGCCTGGACTACTTGCGTCCTACGAGTTCAAACAGCAATAGCAGCCCCTCCACAACACGCCATCACTCCAGGAGTGATTGGCGTGAAAAAGCCGAGCAGGTCAGTATTTGTTTCCTTGCAAATATCACACCACACTTATGCTGAAATCACATTGCAGATCAATAACTTGTGTGTTGTTCAGGGCAGATTATTATCTAGACAAAAACATCTGACATTAGCCGCCACTGATCCCATCGAACTGTAGGGTCGCTTGGCAGTCGCTTAAGAATACGACGTTCACCTGACCGCTTCAATTGTCTATTGTTGTTCCATGCAGACTGACCAAATTGACGAACGGCAAAATGTATTGCCTTACAGGTGGATTCATCTATGTTCATGTCCCGCATACCAGCCAAGAAGACATCATCTGCAACTTGACGCTCATGCACTTGCGTCCAGTACATATAGTCATGAATGATAGCGGGATATGTATAGGCACCATCTGGGCGAAGAAGACTCCAGAACACACGTGGAATGCTGGCCAAGTCAGTCACGAATCCTCTTGGCACCTCGACTACAGGCAAGGGATCTACTTCGCTCTGGCCCGGGCGCCAACCAATTGGGTCAAGGACCACATACATTGGGTCAGCAAAGCGCGCCATATGCAACGGCCCCACGAGGGTTCGCGCGCTCATCCAATCTTCCATCCATCGATCGCGCAACGCCGATATGTCAGAGGTAGGCGGATTTGTCGCACATGCGCTCAATACCGCCGGCAACGCCCCTATAAGACTTAGCAAGGAAACAGATTGAGTCAAAACTTGTCTTCTAAACGTGATCATCATTGATCTCCCACCTTGGATTTCATTTGCACCGTGTAGTTCAAGACCACAGCTGACCAAGATCGCTCCACGCTTAACGCAGCAACAGAGCTACGGGATCGTAATCCATCCAATACCGCGGCTCGCGCCAACAGAAGATGCCGCATGGCCAATTGATTTGCGGTCCAAGCTTGTTTTGCAAAATACTGAGCCTGCGCACTCAATTTGCTGTTAATAGGCATAAGGAGAGCAACTAGCCGACCGTTTCCAGTGGGCGGTAAGACCGCAAAATGGTAACCTGCATTTGTTGGCGGAAAGTCGAGCGTCTGCCCCGCTTGCACCACATCGGAGTTCTCTATGGCGGCAGCATTGGGAAATATTTGCGAGACACTCCCAGCTGCATTCTGATCGAGCAACAGCAAGCGGCCCTTACGTCGAACCGAGACCCGAATGGTCAAAGCCTCACCAACCGTCAGTAAAGTACGCGGCAATAGGGCCAATGTGATGTCGTCGCCATCCAGGGTTGCCACCTGCAACAGCGCGCTGAGGGCCGACGCGGACGCTACCCCTGCAGCCTCAGGAGGAGGCAATACCCCCCCTAAACTTGAATCATTAAGAATCTGATGAAGCCAAGGCAAGAAGGCGGAAATTCGAGTGTATATACCATAGGTCTGCTTACGACCACATCCCCTGCCATATGAAACTATTCCGATCTGGTATGGACAGCCCATAGAGTCAATCGCGACCAATGGACCACCAGAATCGCCAGTGCATGCATCCTTACCGCCGTCTTCATAGCCGGCACAGAATTGCGAATCGCCTCGAAACGACTCTTGAGATAAGCTACAGGTTGACGTCGGCAGGACTGGTAACTGCACCTCCTGAAGAAGTCTCGATCCCGCACTTCCGACTATCCCATCACTCGTCCACGTCTGAGACTCGCTATTTGCGATAGGATCTTGAAGTAAGCCATAGCCTGCAACTAAAGCTCGATATACCGTATCATTTAACGGTGTCGACGAAAGTGGCAGGGGCTTTCGCCATGTTGACGGCGCAGCCACTTTAAGAACGGCTATATCGTTCCCAGACTGCACTCGCCCATTCCAGCCAGGATGCACCAATACGTTTGTTATTCGAACCACACCCTGGGACGAAATTTTCGACAAATCATCTGCAGCAGGAACGGCTTCGACAGAATCCCAACCTTGAAGCGTGACACCCCCCTGCTCATCTCGCTTAAGCTTTTCAACGCAATGAGCTGCAGTTAGTAATGTGTTGTTACCAATATATGTCGCACCACAAAAGTAACGAGATTCGGATCGTCTACTTACTCTTAGCGCCACCAAACCCCTCCAGTCGTTTACGTTGGCAGGTACTCCGCCAACCACTGGAGCAGCACGCATACGTTGGCAACCTTCGCTTGCCTCAGCTGAGTGAAGAATGTTGCCAACCAACATGGTTACAACTACACCAAAGTGCCTCAGCCAGTTTGGTCGCTTACAACTTATGCTTGAAATGACTGGAGAATCCAATCTCGCCCCTCATCGAACACATCGTTGAAATTACGACTACGCGCCATTGCAAACCCCTTCTCGGCAGATGCGACCCTTTCCTTTGGCGTACCGTGATGGTCTATCGCGTTAAATTGGAAATCTCCAATTTGAAAAAGACTGAGCCCAGCTTCACGCAGAGATAAATTTGGTAACTCAGCCTTTCGCCGTCCGAGATAGTAGCCTGCAAGCAAATCAGCATGCAACTCAGCCAACTTCGATTTGCCGTCCGCTCCAACAAGAGTCCCATATGCCTTGCGCTGAAACTGGGCAATGTGACCAAATTCATGTGCAAGTACCAACAATACAGCCATGCCATTGTCCCCAAACCGCTGCAAAAGTTGAGAGAAAAGTCCCCTGCCCATTAAGACGAGACCATGGGTTCCTGGGGTGTCCCCTTCGACATCTGTAGCAAGTGCGTTCTCTCCATCTTTGTCATCGTAAAAACTGAAATTGGGCCGGACTGCAAAGGTTGATGAAAGACGGGCGAGGGCCTTGCCAAGTTTTCGATCAAGCTGCGGATCACCCGACCCTTGATTTAACTCGCCGGGAAATACTCCAATACCTGTCGATGTGCGATTGCCGCCCGAAATCAATGCACATCCAATATGCACGACCTCACCCGAGTATGCCGACAGGTTAGCGCGTCCACACAAAATGCAAGCGATTCCAAACTTCAACGACGATCGGCGGTTCATCCCTACCTCCGAGGAACCGTAATTCCGTATGCAGTACCCATAGGGGTGGTGCAAAAACATGACGTACCTACCGGCCCAGTCACGAACATCGTGCACCAGAGCGCAGGTGTCTGACAGATATTCGTAGTCAATACCGCTGGGGAAGGCGGGACAGGATCATCATTCTCATCCGCAGGTGGGCGTTTCTTTCCACGCTTCTTCTCAGTTTCGACTTTCTCCGAGAGGTCGGGTGGGCACTCTCCAAAGTAACAGCCGTTCTCACCACCCTTGTAGCGACCTTGTAGAGCCGCACGGGCAGACGCTGGCTTCTCACAAGATTTCTTGGCATCACTGAATTCATCATTGCAACCATCGACGCAAGCTTCCGTCCGCCTAGCCCCAGTCGGACATTCACTCCAACAGTTCAATCTGTCTCTTTTAGCAACGGACAGACAATCACTCGATGCTTGTGCGAGTACTGAACACGCTATCGCAAATGTTGATACAGCAATAATCAGACGATGTAATTTCATTTCCATTAGCTTCATCTACAAATTACGCCATATCCTTGACCGGGACAAAAGCATGCATCACCTATCTGCGTTGAACCAGCAACAATCGGGCATCGGCTGTTTCCAAACCCATCACAACAGACAGCTTGCCTAGGAGTAGTGCCCCCCCCCTTCTCTGAGCCCACGGGGGGCTTCGACTTCTTACACGTGGCAATGATTTCTTCGACTTCATCTTCATCCATTTCGCACGTATCGGCAATGTCAGAGGTCTCAACCCCTTTCTTTGCCAAACTACAAATTTTTGTCTTTGTACACGCGGCAAAAACAGAGGTGGGTACGTTCGCTAAGAATGCTGCAACGATAAACAAAGCAACTAGGCGGTGGACCACTACCATAAAACCTCCTTCAATTAGACTAGATATCCTATGGCCATCTTGACATCGGCCACCAAGTGTGGCTTTTCTTGTAAAAAATTCGTATCCCTAGTTTTGAACTTGTAATCTGCTGAAAGACTCATTGGTCCGTCCTGAACAATTGCCCCACGCGGCAGCTGATTCGGTCTGGCACATCGGTCATACCAGGCCAGAGCTGAGCCTGCAAATGAGCAACAAAAAGGCCTCAACGGGCTAAGGAAGGCCTGCACAAATGAGCGCTGACCATGGTTGGGAGTTCTGACCTGACCAGCTAGGCACTTGGGCAGTTCTGGAGTGGGTCCTTGGAGCGCGTTTTGCACCCATTTCCCATGCGCTGGACGCACTCATGCCAAGCTCCCGTTCAAACGCCTGCGCACCATCCACAAATTGGCCAACGCAAACAGCGTGAACAACTGAGCCGTGTTCTTGGCCAAGCCCCGGTAGCGCACCTTCACATGCCCGAACTGGCGCTTGATGACGCGGAATGGGTGTTAATTTTGGCGCGGATGCTGTAGCTCATTGGTGAGCGCATACGCCAGATACGCAAGCCCCCAGGCCCGTGTCTGCGCGTGTGTGCTTGCACCTGTTCTTTTTCCCTTTGCTTGGCCTGACCTGGGTGCTGGTGAAGCCCTCACGGCTGCTTGAAGTGGAACCACAGGGGAGACCTTGTGGAGAGCTTCGGGTGGCCGTTGAGTTTCACCTGTTGTTGGCTCCCAACCTCAGTCTATTTGGCCTTTTCCAGTTACCCTGCAAAACTTCGAGAGGAGACTAATCGTGGTCTTTGAGTCCCTTGAACATGCGCAGCCAGTAGCTCCAGACAACTGCCCGCATTGCGGTCAAAGGACCGTCAAGAATCGACCATTCTGTGTCCATTGCAAATTTGACCTTCACTACGGAAAGGCGAGCACCCACAAGCGAGGGCGCTGCATGTACTGCGGCAAGCTTGGGCGCCTCACCAAAGAACAAGTGATTGGCGATTGGGTTGCAAAGGCCTTCCCTAAACCCGATGTGACCTCCAGACTCTACAGAATTGAGCGCCCTGTACGCCTTGGTGAAATGGGCTCCCCCCATCCCATACAACCGGGGCATCGGGAAATGCATACCACTCGAAAGTTCGCACCGTTTGCGGAACATGCAACGGAACGTGACTCAGCCGCATCCACGCTCGCGCTCAAACTACCATCAAGACATTGGCCTCACGCATTTGGCCGCATGACATCGACAGCCAGAGCCATGCCCTTGCCCAGTGGGCAGTTATGGTCGATCTAAACTGCCAAGCCTACGGACGCAATTTCGCATCGCCCCCGGAACAGCTCTCCAAGTTCTACAACCACGGGCAGGGCGCGCGAATCCCAGCTGGATGGGCCGTGTCAGTTGGACTTCTGGATAGCTTAGAAGCTGCCGGACAGCATCACTTTCGTCCGTTTCACATGATCTACGATTCGGGTCAAACAGTCCCGGCACAAGGTACATGGATCTGCGTTGAGAAAGCCGTCTTTCACATACTCAGCTCCCTTAGCCAATCGTGAGAAGAGCCAAGCGTGAACGCCTGCGCTGCTTGTTGTGAAGCAATGGCAAATCTGCCGACACACTAGCCAAAATGATCGTTAAATCAATCTTACAGAAGATCAAGATCGATTTAACGAACAATCAATCAGACTGATGATATCTAATGTAAGATGCTCGTTAAATCGAGCTATCTCGGCAAAATCAACGATTTAACGAGCATGAAAGTCAGTCAATCCGCCACGCTCTCTACCAAGCAACTGGATGAATGCGCCCGCATAGGGGTGCTGCTGGCCCGTCTGCGCGTTGCTCGTAAGGTCAAGCAAACCGACGCGGCCTTGCGCGCCGGTCTGTCACGCAACACAGCCTACCGCCTGGAAAAAGGCGACCCCGGCCTCGCCATCGGCCAGGTCCTCCGTTACCTGGAGGCCATTGCCCCAGGCTGCACACTGCTTGACTTGCTCCTGGAGAAAGACCCCGCCTTACGCGCGCTCGCGTCACGAGAGCAAACGAAGCGTGTACGCGACCTGACGGCAGCAGAGCTCAAAGCGCTTGACTTCTGAGGGGACAAGCATGGCAACAGAAACCACGCTGATGGTCTTCGCTCACATTGGTCAGGACTGGGCGCCTTGTGGTCAGCTCCAAATGACCGAAGAAGGCCCCGCCGTCCTCGCGTCCAACTTTGCCTACGGGCTGAACTATGCCCGTCGCCCCGATGCGCTGGAGGTGGACCCGGTCAGTCTGAGCCTACAGGATCGCGCCCAAATATTAGGCAAGAGGTTGCTACCGGCCAATGGTCTCCCTCTTTTCGGCGGCATTCGAGATGCAGCGCCCGATTCATGGGGGCGCCGCGTTATCGAAGCCAAGCTCAAAGTTCCGGCCAACTCCCTCCCCGAATCGCAGTACCTGCTCCACGCAGGCAGTGACCGTGTCGGTGCACTTGACGTCCGTCCAACCATCCAAGATGGGCCGACTCCAGGGCAAAGCGCCGCTCACGCGCTGACGTACTTGATGGATGCAGCCGAGCGCATCGAGGATGGCCTGCCGATACCAGCTCACCTGGAAGCCATCTTCATTGACGGCACAGCGCTCGGCGGTGCCCGGCCTAAAGCCTCCGTACGCGACGAGCATGGCGTGCTTTGGCTGGCCAAGTTTTCTAGCCGGAAAGATGGCCTTGACATCCCATCCATCGAATGCGCCGCACTGCGTTTAGCAGCTGAAGCGGGGCTCACTGTGCCACCGGTGGAGGTACGTACACTGGGTGAACGCAAGGTCATGCTCATCCGCCGTTTCGACCGCTACTGGGCTGAAGCCGGCGTGATGCTGGATACCAGCGTCGACCTGCTGGAAACGCAGCCGGGTCAAGGCAAAGCAGAACACCGCCTGGGCTTCGTCAGCGGCCTCACCCTTGTAGGCTGCGACGAAACCGAATCGCGAACCAAGGCGTACACCGACCTCGCACAAACGATACGCAAATACTGCCACCCCAGCGTCATCCGCGCGGACAACGCAGAGCTGTTCAAGCGCATGGTCTACAACATCTTGGTCACCAACGATGACGACCACTTGCGCAACCATGGCTTCGTCTACGAGCCACGCTTAGGTGGCTGGCGCTTGAGCCCGCTCTACGACGTGTTGCCGCGACCCAGCTTGGCAACAGAACGATATCTTCATCTTGGTGTCGGCCCTCAAGGACGCCTGGCCACACTCGACAATGCCTTGGAAGCGCACGAGATGTTCACGCTGTCACGAGCCAAAGCCTGCGAAATGATTGCTGAGACTTGGCGTGTCGTGCGCGAATGGCGCGTCTATTTCGAGGGCTTCGGCGTTCCTGCAGCTGAAATCGAGAAGATTGCACCCGCGTTCCGCCACATTGATGACGTCAGTACGCCGGCGCTGCGCAAATCGCTTCCCTGAGGCTTGGCGGGTGCGGTGAGATTCGAACTCACGGAACGCGCAAACGTTCGCCGGTTTTCAAGACCGGTGCCTTAAACCGCTCGGCCACACACCCTTCAAGGCCGTCATTGTAGTGGCAATGCCTCTTGTCATTCCTTGCCGGGCTTCTGAGCTTGCGGACAATCGATCTGAATGAGCTCGCGCGTGGCGCCATCGACACGGACGGCCGACAACTGACCGCCCCAGACGCAGCCGGTGTCCAGCGCCAGCAGGTCGTCTCGGTTGATCAGGCCCAGGGTGGACCAGTGCCCAAACGCCACGGGTGTGCCGGCCGTCCGGCGCCCCGGCACCTCGAACCAGGGCATGAAGCCCTCCGGCGCGCCATGGCTGCCGTCCTTCGTGGCGAACTCCATGGTGCCGTCTTCGGCGCAAAAGCGCAGGCGGGTCAGCACATTGACCACGCAGCGCCAGCGCGGCACGCCCTGCAGGCTGTCGTCCCAGCGGGTGGGCTCGTTGCCGTACATGCTGGGGAGGAACTCGCCCAGGTCGGGGCCGGCCAGCATGGCCTCCACCTCGCGTGCCAGGGCCACGGTCTGGGCCGCATCCCATTGAGGCACCACGCCGGCGTGCACCATGAGCCAACCCTGCTCGTGCACAGCCAAGCGCTGTTGGCGGATCCAGTCGAGCCAGTCCTCGCGGTCCGGGGCGGTCAGGATCGCGCCCAGGGTGTCGCTGCGGTGCGGGTTGCGCACGCCATGGGCCACAGCCAGCAGATGCAGGTCGTGGTTGCCCAGCAGGCTGGTGACCGCGTTGCCCAGGCCGCGAAGGCGGCGCAGCACGCCCAGGGAGTCCGGCCCGCGGTTGACCAGGTCGCCCAGCACGTAGAGGTGATCCCGCGAGGGGGAGAAATCGATGGTCTGTAGCAAGCGCTCCAGGGGGTCGCAGCAACCTTGCAAATCGCCAAGCAAATAGTTCATGGAACGGATTCTGCTACGCTTGCAGCCTCTTTACAGACGGCCCGGCCACGGCATTGCCAAAGACGCGGCGCCACACATGGAACTTGCCCTGCTGATCTTCCTGACCCTGCTCAACGGCTGTTTTGCCATGTCCGAAATGGCGCTGGCAGCCAGCCGCAAGGCCCGTCTTCAAGTCATGGCCGAAACCGGCGACGTGGGCGCGCAGACCGCAATCGAGCTCCACGACAACC
This sequence comes from Burkholderiales bacterium, assembly GCA_003963115.1. Taxonomy (GTDB): domain Bacteria; phylum Pseudomonadota; class Gammaproteobacteria; order Burkholderiales; family Burkholderiaceae_C; genus Aquabacterium. The sequence continues at coordinate 9,983 of RXJQ01000106.1, forward strand.
CCACGCAGTTCCTCTCGACCGTCCAGATCGGTATCACGTCCACCGGGGTGCTCAACGGCATCGTGGGTGATGCCGCCTTCTCCGCGCCGCTAGCGCACTGGCTGCAAGCGCAGTTCATGCTGCACGACCGCGTGGCCGCCGTCACCGCCACCGGCCTGGTGGTGCTGATCATCACCTTTGTGACCATCATTTTCGGCGAGCTGGTGCCCAAGCGCGTCGGGCAGATGTACCCCGAGTCCGTGGCGCGCGTCGTCTCGCAGCCCATGAAGTGGCTCTCGAGCATGACCAAGCCTTTCGTGCGCCTGCTGTCGGCGGCGACCGAGGCCATCCTGAAGCTCATCGGGATCAAGGACAACGGTGGCCGCAGCGTGACGGAAGAAGAGATTGCCGCCCAGCTGGAAGAAGGCCTGGACGCCGGCGTGATCGAAGCGCACGAGCACCAGATGGTGCGCAATGTGTTCCGGCTGGATGAGCGCCAGATCGGCTCGATGATGATCCCGCGTGGCGACATCGCCTGGCTCAATATCGAGGCCACGATGGAAGAGAACCTGGCCATCATCGCCGAGCATGGCTTCTCGCGCTACCCGGTCTGCCGTGGTGGGCTGGACGACGTCATGGGCGTGGCCACGGCCCAGCAGTTGCTGCACCAGCTCACGCAGCACCAGAGCAATGACCTGAGCCAGGGCCTGCTGCCGGCCGTGTTCGTGCCCGAGACCTTGTCGGGCATGGAGTTGCTGGAGCATTTCCGCGGCTCCGACACGCAGATGGTTTTCGTGGTCGACGAGTACGGCGAAGTGCAAGGCGTGATCACGCTGCGTGACGTGCTGGAAGCCATCACCGGCGAGTTCACGCCGTCCGAAGCCGAGGACGCCTGGGCCATCCAGCGCGAAGACGGCTCGTGGCTGATTGACGGCCTCATCCCCATCCCCGAGCTGAAGGACCGCTTGGAGATGAAGGCCTTGCCCGATGAGGACCGCGGCCGCTACAACACGCTGGCCGGCATGGTCATGCTGTTGCTGGGCCGGCTGCCGCAGACCACCGACGTGGTCGAGTGGGAGGGCTGGCGCTTCGAGGTGGTGGACATGGATGGCAAGCGCATCGACAAGGTGCTGGCCAGCCGTCTGCATGATCCCTCAAGCTGATCGGCGTCGCTGGCGTTTGCCGGAACGAGGCTGAGCCTCCATGTTCATGGGCGCAGGCTGATCCCAGTAGTGATGGTGGGCCGGCCGCCAGCATTGCCCCACCTGCGGGCTTGCGGCTTGGGCTGAGCCGGTCGAGTCGGTCGTGCTGTTGCGGGTACTGTTGCTCGTACTGTTGTGCGTGGCCTCGCGGCTGTCCCACAGATAGGCGCCACAGTCAGGTGAAGCCACCCAGGCCAGATCCATCGCCTGATACCGCGCCAGCACGGCAGGTGCCGGGTGGCCATAGCGGTTGCGACGCCCTGCCTGGACCACGATCTGCCGTGGCTGCACGGCGCGCAGAAAGGCTTCGGTGGACGAAGTCTTGCTGCCATGGTGGGCCGCAATGAGCACCGTGCTTTGAAGGCGTTCGGCATCCTGTTCAACCAGTGCAGCCTCTTGCTCGGCTTCGATGTCACCGGTGAGCAAGGCACTGGCCCCGGGCTCGCTGACCTTGAGCACGCAGGACATGGCATTGGGTTCGCGCTGCGCACGCTCGGCATAGTCCTGCGGCCACGGGTGCAGCACCTCGAAATGCACGCCGTCCCAATCCCACTGCATGCCTGCCTCGCAGGCCGTGTGCGGCAGCGGCTTGCCATCCGCGCCTACCTGGTGGCGCAAGGCATGGCCCTCATCGAGCGAGCTCACCAGTTGTGCCACCGGCATCTGCTGGATGATGGCCTGGGCACCGCCCACATGGTCCATGTCCTGGTGGCTGATCATCAGCATGTCCAGCCGCGAAACGCCCATCGCTCGAAACAGCGGCAGCAAGGTGCGGTCACCTGCATTGAGCTGCTCGCCGATGCGCGGACCGGTGTCGAACAATAGCTGGTGGTGTGCCGTGCGAACCAGCACCGCCGTGCCCTGCCCCACATCCACGGCCATGAGCTGAAATGCACCCGGCCTGGGTGCCGGCAAGAGATGCATGGGCTGAGGCAGGTACAACAGCGGCAGCACGCAAGGCAGCATGGCCAGACGCCAACGCCAGTGCATGGGCCTGGCCAACGCGAAGCCAGCGATCACGCCCACCACCGCCACCCAGGCCGGCATGACCGGGGACTCCGCCATGGTGGGCCACCACTTCAGCAAGAGCGCCAGAAAGCCAGTGACCTCGTTGACCAGCCAGGTGCCGAGATCCCAGCATGGCGGCCAGATCGTGCCAAGCAGGGACAAGGGCGTGATGCCCAAGGTGAATACTGGAATGGCCACCAGGTTGGCCACGAGGCTGCTGATCGAAGCCTGCTGAAAACACACCAGGCTCAAGGGCAGCAAGGCCGCGGTGATCAGGAACTGGATGCGTATGATGTCATGCAGACTCTGCCAGGCCTGATGCAGGCCGCGCAGCCACCAGGCCTTGGGCGGCTCCTCGCCTTTTTCCTTGACCCTGTCCCTTTGTTCCCGAGAGGAGGCGTTTGCGCTGTCGGCAGACAACAAGACCCCGACCGCCACATACGACAGCCAGAACCCCACTTGCCGAATGGCCCATGGGTCCATCGCTGTCAGGCAGACCGCACTCGTCAACCAGATCAAGGGCCAAGGCCAGCGTCGACCGCTGGAGCGCAGCCCCGCCATCATCAGCATCATCCAGACGGTTCTTTGCGCAGGCACACCCCAGCCAGCGAGCAAGGCATACAGGGCGCTAGCCAGCACCGAAGCCCACATGGCCACATCAGGCGCGGGCCACCAGTGCACGCCACGTGGCCAGCGTGACCACAGGCGCCGGATCAGCCCGGCAGCCATCCAGCCGAACATCGCGATGTGTGCCCCGCTGATGCTCACGAGGTGCGCCACACCGGTCTGACGGAACAGGTTCCAGTCATCGCGCTCGATGGCGGATTGGTCGCCAATGGACAGGCCCGCGAAGATGCCCGCCGCGCGCTTGTCGGCCACATGGTCGAAGATCACGGTGCGGATGCGCTGGCGCCAGCGGTCGATCAGGCCTTGCCAGGGGCGCTCGGCCTGGTCGCTCAGCTTGATGGCCGCGTCTTCACGGTTCGCCACACGGCCCACCGCCCGCACGCCCCGCTCGAAATAGCCCAAGGTCGAATCGAAGCCAGCCGGGTTGGACAGGCCATCAGGCGGATGCAGCTGCACTGTGAGCTGCCACTGTTGACCGGCCCACGGCATGGCATCGTCCTGCAGGTTCATGCGCAGGCTGAGACGGGTGGGCAGCGTGTCTCTCGCCTCGCTGGGCGTGGATGGGCTCACCCAACGCAGCACGCGGGCATCGAAGATGACACCACCAGGCACGGCTTGCGGCAAGCCTTCGACCTGCACCACGACGGTCACGTCTTGCCCGACCCAGGCTGCAGGCAATGCTTCCTGCATGCGCAGCGTGGCCCGCCAGCCCGTCGTGGCCCAGGCCAGCAGGCAGGCCGACAGGACCAATCCAAGCGCCTGCGACACACCACGACGGTGCCAAAGCGCACACAATGCCATGACGACACAAGCCGACACCGTCGCCACGACGTACAAGCCAAGCGGCTGTAAAGCCACCTCCCCGGTCTGCCCATACACGCCCAGCAACCAGGCCATCGCTGCCGCACAGGCCACGAGCAAGCCTGTACCGGACGCAACATGGCCCCCCTGGCGTACACCCACCTGTTTCACACCCACCCCTGATGTTTGCTGGCGGCGACAGTGTGGTGCGTGTTAAACGACTTCCACTCCCCCCGACAGGTGAGTGCCAAGGAGGGATGGACAACAGCGTTGGCCTATCTCGGCCACAATCCAGCCATGAACACAGGAAGCTGCCTGTGCGGAGGCATCCGATTCCGCATCCATGCCGAACTGGCGCCCGTCCAGATCTGCTATTGCAGCCAGTGCCGCAAGGCGCAGGGCACGGCTTTTGGCAGCAACATCCCGGTCAAGCGGGCCGACTTCGAGCTGCTCAGTGGGCAGGAATTGTTGCAATGCTACTCGGCCACGCCGGGCAAGGGCCGCTGGTTCTGCCGCCACTGCGGTTCACCCATCTACAGCGCCCGAGACAGCCTGCCCGACGTGCTGCGCGTGCGTGCCGGTACGCTGGACGAGCCATTGCACACGCGCCCGGCCTTCCACGCCCATGTCGCATCCAAATGCAGCTGGTGGGATCTGCCCGACGATGGCCTGCCGCGCCACCCGCAAGGCGCAAGCTGATACCGCTCAAGCCAGGCGTGGGTAAGTGAACAGCAGGAAGTGGGCGGTGTTCACGGCGAAGTGCGTGAGGATGGCTGCCTCGATACGGCGTGTGCGGGCGTAGACCAGGCCGTAGCCCAGGCCAGCGACCGTGGCCAGCAAGGCGTAACGCACCCCGCCGCCCAGGTGCGCCAAACCAAAAAGGCAAGCCGACAAGAACACCGGCAAGCCGCATGACAGCGCACGGGGCCGCATCGCCCAGAGCTGCGTCAAGCGCTCTTGCAGCAAGCCTCTGAAAAAAGCTTCTTCAGCGACACAGGTCACCAGCAGATTGACCAGCAGGAACACGCCCGCCTGCGCCGGCCATTTGGGATCCCAGCGCACGATGTGGCTCAGCCAGGCCAGCCCCATCACCACGAAGACCGTCGCGCAAGCACCGGCAAGCAACGATGGCAGCATGCGGCGCACATCGCGCAGGCTGCCGCATCGGCGACAGGCCCACCACATCAGCCCCCAGCCCGCCAGAGCCTTGTCCAAAGACAGGGACAAGGTGAACGGCGGTGCGCCCTCACTGAGTTGAACCGGCGCCAAGATCTGCCAGCGCGGCAACCACGGAAAGGCATGCAGCGCCATCGCCAGCGACAGCAGACCCAGCAAAACGGCCGGCCACGTCGATGCCCTCAACGTCTCGCCCGCTGCGACGCTGCGCCTGAACCAGACGCCACACAGTGCGAACAGCCCACACACCGCCAGCGCGGGCAGCACCGCCGCCCCCGGCATCAGAACCCAGTCCATGACCTGCCTCTCCCCTCTTGCGCTTGTTGAATGCCCCCGCCCTGCCAGCTGTCAGGCTGTCGGTGTAGGATATTTGGCTGAACCGCACTGCGCGGCACCATCCGGTATTTGACCCGAAGCCCGACCATGTCCATCGAACAACGCCTCAAAGACCTGGGCATCACCCTGCCCCCCGTTGCGATCCCCGCGGCAGCCTATGTGCCTTTCGTGCGCACCGGCAACCTGGTCTTCCTCTCTGGCCACATCGCCAAAAAGGATGGCCAGGTCTGGACGGGCCAGTTGGGCAAGACCATGACGACCGCCGAAGGCAAGCAGGCCGCACGCCATGTGGCCATCGACTTGCTGGGCACGCTCCATGTGGCAGCAGGCGGTCTCGACAAGGTGGTGCGCATCGTCAAGGTCATGAGCCTGGTCAACAGCAGCCCCGATTTCACAGAGCATCACCTGGTCACCAATGGGTGCTCCGAACTCTTTAGCGAAGTCTTCGGTGAAGCCGGTGTGCATGCCCGCAGCGCCTTCGGCGTGGCCCAGATCCCGCTGGGTGCCTGTGTCGAAATCGAGTTGATCGCCGAAGTGCACTGATGCCATTCAGAACAAGCTCCGCCATGGCCAAGCTGTCCCCTCGTACCACCTTGTTGATCATGGGTCTGGCCTGCGGTGCCTCCGTCGGTGCCGCGCTGCTGGCCCAGCACAAATTCGGCATGGAGCCCTGCCCCTGGTGCATCCTGCAACGCATGATCTTCATGCTGCTCACCGTGCTGTGCCTGCTGGCCGCTGCCGTGCCGCCAACCTTGTTGCGCCGCGCCTTGTCGGCCTTGATGCTGCCCTTGTCTCTCAGTGGCATTGCAGCCGCACTATGGCAACACTTCGTGGCGGCGAAGTCCGCCTCCTGCAACCTGACCCTGGCTGACAAGATCATCACCTTCTTGGGCGCAGACACCCGCTGGCCCGAGATCTTCGAGGTGCGCGCCTCCTGTGCCGATGCCGCCGCCAGCGTGCTGGGCGTGCCTTTCGAGTTCTGGAGCCTGGCCTTGTTCGCCTTGGTTGGCATCGCCTTGCTCTACAGCGCCGTCACACCCGACCGCCGTGCTTGACCAGGACCCCAGCCTGCCCACGGCCCTGCTGGACTTCCCGGGGCACCTTGGTGCAGGCGGTGCGGGCAACGTGGGCAACCTGGATGACACGGGCCCTGCACCCCGTCAACGCTGGCGCTTCGAGCGCCCTTCGCAATGGCTGGTGGCCCACGACCCATCGCAAGTGGCAGGCCTGCTGGATGCCGCGCATGAACTCGCCCGGCAAGGCCGCTGGTGCGTGGGCTGGGTCGCTTACGAAGCCGCACCGGGCCTTGACCACCACCTGCCCGTCAAGGCGCTACCGCCAGGCCAGCCCTATGCTGTGTGGGCGGTGTTCGATCATGCCGAGCCCTGGGATGGCCAAGAAGTCACATCCTCAGCAGGCAAGCCATCGCCAACCTGGTCGCTCGACCGCTGGCAGGCCGATCTGGACGAGGCCCAGGCCCGGCAACGCATCGCGCAAATACATGAGCTGATCCGTGCCGGCGAGGTCTACCAGGTCAACCTGACCACGCAACTGCATGCGCCTTACAAGGGCGAGCCCGCGTCGCTGTGGCCTTACTACATGGCCTTGCGCCGCAGCCAGCCACAAGGCTATGGCTTGATGCTGGATGCGCGTGCGGCCTGTCGTGCGCCGGGCGCGGTGCTCAGCGTGTCGCCCGAGCTCTTTTTCGACTGGGATGGCGAGTTGCTCACCACCCGCCCCATGAAAGGCACGGCCGCGCGTGGACTCGACACAGCGTCAGACCAGGCCGCCGCAGAGCACCTGCGCACGAACGCCAAGGAACGCGCTGAAAACCTCATGATCGTGGACCTGCTGCGCAACGACCTTTCGCGCGTGGCCGAGGTCGGCAGCGTGAAGGTCCCGTCCCTGTTCGATGTGCAGGCTTTGCCCACCGTCTGGCAGATGACCTCGACCGTCACGGCGCTCAGCCGTGACGGCGCCAAGCTCAGCGAGGTGTTCGCCGCGCTCTTTCCCTGTGGCTCGGTCACCGGTGCGCCCAAGCGGCAGGCCATGCACCACATTGCCAGGCTGGAGCGCAGCCCGCGTGGCATCTACTGCGGCGCAGTGGGCGTGATGATGCCGGGCGGCCGCGTCACCTTCAACGTGCCCATCCGGACGGTGTGTGTGCACACCCCGCCACCGCCCGCGCCCTGGTCCGCGCATTGCGGCATCGGCAGCGGCATCACGCTGGATGCCACGCCCTCTGGCGAAGTGGCGGAGTGGCAGGCCAAACAGGTCTTCCTCAAGCGGGCGGATGCACCCTTTCAGTTGCTGGAGTCCCTGCGGCTGGAAGACGGACAGGTTCACCGGCTTGATGCGCACCTGAGCCGGCTCATGGGCAGCGCCCAGCATTTTGGCTGGATGGCGGATGAGGCCTTGTCCCGGCAGATACGCGAAGCGCTGATCCAGTTGGGGCAAGCGCATCCGCAAGGCGTGTTCAAGGTCCGCCTGCTGCTGTTTGTCGATGGGCGGTTCGAGCTGCAAGCCAGCGCCCTTACAGGGCCTGGCGGCACCATGCATCACACACGGCCACTGGGTACAGCATCGGCCTCGGGGACCATGCCACTGGTCATGCCACCAATGCACAAGGTTCAACTGGCGCACCAGCCCATGCCGCCAGCGGATGACTTCATCCGCCACAAGACCACGCGCCGACAGGCTTACGCCGCGTTCACGCCACCGGCCGGCCTGCTGGACACCCTGCTCTACAACCAGGCCGGCGAGCTGACCGAGTTCACCATCGGCAACCTCGCCCTGCAACTCGATGGCCAGTGGTTCACGCCACCTTTGTCAGCAGGGCTGCTGCCTGGTGTGATGCGCACCTGCCTGCTGGCCGAAGGTGTGCTGCGCGAACGCCGCCTGCTCATCGCCGACCTGGCCCAGGCACAAGGCCTGGCCCTGCTCAACAGCGTGCGGGGCTGGCTGCCCGTGGAGCTGGACAAGCCCCCTGCCTGAGCAAGACCTTGCCCCTCGCGCAGCCAAGCCATCGCTGCCACAATGCCGTCCAACACAGACTGCCCCCTGATCTCATCATGCGACTGCTGCACACCATGCTGCGCGTTGGCAACCTTCAGCGCTCTATTGACTTTTACACCCAGGTGCTGGGCATGACCCTGCTGCGCACCACCGACCGCCCCGAGCAGCAGTACACGCTGGCCTTCGTGGGCTACGGGCGCAACCCAGAGCACGCCGAGATCGAGCTGACCTACAACTACGGCGTCGAGCGTTACGAACTGGGCACGGCCTATGGGCACATCGCCATTGGCGTCGATGACATCGTGGCCACCTGCGATGCCGTGCGTGCCAAGGCCGCAACCCTGGGTGGCGCCATCACGCGCGAGCCGGGGCCCGTCAAAGGCGGCAATACCATGATCGCCTTCATCACGGACCCGGACGGCTACAAGGTCGAATTGATCGAGACCGGCAGCCCGATGTGATCAGGGGCGACGCGCGGCGATCTGCGGCGTGTCGACCTGCACATCACCGCACTGCGCACGATGGCGCAGCGCGTGGTCGATCAGCACCAGTGCCAACATGGCCTCGGCAATCGGCGTAGCGCGGATGCCCACGCAGGGGTCATGACGACCAAAGGTCTCGACAGTGGCCGGCTGGCCCTGCAGATCGATGGACTGGCGCGGCGAACGGATCGAGCTGGTCGGCTTGATGGCAATGGCCACGCGCAGATCCTGCCCCGTGGAGATGCCACCCAGCACGCCGCCCGCATGGTTGGACGCGAAGCCATCCGGGTACAGCTCGTCGCCATGCACGGTGCCGCGCTGGCTCACGCTCTCGAAGCCTGCACCGATCTCCACACCCTTGACGGCGTTGATGCCCATCATCGCGTAGGCAATGTCGGCATCGAGCTTGTCGAACAGGGGCTCGCCCAGGCCAACCGGCATGCCAGAGGCCTCGACGATGAGCTTGGCACCGCAGGAATCGCCGTCCTTGCGCAGCTCGTCCATATAGGCTTCGAGCGCCTCGATCTGGCTGACATTGGGCGCAAAGAAGGGGTTGTTGGGCACGTGCTCCCAACCCTCGAAGGCGATGGGCATGGTGCCCAGCTGGGTCATGCAGGCACGGATCTCGGTGCCGTACTGCTCGCGCAGCCACTTCTTGGCCACGGCGCCGGCCGCCACCATGGGCGCCGTCAAACGGGCAGATGAACGGCCACCGCCGCGCGGGTCGCGGATGCCGTACTTGTGCCAGTAGGTGTAGTCGGCATGCCCCGGGCGAAAGGTCTGCAGGATGTTGCCGTAGTCCTTGCTGCGCTGGTCCGTGTTGCGGATCAGCAGGGCAATGGGCGCGCCCGTGGTTTTGCCTTCGTAGACACCGCTGAGGATCTCGACGGCATCGGCCTCATTGCGCTGCGTCACATGGCGCGAGGTGCCTGGGCGGCGGCGGTCCAGATCGGGCTGGATGTCGGCCTCGGACAGCGTCATGCCGGGCGGGCAGCCATCGATCACGCAACCGATGGCCGGGCCATGCGATTCACCAAAGTTCGTCACCGTAAACAAGAGACCGAGGGAGCTGCCAGCCATGGTTCCTATTTTCCAAAAATGTCAGAGCGCAAACCGCTATTGTCCCCTATCGGACGAACCTCGATGGCACCATGCAAAACGCCCGGCAGAACCGGGCGTCAGGGGACAAAAGCGCGAAGCGGCGCCAGGTGGCGCCGGATCACAGCAAGGCAGGTCGCTCCTCGGTCGCACCGTCTTCCACGGGCCAATCACGGATATAGGCCTTGAGCATGCGGTTTTCGAAGTCCTGGCCATCGACCACGGCCTTGGCCACATCGTAAAAAGAGATCACGCCCATCAGGGTCTTTTGCGTCATCACGGGCATGTAGCGCGCGTGCCGGTTGAGCATCATGCGGCGCACCTCGTCGATCTCGGTTTCGGGGGTGCAAGTCAAAGGATGATCGTCCATCACCGAACGCACGGTGAGCGAACCTAAAACCCCACCATTGCGCACCACGCCTTGGATGACCTCGCGGAAGGTCAGCATACCGGCCAGGTCGCCATGCTCCATGACCACCAGCGAACCGATGTCGTGCTCGGCCATCGTGGAAGCTGCTTCGGACAAGGGCTGATCCGGCTGAACAGTGAACAAGGTGTTGCCCTTGACACGCAGGATGTCACTGACTTTCATGGTTTGTCTCCTCGATCGGTTGCACAAAATGCAAGGATGGATATGGGTCAATATAGTCGCTTCGCGGCGGTTTCGCCAAGAGGGAAACGAAGCGCGAGCCCCTGAAATCCGACCAACTTACCCTGACTTGGCAAGCGGCCAGGCTCAAGAATGCCGCCTGCTGCCCCGGGTTCCCCCTGATCGATCAGGACATCGCCTCAGACAAGGTCATGCTGTCCATCCGCGCCTGATGCCAAAAGCCCGCCGTGAAGCCATCAGGCCTGAGCAGCACCTCGCCCGCCAGTGGCGCCAGCGCTGTCCTGTCCGGATCGCACAGCATCACGAAACGACCGCCGTGTGTCTGCTCGGGCTCGTCCAGCAGGCCGATCCAGTCCAGGCCTTGCAGCAACTCCAGCAAGGGCTCGATCTGCAAAGGGTCGGTCCGCAGGCGGTGGGCCAACTCTTCGCTGCTCAAACCACGGCGCTCGGTATGCCGCTCCGCGCTCAGCGCACGCAGCAGGGCCAGCGCCAAGGCAAAGCGGTAGCCGGGCGTATCAGGCCAGCGCTTGACCTGCGACAGCAGACTCGGCGTATAGGCGGTCACCACTGCGCCCATCAACACCATCAACCAGCTCACATAGATCCAGATCAGGAAGATGGGCACGGCCGCGAAAGCCCCGTAGATCGTGGCATACACCGGCGCCTTGGAGAGGTAGATGGCCAGGCCCTTTTGCCCCAGCTCCAGCCCCAGGGACACGAAGATGGCCCCGCCCCAGGCATGCTCCCATCTCACAAACGTATTGGGCACGTATTTGTAGAGTGCCGCAAAACCTGCCGTCTGCAACATGAACACGATGGCGTTGAGCAGCAGCCCCACGCCACCCGGCAACTCCTCCACCAGCCCACCGGCCGCAGACAGCACGTAGGACGTCAAGGACAGGCTTGCGCCCACGAGCAAAGGCCCGAGTGTCAAGGCCGCCCAGTACACCAGCACCCGTTGTGCAATGGGCCGAACTATGCGCACCCGCCAGATGCTGTTGAGCGTGTGGTCGATCGTGAGCATCAAAGCCATGGCCGTGAAGCCCAGCGCGATCAGGCCGATGCCGCCCATCTGGCTGGCCTTGGAGGCGAACTTGGTCAAGGACAGCAGCACCGGCTTGGCGATCGCATCGGGCACCATGCCGGACAGCACCTGCTGCTCGAGCACCTTGCGAAAGCGCGCGAACACCGGGAAAGCGCTGAACAAGGCCAGCATCACGGTGAACAAGGGCACCAGGGCGATGGTGGTCGTGAACGTGAGGCTGCCCGCCGTCACCCCCAGATGGTCCTCGCGAAAGCGCAGGCGCAAGGTCTGATAGGTCTGAGCCCAGGGCCATTGCTGCAGGGTCTCGACCAGCAGCTTCCAACGTTCGCGGGCGTTCGCCCAGAAGGACCAATTTGACGTCATGCTGGCTATGATGCCAGCCATGTGCAGCAAGTCCGCTGAGCAGGCATACGAAGTAAGCATTTCTGACGACGATGACGACCCCAACCTCCCCTGCCGTCGCCGCTGAAGCCCTGGTGGGGCAGCACCCTGCCGAGCGTCTGGCGCGCATCGACCGCATGCGCCTGCTGTGCGTCGCGCTGCTGCTGTCGCTCATCGGCCTGGGCCTGGTGTGGGAACTCTGGCTGGCGCCTTTGCCAGGCGGGCATGGCGGCCTCGCACTCAAGGTGCTGCCGCTGACACTGGCCATTGCGGGCATGCTCAGGCACAGGCTCTACACCTACCGCTGGATGTCCCTGCTGATCTGGCTGTACTTCACCGAAGGCGTCATGCGTGCCACCAGCGACCGGGGCTTGTCGCAGGCCCTGGCAGGCATCGAG
>RXJQ01000106.1:22190-35717 GCA_003963115.1 Burkholderiales bacterium
GGCCGGGCGGCACGCCATGAGTGAGCTCCTGTCCGCATTGCGCCAGATCGTGGGCGATGCCCATGTGCTGGTGCCGCAAGGCCTCGACGACCCTGATTTCATCCGCCAGCAAACCGACTGGCGCGGCCGCTACAAAGGCTGGGCGAAGGCCATCGTGCGCCCCGCGTCCACCGACCAAGTGAGCGGCGTCGTCAAGCTGTGCGCGCAGCATGGCGCCAGCATCGTGCCGCAAGGTGGCCACACCGGCCTGGTGGGCGGCGGCGTGCCCGATGCCAGTGGTCAGCAGATCGTGCTGAGCCTGCAAGGCATGAACCGCGTGCTGGCCATCGATGCCGACAACCTGTCCATGACGGTCGAGGCAGGATGCCTGCTGGCCGACGTGCAGGCTGCTGCCGATCAGGCCGGCCTGCTCTTTCCGCTGAGCCTGGCCTCGGAGGGCAGTTGCACCATCGGCGGCAACCTCGCGAGCAATGCAGGCGGCACGCAGGTGCTGCGCTATGGCATGGCGCGTGAGCTCTGTTTGGGGCTTGAAGCGGTCAGCGCTCAGGGTGAGGTCTGGCATGGCCTCAAAGGCCTGCGCAAGGACAACACCGGCTACGACTTGCGCGACCTGCTCATCGGCAGCGAAGGCACGCTGGGCATCATCACGGCCGCCTGTCTGCGCCTGTATCCCAAGCCCGCAACGCGACTGGCCGCATTGGCCGCTTGCGACACCATCGAGCAGGCGCTGAGCTTGCTGGCACTGGCCAGACGCCAGCTCGATGCCTGTCTGACGGGTTTCGAACTCATGCAGGCGCATCCGGTCTCGCTGGCCTTGCGTCATCTGCCCGATCAGGCCAAGGTCGTGCAAGCCTTGATGACACCGAACCAGGCCGGTCCTCAAGAAGCGTCAGCGCCCCCGACATGGACCGTGTTGCTGGATGCAGCCGGCCCCCACGCCCAGAGCATCTTGCAGCAGCAATTGGAAGCATTGCTGTCCCAAGCCACGGACGAAGGCTTGATCAGGCAAGCCTGCATCGCCCAGTCCGATACCCAATACCGCGCCATGTGGGCCCTGCGTGAAGCCATCCCGCTGGCCGAGAAAGCAGAAGGCCTGATGGTCAAGCACGACATCGCCGTGCCCACGTCCAAGGTGCCTGCCTTCCTGCATGAGGCTGGTTCAGCTTTGCAAGCCACCTTTCCGGGATGCCGCATCGTGTGCTTCGGCCACCTGGGTGACGGCAACCTGCACTACAACGTCCAAGGCCCCGCTGGCATCGACGACAAAGCCTTTCTCGCCGCACACGAGCACACGGTCAACACGCTGGTCTACGACGTCGCCTTGGCTCTGGGCGGCACCATCTCGGCCGAACACGGCATTGGCCAGCTCAAGCGCGATGAACTGGGCGCACGTCAAAGCCCGATCGCCACGACATGGATGCGCGCCATCAAGCAGGCGCTGGACCCGCAAGGCACGCTCAACCCAGGCCGCCTGGTGCCCTGATGGACACGCTTACTGCAAAGTGTCTTTGAGGTGGTCTGGAATGGGCACGCTCAGGAAGTCGATGCCCTCTTCGCGCAAGGCCTGCTTGTCTTCCTCACTGGCCTGACCGCGGATGGCCCGCTCGGGCGCGTCGCCATGGTGCATGCTGCGGGCCTCGTCGGCAAAGCGCTCGCCCACGTCCTCGGTGTTCGCCACCACATGGCGTACGGCCTTCAGATAGAAGGCCTGCAAGGCGGCCATGGCCTCCTGGGCTTCGGCGGGCAGCGCATCATGCACGGGGCGCTCGCCGCCGGGCTTCACGGGCTGTACAGCCAGCTGGCTCGCCGATGATGGCACCGCTGAATGAGGTGCCGAACGGTTTGGCAAAGGCGCCGCGGCAGCCTGCTCGCGCAGGCCTGAGGTATGGAGATGGGGGGCCGATGGCCGACGAACCACATCGTGGTCGCCACACACGGGGCAGCTCAGCAAGCCCCGCTCCTTCTGGGACGCGAGGTCTTCAGCCGAGGCAAACCAGCCTTCGAAGTGATGCCCATGCGCGCAATGCAGATCTACCACCAACATGATCGACAGCTTTCTCGAACCAGGGGGCGGTCAGCTCAAACCGCGACCCACTGCAAAGGCCATTGCCCAGACCGGTACTTGCTCAGCCACATCATGCCCACGATGGTCTTCACATCGGTCAGGCGGCCGTCACGCATCCAGTCCTCCAGCTCTTCGAGGCTGGCGGTGAACACATCCAGGAACTCGCCTTCATCCAGATGCCGCTCGCCCAGGGTCAGATCCTCGGCAAACCAGATCTCGATGATCTCCGTGGCATAGCCGATCACCGGGTGCATGATGCCGGCCTTGGCCCAACGACGGGCCTTGTAACCGGTCTCTTCCCACAACTCACGTTGCGCACAGGCCAGACCACCTTCACCTGCATCCAGCTTGCCGGCCGGAAACTCGATCATGGTCTGGCGTACCGGATACCGGTACTGGCGCTCCAGCACCAGTTTACCGTCGGGCAGCATGGCCACGATCATCACGGCACCGGGATGAACCACGTATTCGCGGGGCGTTTCGCGGCCATCCGGCAACCGCACCATGTCACGCCGCAACTCGATGAAATGCCCTTTGTAGACCGTGTCGGAAGTGACCGTGTCTTCGCGCAGATGGGCATCCTCCCGCTCCTGGGACGGCTTGGACGGGGATTCCTCGGTGGCAGACATCGTATGGCGACCGCGATCTGAAAAGGTGGGCGAAGGTGCTGGTCTCAGTGCCGGCGCAGATAGCGCCAGACGAAGCCGGGAAAGGCCAGCACGAGGAACACGCACAGCCACACGGCTACGAACTCCCAGCGCATGGGACTGGCCTGACCGAGATGGCTCTCCAGCGCCCTGCCCAGCGTGGCAGTGGCAGCGGCGTACACCAGCAGCTCCAGCAAACGCCAGGCCACGGGCTTGGCCTCACGGCGCGGGCCCACCACGAACAGCCGCTCGTTCACAAAAGGCAAATTGGCCGCGATCAACGCGGCCAGGAGCACCACAACAACCGCCCATGCGGGCACGAGGCCCGTCATGTTCGATGTCGCTCAACACTGGTGTACTGCTGCGGCATGGTGGCTTGAGCGATCAACCAGCCAGGGACTGGGTGATGGCCTTGGCGCACAGGGTCATCAGGCCGCTGGGCAGGATGCCCAGTGCCAGCACAGCCAGTGCATTGACCGACAGCAGCACGCGTGCGCCACCAGCCTGCGCCACCGGCGTGGTGTCGACCGGCTCATCAAAGTACATGACCTTGACGATACGCAGGTAGTAGAACGCGCCCACCAGCGAGAGCAGCACGGCGGCGATCGAGATCTGCAGCAGCAAGGGCGAGTTCGTCGTGATCAGCGCCTGCAGCACGGCCAGCTTGGCGTAGAAGCCGACGGTCGGCGGGATGCCGGCCAGCGAGAACATGAATACGGCCATCGCACCAGCCAACATGGGGCTGCGCTTGTTCAGGCCAGACAGATCGGCGATCTGTTCAGACTCGAAACCCGGGCGCGACAGCACCATGATCAAGCCGAAGGTGCCCAGGGTGGTCAGCACATAGGTCAGCACGTAGAACAGCGAAGAGCCGTAGCCATTGCCTGCCGACACCGTGTTGCCTGCCACCACGCTGGGCACGAAACCCAGCAGCATGAAGCCCAGCTGTGCAATACCCGAATAAGCCAGCATGCGCTTGAGGTTGGTCTGCGCGATGGCAGCCAGGTTGCCGATGGTCATGGACAGCACGGCCAGGATCATCAGCATCTGCTGCCAGTCGGTGGCGGTGTTGATCAGGCCTTCCACCAGCAGGCGGATGGTGATGGCGAACGCAGCCAGCTTGGGCGCACCGGCCACCATCAGCGTGGCGGCCGTGGGGGCGCCTTGGTAGACGTCAGGCACCCACATGTGGAAAGGCACCACGCCCAGCTTGAAGGCCAGACCTGCCACGATGAACACCAGGCCGAAGGCCAGTACCTGCTTGTTGATCTGGCCCGTCAGCGTGGCCTTGTAGACCTCGCCCAGGTCCAGCGAACCCGTGGCACCGTACATCATCGACAGGCCATAGAGCAGGAAGCCCGAAGCCAGCGCGCCCAGCACGAAGTACTTCATGGCCGCTTCCGTGGCCACCGCGTTGTCACGGCGCAAGGCCACCAGCGCGTACAGCGACAGCGACATCAACTCCAGGCCCAGGTAGATGCTCAGGAAGTTGTTGCCGATGATCATGATCGAGATGCCCAGCAGCGCGAACATGCTCAGCGTGAACAGCTCGCCCTTGAGCATCTCGCGGTCACCCGCATAGACCTGCGCATACACCAGCGAGCCCATCACGGCCAGGGTGGCACACAGTGACAGCAGATGGCCCATCGAGTCGGTCACCACCATCTTCTGCATGGCATAGACCGAGGTGCCATTGTCCAGCGCGCTCAGGTGCAGGCCGGCCACGGCGGCCAGCGAGGCCATCGTCAGCAGATAGGTCAAGGTCCGCTTGGGAGACGTGACGAAGAGATCGACCAGCGCCACCAGGCAGGCCATGCCCAGCAGCACGATCTCGGGCGTCACCGCATTCCAGTTCAAATCATTCATTTTGGGTCGGCCCTCGTCAGTTCAGCTTGCTCACAGACACGTGCTTGATCAGCTCGGTCACGGACACGTGCATCGCGTCGGTGAAGGGCTTGGGCTGGATACCCATCCACAGCACGGCAGCGGCCAGGATGGCCAGGAAGAGGAATTCGCGGGCGTTGATGTCGGAGAGACCACGCACATCGTCGTTGGTCACGTCGCCGAAGTACACACGCTTGTACATCCACAAGGTGTAGGCGGCACCGAAGATCAGCGCGGTCGCAGCCAGTGCGCCGATGATGAAGTCGAACTTCACGGCACCCAGGATCACCATCCACTCGCCGATGAAGCCCGCCGTGCCCGGCAGGCCGCAGTTGGCCATCGAGAACAGCAGCGCGAACGAGGCGAACTTGGGCATGGTGTTGACGACGCCACCGTAGGAGGCGATTTCACGCGAGTGCACGCGGTCGTACAGCACGCCGATACACAGGAACATGGCGCCCGACACGAAACCGTGGGCGATCATCTGCACGATGCCGCCGGCAATGCCCAGCTCATTGAAGATGAAGAAGCCCAGGGTCACGAAACCCATGTGCGCGATCGACGAATACGCCACCAGCTTCTTCATGTCCTGCTGGACCATGGCCACCAGGCCGACGTAGATTACCGCGATCAGCGACAGCGCGATCACCACCGGGGCGAACTCGTGCGAGGCGTCCGGCACGATGGGCAGCATGAAACGCAGGAAGCCGTAGCAACCCAGCTTCAGCATGATGGCGGCAAGCACCACGGAACCACCGGTGGGTGCCTCCACGTGGGCGTCGGGCAACCAGGTGTGCACCGGCCACATCGGCACCTTCACGGCGAAAGCCGCGAAGAAGGCGACGAACAGCAAGGTCTGCGGCGTGGCAGGCAGCGGCAGCTTCTGCCACGTGGCGATGTCGAAGGAGCCGCCCGACTTGTAGTACAGGTAGACCAGCGCCACCAGCATCAGCAGCGAACCCAGCAGCGTGTAGAGGAAGAACTTGAACGCGGCGTAAACACGACGCGGACCACCCCACACACCGATGATGATGTACATCGGGATCAGGGTCGCTTCGAAGAACACGTAGAACAGCATGCCGTCCAGCGCGGAGAACACACCCACCATCAGACCCGACAGGATCAGGAAGGCACCGTAGTACTGGTGCGGGCGGTCTTCGATCACTTCCCAGCCGGCCAGCACCACGATGATGGTGATGAAGGCGGTCAGCGGCACGAACCACATCGAGATGCCGTCGACACCCAGGTGGTAGAAGATGTTGAAGCGCTCGATCCAGGGAGCGTGCTCGACGAACTGCATGGCAGCCGTGGCATCGTTGAACTGGGTCATCACCGGGATGGTGACCAGGAAGCCGATCACCGCGCCGATCAGCGCGACCCAGCGCGTCACGCCGGCATTTTCCTGGCGGCCGATGGCCAGCAGCAGGACCCCGAATGCCACCGGAATCCAGATGGCCAGAGAAAGAAGGTTAGACATTGTTTGCATGAACCGGTCCTCGCGCTCAGTGGTGCATGAACACGAACCAGGTCATGAGGGCGAAGACCCCCAGGATCATGACCAGCGCGTAGTGATAGAGGTAACCCGTCTGGAACAGGCGCACCAGCGAACCGAAGAGGCCCACCAGCTTGGCCGAGCCATTGACCAGCAGCCCGTCGATGATGGCCACGTCGCCACCCTTCCAGAGACCGCGGCCCAGCAGGCGCGCGCCAGCGGCGAGGACGTTCTCGTTGAACCAGTCCATGAAGTACTTGTTCTCGCCGATGACGATCAGTGGACGCAGCACCTTGGCGAACATCGCGGGAATCTGCGGCGCCACCATGTAGAACACGAAGGCGGTCACCACACCAGCCAGCGCCAGGAAGAACGGCAGGCTGGTGAAGGCATGCAGGCCCATCTCGGCCGCGCCGTGGAATTCCTTGCCCAGCTCTTCCATCGCGGGATGCAGCTCGTGGTTCACGAAGATCGCATCCTTGAAGAAGTCGCCGTACAGCATGGGCTTGATCGTCAGGTAGCCGATCACGACCGAGGGGATGGCCAGCAGCGCCAGCGGCAGGGTCACCACCCAGGGCGACTCGTGCGGCGTATGAGCGTGATGACCGTCATGACCATGGTCGTGGTCGTCATCGTGGTGATCATGCTCACCCGGGAAGGGCTTGTGATGGAAGTGCTCCTTGCCATGGAAGACCAGGAAGTACATCCGGAAGCTGTAGAACGCCGTCACGAACACACCGGCCAGCACCGCGAACTGCGCAAAACCAGCGCCCGGCAGATGGCTGGCGGCCACGGCTTCGATGATCGAGTCCTTGGAGTAGAAGCCCGAGAAGAACGGCGTGCCGATCAGGGCCAGCGAGCCCAGCAGCGACGTGATCCAGGTGATCTTCATGTACTTCCACAGGCCACCCATGTTGCGGATGTCCTGATCGTGGTGCATGCCGATGATCACCGAGCCCGCACCGAGGAACAGCAGGGCCTTGAAGAAGGCGTGCGTCATCAGGTGGAAGACCGCCACGTTGTAAGCCGACACGCCCAGGGCCACGGTCATGTAGCCGAGCTGCGACAGCGTGGAGTAAGCCACCACGCGCTTGATGTCGTTCTGGATGATGCCCAGAAAGCCCATGAACAGCGCCGTGATCGAGCCGATCACCAGCACGAAGTTCAGCGCCGTGTCCGACAGCTCGAACAGCGGCGACATGCGGGTCACCATGAAGATGCCGGCCGTCACCATGGTGGCGGCGTGGATCAGCGCGGAGATCGGCGTCGGGCCTTCCATCGAGTCAGGCAGCCACACGTGCAGCGGGAACTGGGCCGACTTGCCCATCGCACCAATGAACAGGCAGATGCAGATCACGGTGATCAGCATCCAGTCCGTCCTGGGTAAGGTCAGCTGGGCCAGCTCATGCCCCTTGGCGAACACCTCGTTGTAGTTCAGCGAACCGGTGTAGGCCAGGATCAGGCCAATACCCAGGATGAAGCCGAAGTCGCCCACGCGGTTGACCAGGAAGGCCTTCATGTTGGCGAAGATGGCCGTGGGTTTCTTGTACCAGAAGCCGATCAGCAGGTAGGACACCAGCCCCACCGCTTCCCAGCCGAAGAAGAGCTGGAGCATGTTGTTGCTCATCACGAGCATCAGCATGGAAAAGGTGAACAGCGAGATGTAGCTGAAGAAGCGCTGGTAGCCGTCGTCCTCTTCCATGTAGCCGATCGTGTAGATGTGCACCATCAGCGACACGAAGGTCACCACGCACATCATCATCGCGGTCAGGCCGTCGATCAGGAAGCCGATCTCCATCTTCAGCGAGCCCAGCGTCATCCATTCATACACGGTTTGGTTGAAGCGCGCACCGTCGAGGACGGCATTGAGCGTCATCGCCGAGATGATGAAGGACACCAGCACGCCCAGGATGGTCAGCACGTGCGCGCCCTTGCGGCCGATCGCCTTGCCGAACAGACCCGCGGCGATCGAGCCCGCCAGCGGCGCCAGGGGCACCGCCAGCAGCGAGTTGAGAGAAAGTTCTGTTGTCATTGTTGTGTCTCTCCCGATCAGCCTTTGAGCGAGTCCAGCTCGTCCACGTTGATCGACTGACGGTTACGGAACAGCACCACCAGGATGGCCAGACCAATGGCCGACTCGGCGGCCGCCACGGTCAGGATGAAGAACACGAAGACCTGCCCATCCATGTCGCCCAGATAGTGGGAGAACGCCACGAAGTTCAGGTTGACGGCCAGCAGCATCAGCTCGATGGCCATCAGCAGCACGATCAGGTTCTTGCGGTTGAGGAAGATCCCGATGACCGACATGGCAAACAGGATGGCGCCCAGCGACAGGAAGTGCCCGAGGGTGATGGATGTGGTCATGCTTGGCCTCCGGTCGGCGTGGATGCGTCAGCGGTAGCAGCAGGCGCCACGGGCGCCTCGATGGTCGGGGCCACCTTGACCACCTTGAGGCGGTCGCCCTTCTTGACGCGGATCTGCTCGGCCGGGTTCTGGTAGTGCGAGTCCTTGCGCTTGCGCAGGGTCAGCGCAATCGCTGCGACGATGGCCACCAGCAGGATCATGGCCGCGATCTGCACAGGGAACAGGTAGTGCGTGAACAGCTCGATGCCCAGCGCCTTGGCGTTGGGGACCTTGGCCACATCAGGCGGGAAAGGCCTGGCCTGGGGCAGGTCGAAACCGCGGGTCAGCACGAAGGCCATTTCCACGGCGATGACGGCACCGATGCCGCCGGCCAGCGGGAAGTGCTTCCAGAAGCCCTGACGCAGCGAGTCGATGTTGATGTCCAGCATCATCACCACGAACAGGAACAGCACCATCACGGCGCCGACGTAGACCAGCACCAGCGAGATGGCCAGGAACTCGGCTTGCAGCAGCATCCACACGCAGGAGGCGCTGAAGAAAGCCAGCACCAGGTGCAGCGCGGCGCTCACGGGGCTCTTGGCGGTGATCACGCGGAAGCCCGCGAAGACCAGCACGAAGGCGAAGATGTAGAAAAGTAGGCTGAAGGTGTCCATATCGGGTCAGCGGTATTTCGCGTCCGCCTCCTTGTTGGCTGCGATTTCTTTTTCGTAGCGGTCGCCAATGGCCAGGAGCATGTCCTTGGTGTAGTACAGGTCGCCACGCTTTTCGCCGTGGTATTCGAAGATGTGGGTCTCCACGATCGAATCCACGGGGCAGCTTTCTTCGCAGAAGCCGCAGAAGATGCACTTGGTCAGGTCGATGTCGTAGCGCGTGGTGCGACGGGTGCCGTCGTCACGCACATCGGACTCGATGGTGATGGCCATGGCCGGGCACACCGCTTCGCACAGCTTGCAGGCGATGCAGCGCTCTTCGCCGTTCTCATAGCGGCGCAGGGCATGCAGGCCACGGAAGCGCGGCGACAGCGGGGTCTTCTCCTCCGGAAACTGCACGGTGACGTACGGTTTGAAGAAGTGACGGCCAGTCAAGGCCATGCCCTTGAACATCTCCAGCAGGAAGAAGCTGGAGACGAATTCCTTGAGTGAGGTGGCAGACATGTGGGGGCCCCTTTCCCTTATTTCCAGATGTTCCAGGGCGACATCATCCAGCCGCCGACCAGCACGAGCCAGATCAGCGTGATGGGGATGAAGATCTTCCAGCCCAGACGCATGATCTGGTCATAGCGGAAGCGCGGGAACGAAGCACGCACCCACAGGAACAGGGTGACGATGACGAAAGCCTTGGCGAACAGCCAGAACCAGTTCCACAACCAGATCGTCTGCTCGATCAGGGCCGGCGTCTCCATGCCCAGCATCTTGAAAGACACCGGAGCGATCCAGCCACCGAAGAACATGACGGCGGCCAGCGCGGACACCAGGATCATGTTGGCGTATTCGGCCAGGAAGAACATCGCGAACGCCATGCCCGAATACTCGATCATGTGACCGGCCACGATTTCGGATTCGCCTTCCACCACGTCGAAGGGGTGGCGGTTCGTTTCCGCCAGGCCGGAGATGAAGTACACAACCGTGATCGGCAGCAGCGGCAGCCAGTTCCAGGACAGGAAGTTCAGGCCCATGTCATGGAACTGCCCCTTGGCCTGGCTCAGCACGATGTCGGTCATGTTGAGCGAGCCGGCGGTCATCAGCACGATCACCAGGCAGAAGCCCATCGCGATTTCATAGGACACCATCTGGGCCGATGCGCGCAACGCGCCCAGGAAGGCGTACTTCGAGTTCGAGGCCCAGCCGGCGATGATCACGCCATAGACTTCCAGGGAGGTGATGGCCATCAGGAACAGCAGGCCGGCGTTGACATTGGCCAGCGCGGCTTCAGGACCGAAAGGCACCACGGCCCAGGCGGCCAGGGCGGGCATGATCGTCATGATCGGGCCCAACAGGAACAAGCCCTTGTGCGAGGCCGAGGGCAGGATGATCTCCTTGAAGATCAGCTTGACGGCGTCCGCAATCGGCTGCAGCAGGCCCTGCGGGCCCGTGCGGTTGGGACCAGGACGAATCTGGGACCAGGCAATGGCCTTGCGTTCCCACAAGGTCAGGTAGGCCACGCAGCCCAGCAGCGGCAGCAGCAACGCCACGATCTTGATCAGCGACCAGACCACGGGCCAGGCTGCGCCCAGGTTGGCGGCACCAGCGTTGTACAGGGTGTCAATCATCTGTTGTCTCCCCTACCCTTCAGGCCTTCTCGACACGCAAGGTGCCGAATGATGCGCCCAGGGTGGCAGTGGCCGCCGTACCGGCAGGCACGCGCACCACGTTGGCGGGCAGGCTGGCGTCGAGCACGGCGGGCAACACGGCGCTCACCGCACCGTTCGCACCGTCTTGCAACACCTTCACATGGGCACCGTCAGCAAGGCCCAGCTCGGCCCACAAGGCTTGCGGCAGGCTGGCCACTGGCGCCTTGGCGTCAAACGTGGCCTGCAGCGAGGGCGAGCGGCGCACCAGCGCGTCGGCACTGTAGATGGGCACATCGGCCAGGCGCTCCAGGCCACCGGTCGAGGCGCTCAGGTTGATGGCCGCAGAGGTGGCGTTGCTCAGCTTGGCTGGCAGTGCAGCCAGGTCACCCAGCGCGCGGGCCTTGACCTCTTCGGACGTCTCGTAGCCGAAGCCTTCCAGGCCCAGCATCGTGCCCAGCACGCGCAGCACCTTCCAGGCCGGACGGGCATCGCCCAGAGGCTTGACCACGCCATGGAAGCTCTGCACGCGGCCTTCAGCGTTGACGAAGGTACCCGACGTTTCAGAGAACGTTGCGATCGGCAGGATGACGTCGGCGTAGTCCACGGCGCTGGTCTTGAAGGACGACAGCGACACGACCATCTCGGCGCCCTGCACCGCAGCCAGCGCGGCGGCAGGGTTGGCCGCATCGAACTCAGGCTCGACGCCCAGCAGCACCACGGCCTTCAGGCTCTTGCCGTCATGGGCAGCACCCAGCATCTGAGCGGCGTTCAGGCCGCCTTGCTGCGGCTGCGCACCCACCAGTTGTGCGCCAACGGTGTTGGCCGACTCGCTCAGGAAACCGAAACGTGCGCCCGTCTGTTGGGCAATCCATTGCGCCAGGGCCTGCAGCGAAGCCGCTTGCGGGTGTTGCGCCGCCGCGTTGCCCAGCAGGATGGCCTTGTTCTGGCCCGACAGCAGCGAGGCCGCGATGGCCTTGGCCGCATCCGTCGCCGTGCCATTGCAGGGAATGGCAACGCCCAGCTGGTTGGCCACGGCCACGGCCACGTCGCCCAGGGCTTGTGCCCAGGCGCTTGGTGCGACGGTCACCCGTTGCTTGACGGGGATCAGCCAATCGTCATTCGCACCGCCTATCGCCGAGATCTGGGCGCCGAACTTGGCAGCCTGACGCAGGCGAGAAGCGAACAGCGGATGGTCCTTGCGCAGGAAGGAGCCCACGACCAGGGCGCGGTCCAGCTTGGACAGCTCGGCAATCGGCAGACCCAACCAGCGCGCGCCGGCACCGGTACCGAAGTCGGCTTGACGCAGGCGGGTGTCGACGTTGTCGGAACCCAGGCCGCGCACCAGTTGGCCCAGCAGGAAGAGCTCTTCCACTGTGCTGTGCTCGGTGGCCAGTGCACCGATGGCATGGGCGCCGTGCTCTGCCTTGACGCCCTTGAGGCCATTGGCCACGTACTCCAGCGCCGTGGTCCAGTCGACTTCACGCCATTGGCCGCCCTGCTTGATCATGGGCTTGGTCAGGCGCTCGTCGCTGTTGAGCGCTTCGTAGCTGAAACGGTCGCGGTCGGCAATCCAGCACTCGTTGACGTCTTCGTTCTCGAGCGGCACCACGCGCATCACCTTGCCGTTCTTGACCTGCACGATCAGGTTCGAACCGGTGCTGTCGTGCGGCGACACGCTCTTGCGGCGCGACAGCTCCCACGTGCGGGCGCTGTAGCGGAAGGGCTTGCTGGTCAGCGCGCCGACGGGGCAGATGTCGATCATGTTGCCCGACAGTTCGGAGTCCACCGAGCGGCCCACGAAGGTCGTGATCTCGGAGTGCTCGCCGCGGTGGGCCATGCCCAGCTCCATCACACCAGCCACCTCCTGGCCGAAGCGCACGCAGCGGGTGCACTGGATGCAGCGGCTCATCTCTTCCATCGAGATCAGCGGCCCCACATCCTTGTGGAAGACCACGCGCTTTTCTTCCTTGTAGCGCGAGGCAGAACCACCATAGCCCACGGCCAGATCCTGCAGTTGGCACTCGCCGCCCTGGTCACAGATCGGGCAGTCCAGCGGGTGGTTGATCAGCAGGAACTCCATGACGGACTGCTGAGCCTTGACCGCCTTGTCGCTCTTGGTGCGAACGATCATGCCCTGCGTCACCGGGGTCGCGCAGGCCGGCATGGGCTTGGGCGCCTTCTCGATGTCCACCAGGCACATGCGGCAGTTGGCCGCGATGGACAGCTTCTTGTGGTAGCAGAAGTGGGGAATGAAGGTCCCGTTTTCTTCAGCAGCACGGATCACCATGCTGCCTTCCTGGGCCTGGACCTTGCGGCCGTCGATTTCGATTTCAACCATAGCGTTACTTACCTTTACCGGTGTGCGACCGGCCTTCCGCCGGGCCGCCCCAAGGAAGGCCAGCCACCTTGGGGGGCAGCGAGGTACTCCGAGCGTGGGGGCCTTTAAACATACGCCGGGACCACGCAGGTCTTGTGTTCGATGTGGTGCACGAACTCATCGCGGTAGTGCTTGATGAAAGCACGCACCGGCATGGCCGCGGCATCACCCAGCGCGCAGATCGTGCGCCCCTGGATGTTGTCGGCGACCGAGTTCAGCAAGTCGATGTCTTCCGGACGGCCCTTGCCGTTCTCGATGCGGTCCATCATGCGCCACAGCCAGCCCGTGCCTTCGCGGCAAGGGGTGCACTGGCCACAGGACTCGTGCATGTAGAAGTAGGACAGGCGCAGCAGGCTCTTGACCATGCAGCGGGTCTCGTCCATCACGATGACGGCGCCCGAGCCCAGC
>RXJQ01000106.1:35767-38139 GCA_003963115.1 Burkholderiales bacterium
CGAGCAGCTTGGCAAAGGGCGTGCCCATCGGGATCTCGTAGTTGCCGGGACGCTCGACGTCACCACTGATCGAGAACAGCTTGGTGCCGCCGTTGTTGGGCTTGCCCACGTTCAGGAAGGCTTCGCCGCCATTGCGGATGATCCAGGGCACCGCCGCGAAGGTCTCGGTGTTGTTGATCGTGGTGGGCTTGCCGTACAGGCCGAAGCTCGCCGGGAAAGGCGGCTTGAAGCGGGGCTGGCCCTTCTTGCCTTCGATCGATTCCAGCAGCGCGGTTTCCTCGCCACAGATGTAGGCACCGAAACCATGGTGCGCATGCAGCTGGAAGCTGAAGTCGCTGCCCATGATGTTGTTGCCCAGGTAGCCGGCAGCACGCGCCTCTTCCAGGGCAGCTTCGAAGCGCTCGTACACCTCGAAGATCTCGCCGTGGATGTAGTTATAGCCCACGGTGATGCCCATGGCGTAGGCGGCAATGGCCATGCCTTCGATCACGGTGTGCGGGTTGAAGCGCAGGATCTCGCGGTCCTTGCAGGTGCCGGGTTCGCCTTCGTCGGAGTTGCACACCAGGTACTTCTGACCAGGGAAGGCGCGGGGCATGAAGCTCCACTTCAGGCCCGTGGGGAAACCCGCACCGCCACGGCCACGCAAGGCCGACGCCTTCACTTCGGCAATGACCTGATCCTGGGTCATGCCGGGACCACCGTCCTTGCCCAGGATCTTGCGCAGGGCCGCATAGCCGCCGCGCGCTTCGTAATCCTTCAGGCCCCAGTTGTTGCCGTCGATGCCGGCGTAGATTTGCGGTTCGATGTGGCGGCCGTGGAAAACGGTTTCCTTGCCGGTCGCCTGGAATTGGGAAAGATCAAGCATCTTGTTCCTGCCTCACTTCGCCTGAGCCTTGAGCGCATCGATCAGCTTGTCCAGCTTGTCGTTGCTCATGAAGCTGACCATCTGACGGTCGTTGACCAGGGCCACGGGCGCATCGGCGCAGGCGCCCAGGCACTCGGATTGCTGCACGGTGAACAGGCCGTCGGGCGTGGTGCCACCCATCTCGACGCCCAGGCGCGAGCACACATGCGCCAGCGCCTTCTGGCCATCACGCAACTGGCACGGCAGGTTGGTGCACACGGCCAGCTTGAACTGGCCCACCGGCTGCTGGTTGTACATGTTGTAGAAGGTGACCACTTCGTGCACGGCAATGGGTGCCACGCCGATGTAGTCGGCCACTTCCTGCTCGCTTTCGGGCGAGACCCAGCCACGCTCCTGCTGGATGATGGACAGGCAGGCCATGACCGCCGAAATGCGCTGGTCGGCCGGGTACTTGGCCAGTTCGCGGTCGAACCGCGCTTTGGTTTGTTCGCTCAACATGGGTTGGTCGCTCATTTCACGGTGCGATCAGCGGTCGATCTCGCCGAACACAATGTCCATCGTGCCGATGATGGCCACGGCATCGGCCAGCATGTGGCCACGCGACATTTCGTCCAGCGCAGCCAGATGGGGGAAGCCAGGGGCACGGATCTTCAAGCGGTAAGGCTTGTTGGCGCCATCGGACACCAGGTAGATGCCGAACTCGCCCTTGGGGTGCTCGACCGCAGCATAGGCCTCGGACTCGGGCACGTGGAAGCCTTCGGTGAACAGCTTGAAGTGGTGGATCAGCTCTTCCATCGAGGTCTTCATCTCGACGCGCGAAGGCGGTGCCACCTTGTGGTTGTCGGTGATGACCGGGCCCGGGTTGGCGCGCAGCCAGTCCACGCACTGCTTGATGATGCGGTTGGACTGACGCAGCTCTTCCACGCGCACCACATAGCGGTCATAGCAGTCGCCATTGGTGCCGATGGGGATGTCGAAGTCCAGCTTGTCGTAGACGTCATAGGGCTGGTGCTTGCGCAGGTCCCACACGATGCCCGAACCTCGCAGCATCGCGCCGCTCAGGCCCATCTGCAGGGCGCGCTCAGGGCTCACCACGCCGATGCCCACCGTACGCTGCTTCCAGATGCGGTTGTCGGTCAGCAGGGTCTCGTACTCGTCCACCAGCTTGGGGAAGCGTTGGGTGAAGTCGTCGATGAAGTCCAGCAGAGAACCCTGGCGGTTCTCGTTCATGCGCGCAATGGTCTTCGCGTTCTTGATCTTGCTGACCTTGTACTGCGGCATCACGTCCGGCAGGTCGCGGTAGACGCCGCCCGGACGGAAATAGGCCGCGTGCATGCGTGCGCCCGACACGGCTTCGTACATGTCGAACAGGTCTTCACGCTCGCGGAAGCAGTAGATGAGGATGTTCATCGCGCCGCAGTCGAAGCCGTGACAGCCCAACCACAGCAGGTGGTTCAGCACACGGGTGATCTCGGCAAACATCACGCGGATGTACTGCGCACGCACG
>RXJQ01000042.1 GCA_003963115.1 Burkholderiales bacterium
CCTGCCCGGGTGCCAGCGTACTGGCGTTCCAGCTCACCACCCCGCCACTCAGCATGCCGCCGGCCGTGGCCGAGACAAACGAGGTGCCGGCGGGAAGCGGCATCGACAATTGCGTGCTGACCGTGGTGCTGCCGCTGTTGGCATAAGCCAGGGTGTAGGTGTAGCTGGCGCCTGCCGTCACCTGTTCAGGTGCCGTCAAAGACAAGGTCGGCTGGGCTGCCCCGACCAGCGCCTGACCGATGGCGCCGCCGCTGGCAGCACCACCGGAGTCGGACGTCACCACCGTCGTGAGCGCGGTGCCATTGCTCGGTGCCGGCGAGGCGTTCACCTGCGCCGAGAAATGGAAGTTGACGCTGGCACCGAGTGCCAGCCCCATGCCCGACCAGACGATGTCCTGCCCTGGCGTGCACGGGAACACCGAGCTGCCATTGACGTTCGAACAGCTACCGCCGCCGGCCTGGGCCGCCGACACCACCGTGGTGTTGTTGGGCACGCTGGCCCGGATGTTCAGGCTGTTGCAGCAGTTGGATCCGTAGGTGAAGTTGCCTGTGTTGGACGCCGTGATGTCATAGGTCACTACCTGCCCGGGCTGCACCGGGTCCGGCGTGGCGCTGACGGCCATTTGCAGCGCATCGGTGGTTGCCACCGTGCTGACGGCATCGGCCTGCGCATAGATGGTCGTGCCCGCTGCATTCTGCAACTGGGTATGGCCGATGAGCAAATTGCCCGCCACCACCGAGGCGCCCAACTGCAGCGTGATCCACTGCTGTCCCGCCGAGTTGGCACCCAGGTTCACCAGATTCCACCTCACCACGCCATTGCTGGTGCTACTGCCCGCAGAGGTGGCGATCACACTCACGCCGGCCGGCACCGTGAAGGCCAGCGTGGCCGATGCGCTCGATACCGCCGTGTTGCTGTAGTTGAGCAGGTACTGGACGGTGCTCCCCACCAGCACATTGGAGGCCGACGAAACCAAGTTCAGGCTCAGACCCCCCTCACTGCGCACCACGGTCTGCACGTTGGCCGTGGGCGCGTTCACGTCATTGGTGGAGATGGTGGACGTCAGTGCCGTGCCATCTGCGGGCGCCGCCGTGGCGCTCACCGTGAACGAAAAATGCAGCGTGATGCTGGCGCCGGGGCTCAGATGCAAGCCCGACCACACGATGCTTTGACCCGAGGTGCAGGGGAAGACGTTGTTCTGACTGGAGCATGCGCCGCCGCCGGCTTGTGCCGCCGACACCGCCGAGGCGCCACCGGGCACGGTCGCGTAGACGGTGAGGGCGTTGTTGGCCAGCGAGCCGTAATTGGTGGTCCCGATATTGGACACCACGATGGTGTAGGTGTTGGTTTGGCCGGCGGCAACGGTACTGCTGCTCTGGCTGACACCGATCAATAGTGGCAAGGCTGCGCGGGCCGGCTGGGCCCAGACCAGGACCATGAACAGGACGAGTGCCCATGAGAGCCAGGCCATGGCGGCCCGGGGTTGACTGCTGTTCATCTCACGACACCTGTTGCCGCTTCATGCCAGACCCTCAGCGCGTCTGCCACCCTGGAGGGTGTCCTGGAAGGTCGTTGGAGTGCAGGTTGCGAACGCGCTGTGCCGGTTATAGACCACGGACATCACAGGACTGTGACATTGCCCGATGGCAGATCGAGGGCAGGCGCCTTCGATTCCCAGTGGCTCAGCCGTGTTGGTCTGGCACGCGCTCGATGTGCCGGTCCGGCACCAGCCAGATCAGGGCAGCAAACACATAGAGGCTTTGCGCCACCCATGGCATGAGGAACGATGCCCCCATGCCGGCTATGTAGATGAGCGGCGAGAGCTTGCCCTTCCAGTCCGCACCGACAGCGCGCTTGAGCAGGGAGTGCGGGCCCTCGATGGCGATGATGCTGCTTTGCAGCAGGTAGAGTAGGCGATGGCCGCCATCAGCAGCACGAAGCCATAGGCTGCGCAGGGCAAGGCGGCAAAGTGGTTCTCGCCCATCCAGCCGGTGGCAAAGGGCAGCAGAGACAGCCAGAACAGCGGGTTCAGATTGGCCCAGAGCACGCCGCCGGCCACATGCCTGGCCGCATGCCTCAGATGATGGTGGTTGTTCCAGTAGATGCCCACGTAGACGAAGCTCAGGACATGGCTCAGGAACACCGGCAGCAGCGGTGCCAGGGCGACGAAGTCGCTGCCACGCGGCACCTTCATCTCCAGCACCATGATGGTGGTGATGATGGCCAGCACGCCATCGCTGAATGCTTCAAGTCGGCTCTTGCCCATATGCCCCCCGACCGGCATCAGCCCGCGTGCATGACGCTGCGACGCAGCTTGCCGCCCACCCGCTCGTTCCTTGCCGCCAACCGAGCCACGCGGCTTGTTCCAGTAGGCGATGAGCGGCCCGCCGACCAGGGCGCTCAATCGCGCAATGACGCCCTGGGTCTTGGCAAACAGAACGGGCGGTTGCTTGATCTTTCGTTCCGTGGCCTTTGAAGGGCGATATTGTCTTTGGCGTACCTAGGTGCAGAAATGACAAGCGGCCCTGAAGGGCCGCATTCTTGGATTGCCACAGGTTTTCAGCTTGGGTACGCCAAAGACAATTTTGCCAAAAAAAGAGGGGCTGAGCCGCGTTAGAATCTGCGGTTCAGACCAAATTAGCCAGTCCGGGCGTCGGGCGGGCCTGCGTGACGCCGTTTCACTTCTTTCGTGAGCCGCTTCGCAGGTGCGCACTGCGACCGGGCTTTTTCACAGTCAATGCGCGGGTGGCGAAATTGGTAGACGCACCAGGTTTAGGTCCTGACGCCAGCAATGGTGTGGGGGTTCGAGTCCCCCCCCGCGCACCAGACTTTATTTCTATTTACTGAGTGAGATCACATCATGGCGATCACCGTGGAGACCCTCGACAAGCTGGAGCGCCGCATCACGCTGTCGCTGGCAGCTGACGTTCTGCAATCCGAAGTCGATGCCCGCCTCAAGAAGCTGGCCCGCACCGTCAAGGCCGACGGCTTCCGTCCTGGCAAGGTGCCGATGAACGTCGTGGCCCAGCGCTATGGCTACTCCGTGCAGTACGAAGTGGTCAACGACAAGCTCGGCGAAGCCTTCGCCCAGGCCGCGCAAGAAACCGGTCTGCGCGTGGCCGGCCAGCCCCGCATATCCGAAAAGGAAGGCGGCCCGGTCGAAGGTCAGCTGCAATTCGATGCCACCTTCGAGGTCTACCCCGAAGTCAAGCTGGGCGACCTGTCCAGCCTGGAGCTCGAGCGCGTATCGTCCGAAGTCAACGATGCCGCCATCGACCGCACCATCGAGATCCTGCGCAAGCAACGCGCCACCTTCGCTGACCGTGCCGCCGCTGAAGGCGCTGCCGACGGCGACCGCGTGACAATCGACTTCGAAGGCAAGATCGACGGCGTGCCCTTCGACGGCGGCAAGGCCGAGGGCTTCAAGTTCATCCTCGGCGAAGGCCAGATGCTCGAAGCGTTCGAGAAGGCCGTGCGCGGCATGAAGACCGGCGAGTCCAAGACCTTCCCCCTGAAGTTCCCAGACGACTACCACGGCAAGGACGTGGCCGGCAAGGAAGCCGACTTCCTGGTGACCCTCAAGAAGGTCGAGGTCCAGAGCCTGCCCGAGCTGAACGAGGCCTTCATCAAGGGCCTGGGTCTGGCCGAAGGCTCGACGGATGCCTTGCGCGCTGACATCAAGCGCAACCTGGAGCGCGAAGTGAAGTTCCGCGTGGCCGCCCGCAACAAGGCCGCCGTGATGGAAGGCGTGCTCAAGCTGGTTGATTTCGATCTGCCCCAGTCGCTGGTGGCCGCTGAAAGCGACCGTCTGGTGGAAGGCGCCCGCGAAGACCTGAAGGCCCGTGGCATCAAGGACGCCGACAAGGCCCCTATTCCCGCCGAGATGTTCAAGCCCCAAGCCGAGCGCCGCGTGCGCCTGGGCCTGACTGTGGCGGAACTGGTCAAGGTCAACGGCCTGCAAGCCAAGCCCGAGCAACTGCAAGCCCACATCCAGGAGCTGGCTCAAAGCTACGAGCAGCCCGCCCAGGTCGTGGCCTGGTACATGAGCGACCGCCAGCGCATGGCCGAGGTGGAGGCCGTGGTCATCGAAGGCAATGTGGCCGAGTTCGTGCTGTCCAAGGCCAAAGTGACCGACAAGGCCCTGAGCTTCGAAGAGCTGATGGGCCAGCAAGGCGCTGCAGCCTGATCTGCACCCAAAGAAGGGGTTCAAGCCCTGACGCGGCGCGCTGAACGGCGGTCGTCAGTCAAGGGAAACCCTCAAGAAGGCACCTGCAATCCCGAGTGAAGGCAGGTGCTTTTTGTTTTGTGCGACCGTGTCTGTGCATGCAAACAACGGAAAGACGACCAAGGCAGTCGTGCGCTTTTTCCGGCGTTCGACACGGGCTTTTCAAGCGTCATAATCGATTGACAGACACACATTTGCCACATCTTGTTGCTTGCGAGGTGTGGGTCACAGAAGGAAGCACATGAGCGCAACGGATATTCAAAACCTGGGCCTGGTGCCCATGGTCATCGAGCAATCGGGGCGTGGCGAGCGCGCCTATGACATCTACAGCCGCCTCTTGCGCGAACGGGTCGTCTTCCTGGTCGGCCCGGTGAACGACGCCTCTGCCAACCTGGTGGTGGCCCAGCTGCTGTTCCTGGAGAGCGAAAACCCCGACAAGGACATCTCGTTCTACATCAATTCCCCGGGCGGCAGTGTGAGCGCCGGCATGTCGATCTTCGACACCATGCAATTCATCAAGCCCGATGTGTCCACGCTGTGCATGGGCATGGCTGCCTCCATGGGCGCCTTCCTGCTGGCTGCAGGTGCCAAAGGCAAGCGTTTCGCGCTGCCCAACTCCAAGATCATGATCCACCAGCCCCTGGGTGGCGCCCAAGGTCAGGCCACGGACATCGAGATCCACGCCCGCGAGATCCTCAAGACCCGCGAGCAGCTCAACAAGATCCTGGCCGAGCGCTCTGGCCAGCCGCTGGAGAAAATCCAGAACGACACCGAGCGCGACTACTACATGACGGCCGCCGAGGCCGCCGATTACGGACTCATCGACAAGGTGCTGGACAAGCGGCAGTGATTTGACAGACCGGTCTTGGTGCCCCGGAAAACGCCCTCAAAAGTGGCAAAAAAGCCGCGCCAAGAGGGGGCAGTTCACCGGAATCGGCGCCCGGGCATTTGTCTTATCATGTCCCTATCCCCCTTGCCGACTCTTTGACAGGCCTGCACCATGGCAGATAAAAAAGGCTCCTCCAGCGAAAAAATCCTCTATTGCTCCTTCTGCGGAAAGAGCCAGCACGAGGTCAAGAAACTCATCGCCGGACCGTCGGTCTTCATCTGCGACGAATGCATCGAGCTGTGCAACGACATCATTCGCGATGAAGTGGCCGCCGAAGCCGAGCAATCCCGCCCCACGCGCAGCGACCTGCCCACGCCTTCCGAGATCAAGTCCAGCCTGGATCAATACGTCATCGGGCAGGACACTGCCAAGCGCACGCTGTCTGTGGCGGTCTACAACCATTACAAGCGGCTCAAGCACATGGGCACGGGTGAGAACAAGAAGCCCGATGTGGAGCTGGCCAAGAGCAACATCCTGCTGATCGGCCCGACCGGCTCTGGCAAGACGCTGCTGGCCCAGACCCTGGCCCGTCTGCTGAACGTGCCTTTCGTGATCGCCGATGCCACCACGCTGACCGAAGCCGGCTACGTGGGGGAGGACGTCGAGAACATCATCCAGAAGCTGCTGCAGAACTGCAATTACGAGGTCGAGAAGGCCCAGCGCGGCATCGTCTACATCGACGAAATCGACAAGATCTCGCGCAAGTCCGACAACCCGTCCATCACGCGCGACGTATCGGGTGAGGGCGTGCAGCAGGCCCTGCTCAAGCTGATCGAAGGCACGATGGCCTCGGTGCCGCCGCAAGGTGGCCGCAAGCACCCCAATCAGGATTTCCTGCAGATCGACACGACCAACATCCTGTTCATCTGCGGCGGTGCTTTCGATGGCCTGGAGAAGGTCATCCAGAACCGCTCCGTGAAGTCGGGCATCGGCTTTGGTGCATCGGTCAAGAGCAAGGAGGAAAAGAAGCTGTCCGAGGTATTCCGCGAAGTGGAACCGGAAGACCTCATCAAGTTCGGCATCATCCCCGAACTGGTGGGCCGTCTGCCCGTCGTCGCGACCCTGGGCGAGTTGACCGAGGATGCGCTGGTGCGTATCCTGACTGAACCCAAGAACGCGCTCATCAAGCAATACCAGCAATTGCTGAACATGGATGGGGTTGAACTGGAGATCCGCCAACCTGCGCTCGCTGCCATCGCCCGTAAGGCCCTGGCCCGCAAGACCGGTGCGCGAGGTCTGCGCTCTATCCTTGAACAGTCCCTGCTGGACACGATGTTCGAATTACCTACTCAGGAAGGAGTGCAGAAGGTGGTCCTGGATGAGTCCACCATCGAAGAGAACGCCAAGCCCTTGCTGGTGTATCGGGAACAGGCTAAGGCCAGTGCCTGAGCGAACCATTGAAGTTCCGCTCTGACGGGCACCGCTGAAGACCCTGAGTTCCAAGGTTTTCACGGTGCCCTTGTGTTTTATCGCTGAAGCCCCATGTGGGCATCAGAGAAAGTGAGCCCAATATGTCTGGACACCCCATTCTTCCTTCGGATCCCATCACGCTGCCTTTGCTGCCTTTGCGCGATGTCGTGGTCTTTCCGCACATGGTGATTCCACTGTTCGTGGGGCGCCCCAAGTCCATCAAGGCGCTTGAAGCCGCGATGGAAGCTGGCCGGCAGATCATGCTGGTGGCCCAGAAGGCTGCAGGCAAGGACGAGCCCAAAGCGGAAGACATGTTCGACATCGGTTGCGTCTCCAGCATCCTGCAGATGCTGAAACTGCCTGACGGTACCGTGAAGGTGCTGGTTGAAGGCGTTCAGCGTGCCAACACGTCGGCCATCCACGACGAAAACGAATACTTCACCGCCGATGTGGTGCCGGTGCAGCCCGAGGCGCACATGACGCCCGAGGTCGAGGCCCTGCGCCGCGCGGTGACGCAGCAGTTTGACCAGTACGTCAAGCTCAACAAGAAGATCCCGCCGGAGATCCTGACTTCGATCTCCGGTATCGACGACGCTGGCCGCTTGGCCGACACCATCGCCGCCCACTTGCCGCTCAAGCTTGAAGCCAAGCAGTCGGTGCTGGACCTGTTCTCGGTGTCTGCCCGTCTGGAAAAGCTGCTTGAGCAACTCGAGCACGAGGTCGACATCCTGCAGGTTGAAAAGCGCATCCGTGGCCGCGTCAAGCGCCAGATGGAGAAGTCGCAGCGCGAGTACTACCTCAACGAGCAGGTCAAAGCCATCCAGAAGGAGCTGGGCGAGGGTGAAGAGGGCGCTGACCTCGAAGAGCTCGCCAAGAAGGTCGAAGCTGCGCGCATGCCCAAGGATGCCCGCAAGAAGGCAGAGGCCGAGCTCAAGAAGCTGCGCCTGATGTCGCCCATGTCGGCCGAGGCCACCGTGGTGCGTAACTACATCGACACCCTGGTCAACCTGCCCTGGAGCAAGAAGTCCAAGGTCAAGCACGACCTGACCCATGCCGAGCATGTGCTCAACGAAGAGCACTACGGCTTGGACAAGGTCAAGGAACGCATCCTCGAGTATCTCGCTGTGCAACAGCGCGTGGACAAGGTCAAGGCGCCCATCCTGTGTCTGGTCGGCCCTCCTGGCGTGGGCAAGACCTCGCTGGGCCAGTCGATCGCCCGCGCGACCGGCCGTAAGTTCGTGCGCATGGCCCTGGGTGGCGTGCGTGACGAAGCCGAGATCCGTGGCCACCGCCGTACCTACATCGGCTCGATGCCCGGTAAGGTGCTGCAAAGCCTGAGCAAGGTCGGCGTGCGCAATCCGCTGTTCCTGCTCGACGAGATCGACAAGCTGGGCATGGACTTCCGTGGCGACCCTTCGTCGGCGCTGCTGGAGGTGCTCGACCCTGAGCAGAACCACACCTTCGGCGATCACTACATCGAGCTTGACTTCGACCTGTCCGATGTGATGTTTGTCGCCACATCGAACTCGCTGAACATCCCACCAGCGCTGCTGGACCGGATGGAAGTGATTCGCCTGGCCGGCTATACCGAAGACGAGAAGGTCCACATCGTGCAGACTTATCTGCTGCCCAAGCAGATCAAGAACAATGGCGTGAAGGAAGGCGAGCTGGAGGTGGCTGAAAGCGCCATCCGCGGCATCATTCGCTACTACACCCGTGAAGCCGGTGTGCGCTCGCTGGAACGCGAGGTCTCCAAGATCTGCCGCAAAGTGATCAAGGGCTTTGCGCTCAAGCAGTACACCGAGAAGGTGGTGGTCGACGACGAGAACCTCAACGACTTCCTGGGCGTGCGCAAGTACAGCTATGGCGAGGCCACCAAGGAGAACCAGGTGGGTCAGGTCGTGGGCCTGGCCTGGACGGAAGTGGGTGGCGATCTGCTGACCATCGAGGCCGCGATCATGCCGGGCAAGGGCAACATCATCCGCACCGGCCAGTTGGGCGATGTGATGAAGGAGTCGGTCGAGGCTGCCCGTTCGGTGGTGCGTTCACGCGCCCGTCGTCTGGGCATCACGGACGATCTGTTCGAGAAGCGCGACATCCACATCCACGTGCCCGATGGAGCCACGCCCAAGGACGGTCCGTCCGCAGGTATCGCCATGACCACGGCCTTCGTGTCGGCGCTCACAGGCATCCCCGTGCGTGCGGACGTGGCCATGACCGGCGAGATCACGCTGCGAGGCGAGGTCACGGCCATTGGCGGCTTGAAGGAGAAGCTCCTGGCGGCCCACCGCGGCGGCATCAAGACCGTGCTGATTCCCGAAGAGAACGTGAAGGATCTGCAAGAGATCCCCGCGAACGTGAAGGATCAGATCGAGATCGTGCCCGTCAAGTGGATCGACAAGGTGCTGGAGGTGGCGCTGGAAAGCACCCCTACGCCTTTGCCTGACGAAGAAGCCAAGGTGGTCGAAGCCAAGACCGACGCCACGGCGGCGGCTGCCGGTACTGCGTCGTCTGGCGGCGACGTGATGAAGCATTGATCGAAAAAATCGCGAGGGCTTGAGCTATAGGCCAAAAATGGTGTATAGTTCAATTCTTCGCTGATGACTGCACCAACAGTTATCAAGTCAAGCGGAAGCTGCCTTGGAAACTTGGCAGTCAATGCGGGATTAGCTCAGTTGGTAGAGCGATACCTTGCCAAGGTATAGGTCGAGAGTTCGAGCCTCTTATCCCGCTCCAAATTCCAAAAAAGGGACCGATCGCTCGGTCCCTTTTTTATTTTCAGCGTGCGCTGATCTCTACCCCCGCATAAAAAAACACACGCCGCGTGAGCGAGCGTGTGTTTCAAGCCTGAGGTGGACGACTTGGTGGAGCCGTCACACCCACTCAGTGGAGTAGAAAAGACTGAAACGTCTATCAAGCGGCCTTGCGGCGGCGAGCCAGGGCGATGCCAGCCACGCCCAGACCCATCAGAGCGTAGGTTGAAGGCTCGGGGATAGCGGGGGTACCCAGATCCAGCTTGGTGTTGATCACCGAGTGGATCGTGCCGTAGTCGGTGATGCCTTGCATGGCGGCCTTGCCCAGGCTCAGCAAGCCCAGGGCTTGCGAGAACTTGGTGAAGCCGTCGGCGGTCAGGCTCAGACCGCTGATGTCATCCACGTATTGGCCGGGGCCGGTGTACTTGACGGGACCAACGATCGAGGCGAAGTTCCACAGCGCGAAGTTGGTCACTGTGCCAACGCCATTGCCGCCGATGATGGTGGCGTAGATGGTGTTGTTGGTCAGGTCAGCCTTGATGTCGGTCACGGTCAGCGAGCCGCCGCTCGAGACGCTCTTGACCACCGGGGCGGTCAGGGTCAGGCCACCCTTGGTGCCAACACCCAGCACGGCCAGGGAGTCCGTGTCCAAAGACAAGGTCTGCATCGGGGCCGAGACGTTGATGTTGGTATAGAAGCCGTCCGTGTCCTTGGTGATGGTTGGCGTTGCTGCGCCATAGGCAGCGGCAGAAATTTTGCCGGTGTCCAGCGCACCCAGCAGGTCGGCACTGAAGGTCAGGGCGCCGGAGCCGGTGAAGGTGGCGCCGCCAGTGACGACGTTCAGCACGTCAGCGTGAGCTGCCGTGCTACCCAGCGCTGCCAGGACGACAGCCGGAATAAGCTTGTAAGTCAGTTTCATAGGTTTCCTCGATCTCTTCCAGAAATGTTCGTTTAACGGTGGATGCCAAACGTATTTGACGTGCAGCACCGTCAGATTAACAAATGGGTGCCAAGGAGATATTGGGGTTCCTGCGGACAGGCCACGCAAGTGGGGGGTGGTACGACGTGATATGTTCCGCATTTTGCGAATAGGGGCTGATTTTGCACATTCTTATTTGTCGAGGTTGGCCTCGGGCACATAACCATTCATTTCCAAATACCCGCCTCCCACCATGCGCCCTTGCGTGTCCAGCAGGTCGCTGAGCCCCTCCCAAAACACATCACCCACGCCGTTGCCGCCGTCCATCTCCTGATTGGGCGTGCGTGCCTTGACGGTGTAGCTCAGCTCGGCCAATGTCAGCTTCCAGGTGGTCGGGTAGGTGGCGCCCGTCGTCGGGCTGCGCCAGGTGTCGCCGGGTGAGATCTTGATCTCTTCGGGTTTGAAGATGCGATCGGCCCGACCTGGCAGGCGCAAGCTGGCACTCTCCCAGACCGAGATGCCGTCTTCGCGGCGCATGCGGAAAACCATGAGCGCGCCGCCATTGTGGAGGTGCATACCGATCCAGTCGGAGCCTGCCGCCCCTGTCACCAGTTGCGAGCGGCCCCAGCCATGGTCGAGCCAGGCACGACCTGTGATTGGCTCGCTCCTTTCACTCTTTTGCTTGCGGCTCATCTGGCCTTCCAGCTTCAGCGCGGGCATCGAGTAGTAGCGGGTGGAGTCCTGCTCGATGCGCTCGCGCCGCACGTAGCCGTTTTCGCCGTGCAGCATCAAAGGCTGGGTCTGTGTGCCTTTCAGGTCGAGCGTGAAGTCCGGGGTTTCGATCCGTGCCTGGATCACGCTTTGCGCAAGCGAGCCGCTGCGTGTGAGCGACCAGTCGTGCAGAACGACGTTCATGTCACTGACTGAGACGTCGGCCAGGCCGAATCCTGTGCGCGCTGTGCGTTGGTCTTGAAGCAGCGTGCCCTTGCTGGTGTCGCTCAGGGACGCGCGTGCGCCCAGCACCTGCTTGGGTGCGAACCGGCTCTTGTTGTTGGCAGCTGATTCAATGGTGGCGCGCAGGAAGGACAGGTGAAAGCCCAGTACTTGCCCGCTGGGCTGGTTGATCTCTCCCTTGAAGGCCCACCATTCCGATTCGCGCTCGAGGTGGGCGCCATGGTCTCTGGGCCAATGCAGGGGTTCGGCGGGCCCGAGGTCGGCCATGATGATGCTCAGCGGCACCTGGGCCTGGGCGCGGTGCATGGCCGACAGCGATGCCAGCGAGGCCAATGGCCAAGGCGCCAGGCTCAGCCACTTGCGGCGGTTCATGCGATGGTTCAGGGGCATCACCAGTCCTCCTTGACCGCCCGCACGACGTCATGCCCGACAGCGGTGCGGCCGGCCATCCAGGCCGTGATCGTGCCGGCCGCCACCATGCCCGCGCACAGCAGTATCAGGCGAGGCCAGGGCAGGAGCATGTCCATCGTCCAGTGGAAGCTTTGGGGGTTCACCACGTAGACCAGGATCACGCTCACGGCCAAGCCGAGGGCCAGACCCATCAGGGCGCCGATGGCGGTGAGCGCAGCGCCTTCTCCGGCCAGCACGTGCAGGATCTGCTGCTGGGTGAAGCCGAGGTGGCTGAGCAGGCCGAACTCCTTGCGGCGCGCCAGGATCTGGCCTGAGAAGCTGGCCGAGATACCGAACAGCCCGATGCCCATGGCCACGGCCTGAAGCCAGTAGGTCACGGCGAAGCTGCGGTCGAAGATTTTGAGCGTGGCTTTGCGGATGTCGCCGGGTTCGTTGAAGATCAGCAGGCTGCCGTCCATGCCGTGATCGGTTGCGGCCTGCCGGATGCTGCTTTGAACGTTTGGCACGGCGGTGTCTGGGTTGAGCCACAAGGCCAGGTCGTTGATTTCCTTGTCGCCGGTGAGTCGCTGGTAGTCGGCCTCATCCATCACGATGGCGCCTTGCTGGTGGGCGTAGTCGCGCCACACGCCACGAACCAGCGTGGGCACTGGCGCCTGGCCCGCCTGCAGTGGCAGGTTCAGCGTGCCGCCCGGTTTGACGCCATAGAGCTCGACAACGATCTCGCTCACGTACACGCCAAGCTGCCCTGGCTTGACCGGCAGGTCTTCGCCGACCAGGGGCAGCCTGCGTTCGGTGTCGTCGGCCGATACGGCCAGAGGGCGTGCAATCAGCACCACGGGCGAGAGGCCCCGCCGCAGGTTCAGTTTGCTGACACGCACGCCCATGGCCTGCTTCACGCCAGGCACCTTCTTCACGGCCTCCACGATGACTTCGTCCAGGTGCAAGGCGTCGCTGCCATTGCTGGTGTTGGAGGTGCTGGTGCGCACATAGAGGTCTGCGGGCAGCAAGGTGTCGAGCCAGTTCGTGATCGAGCCTCTGAAGCTCAAGACCATCACGGTCAGGGCGATGGACAGCCCAAGGCTGACCACGATGCCGGCGATCGCGACCGTGGCCGATTGCCGCATGTGCCGCACACGCTCCAGCGCCAGCAGCAAGGGGGCATGGCGTTGCAGGCTTTGGCGAGGCCAAAGGCGTTTGACAAGGCCAAGCAGCAGGCTGACGGTGCCGGGCACGCATTCGATGCCACCAGTCATCATGCAGACCACGGCCACATAGGCCCACACGGGCATCCCTGCGACGGGTGGCAGGCGTGTGAGCACCGCGCCGACCAGCAGGAGGCCGGGGCCGATCCAGATGGCCTTGCCCGAGCGGTCGGGTGTGGTGGCGCCTTTGAGGGCTTGCGCGGGTGTGATGCGCTGCACCATTCGCGCGGGCAGCAAGCCGCCCCATATGGCCGCCAGCACGCCCAGCCCGCCATAGAGCAACGCGGCCTTGCCTGACCACAGCAGCGGCGGCGCCGTGCCGGCGAAGTAGTCCCCCCCCAGATCGCCCCCGACGATGACCAGGGTCAGGGCCGCCAGGCCGGTGCCCAAAGCAATGCCCAGGACCGAGCCGACCAGGCCCATGGCGGTAGACTCGACCATCACCAGGATCAGTCGCTCGCGGGCACTCAAGCCCAGCACGCCCAGCAAGGCAAATTGCCGCTGCCGCTTCGTGACCGATAGGGACAAGGTCGAGAACACCAGGAAGGCGCCGGTGAACAACGCGATCAGCGCGAGCACGGTCAGGTTGACGCGATAGGCCCGCGACATATTGGAGGCCTGCGAAGCCGTGTCAGCCGGCGTATCGGTCAAGACGCCGCTGGGCAGGTGCAGGGCATCCAGCAGGGTTTGGGCTTGAAGGCCTTCTTTGAGCTTGATGTCGAGGCGGCTGATCTGCCCGATCATGTCGAAGGCTTCCTGTGCGCCGGCGATGTCCATCACGGCGATGGCTTCGCCTGTGGCGGCCACGGTGCCGGCCACGCGCAGCTTGACCTGCTTGAGCCCGGCCTGAACCTCGATCTCGGTGCCCGGCACGATGCCCAGCGCGTTCAGGGCCTGGGCGTTCAGAAAGAGTACCTTGGGGTCGAACAGGGTCGTGCGGTCGTTGCCGATCACATCGTGCGATACCCGTGCGACCAGGGCCGGCGTGGTCAGCCGTGCTGCCATCGGGTCCACACCCAGAAGATGCAGGGGCTTGCCGCCCACCTGGGTTTGCAGGTCGATGATGGGGCTGGCGGCGCGCACGTCAGGGTGTCGGGCGACCTGGGGGTAGAGCGCTTCGTCGAGGCCGCCGCGTGCCGCGCGCAGTGTGAGGTCGGCCTGGCCATTGACCGAGCGCACGGCCGCGCCGAATTCGCTGAGTGCGGATTCGTTGATCAGGTGCACGGAAAAAGCCAGCGCCACGCCCAGCATCACCGCCAGGATGGCCACACCGTGGCGCAAGCCCTGATGGCGCAGCTCCTGCCAGGAGAAGGTCAGCAACAGCCGCCAGATGGGCGACCGCAGCACGGGCCTAGCCGGCATTGCGCAGGCCCGTGCGGGTCAGGCACAGCACCCGGTCGGCCTGGCTTGCGGCGGCTTGAGAGTGGGTGACCATCACGCAGGCCGTGCCATGGCTGCGGGTCTGGTCCACCAGCACCTTCATGACCTTCTCGGCGGTTTCCGGGTCGAGGTTGCCCGTGGGCTCGTCGGCCAGGATCAAGGCCGGCTTGTGGATCAAGGCCCGCGCAATCGCCACGCGCTGCAATTGCCCGCCCGACAACTGCTGCGGCAGGCGCGAACCCAATTCGCCCAGCCCCACGGCCTGGAGGGCCTCTTGAACGCGCGCCTCATCGGGCTTGCCCAGCAGCATCAAGGGCAGGCCCACATTGCTGGCCACGTCCAGATGCGGCAACACGTGGAAGGCCTGGAAGACGAAACCCAGGTGCTGTCTGCGGAACAAGGCCTGGGCCTGGTCGTCCAGCTTGGTGATGTCGGTGTCGCGCACGGTCACCGAGCCCTCGGAAACCGTGTCGAGCCCGGCCAGACAGTTCAACATCGTCGACTTGCCCACACCCGATTCGCCGACAATGGCCACGAACTCACCAGGGGCGACATCCATGTCCACATGGGCGAAGACGGGCTCAGCGTCATAGCGCTTGCTCAGATTGCGAACTTGCAGCATGGCGCTTCTCGGTCACCACTCTTCCGTGGGTTCCGAGCACTCCGAGGCCCCGGGATTGATGCCGCAGCGGATCTTCTTGACGAGCTTGAGGCCCTTCTTGTCGTAGATGCCTTTCTCAGCCATGAGGACGCGACCTTGCCGCATCAGCAACTCGTAGCGCTCCATGTCACGAGGCGTGAGATCGACCCAGAATTTTTCTGGAACGTCCTTGTCAGCCAGCTTGAGCGTGGCCATGGCCAGCTCGAAGTTGCGTGCGTTGTAGGCGCGTGCCTTCTGGCCAAAGCCCTTGGGGAACTTGGCCGAGCGAACGACGACCTGGTAGGTGCTGATGGTCATGGGCATCCGGATCACCGCGCCCTTGGTGCCCAGGCCCCGGTAGATCTCGAAGGGCATGTAGGCGATGGTTGGGAGCACCACCATGTCCACGTTGTGGTTGTTGAACATGGCGCCCACATTGCTCAGGTCGACGGCCACGGGGCGTGCGCCCAGGCGTTGCACCAGTTGCGCCTCGGCCTTGTCGTGGTCGAAGGTGCCAAAGCGCTTGCCGACCTGGGCATCCAGGCT
Source organism: Burkholderiales bacterium (assembly GCA_003963115.1). GTDB lineage: Bacteria > Pseudomonadota > Gammaproteobacteria > Burkholderiales > Burkholderiaceae_C > Aquabacterium. Next base: position 15,330 of record RXJQ01000042.1, read on the forward strand.
GGCGTAGTCGCGGTCGCTCACGAACACATAGGCTGCGCCCAGCGGGAAGATGCCGGCCACTTCGTAGGCACCGTCGACCATCATGTCGGCGGCCTTGGGCGAGCTCACCAGCTGGATGAAGCGCCGGGCCACGTCATAGCTCGCGGCCAGGTCGACCTTGCCGTTGCGGATGATGTTGGAGGCCCCAACTGAGTCGAGCGCCGCGGCCATGCCATTGAAGCTCTTAGTGCGCAGGCCGGTGGCCATCAGGCCGTCGCACTGACCGGTTTTGAAGTCTTCAACGGCCACACGCTCATCGACATAGGCCTTCATGTCGATGTCGATGGCGGCTTCATCGATCATCTCCAGGCGGAAGTCACGCGCGGCGCGAAAGCCATCACCCTTGATGCCCAAGGGGTCGAACACACACATCTTCGCCGTCATGGTGACCGGCGGTTGGCCTTCGGCGGCCTGCGTTGCACCGAGCCAGCCCAGCAGGGCCAGTGCAGCACAAGCACTTCTCAACATCCTCATCGTCTCTCTCCTCGGTTCTTCTGCACGCGATGCTCACCAGTCTTCCGTCATCTCCGTGCACTCGGAGTTCTCGGGCATGATGCTGCAGCGGATCTTCTTGAGCAACTTGAGCCCCTTCTTGTCGTAGAAGCCCTTTTCCGCCATCAGCACGCGGCCCTGGCGCATCATCAATACGTAGCGTTCGTTGTCACGCGGGGTCGAGTCGATCCAGAGTTTGTCGGGGATCTGCTTGTCGCCTTGCGCGACGACGTTCATGGCCGTGTCGAACTGCGAGGCGAAGTACTCGCGCGAATCCTGGCCGAAGCTCTTGTCGAACTTGGCGCTGCGGATGATGGCCTGGCCCGACAGGATCAGCACCGGAAAGCGTGCGACGCCGCCCTTGGTGCCGATGCCGCGGAACAGCTCGAGCGGCTTGTAGACCATGGCAGGCGCCATGACCACATCGACCAGTCCGTTGTTGAACATCGTGGCGAAGTTGGTGATGTCGGCTGCCACGGGCTTGGCACCCACGCGCTGGATCAACTGGGCTTCGGCCTTGTCGTAGTCCATTGCAGCCACACGCTTGCCGGCGGCCTTTTCAAGGGTGTCGATGCTGCGGTCGTTCACGAAGGGGTAGACCGCGCCCAGCGGCATGATGCCGGCCAACTCGTAAGCACCCGAGACCACGTAATCCTTGGCCTTGGGAGAGGCGAGCACCGTGATGAACTGGCGCACGACATCGTAGGAGGCGGGCAGGTCTATCTTGCCCTTGCGCACGATGGTGGAAGCGCCCACGGAGTCCAGCGCGGATGCAAAGGGCACGAAGGTTCTGGTGCGCAGGCCCGTGGCCACGACGCCATCGCATTGACCGGTGCGGAAGTCTTCGACCGCCACGCGCTCATCCACGTAGATCTTCATCTGAAGGGTGTGCCCCTTCTTGAGCATGGCCAGGGCGTAGTCCTGCATGGCGCGGTGGGTGTCGCCACTGCCGATCGGGTCGAATACGCAAAACGGGATGGCGCCGTTGTCAAGCTTGTTTTCAGCCGCGGCATGACCAACGCCGGCACATGCCATCAGCAGGGTACATGCGAGTTTGATGAGGGACTCTCTTTTCATTTCCGAAGCGGCCTTTAGGTATCTGCATATGTGAAATTCTTGTGCTTCATCTGGACCGAACAGGTCATGGCTTACCCGCCCTGTGGCCAAGGGCCCCCGAAACGCATGGGGTAGAGGGAATAAATACCGAACGGCAGGGGGCTCGATCCGACGGTCACGGAACCATTTGATTTCAGGCCCATCCTCCGAGTGAGCCTGGCGCGGCTTTGCCTTGTGGGCTGGGGGCGCTCATGGCGCGGGGGCGATGGCCATGAGCGTAGCGGCGCAAGCTCAGATCGTCGCTGCGAATGGCGGGTGCACGGCCCAGCAGCAGATCAGCCAGTAATTGGCCGCTGCCGGCCGCCATGGTCCAGCCCAGGGTGCCGTGGCCGGTGTTGATCCACAGTTTGTCCAGGCGGGTCGGGCCGATCACCGGGGTGCCGTCCGGCGTCATGGGGCGAAGGCCGGTCCAGAACGTGGCCTGTTCCATGGCGCCCGCTTGAGGAAACCAGTCCTGGACGACGTGCTCGAGCGTGCGCCGGCGCCTGTCGCGCAGTTGGTGGTCGAAGCCGGCCAGCTCGGCCATGCCGCCCACGCGGATGCGCTGGTCGAAGCGGGTGATGGCCACCTTGTGGCTCTCGTCCAGCACGGTGGAGCGCGGCGCCTTGTCGGCATCGGCAATGGGGATGGTCAGCGAGTAGCCTTTGACCGGGTAGACGGGCAGATCCAGGCCCAGTTGCCTGAGCATGGGGCGCGAGTAGGTGGCCATGGCCACAACATAGGCATCGGCCAGCCTGACCTCGGCTCCATGCGGCGTGATCAGCCGCGCACCCGTGATGCGCTGGCCATCGTGCAGCAATTGGTCCACTTGCGTGTCAGTTAGGAATTGCACACCCATGGCGCGGGCTTTCTCTGCCATGTCCTGGATGAAGAGGTGGCAGTCGCCGGTTTCGTCGCCGGGCAGGTAGAGGCCGCCTCGCAGCAGGTCGGCTCGTGGCGCCAGTGCGGGCTCTTGCTCAACGCAGTCTTCGGTGCGCATCAGGCGGTAGGGCACGTGACAGCGCTCCAGCACGGCCGTGTCCTTGGCGGCGCCGCGCAGTTGCTCGGCAGTTCTGAACAGCTGCAAGGTGCCGAAGGTGCGCCCCTCGTAGCGCAGGTCCATGTCGGTGCGCCAATGGCGCAGGCAGTCGCGGCTGTACTCGGCCAGGCGCACCATGCGCTCCTTGTTGGCGGCGTAGCGCTCGGGCGCGCACTCTCTGAGAAGGCGAGCCATCCACTGCCATTGCCACAGGCTGCCGTCCGGCCGGATGGACAGCGGTGAGTGGCGCTGGAGCAGCCAGCGAAGGGCTTTGAGGGGCAGGCCAGGCGCAGCCCAGGGCGAGGCGTAGCCGGGTGAGATCTGGCCGGCGTTGGCGAAACTGGTTTCCAGTCCCAAACCATGCTGTCGTTCGATCACGGTGACCTTGGCGCCTGCGCGCGCCAGGCAGAAGGCGCTGGTGACGCCGATCACGCCGCCGCCGAGGACGAGTACCCGCATGGTGTGGCTCCCGCTGATCGCTTGAGAACCATTTTAGGAGCCTGTCATTGGAATGGTGCGGGACTCGGGTATGCGCCGGCGCGGAGCGTGCAGTAGTGGCGCTGGGATTTGCCCCAAGAGGCCATGTTGGCCTGGTGCCCCGAGCCGGAATCGAACCGGCACGCCGCCTTTCAGCAAGCGGCGGAGTTTAAGTCCGCTGTGTCTACCGATTTCACCATCGGGGCCAGGGCAGGAGTGTAAGGGCAGGAGTTGCGTGCAACGGCCGGGCTCAGCCCCGGAAAATATCAAAAGGCTCGATGCGCAACACACGCCGTATGCCAATGGCGCTGGAGACCCCGGCGATGATGACCACCATCCCCAGTGCGAGACCAAGGTTGCCATAGGTGATCATGGCCGCGTAAGAGGGCAACCTGAACTTGGCCAGTGAGATGATCAGCGTGCACAGGCCCACGCCCATGCCATAGCCCGTCAAGGCAGTGAATGTGGCCTGGAAAAGAATCATCATGATCAGCTCACTGCTTTTGGCACCAATGGCCTTGAGCGCGCCGAACTTCTCCAAGTTCTCCAGGATGAAGGTGTAGAAGGTCTGCCCGGAGATGGACAGGCCTACGATGAAGCTGATGACGGTCATCAACAACAGGTTGGTGCCGACGCCAGTCTGGTATTTGTAGAAGTTGGCGATGCGTTCGTTGAACTCGTCGCGTGTCAAGGCCAGATAGCCCAGCCTCGCCACTTCCTGCTTGATGCGGCCGATAGCCTGTTCGTTCTTGGGCTCGACCAGGATGTAGGACACCGTGAAGCGGGTGGTGGGCAGATACTGGATGGCCCGGCTGAAGGTGGTGTAGAGCGTCGGGATGCCGAACAGGCCGTTGGACGCCACCTTGGCCACGCCGACGATCACGGCCCGGTGGTCGTTGATCTCGAACTCGGAGCCGATGCCTGGCTTGTTGAGCTTGCCGTACTCGGCGTCCTTGACCACGATGAAGCCGTTTTCGCCATAGATGTCTGAGAGCTGCCCCTGCGCCAACTCGGGGCGGCCAAAGAGGCTGGTGTCATCCAGCCCGATGATGCTGACGGCCTGGAAGGTGCCGTCCGGCAGGCGAGCCTGCCCCGTGCCCGAGAACATAGGGACGGCATAGCTGACGCCGTCGATGCTACGCACGGCATCCAGCATGTAGTCGGGTAGGGGGATGGAGGCTGTCACATTGTTCACGGCCGGGTCCATGACCCAGACGCTGGCGCCAATGTTGTTGACGGTGGCCGAGGAGCGGGTCAGGATGCCGGCGAACAGCGATGTCATCTGGACCATCAGAAAGACGGCAAACGTGATGCCGATGAGCAGCGCGCAGAACTTGCTCTTGTCGTTGACCAGCAGCTTGTAGGCAATGATCAGGATGCCCGGCTTCTGGAAGGGGCTGTTGACCTTCATGGCTGGGTGGCCTCCGGCTTGCCATTGGCTGCGCGTATCCAGGGCGGTGCGGCTTGCCACCACTGGCCGCCCATGGCGGCGTACAAGGCCACGGCGTCCTGCAGTTGCTGCGCGTCAGTCTGCACCTGGCTGGATTGCGCCTGGAGGTTGGCGACGGTGGCCGTCAGAAGCTGCTGTTCGTTGATCAGGCCAGCTTCATGGCTGACCTGGGCCAGCCGCCAACCGCGTTGCGCTGCTTGCGTGTTGTTTTGCTGAGCCAGGGCGGCGCTCGCATCGTTGTGCAATGCCGAGAGTGTGTCGGCCACTTGAGAGAACGCTTGCAAGACCACTTGCCTGTAGGTGGCCTCCGAGGCCAGGAGTCCTGCCTGTGCCGCGCGCTGCTGACTGCTGAGTGTGCCGCCCTTGAAAAGCGCCACATTCGCGCTGGGGCCGACGCTCCAGAAGCGGCTCTGTGCTGCACCAAGGTCCTTGAAATGGGTGTCGGCCCAGCCGCCTCCCGCAGTCAGGCTAACGCTGGGCCACAGCTGGGCTGAGGCCGCACCGAGCGCGGCATAGCTGGCATGCAACTGTGCTTCGGCCTGGAGGATGTCCGGCCTCTGTTTGACCAAGTCTGAAGGAACGCTGACTGGCGGTGTGCCTGGCAGGTGCAACTCGGCCATGTCGGGCAAGGGGGGCAGCTTGTCCGCAGTGGACTGGCCCAGCAGCAGGCTCAGCACATGCCGGGTCTGAGCGAGTTTTTGCGCCAGGCTAGCTTGGGCGGTCTGGGTTTGCGCCAACGACTGTGCTTGCGCTTGCAAGGTGGATTCTGGGATCAGCCCTGCATCGAGCTGAGTCTGTGCGAGCGCCAGTTGCCGGCGCTGTGCATTGGCGATGCCTTGCAGCAACGCCAACTGCCACGAGTAAGCGGCATGTGCAATGGCGGTATTGACCGTATTGCTACTCAGGGTGACGAAGCTGCCCGCAGCCATGTAGCGGTGAGTGTCCACCTGGGCCTGCAGCCCTTCAACCGTTCGACGCTGCAAGCCAAACAGATCGAGCGAATAGCTGATGCTGGCGCCCAGCGTGTAGAGGTTGAAGATGCTGCCGGTTCCGGTGCCGATGCCAAGTTTGTAAGGGGTGCTGCGTTGTCGAGCCACTGACAGGTTGGCATCGACTTCAGGGTAGAAGACACCTTCGCCCGCCTGAAGGCTGAACTGGGCCTGTTGCAAGGTGGCTTGCGCGCTGGCCAGTGTGGGGCTGTGGGCCAGCGCGGCGTCAACCAAGGCGTTGAGCTTCGCTGATCCAAAAGCCTGCCACCAATTTGCCTGCGCAGGGGCGACGGCCTCAGCTTGGCTCTGGTCGCGCGTGGCGCTCAGTTCTTGTTCACTCAGGTAGCCTGCCTGCGTGGGCTCCGCAGGGCGCTGGAAGTCCGGACCAGCCGCGCAGCCCAGCAGCGTGCATGCCGAGGCGCAAGCAAGGCCAAGTCGAAGCAGTGGAGTGGCCATGATGTCCTCTGCGTATCAGTGAGCAGAAGCCTGGTGGGTGCCCTGTTCGATGTAGACATCGACCAATTGCCCCGGGAACAGATGGGTGTCTGGTGGTGGCTTGAAGCGAAAGACGATGGGCAGTACGCGCAAGTCCACCCGCTCCTGTCGCTGGTCGGACAGGGCCAGTTTGGGCGTGACATAAGGCTGTACACGATCAAACTGCAAAGGGATGCGGATATCGGTTCCTCTGACCGACATCTGCGCCTTGATGGCCTGTTGCATCGGGAGCCGATGGATCAGCACCTCGTCCACATAGCAGCGAACGGCCAGTTCGTCCTGCTTGCTGCTCATCACGAGGGCTGGCGTCTGACCACCGGTGTAGCTGGAGTACACGCCTTGCGTGGTCAACAAGGCACCAGGTGATGCATTGACCGCCATCACGATGCCATCCATCGGCGCACGCAGGACATACTTGGCCAGAAGGGATTTGGCAGCCTCGTAGGACTGAGCCAGAGCCTCTTGCTGCCGTTGCTGAGCTTGGACGTCGTAGGACCATGCACCTGCCTTGACAAGCTCGTACTGGCGTTGGGCCAGGTCTGCACTGGCACGAGCCGACTTGTACTGGTTCTCTGCTGTGTCCAGGGCATCCTTGCTCACCGCACCCACATCGGCCGCACGCGCCTTGGCCATCTTTTGATACTGGGCTTCGACTGTGCGCTGGTTGGCAACAGCCTGCTCCCGCTGTGCCTCGGCAACGGCCAGTTGTTCCTTGCGCGGCTGCGCACGCAGTGCTTCCAGTGTGGCGACTGCCGCTGAGGCTTGAAGCTTCAACTGTTCTGCATTGGCGCGCTGAACGCTGTCGTCCAACTCGATCAGGGCCTGCCCCTGCTGGACTTTCTGTCCCTCCTTGACCCGTACCTGGCGCACGGTGGCCGACAACTCTGGGTAGATGTTGACGTTCTGCCCGCTGCCTTGACTGCTTTCGATGATGCCGTTGGCATAGATGCCGGCTGCATAGGGATTGGGTGTTGGCTGGAACAAGGGCGGTGCTGGCTGATGCCTTTCACCCAGCAGATAAGCGGCAAGCAAGCCGGCGAGGATGCCCAGCACAGCCAGCGTGAACAGGAGCTTGTTTCTCATGTTGGCACCTTGTCGAAGCCAATGATGCGACCGTCTTCCATGTGCATGATGCGGTCGGCGTACTCGTCGATGCGAGCGTCGTGCGTCACGATGAGGATGCAGCGTGACGAAGTGAGGATCTGCTTCTTGACGAACTCGACGATGCGCCTGCCCGTGTCGCCATCCAATGAGGCCGTGGGTTCGTCGAGGATCATGATGTCGGGCTGGCTGATCATGGCGCGGGCGATGGCCACACGCTGTTGTTCGCCACCGCTGAGCTTGACCGGGGGAAGGTGCACCTTGCCCGCAAGACCCACCACATCCAGGAATTTTTCGGCTTCTTTCTGAGCGTCATGCCAAGGGGTGCCGCGCAGGATCAATGGAATCGCGACGTTCTCCGCAGTGGTCAACCTTGGAAAGAGGTGGAAGTCCTGGAAGACGAAGCCGATGGTGCTGAGGCGAAAGGTGGCCAGATCGTCGTTGCTCAGTTGCCAGATGTCAGTCCCTTTGACCTGTACGCTGCCTTCGGTGGGACGCAGGATGCCCGAGATCATGCTCAGCATTGTGGTCTTGCCACTGCCCGACGGGCCGACGAGATAAAGCATTTCGCCCCATCGGGCTTCAAAGCTTGCGTCCTTGACGGCCACGGTTCGTGCGTCGCCTTCGCCAAAGACCTTGACCAGATCCTTGGCCACGATGGCTGCCTGATCCATCTGCTGTACCCCGCCTCATACAAAGTCAAAGTGTGCGGAGTCATTGTCTGGCGCCATCACCCATTAAATCTGACCTGGATCAAGCCTGCCTGTGATCGTGATGTTCTTTACACTGGGGCGGTGCCGGTGCTTTATTCGTGATTGGCGGCCATCAGGGGGCATGCCCATGATTTGGTGAAAAGCCGTACCGGCTTGCATTGATGGCGAAAAATGTTGTATAGTTCAGGTCTTCGCTGATTGCAGCACCAACGTGTAGCACCAATGCAGTCAAAAAAGCGACAGTTGCCAGGCAAAAGCATTTGCAAGTAGCGGGGCAGCACATGCGGGATTAGCTCAGTTGGTAGAGCGATACCTTGCCAAGGTATAGGTCGAGAGTTCGAGCCTCTTATCCCGCTCCACATTTCCATAGGCCCAGATATGTTCTGGGCCTTTTTCATTGCGGCGTTGGCCTCAAGAACTCAGTGCGACATGAGCAGCGGCAGCCGCGCTTCCTTGAGCACTGTTGCCGTTGCGCCGCCCAGCAGCCATTCGCGGGCACGGCTGTGGCCATAGCAGCCCATGACCAGCATGTCGGCTTGCGTGCTGGATGCCAGTTGCAATATGGCCTGACCGGCGTCTGGCGGCAAGGGGTGTCGGGCGTGAACCTGGCAACCGAAGCCATGGCACTGCAGATAGGCCGTGAGCCTTGAGGCCGACTCCTCCTGTTGCGAGGTCTCTTGCATCCAGATGCCCACATGAACCTCTTTGGCCAGATGTAGCCAGGGCAGGGCGCAAGTCAGGGCCCTGGCCGATTGCCGGCTGGCGTTCCAGGCGATCAGGATGGTGCGTGGTGCGCTGGTGAGCGTTTGGCCATGCGGTATCACCAGGGCTGGCCGGCCGCTTCGAAACATCATCGCGGGCACGAAGTCTGGCGGCACGTCATCTCGATCGGGGTCGGTGTCACTGTGCTGTCCCAACACCAGCAGGTCGCTGTAGAGCGCACGTTCAGAAAAGTCATAGGGGGACTGGGTCGGGTTGTCCGTCCACTTGATCTCGGGTAAATCGCGCAGGATCTCGGCAACCGCTTGCTTGGCTCTTTGCATGCGCTCAAGGTCCTGCGACGACAGATGGCTGCTCAGACCGGTATCGCCTGCTGCGGTCGGGTGCAGCCACAGCCAGGGCGTGACGGCGTAGTCGGCCTCCACCTTGGCCTGCAAGCACTGGGCTGCGCAGATAGCCGAGCGGAGCCGCTCCCGGCTGGCAGCGCTGCTGTCGATGTGCACGAGGATGTTGCGGTAGCTCATGTGTTGTCCCTCCAAATCAAGGCATGGCCATGACGCGTTGGACCTTGCCATTGCGTGATCGCAGGCTGGGGCAGTTGCTGTGACAGGCGATATGCACATCGGCTGCGCCTTGGCTCCTGAGATAGGTTTCAAGTACGGATCTGGCTTGGCGCAGCATCTTGCCGGTACCTGGGCCGCTCAACTCGGTGCGCAGCTCCAGCCTGTCAGGGGCATGCTGGATGAGCTGGAAGTCGGACAAGGCCTCGACTGTCTCGAGTACCGTGCTCAAGGCCAGACCTGACACGCGCGTGTCTTCGCCGGCCTGAGCGCCGGGCAGCCGGATGAGATCGCCGGATCGCCCGTGGACCTCGATGACGGGCAGGTGCGATCCGCAAGTGCAAGGGTCGGCGTGGACAGTCACCCGATCGCCCAGGTCATAACGGATGATGGGCTGCACATGGTTGGCCAGATTGGTCAGCAAGGTGGTGGCGCTCATCACGCCTGGGGGCACGGGCAGGCCCTTGTCATCGACGGGCTCCAGAATCGCCCAGTCGCTGTTGAGGTGCAGTTGATGGTGGGCGCATTCCGAGGCCAGGGACATGAATTCCGATGCGCCATAGTTGTTGACCACATCGCAGTGGAAGGCATGCGCGATGGTGGCGCGCATGGCATCGGTCAGGGTTTCGCCGCCAGTCCAGACTTCGCGTAGATGAAGCTCGAGCCGCCCGTCCAATTGCTCTTCGGCCAGCATCACGGCCACGCTGGGGTAGGTGGCCAGGATCTGCGGTGCGATGCCCATCAACTGGGCAGACAGTTGCGCGAGGGGCTGCAAGAAGGGCACGCAACACAGAGTGCGGGCCAGTAAGGGGTTGAGCTGTCGAAGCCGCTCGACGGACAAGGTGCTGGCGAAGTGCCCATTGGTGGCGACCACGAAAGCGGTGCGCTCATCGAGCCAGCGCCAGGGTTGGAGCCATGGTTCGAATGGGCGAGGTACCGGGCGGCGGATCGCCTCCAGCGCGTCATAGACGGCCAGTGAGCGCGCATCCTGAACGAAGAGGCCCGAGCCGCCTGTGCTGCCTGAGCTTTCCCACAACAGGTAACGACCGAGATAGGCCTCGCCGATGCGGGTGGGGTCCGCCACGAAACGGCACATCTCGTCGAGCTTCAGTTCGGGGTCTGTCACCCATCCGGCAAAGTTGGCCATCAGCATCGCCTTGTTGGTGATGGGCAAATCCTGGAGGTGGATGGTGGCTGGATCTCGGGCCCCGATCAGGGCTTCAAACATGGGTGCACGGCGTGCGGCTTCGAGCAAGACTACCAAGCGCTGAGCCCGCATGCGAGCGAGATCCGCCGGACCAGCCTTGCTGCTGGAGGCCACATCGAATGCGGTCATGGCGGTATGCCAGGGGTCGAATGGAGGCAGCATGGCATTGAGACGAAGCATCGCAACAGGTGCTTTCCACGGTAATTGGGGCACAGCCACGCGTGCCTCTGTTTGATGCGCATCAAGGTGCAAGTGTGATGCTTGTGTCGACAAATTGGCCATGACGCGCTTGTTTTTATCCGCGTGAGATCAGGTCAGGCCCAAATTTGATACATAATCGCCGCTTCGCCAAAGCGAAAGCTAGATCGGTTGCACACAATCAACTGATCCGTGCTCAGAGGCGCGGTAGCAAAGCGGTTATGCACCGGATTGCAAATCCGTGTAGGTCGGTTCGACTCCGGCCCGCGCCTCCACCCCTCTTTCTTTTTCCCTCTTCCCTAAAAGCAGATGCGCCGGTGCCGGAAATGCGCCGCGAAGACCGCTTTTTTGCCGCTTAAGCCACCGGCTCCCCCCACCTAGCATCCCAGGTACACGCCCTAAAAGGCGTACGTGCCCGTGTTGTTGACCCTGGGAGCTATTTGGTGGACCCCACCTCCGAGCCCGATCTGATCGAAGAACCGATTGGTGCACCTGAGCAGGATTTCGCTGCAGGTGAGGGCGCAGCCTTGTCCGCCGACCCCTTGCTGGAAGCCGTGATCTGGCTCTGCCATCACCACGGCATCGACCGCAGTCACGCTTCCGTGCTCGACGGTCTGCAACTGGGCGAACATGGGATGAGCCCGACCCAGGCCGTGCAGGTGCTCAAGCAGATTGGCTTCAGTGCCACCCTGGTCAAGCGCCCGCCCAGCAAGGTGCTGTCGCTGCTGATGCCGGTGGTGATGCTGCTCAGGAACGGCGACGCGGTCATCCTGACGCGGCGCATCGGTTCGCGCTCGAAGCGGGCAGGGGGTACGCGCTACGAGGTGCTGATGCCGGGCTCCGGCAACGAGGTCTGCACCGCAACGGAAGAAGAATTGCTGCCTGAATACTCGGGCTATACGCTGCTGGCGGCGCTCAAGCCAGGCACCGTGCATGGCGACCGCGAGCGGCAACAGGAGTCGCCCTCGCACTGGCTGTGGGCCACGCTCAAGCGCTACGTGCCGTACTACCGCTCGGCCATGTTGGCGGCGCTCTTGAGCAACATGCTCATGCTGGTAACGGGTTTTTTCACCTCCATTGTCTACGACAAGGTGATCCCGCACGACGCCATGGTGACCATGTGGTCGCTGGGCATCGGCACCCTGCTGGGCATCTTCTTCGACCTGGTTGCGCGCCAGCTGCGCAGCTACCTGATCGACACGGCCGGCAAGAAGGCTGACCTGATCATGGGCAATATGCTGTTCAACCAGGCGCTGAGTATCCGCCTGGAGCACAAACCCGATTCGGCCGGCTCGTTCGCCCACCGCTTGTCTCAGATCGAGGTGGTGCGCGAATTCTCGACATCGGCCAGCGCCTCGGTGATGACCGATCTGCCCTTCATCTTCCTGTTTATCCTGATGACCTATGTGGTGGCCGGGCCGCTGGTGTTCGTGCTGCTGATCGCGGTGCCGACCGTGCTGGGCCTGTCAATCGGCATACAGCGCATGCTGCGCCGCTCGATGCGCGCCAACATGGCCCAGCATGCGGACTTGCAGGGCGTGCTGGTCGAGGCGATGGAAGGGCTGGAGGATGTGCGCGCTGCTGGTGCGGCGGGCTATTTCTCCAGGCGCTATGAAGCGGCCAACGCGGCGGCGGCGGCGTCGGCCCTGCGCTCGCGGGCCATTGCCAGCCTGGTCAACAACTTCTCGGCCATCACGCAGCCCCTGGTCACCGTGGCCATGCTGATGTGGGGCGTGGTGCTGATCAAGGACGGGCAGATCTCGGGTGGTTCGCTGATCGGCGCGGTGATGTTTGCCGGCCGCGCCGTGGCGCCGCTGACGGCGGTGGTGTCGCTGGCCAGCCGCTATCAAGGGGCCAAGGCCGCCTTGATGATCCTCAACGACCTGATGGCCATGCCCACCGAGCGCGTGCCGGGCAAGCAGTACCTCTCGCGCAAGAGCATCAAGGGTCAACTGGGCATGCACGATGTGACCTTTGCCTATCCCAAAGGCAAGCACGACCACGCGCCCATGGTGCTCAAGGGCGTCAATTTGCAGATCCAGCCGGGTGAGCGCATCGCCATCCTGGGCAAGATCGGCAGCGGCAAATCGACCATTTTGCGCATGCTGGCTGGGCTTTACCAACCGAGCGATGGTTTCGTGGAAGTCGATGGCATCGACCTGCGGCAGATCGACCCGGTGGACTTCCGCTCGCACGTGGGCTTTGTCTCGCAGGAACCGCGCCTGTTCTACGGCACATTGAAGGAAAACGTGCTGCTGGGCCGCGCGCATGCCGACGTGGGCCACTTCCTGGAGGTCGCGCGCCAGACCGGCCTGGACAAGCTGGCCTCCGCGCACCCCATGGGCTACGATCTGCCGGTAGGTGAGATGGGTTCGCTGCTGTCTGGTGGTCAGCGGCAACTGGTGGCGCTGGCGCGCTGCCTGGTCACCAAATCGCAAGTGCTGTTGATGGACGAGCCGACCAGCTCGATGGACGCGCAGTCTGAAGCCAGCTTCATCAACCACCTGCGTTCTGCCGTGCATGGCCAGACGCTGATCGTGGTCACGCACCGCCCGGCGCTGCTGGACGTGGTGGACCGCATCATTGTGGTGGACGGCGGCAAGATCCTGGCCGATGGCCCCAAGGCCCATGTGCTGGCGATGCTGGCTGGCCAGAAGTCGGCTCACGTGCAGGCCGTGCCCCCTCAACAACCGAACGCCGTGCCACAGCCGCAGCGTGAACTGGCCGCAGCAGGTTGAGGTCGCGCATGGCACTGAATCTTTCGAGACGATCGGCTGACGGGGTGGCGTTCCCCGGCGACGAAGAGTTCATCTCCGGTATCAAGCAGGCCGAGCTCGTGCGGGCCGCACCACAGGCCGTCTGGGCCATCTACCTGATGCTGACGGTGGTCGTCGTGGCGATTACCTGGGCATCGCTGGCGCGGGTCGAGCAGATCACCAAGGCCGAGGGCAAGGTGGTGTCCGACGGGCGTGAGCAGGTCATCGCAAGCCTGGAAGGCGGCATCCTGCGCAACATGCTGGTGCGCGAAGGGATGATGGTCGAGAAGGGGCAAGACCTCTTGCAGATCGATCCCACGCGTGCCGAAGCCCAGCAGAACGAAGGCGAGGCCAAGCGCCTGGCGCTGAGCGGCACGCTGGCAAGACTGCTGGCTGAGTCCACCGGCAAGCCGCTGCTGTTTCCCAAGGAAGTGCTGGCCTTGCCGCAGATCGTGCACGACGAGACCGAGTCTTACGATGCCCGCCGGCAGGCGCTGGAAGAAGCCGTTGGCGTGACACGCCGCAGCCTGGGCTTGCTGCGCCGCGAGCTGGCGATGGCGGAGCGCATGTCGTCCAAGGGGCTGATGTCCGAGGTGGAAGTGATGCGGCTGGAGCGCCAGGTCAATGACCTGACCTTGCAGATCCAGGAGCGCGTCAACCGCTTCAGGCAGGACGCCAGTGGTGAGCTGGTGAAGGTGCGCACCGAGCTGGCCCAGCTGGAAGAGCAGATGGTGGTCAAGCAGGACATGCTGACCCGCACGACCTTGAAGTCACCCGTGAAGGGCCTCGTCAAGAACATCCGCATCGCCACCGTGGGCGGCGTGGTGCCGGCCGGGGCGCCCATCATGGAAATCCTGCCGATTGGCCCTCGCGTGCTGATCGAGGCGCGCATCAAGCCCTCTGACATCGGCTTCGTGCACGTGGGCCTGCCCGTGACCATCAAGCTCAGTGCCTACGACTACTACATGTACGGCGGCCTCAAGGGCACGATCGACTACATCAGCCCCGATTCCCTGGGCGATGACCCCACCAAGACCGGTGGGCATGACACCACTTACTACCGGGCGCTGATCCGCTCGGACGTGTCCACCCTGCATCTGGGTAAGAAGCCGCTGGCCGTAATGCCCGGCATGACCGCTTCGGTCGAGGTGCGGACCGGCGAGAAGACCGTTGCGCAGTACCTGCTGCTGCCAATGATCAAGTCCCAGGAAGCTTTCACAGAGCGTTGAGTCATGACGAGCAAGATCCCTTCGATGAAATCGGCCCTGTGCGTGGCCGTGCTGGTGGCCCAGGCCGGGCTGGTGGGGGCCTGGGCACGCTGTGCCGATGACCTCAACGGCGATGCCAAACCGGAGCGCCCAGCGACCAAGGCCGGGGCCAAGCCAGGTGCGCCTGCGGCTAAGCCCGAGGTGGAAGCGCCCGCTGACCCCATGAGCCAGTTGCAGATGATCGCCCGCGAGGCCGAGCGCCGCAGCGCCTCGGTGGGGGCAGCCCGTCTGCTGGCCGAAGCCGCCGAATACGATGTGGCCGAAACCAAGGCAGGGCGCTGGCCGCAGGTGTCGGTCAACGGTACCTTGGGCCCTGGTGGCAGCAAGCAAGACAACGTGACCGTCTCCTCCGGCAACCAGTCCAGCGTGAGCCTGAACGTGAGCGCGCCCTTGTGGGACAACGGCCGCATCAGCCGCTTGACCGATTGGCGCAGCCAACTGGCGGGATCGGCCAAGTTCGGCGCTGCCGTGACCACCGAGCAGGTCGTGCTGGAAGCCGTCAGCGCGGCGCTGGAGCGCAACCGCTATCGCCTGCAGGCTCAGGTCTACCAGCAGTACATGCGCAAGATGAGCTGCCTGGTCGAGGCACTGGAAGGCATCGTGGCCGAAGACAAGGGCCGCACCAGCGAGCTGATCCAGGCCCGCAAGACCCAGCAGCAGACCGAGCTGCAGCGCGACCAGGCCCTGGCCCAGAGCCGCCAGAGCGAGATCCGCCTGCGCAAGCTGATCGGCGATCAGGTTCCCCCTGGCGATGGCATCACGATCCCGCTGGCCAGCGTGCCCGAGATCGGTGAAATCAACCGTCAGATCGAGTTTGGCAACGATGCGCAGCAACTTCGTACCCAGGCCGAGGCCCAGGAAAGTTACGCCAAGGCCGTGGTGGCCGGGCAGGGGCCTCAATTCGGCTGGAACGTGGGCAAGACCGAGGGCAAGCTGGGCAGCAGCAATGTGTCGTCCTGGCATGCCGGAGTGACGGTGAGCTACAGCCTCTTCAATGGCTTCTCGGATGAGGCCACGGCCAAGGCTGCCAACAAGCGTGCCGAGGCCAGCCGCCAGCAGTTGCAGGATCTGCTCAACACCAAGTTCAGCCGCACCTCGGAGATGTACGACGTGGCGACGAGCGCCTTCGACCGCGCCAAACGCTATGTGGACGTGCTGCGCGACAGCGAAAAGGTACGCAATTTCACCTTTCAGCAGTGGTCGCAACTGGGGCGCCGCTCGCTGTTCGATGTGATGTCGGCCGAGAGCGATCACTTCAACCTGCGCATCGCCTACGTCAACGCCTTGCACGATGGCTACCTCGCCAGCGCCCAGTTGCGTTCCATGGGCGCCGGCTTGACCACCTGGCTGACGCCCGAGTCTGTGACGCGCTGAGGCATTCCGAACGCGTGACAAGCCCAATTTGACGGGTTTTTCACGCTTTGTTGGCCTGAGTACCCGAGGGGGCACTCCCCTAATCTTGGTCCTGCGGCGAGGATCGCCGTGTTCTGACGGGCCAATGAGATGGGAAATCGACCTTTTGCCACTTTTCACCCTGCACAGGAAGCGGTTTCGACGCTGGTGAAGGAGGTGAGTGCCGCAGCCCAGGCCGCGCCGGTCCAGCGTCAACCAACCCCGGAACAGACGGTGCAACAGCAGCCCCCCGAGCAGCCTCCCCAACAGCCCGCGCTGCCGCAAGCGGTCCAGCCCCAGTCCACGCAAGATCAGGCCACCCTGATCCGCGGCATCGAGCTGCAAAACGCCGGTCAGTTGACCGAGGCCGAGGCCATCTTCACCAGCTACCTGCAAACGCACCCCTGCGACGGCATTGCGACGTACTCGCTGGCGGTGATCCTGATGCATCGGCAAGACCATGCCCGTGCCCTGGCCATTTTGCAACCCTGCGTGGCCGTCACCCCCGGTTTCGCGCCCGTGTGGATGGCCTATGCCAACGCGCTGCAGAACGTGGGGCGTCGCGACGAGGCCCTGGCCGCCTACGACAAGGCGGTGACGATCAACCCCCAGTACACCGAAGCGCTGATCAACAGCGGCGTGCTGCTGCGCGAACAGCATCGCCATGCCGAAGCACTGATCCGCTTCCAGCAAGTGCTGACCATCAAGCCCGACCATGAAACGGCTCTGGGCAATAGCGGCATCATCCTGACCGAGTTCAAGCGCACCGAAGAGGCCGTGGCCATCTTCCAGCGCCTCCTGACCGTCAACCCCAACTACGACTGGGGTCTGGGCCTGCTCGGCTATGAGCGCCTGCATGCCTGCGACTGGACCGACTTCGACGCCATGGCCCAGCGCATCGTCGAAGGCATCCATCAGGGTCGCAAGACCTGCAAGTCCTTGCCGTTGATGGCCTTCTCGGACGACGTAGCCGCGCACCAGATCAGCTCCCGCCTGTTCGGCCAGCGCTTCCCCCAGTCCAAGCAGCCGCTGTGGACGGGTCAGCGCTACAACCACAAGAAGATCCGCCTGGCCTATGTCTCGCCCGACCTGCGCGAGCACCCTGTGGGCCACCTGATGTGCGGCATCTTCGAGCACCACGACAAGGCACGCTTCGAGACCATCGCCATCTCGCTGGGCATCGACGACAAGAGCCGCCTGCGCAGCCGCATGCTCAGCTGCTTCGACACGTTCGTCGACGCCCGCATGATGACCTCGCGCCAGATCGCCGAGCTGATGCGCGAGATGGAAGTGGACATCGCCGTGGACCTGGCCGGCTACACCGCCGATTCGCGCACCGATGTGTTCGCCCATCGCCCCGCACCCGTACACGTGAACTACCTGGGCTACCCCGGCACCTTGGGCCTGCCCTATATGGACTACATCATCGCCGACCGCTACGTGATCCCCGAGGAACACCAGCGCTTCTACGACGAGAAGGTGGTCTACCTGCCCGATGCTTATCTGCCCACCGATGCCGGCCTGAAGATCGCCGAGCGCACGCCCACGCGCGAAGAGTGCGGCCTGCCCGAAGAGGCCGTGGTGTTCTGCTCCTTCAGCCACGACTACAAGATCAACCCGCCTCTGTTCGACATCTGGATGCGCCTGCTGCACCAGGTGCCTGGCAGCGTGCTGTGGCTGATGTCGCGTGGCCAGGCCGCCCAGACGCATCTGCGCAATGAGGCTGCCAAGCGGGGCATCGACCCGTCTCGCCTGGTGTTCGCCACGCGCGTGCCCATGGTGGAAGACCACCTGGCCCGCTACCGCCAGGCCGACGTCTTCCTGGACACGCACCCCTACAACGCCCACACGACCGCCGCCGATGCCCTGATGGCCGGCCTGCCCGTGGTGACCTTCATGGGCGGCGCCTTCCCGGCGCGCGTGGCGGCCAGCCTGCTGCACGCCATCGGCATGCCGGAGCTGGTGGCCGACTCGAAAGAAGGCTATGAGGCCCTGGCCCTGAAGCTGGCCCAGGACCGGCCGCTGCGCGAGTCGCTGCGCACCAAGCTGGCTGCCAACCAGAAGACGCATGCCCTGTTTGACACGGACCGCTTCTGCCGCAACATGGAGGCGATCTACATCTCGATGTGGCGCCGGGCGGAGCTGGGCCAAGCCCATGACCAGTTGAGTGGTGACTGACCAAAGCACCCCAGGAGCACCGAGCATGGCTCAGCCCAATATCCATACCGTCTTCCAGCAGATCGAGAACCGCACGCTGCCCGTGCAGCAGTCGTCCGAGCTGGTGAAGTTTGCGCAAAGCGATCTGTTCTTCCACCTGGCCGCAATGAAGAACAGCCGCAGCCAGGTGCTGAAGGCCTGCTTCGCTGACAAGGGCTTTGGCCGCGTGATCCTGGGTGCCAACATCAATGGCTTTGGCTGCCAGATCGCAGGCTGCAAGGTGGAGTACCTGGAGAAGGGCTTCTTTGCCGAACCTGATGAAGCCATTCGCGCAGACAAGCGCGCGCACCTAGACGGCGCCGTCGTCATCGTCAACAACAACGACGTGGGGCAGCACCAAGCCGAGTTCGCCGATTTCTACGCGCGTTGCGACAAGACCATCTTCGTGGCCTGGGACTGGGACAACCACCACTGGCTGGACCTGAGCACCTTCCTGTCTGCTCACAGCGATATCTACGCACCGGCCCACCATGAGAACCTCTACCTCTTGAGCCGCTACAACTGGGCCACGCTGGGCCCCGTGTACTGCGCTACCGTGCAGTGGTCGCGCCAGTTCCTGGCGGACAACGTGGCCAAGCTGGTCACGGCCAAGCGCTCGAACGCACCACTGGGCAAGCACATCCCCTATGCTCCGTTCACCTACCGCAACCGCGTGGTGAGCACGCTCAGCCAGCACTATCCGTCCATCGGCTTTTCTGACCGCAACTTCCACGTGCGCACGCCGGACGAGCGCCTGGAGGAGTGGTACTCGCACAAGGTGCACTGGATTGCGCCGGTGCTCAATGACGTGGCCATCCGCATTTTCGACGCGCTCAGCTCGGGCGGCATCCCCGTGGTGCCGGCATCAATGCAATTCCTGCCGCCGATTCGCGACATCAGCCGCGACCACATCGTGTTCAGCACGCCCGATGACATCATGAACCCCAAGCCGCTGATCGAGCGCGCCGTGGCCATGTTCGACGCCGGCGGTGCCGACGGCATCGTGGCCCGCCATCGCTATGCGCTGGACCACCACCATGGCGACCAGCGCATGGCCGACATCCTGCGCGCCGTGAAGGAGCGTTTTGCAGCATGAGAGCCTCCTGCGCCATCGTCACCCCCATCTACCGCGCCGAACTGGAGCCGCTGGAGAAGTTCTCGCTGGACTACTCGTTCAGGCAGCTTCAAACCGGCCGCGACCTGTTCTTCGTTGCCCCCGAGCACCTGGACGTGAGCTACTACGCCACGCACTTTCCAGGCGTGCCTGTCATGCGTTTCGACAATGGCTACTTCGCTTCGGTGAAGGGCTACAACCGCCTGCTGCTGAACCCGGCGTTCTACGCGCACTTCGGGGGCAGCCACGAGTTCACGCTGATCCTGCAGACAGACGCCATCTTGCTGCGTGACGAGCTGGACCACTGGTGCAGCCAGCCCTGGGACTATGTGGGGGCGCCCTGGCCGGATGGCCTGGAGGTGCTGCTGAACCTGGACTGCTTTGGCGGAGAGCTGGGCAAGAAGGTCAAGGTCCACGTGGGCAATGGTGGCCTGAGCCTGCGACGCAATGCGGCTTGCATCGCTTTGCTCCAGGAGTTTGAGCAGGCCACCGACATGTTCCTGCGCTCAGGCTCGAGCGAAGACATCTTCTTTTCGCTGATCGGCGCGCAGTCGGTGGACTTCAAGATCCCCAACGAGCGCGTGGCCTCGTTGTTCGCGCTGGAGTTGCAGCCCGAGCGCTATCTGGCCATCAACAAGGGCAGGGCGCCGATGGGCGGCCATGCCTGGTGGCGCTACAACCAGCCGTTCTGGGTGGCGCAGCTCGACACGCCGCCGCCGGTGTTGGTGCCGGCCGCGGCACCTGGGCGACCGGTGTTGTCGGCCAGTACGGTGACAGCGGCGTCCTCCACGACGACGCACTGAGTCCAATCAGTAGCGCAACGGCCCGCACTTGTAGTCAGGGCTGGGGATCTCGGTGCAACGCTCGAACGCCTCCGATTTGATGCCACCGGTTGCGTTGCGGTAGGGGCCGAAGCAGGCCTGGCTTTCAGCATACAGGCGGCGCCAGGTACCGCAGTCGGTTGAGTCTGTCACGCCTTGGGCAGGTCGCTTGACGAAGCCTGCTGGGTCGGAGGCTGAAGATGGCTTGGGCGGTGAGGCCGGACTGCCTGGATTTTTTTGCCCGGTGGCATCTTCTGCGGCGGCCTTCTCGCGTGCAGCATGTTCGTCTGCCTGCTTCTTGCGCTCCGGCGAGACCTCGAACTGGCTGGAATCGATGGCCTTGGCCGACTTCCTGTACTTTGTGGGCACGACGTCGGAAACGTGCGTGTGCCCTTGATCGTCCACCCAACGGTAGACGATTGAAGCTTGAGTCGCGACCAAGGTGCCCAGCAGGGCAGCACCGACGATCAGTTTGCGTGGCATGTTCAGGACCTCGTTGAGCGGCCATTATGGTCGCCGTGCTCAACGGTGGCTGCCGTGCCGGGATGCGCGCCGATCGAGCACATAGATCTGCTTGCTTGGGGTGGACCGCAAGGTGTCGACGTACAAGCCACCGGGGTACTCATCGGTCAGGATGTGTTGTAGTCGCATCGATGTGAGCAGCGCGCCGCCAAGGGACATGGTGATTTCATAGAGCCCGTGTGGCTTGTGCGCTGGGTCGCCATCCAGCACCACACTGCCGGTTTCACCCATGCCCGCGCGCCTGCAAAACCGGGCACCTGGCCCAAAGGCCACGGCCACAAAGGTCACGAGCCTGGTGTCGTCGAGCGAGAAGACAGCCTGGCAGAGCAGACGGGCCATGGACCAATGGAGGAAGGCGCCGATCCGGGTCTCCTCCCAAGGCGAATCGGGTTTGATGCTGGCCAGACCGGCAACGTAGACATACCGGGCGGAGCGCAGGGAGCTGCCGCTGTCGTCGTCGGCCAGCATGTAGTCGGCCAGATCGAACTCATCGAGCATGCCATGCCGAAGCTGATCAACGAAAGCAGGCGTGACCGGCGCGAAGTCAAAGTAGCCCACCGCAGTGTTGCGCGCATCGCGCACTATGGCCATGGTATTGGGGTTGCGGAAGTGCCATTCCAGGTCGGCGAACAGGCTGGGTGTCTCGCCATGCCATCGCTGGCGGGCGATGCTGTGGGCATCGATCTTGTCCTTGAGCGTGGCGGGGAAGGTCAGGGTCAAGGGGTAGCGCACTTCGCCCAGCTCGCCCTTGTCTTCCTGGAAGAACTCGAAGATGGCCTCGGGGATGCTGTGCGTGGCCCATTTGGTGACGCCTCGCAGCAGTCGCCACAGCAGTGGCCAGCGGTGCTCCAACTGCACACGGGTCTCGTAGCCCCAGACGAGCCACACGCCAGTGAGCAGCAGCGCCAGGGGGAGGTAGAGCAGCCCGAACGGTGGCGCGAGGGTCCCACCGGCCGCATGCGCCAGCCAAGCATGGAGCTTGTCAATGGTGATCCACAGGCCCGAGAGCGCGATGATCAGCACCAGCAGGTCTTCGGACTCGAAGCGGCGCAGCGACTTCACGATGGCATGGGTGAGCCCTGGAGCTGACGGCATGGCGCATCTCCCCTTGAAGTAGGGAGTCAAGCATACGGAGCGGGAGATGGCTTGTCCACCCAGGGCAGGATCAGCGCGGCGCGTGTACGGTCAGCATCTTGCTGAGCTCGCCTGCGTTGCCCAACGCGGTCAGCCGCTGGTTGATCAGCGCCAGGATCTTGTCCGCCTGGTCGGCCTTGGGACTGAGCATGAAGTACAGGGCGACCATGTCGGCGCCGGGCACAGGGCGGCCGGCCGGTGGTTCGGGCTCGGCATCGAACCGGCCCAAGCGGGCGAATCCCGCGATCACCTCGGCGTATTCGATGAACATGTCGCAGCGGCGCAGCTTGAGCCGGCCCATCATCGCATCCAGGCTGTTGCTGCCGGTGTCGATGTCATCGGTGCTCAGGCCGAGCGAGGCGTAGTTGTAGTTCAGGAAGCCGCACAGCTTGTACTGCCGCAGGTCTGCCATGTCTCTCACAGCGGGCTCGCTTTTCCAGACGGATGGCAGGAAGAAGTAGCTGGGTGTCAGCCAGAGATAGGGCTTGGAGAACTGGTACTGGCGGGCGCGCTCGACGTTGTAGGTGCCGCCCATCGCGATCTGAAAAGTCTTGCCGCTGGCGACTTCGGCCACGCACCGCCCCCAGGGGATCAGCGTGAAGTCGATCTTGTAGACACTGCCGCTGAATACGCGGGTCAGCACGTCGGGTGAATAGCCGGTGACCTGGCTGGTTTTGCTGCCGTTTTCGCGCTTGAAATAGGAGGAGGGAGGCCACTCTGCCTGGCCTCCGCAGGCGTGCAGGGTGGTCTGGGCTGCGGCGGTGTCGGCGTGGTTGCCAATGCAACCCAGTACAGCTGCCATCAACAGCTGCCTAGTGTTGTGTCCTGCAAATAACTGGCATTAATCTTGAATGCCATGCGGTATCTTGGGAACGGAGATACCGCGATGAGAACAGGCCGACCAAAG